>DATIWF010000153.1:0-6120 GCA_035519535.1 Vicinamibacterales bacterium | reverse complement strand
TTTTTCCACAGCTTGATTGTAAGAGGGGACGGAGGTCCGGAGGGCATTTGCCCTTCGGACCTCCGTCCCCTCTTAACGCCAAGCTGTGGAAAAAAGCCCCGTCCCCAACACCAACGCAAACACGTACCCGAGCCAGTGCAGCTCCCGCCCGCGGCCCGTCGCGAGCTTGACCAGCGCATACGAGATGAACCCGAACGCAATTCCATTCGTGATGCTCACCGCCAGCGGCATCGTGACGAGCGTCAGAAACGCCGGGATCGCCTCCGTGAGATCGTCCCACGGGATGTGCCGCACGCTCTCCATCATCATCACGCCCACCAGCACCAGCGCCGGCGCCACGATCGGATAGAGCACGACGTTGTTCCCCGCCGGCACGCCACCGCCAATCATGCTGACGAGCGGATAGAAGAAGAGCGCCGCCAGAAACAGGGCGGCGGTGACGACGCTCGTGAGCCCCGTCCGTCCGCCGGCCGCGACGCCCGTCGAGCTCTCGATGTACGCCGTGACGGTTGACGTCCCGAGCGTCGCGCCGACGACCGTGCCAATCGCATCAGCCAGCAGCGCCTGCCGCGCTCGCGGGAGCGTGCCGCCCTGCACAAGCCCGATGCGGCCCGCCACCGCAATCAGCGTCCCGATCGAATCGAACAGCGCCAGCAGAAGGAACACGAGGACGACGTCGAACAGCCTCGGCCGGAGCGCGCCGAGCACGTCCAGTTTCAACAGCGTCGGCGTGAGCGACGGCGGCGCGCTCACGAAGCCCGTCCACTTCACGAGCCCCAACGCCCAGGCCGCGATCGCCGACCCAATCATGCCGATGAGCATCGCGCCCTTGACGCCGCGCGCGAGGAGCATCGCCATCACCGCCAGCGTCGCCAGCGCGAGTAGCACCGGCGGCGTCGTCAGCTTCCCGATCGCCACGAGCGTGCCCGGCGCGGCGACGACCACGCCGCTCCACTCGAGGCCGATGAACGCGATGAGCAGGCCGATGCCGACGCTGATGGCGTGCTTCAGCGAGTCGGGCACCGCGACGATGACACGCTCGCGCAGTCCGATGCCCGCAGTCAGGATGAACAGCGCGCCGGCGATCGCTACGGCGCCGAGCGCGACGGGCCACGGCGTGCCGCCCGCCACGACGACCGTGAAGGCGAAGAAGAAATTGTGCCCCATCGCCGGCGCAACGCCGATCGGGTAGTTGGCGAGGAGAGCCATCAGCAGCGTCGCCACCGCCGACGCGAGGCACGTCGCCGTCAGCACGGCGCCGCGGTCCATCCCCGCCGCTCCGAGCACGGCCGGCTGCACGAACAGGATGTACGCCATCGTCAGGAACGTCGTGGCGCCGGCGACCGCTTCCGTGCGCGGGGTCGTGCCGAGTTCCCTCAAGTGGAACACGCGCTCCAGCATGGCGGCGGCAGGATACTTGACGCGCCAGGCTTTGTGATGCAAAGTCATAGAAGCCCGTCTGTGACTGACTACTCCCGTGCGCTCGAGCAGATCGCCGAGATTCACGAACAGCTGGCGAAGACCGAGGTCTATCGCGGCTGGCGGTCGCTGCCGGTCGCCTGCTCGGCCCTGATCGGGTTTTTCGCGGCCGCCTGGCCGTCGGCGCCCGGGTCCCGCGCCGATGCCTGGGGCTTCACCGTGTACTGGCTCGGGGTCGGGGTCGTCGCGCTCATCGTCGGTTGCTCCGAGATCGTGTGGCGCTACGCCGTGCGCGCCACGCCGGCCGAGCGACGCCGATCGCGACAGGTCGTCGGACAGTTCCTGCCGGCGCTCGTCGCCGGCGCGGCCGCCACCGGCGCCGTGGTGCGGCTCGACCCGGCGCTCATCAGCCTGCTGCCGGGTTTCTGGGCGCTGCTTTTTGGGGTCGCCATCTTCGCGGCGCGGCCGTTCGTGCCGCGCGCGAGCGGCTGGGTCGGACTGTATTACTGGACGGCCGGCCTCGTGCTGCTCTGGCGCGCCCCCGACGCGCCGTTCGTGTCGCCATGGGCCATAGGCGGGACATTCGGTGTCGGTCAGTTGTTCGCGGCCGCGGCGCTCTACTGGAGCATCGAGCGTCCGGACCGCATGCGAGCGCGCGCCGAGCGCGCGGAAGACGATCGAGGCGAGGACCATGGCGAGAAAGCGTGACAACGGCGAGCGCGCGGGCACGGGACGATTTGCCTACGCGGGACTCGACCGCGTGCTGCACGAAAAGGCGCGACTCGGGATTCTGACGTCCCTCGTCGCGCACCCCGACGGGCTGAAGTTCGGCGACCTCCGCGCGCTGTGCGCGCTGACGGACGGCAATCTCAGCCGTCACCTCGAGGTCCTGCGCGAAGCCGGCCTCGTCGAGGTGTGGAAGGGATTCGAAGAGCGGCGGCCGCAGACGCTGGCGCGCCTCTCGCCCGACGGCCGGCGCCGCTTCATCGCGTATCTCGAGGAGCTCGAGCGCGTCGTCCGCGACGCGCTGCCAAAGGCCGAGAGCGCGCCCTCGCGCGCCAAACAGCTGCCGCCTGGATGGCAGCCGGCCTGACGAAGTGAGAAGTCAGAAGTCAGAAGGCAGAAGTCAGAAGTTCGGACTGAATCCCTCGCCGCGCAATTTCTCGAGATGGGCCTCGACCGTCATCCGCGCCGCCCGGCGAATGGGGTCGGACAGCTCGCCGTAGATGCGCGCGACGATCGCGTCGGGATCGGAGATGCCGTCGCGGAGGCACGCGAGCACCTGCGCTTCGCGCATCTGGCGGTGCGCGACGTACTCGCGAATCAGATCGACGGGGCGATCGACGACCGGCCCGTGGCCGGGGTAGATCACGCGCGGATTGAGCCCGGCCAGCCGCTCGAGCGACGCAAGGTAGTCGCGCAGGCTCCCGCCCTTGCCGGCGGGAATCATCACGGTCGTACCCTCGACGACCATGTCCCCGGCGAAGAGCGCGCGGCTTGCGGGATCCCAGAAGCACACGTGGTCGATCGCGTGGCCCGGCGTGTGAAGCACGATGAGATCAGCGTCGCCGGCGACGAGGCGCTCGCCGTCGGCGAGATCGCGCCAGCCCGTCTCGCCGGCCGTGGGCCACTTGTACGCCTCGAGGGCTGGCCACCTCTCGCGCAGTGCCGGCACACCGGAGGCGTGATCGGCGTGGCCGTGCGTCACGAGGACGCGCGCGAGCACGCGCCCGTCGAGCGCGCGCGCGATCGCCTCGACATGTGCCGCGAGGCCAACGCCGGCATCGATGAGCGTGGGCTCCCGGCCGTCAATCAGCCAGGTGTTGTTGCCGTCGCCCGTCATCGCGCCGGGATTGCCGGCGGGAACGCGCAGGGGCTCGGTCATCACCGGGCGTAATCGTACGTCAGGTACGTCGGGTACGTCGGGTACGTCGGGTACGTCAGGTACGTCGGGTTCGAGGAACGAACTGACGCTGGCCAGCTTCGTTCGGGAGAGAGAAGTTGACTGAAATGCAGGTTCCTTAAACCTGACGTACCCGACGTACCGACAAGCGTCTATTGTCTGGAGAAGAAAGCTCGTTCCTGGCCCCGGAATTTCAGGAAGAGCACGTTAAGAGGAAGCAGATTGTTGGCGAGCCCGTGGTCTTGCGCTGACAAGCGGCCTCCGGGGAAAGGAGGTCGCGAGGGTCGTGTTCTGCAGAATGGGGCCAGGAACGACCGTGAGTTAATTATGTGAAAATTTTCACAATCTGTCAAGGGATTTTCATAATGCTCGTGTACGCAGCGGGTTACGAGCGAATCGCCGCCGCGCGCAGTGGCGCCATCCGACCTCGTGAACAAAGTCGCCTCGCCCGGCGCCCGGCCGGGCCGCGTCACACGCCTCACGTGCCGCCGAAGCCAATCGTCACCTTCCCGTCCTCGACGATGACCGGCACCCGGCGCTGGCCGTTACTGAAGCTCAGCATGCGCTCGAGATCCGCGGCGCTCTTCTTCACGTTCACATACTCGAACGCGACCTGCCGCCGCTCGTAGTCCTCGATCGCCGCCTGCGTGTACGGACACGTGTCCTTGCCGAAGATCGTGGTCATCAATAATTGCGGGGGGACGCTGTCCCCGCCGCACCCCCCTCACGCGCTCACTCGTGGGGCCCCGTCCTCCCCACTCCGTTCGCGCGGCTCACTCGATGCCCGATGGCTGACGTCGACGTCCGATCGTCGATGTCGATGCCCGGTGTTCGATGTTCGATGTCGATGCCCGATGCTTCGATGTCGATGATCGATCGTCGATGTCGATGATCGATCATCGATGGCCCTTCGATTGCCGATTCCCGATTCTCGATTACCGATGAGCCGCCGTTCACCCCGCCTCAGCCCACCGGCACGACGAGCTGCTGCCTGATCGTCTCGGGCAGCGGCGCCGACCGCTCGCGGTCGTAATCGAACCATACCTGCACCGTCTTCGCGCTCGCGACCAGCCGGCCCGCGGCCGCGTTCACGATCTCGTATTCGTACGTGAAGCTCGACCGTCCGAACCCCGCGAGCGCGATGCGCACGTCGAGCTCGTCGCCGTAGCGCGCCTGCGCGCGGAAATCGAGCTCGGCGCGCGCGAGGATGATGCCCTCGCCGCGCGGCCCGCCGGCGACGCGCTGCACCATGTTGATCTGGGCGCGCCACAGCACGAACCGCGCCTGCTCGAGATACGTGAGATAGACGGCGTTGTTGACGTGGCCGAGCGGATCGCAATCGCGGAACCGGACGGCCACGCGGTGCGTGAGCAGCGGCGTCATGCGCGGGCGCGCCGCTTCGCCTCGAGCCGGCGCTCCTCCTGCAGCCGCTCGAGCTCGACCGTCGAGTGGTCCGCGAAGCGCATCGACGCGGCGATCGCGCGATGCCCGGCCCGATCCGCGATGAGCGCGTGCATCTGCTGGCACACGCGGCGATACGCGGGGTGCCCCGCCGGCGCCGTGCGCAGCTCGATCACGTGCATCGCCTCACGCGCGTTCATGTCCATGACGAACCGCACGCGGTACGCCATCGACACCGCGTACTGCGCCACGGTTCCCAAGCCCTCCGCCTCGAGCGCGTCGTACAAACCGGCCGACCGCTCCATCGCCGCCTGCCACTCATCGTCGGCGCCCGCCTCGATGACGGCCTCCGGCTCGACGAAGCCGTGCCGCGGTGTGAGCGCCTGCCAGTCGACGGTGAGCAGCCGGTGGCGCTGCAGGTCGCGAAACGCGCCGTAGTCGGCCAGTACGTCGAACCGATAGCTCGTGCGCTCGAACGCGCGCCCCGGCTTGTGCCGGCGATTCGCGCGGTCGCCGACGTACGCCCGAAGGATCTGCTCCCGCTCGGCCGCACCCATCCGCTGCACCGCCGCCAGCAGCTCATCGTCGGGCCGCGATGACGAGGCGTAGAGCGCAGCGGCGACGACCTTCACTTCCCCGTCCGGATCGAAATCGGTGAGCGTCACCTCGGGCCGCGGCGGCACGGGCGCGGTCGAATCCAGCCGTTGGGCGAGTCGCTGCGTCTCGGCGCGCGCCGCCTCGAAGTACTCCGTCCACCGGCCGCCGCGATCCGGCTGGTCGACCCGCGTGAGGAACGCGGGAATCACCTTCCGCAGCTCGTCGAGCATGAGGTCCGCGGTCTGCCGCGCCTCCGCGAGCGGGTGCGCGCGCATCCGGAGCAGCAGCGCCTCGTAGGCCTGGCCCGTGCCATAGATCCCGACGTTCGACTGCGTCGCGGCCGGCAGCAGGCCGCGCAGCGTGTCGAGCGCCTTGGCGCGAATGACCGCGCGGTAGACGCCGTCGGAATCCTCCGGCGCCTTCGGGTACTTCCGCTCGAACCACGCGCGCATCGTCTCGAACCATCGCGCGTAGGTCTCGAACGCCGCGTCGAGCGTCGCGGCGTAGCGCGATCTGAGCGGGTGGCCGTCGAGCTCCGGCGGCACGAAGTACCGCCAGCGATCGCCGCGCCTGGACGTGTACGGGATATAGCGCGTGGATTGCTCCAGATACGCCATCAGGCGGCCGCGCTCGAGCACTTTCGTCAGGATGTTCGAGACGTCCTCGCAGGCCAGGTGCACGCCGCCGAGCTGCGCGACCGAGTCGTCTCCGTACTCGAGGAAGACCCGGTCGTAGAGCTCCTCGGCGCGCCGCAGGCCGATGGTCGCGTCGACGCCGAGGTCACCCGTCAGATCGAGGTC
>DATIWF010000152.1:0-18695 GCA_035519535.1 Vicinamibacterales bacterium | reverse complement strand
CTCCGACGTCGTCGGTCACGCCAAGGACTTCGCCGATGAGGAAGGCCATCCGCTGCCGCGGCTCAAGACAGAGGAGGATGCCCGTCGTGCACGCGATCTTCGCCTCCTCGACGAGGAGCCGCTGCTCGATTCCCGTCACGCCCGAGTCAGGGACATCGGCGTCGGGGATCTCCGCAAGCGTGCGCGCGACCGCGTCGAAGGACTTGGCAGCCCGGCATCGATCGATGAGATGGTTGCTGGCGATGCGGTAGAGCCACGTCCTGAACTCGCTTCGGCCCTCGAAGCCGTGCAGGCGCGTGAGGACCTTGATGAGGATCTCCTGGGTGGCGTCCTCCGCGTCGGCCCGGTTCCACAACATCCGCTGCGCGAGGTGAAAGACCCACGCCTGGTGGCGCCGGACCAAGGCGTCGAGCGCCTGAAGATCGCCCTCCTGTGCCGCCGTCGCCAGCCGCCGGTCCTCCGCCGGGTCGTGACCGAGCTCCTGCATTCCGTCCTCATTACATATTGGACGAGGGGCGGGGACGGTTGTGACACAACCGCTCGCTGGTGGCCGAGCCCGGCGATAGGATCGGTGGACGCATGCGCGCCCAGCCAGCCATCCCGCCCGAGATCGAGGAGCACCGCGACACTCGCTGGTGGCGCGACCCAGCGCGCTCGATCGCGACGGCGCTCGACGCCGAGCGGTTCGTCGAGCACGTCGGATTCGCGGCGTGCCTCACCGACGCCAGGCGTCCCGGACCGTCGCTCTACGTCGCGGTCTGCGGCCGGCGCGACGCGGTGATGCCGCGCCACATGCAGCACGATCCGGAAGCCTCACTCGCCTGGACGCTGAAGGACGAGCTGCTGCGGCGCGGCAAGGTGTACTACGCCAAGCTCGCCGGCGGACGCGCGACCTTCATCGCACCCCGCATGATTCCATACTTCCATGCGCTCTGGGGGCTGCGCCGTGCGGACGAGACCCGCCGGCTCAGCGCGCCGGCCCGCCGCATCCTGCACGTGCTCCGGCACGAGTGGGAGATGGCCACCGCTGATCTGCGCGTCGAATCTGGCGTCAAGGACCGCGGCGCGTTCACTCGCGCGCTCGACGAGCTGCAGGCAGCGATGATCGTGATCCCCGGCGATGTGGTGTACACGCCATTCACGTACATCTGGACGCTCGCGGTCGGCCGCTTCCCGGACGCCTTGCGGCGGCGCATCGGCCGCGAGGTGGCGCTTCGCGAGATCGCCCGCTGCTTTCTGACGGGCGCGGGTCTCACGGTCCGCGGCGAACTGGCGCGCGTCACCGGCCTCCCGCGGCCGGACGCCGGCCGAGGCAACCGCGCGCTCGTCGCCGAAGGATTTGCGACGATGCACGCGCCGGGGATCTATCAGCTGCGAGGCGACTGAGGGCTCTGGGCCAGGGCGGAAGGCGACGCGCGGCGCTCATCCGCCAACGTAGCCGCGACGCGCGCGGATCGAGAACTTTCGGCCGTTCGATATTTCGACCCGCAGCTCGTGCCACCCGGCCGGCGGCACGCCCTCGGCGGTGTACCGCAGGAGGTAGCTCTGCCGAAAGTCGTCGAACGCGCGCCGGAAGGCGTCGACCAGCGTCTCTCCCGACGTCCCTTGCCGCACCGTGCCGCCCGTGAGCCTCGCGGCTTCCTGCAGCCGCTCGAGCCCCTGCTCGTCGGGCATGACGTGGAACCACGTGGACCGCAGAAAGAGATACCCCGCCGCGGTCGTGTTCGGCACCGGGTT
Organism: Vicinamibacterales bacterium; assembly: GCA_035519535.1. GTDB lineage: Bacteria > Acidobacteriota > Vicinamibacteria > Vicinamibacterales > SCN-69-37 > DATEGZ01. The sequence goes on along the minus strand of DATIWF010000152.1, from coordinate 16,958 downwards.
GGCGAGATTCGCCATCGCCTGTGCCTGCCCCGGCGCACCCGGGAGCGTGGCGCTCGGGGGCGGCCCGACCGGCGTGACCACCACGAGGTGCAGCACGGCCTCCGCCCGCCGTGCAATCTCGCGCACCGTCGTCGAATCGGCCACGCTCCCGAACTCGACGCCGTCGGTCACCGCGACGATGAGATGACGACGGTCCGGATCGGGTGGATGCATGAGCGCCAGGACGCAGGCGTCGTAGAGCGACTGGACGCCGCCGATCTGAACGTTGATGCCGGCGCCGGCGTCGGCGCTCCGGCGCCAGCCGAAAACATCCGTCACCTGATTCTCGAGCGTCAGGAGCCGGACGCGATCCTCGGGCCGCAGCAGCGCGGCGATTCGCCGCAGATCGGCGCTGAGCGTCTCGACCTGCCGCGACGCGGTCTGATTGTTCGTCCCCAGGAAGATCGTCACGTCCACGGGCACGGCGCTCATGGCGACGGAGGTAATCGTCTGGCGGACGCCATTGTCGTAGAGGATGAAGTCGTCCGCGCCCAGACCGGGGACCGGGACGTTGCCGTCGCGCACCGAGACGTCGACGGACACGCCCTGCGCCTGCGCCCGAAACGTCGACCGCTGGCGCGCGCGGGCGCCGGCCGAGAGCGCCGCGACGACGATCAGGAGCGTCACGGCCGCGCGCCGACTCATTTCAGCGCCTCGCGGAGCGCGGACATGCGCGCGGGGATGAAGCGCCGGTCGCCGTACCCGAACTCGTGCCACGGATCGCCGCGCCGCGGGTCGCCGGACAGCGCGTCCTGGGCCGCGGCGTAGGCGTCGCCGGCCGCACCCGCCAGGAACAGGTTCGCCGCGAGGGCTTCCGACGCCGATTGCGCGTGCGGCACGACCTCGAGCGCGGATCGATACATCGCGTTCGCGTCGTCGCGGCGGTTGAGCGCGTCGAGCGCGCGGCCGCTCAGGAACCGAGCGAGGTAGGCGACGAAGACATCGTCCGTCCCGCGCGCCTGGGCAAAGTGATCGAGCGACGCCTCGAACTCGTGCAGCACGAGCTTCAGATACCCAAGGCGGACCTCAGCCTCCGCGCGAAGCGCCGGGACCTCAATGAGAGGCTCGAAGAGCTGAATCGCCTGCGCCGCGCGGGCCCGCCGCATCGCGCCGTCCGAATTGCGCGGCAGCTGGGCGGTGCTGATCCACGGGGCATCGCGCGGCGGCTCGGTGTCCGCGAGCGTCGCGGCGAGCATGGCCTCGGCCAGCCGGAATCGCGGCTCCTCCGGAATGCGCTGCTCAGCGTGGGCGATGTGGTCGATCGCGCGCCGCGGCGGCGGCACGTGTGAGCCGAGCGGCGCGCCCGGGCCGGCCCGCGTCACCAACCGGCCATCGTCGCGCGCGCGCCCGAAGATCGCGACCGACGCGAGCTGCCACAGATGCTCGGGCGCGTCGGCCGCCGACCCGCGCTTGCGCATCAGCTGGCAACCCCACTCGACGAGGGGGTCGACGTCCTCGGGCCAGAGGTGCGGCACGGCTGCCTCGAGCGCGAAGGACGCTGCCACGAGCTGGCGCCGGCGGACTTCGGCCGACCCGCGCGCCTGGATCCACGCGGATCCCGAAGACTGCAGGTCCTTGAGCACCGCGGTCGCGTCGCCCGCGCGGACGAGCTCGGCGAAGACGGCCTCGTGCTCACCGCGCTCGTAGCGATCGAGCAGCGCGAGGGTGCCCGCCGGAGCGGAGGTCGGCGCCGCGGAGCGCAGCCCTCCAGCGGATCCGGCCACGAGCATGACGGCGACGACGACGCACGTGAGTCGCATCGGCAGGACGTCGCAGCACAGCCTACCAGATACGATCGCGGTGCAGCTGCCGGTTGAGCCAATTTCGCGCGGCCCGCGCGCCCGCCGGCTCCGGTGCTTGCTCGCGCGCCGCCGTTGGGCTAGCGTGGCTCCGTCGAAAAGCCTGAGGTGATCATGAAGGTCCTGGCGCGCCCGCGATCCGCCCGGGAACCCTCGCGGCGATCTTCGCCGGGCACCTCGCGTCCCTGGAGTCGGCGGTCACGTAGAATGCCCCCAGCGCCGGCCGGAGCGGCGCGGAAGTGAGGGGCTGTATGCGGATCAGGAGGGCGGGACCGGCGATCGCCGGCGTGCTGGTGTTCACGACCTCATTGTCATCGCAGGCGCCGTCGTCCGGCATGCCGCGCGCCAATGACGATCGCTTCGCGAAGATCATTCAGACGATCTCGGCGGACCGCGTCGCCGACATCGACAGGCGGCTGGTCAGCTTCGGCACGCGAGCGAGCACCTCCGAATCGACGAGCACAGAGACGCGCGGTGTCGTGCCCGCGCGCAAATGGATCTACGAGCAGTTCCAGGCGATCTCGGCGGCCAGCGGCGGCCGCCTCAAGGTCAGCATCGACACGTTTCCGGTCCCGAAGGGCAACCGGATTCCCGCGGATCAGACGATGTCCAACGTCGTCGCGGTGCTGCCGGGGACGGATCCGACGGACACGCGCGTGGTCGTCGTCAGCGGTCACTACGACTCGATCCCCGGCGGCGACCAGGACGGACCCGGGGCGAACGACGACGCGAGCGGGACGGTCGTCTCGCTGGAGTGCGCACGCGCGCTCGCGCCGTTTCAGTTCCCGGCGACGATCATGTTCCTCGCCGTCGAAGGCGAGGAACAAGGTCTGTATGGCAGCAAGCACGCCGCCGAGTCGGCAAGAGCCGCCGGAATGAACATCGTCGCGATGCTCAACAACGACATCGTCGGCGGCGATCAGACGCCCGGCCGCGAGAACAAAGAAGTCGTGCGCGTCTTCAGTCAAGGCGTGCCGCCAAAGGCGACACCCGAGGAGATCACGCGCATCGCCTCTGCCGGTCTCGAGAACGATTCGCCCTCGCGCGAGGTCGCCCGCTATGCGTCGGCAATTGCAGACGCGTACCTGTCGGATTTCCGCGCGGTGCTCGAGTACCGCCCGGATCGCTTCCAGCGCGGCGGCGATCATTCGTCGTTCCTCGACAACGGATACGCGGCCGTGCGTTTCAGCGAGTTCAACGAGAACTCACAACACCAGCACCAGGCGGTGCGCGAGGAGAACGGCATCGAGTACGGGGACGTGTTCAAGTGGATCAGTCCCTCGTACATCGCGAACGTCGCCCGCGTGAATGCGCTGACGCTGGCCTCGATCGCGTCAGCGCCGGCAGCGCCCGAGACGGTCACCTTCCAGGCCGGGCAGCAGCCGACCGGCACCGCGGTCACCTGGACGGCCGTGCCGGGCGCGGCCTCGTATCGGGTGCTGCTGCGACCGACGGCCGACAGCCAGTGGTCGATCCGATTGCCGGCCCCGGCGGTCCCGGCGCCGGCGCGCGCTGCCGGCGGCGGACGGAGTGGACGCGCGGGCGCCGGTAGTGCGGGCGCTGGCGCCGCGGGCGCCGGGAGTCCGCCCGCGACTCCGGCGGCCCCGCCGACCGGGCCGATGTATCAAGTCACGGTGCCGCAGTCGGGCGACAACTACTACATCGCGATCGTGGCGGTGGACGCCGCGGGACACGAGAGTCTGCCGAAGCTCGCCGGGCCCCCGCCGCGTGGCGGCGGAGCGCGCGGGGGCGGGCGATGAAACACCACGGGCCGGCTCAATAGCTCCGGCGGTCGACGGGCGCCCCTCCTACCGTGGACGGTAGTGCGTGAAGACGAAGTCGTGCGCTTTGGCGCGCGTATGGCACGCGTACCCGCAGGCGGAGCCGGTGCCGGCGGGCGCCAGCTTGCCGGACGCATCGGCGTCGAACTTCGCGTATCCCCATCCGCCTGACGCCGCAAATCGCTTCGCGTCCTTCACCATGAACGCCAGCGACTTCAACGCGCCAGGCACGTTCACGGCGTAGGGCGACTCGGGGTTGGGCTGGCGCGACCATTCGATCTTCGCCATCATGGCGCCGTCGGGAACGGCGCGGCCGTTGGCGGGAATCCCGTCCATGTACGCTTTGATCATCACCGGGTTGCCGACCACCGCCTTAATACTCTCGTCGGTCTGGCTCGGCGCGATCAGCTGCCAAGCCTCGTATCCCTTGAACTCCGAAAACGCGAGGCCGTTCGGGATTTTCAGGCTGCCCTGATCCTGCGCCGCAACGGTGAGACTGACCAGCCAAACGGACGTGAGCACGACGAGGACGGCGATGACGTGTCGACGCTTCATTCTGACCTCGCTTTCGAAACGCGAGCGGGGGGAGACGGCTCAGCGTCCTATTAGACACGACCGCCTGCCCTGACTCGACCTGCCGAAAACACCACGGGCCGGCTGAATCGCTCCAACCGGCCCGTCGCGTGGTTGAGCGAGTGAACTCTCGAAAGGAGCGGACTTACCGCGCCCGTGCTCGGATCCTGCGGCGAAACGCCAGCAGCGCTCCGCTGCTCAACAGCACGAGCGAGCCCGGCTCGGGAGCGGCGACCGAGGCGATTCCGCTCGGCGTAAACACCGGCCCCATAGGAAACGCTTCTCTCGCGCCGAATCCCACATTGATGGTGCCATTCCAGGACGTCAGGTCGGTCCTGAGCAGCATCGTCTCCGTGACGCCGCCGACCGGAATCCCCGAGCTGAACGTGAACGTAATGCCGCCGCTGTTCGGGCTGACGGAGCGATTCACCCCCGACGGCGCCACTCCCGTGACGTACTCGTTGACATATCCGACGTCGATCGACGCGTTCGCTCCGCCAAAGCCCCCGAGCCCGACCGACGTCAACGTCGTCGTGGCGCCCGCCGGGCCTCCGGACAGCTCCACATCCAAAGCGAAGTCGAGGCAGGTACCTCCGCACGGGTAGAGGTGTGGAGCGAGCGGGTCCAGCAAGGCGACCACCTGGAAATTGACGAAGACCTGGAGGCCGGGGGGACCGAAGACGAACGACTGCGCGCCGCTGTCGAACAAGATAGGGGGCTCGGGCCCGCCGCCGGGGTAGACGGTCGGGATGATGCCCGTATCGCCCGGGAAGATCGGCGTGGCATAGGCCGGTGTGACGGCGAACGCGGTCAGCCCGCTCAACAAGAGGGCCGTTCGGACGGCCGGGCGCATGCGCGCTGAACTCATCGGGAGCCTCCTCTACCGGGGAAGGAGTTCAGGGAGGCAAGAGTGAGACCAATGGCCGCGGCCGGCTGGCGCGACGTTCCACCTGGCCTCGCTGGCGATAGTCACCCCTGGTGGAAATGTTAGTCTTCGCAGCGCCGCGTAAGAAATACCACGGGCCGGCTGAATCGCTCCAACCTCGCGCGCGCTCCTGGCGATGCCCTTCTCGTCGAGGTCCGCCTGGCGGCCCGTGGCGGCGGCGTCGGCCTGGGGCTGTCGTCGGTCGACTCGAAGCCGACCCTCTTCGGCTGGCAGCCGTGCAAGAATGACGGGGGCGTCAGGACGAGACCGCCGATGGCATTGAACGGGAGCCTGCCATGCGCACAGCGCTGATCGCGACGATCCTGATCGCGGCCGCCGTCACGCAGTCCGCGCTGCCGGCCCCAGACGCGAAGTTCGATCCCGGGCGCGATGCCGCCGCCGATATCCAGAACGCCCTCGCCGAAGCGCGCACGTCCAATCGCCGCGTGATCCTCGATGTGGGCGGGGAATGGTGCGGATGGTGCCACGCCCTCGATCACTACTTCGTTGAACACGCCGATCTGCGCGAGTTCCGCGAGAAGCATTACGTGTGGTTGAAAGTGAACTACAGCCCCGAGAACAGGAATGAACGCGCGCTCGCGCGCTACGGCGAGATCATCGCGTACCCGTGGCTCTTCGTGCTCGACCAGGACGGCACGATGCTCGTCTCGCAGCGCACCGGCCCGCTCGAGGACGGAACGTCGTACGATTCTGAGAAGATGAGGGCCTTCCTCGCCCGCTGGGTCAAGCACTGACACGCGTAAGGAGGGGCGCTATTGTTCCCGCCTGCCATGGCGCTCGCCCGCGGCGCCCAGCGAGGCGAGCGCGCCGCTGGCCATTCCGATGAGGACGCACTCCCCCGTCAGTACGGAGAACCCGGACCACGTCATCAGGCCGTACCAGGGAATCGACGCGCCGTGGGCAAACACCCAGCGGACATAGTCGAAGCCGCCGTCGCCCGCGAGCCCGAGCGCGCCACTCGTCAGGAGCAACGCCGGTGGGAGCAATCCCGCAACGCCGCCGAGCAGCCCGAGCTGCCACGCGCGCGTGCGCCGATGCTCAATCGCCCAATGCAGCACGGGCACGCCAATGACCGCGGCGCAGCCGAGGGCGAACAGCCCGACGATCAAGACGTCCGATCCCGGCCCCTGCGGCCGAATGCGCGACACAAGCACCGCCAGGACCGGCACGAGAACCAGCATCGCGACCATGGCCGTCACTCGGATCGCCCCAGGAAACAGGACCTCATCGGTCAGCGGACTTCGCCGGAGCGTCGCGGCCGGCCATCGCCTCGCGCCGCATCCCTTCGGTGACGATCCCCACGCGCTCGACGCCTGCCCGTCATCACGTCCCTCCTGTGGTGTCGTATCTCGATTGACACCGCTCGCCAGCGTTTGTTCCGGCCCGCAAGATTGATGGGGGGGCGACGGACAAGAAAGAAAAAGGCCGGGTGGCGAGCCACCCGGCCAGGACGTTGCCGCGTTTGCGGCGAACGACTTCAGCGAGCCTGGCGCTTCTTCCGCCACTCTCGGGCGGCCACCGCCAGCCCCGATCCCAACAGGACGAGCGAGGCAGGCTCCGGCACAGCGGCCTGCGACCCCGCGCGACCGTACTGGACGTGATCGATCTCGATGCCGCCGCCGGAGAGGTTCGTCATGGTCATGCTCGAGATGCCTCCGGGATCGCTGCAGCCGAAGAAGCGGTCTTCGGCGGTTTCGCCGTTGAAAGAGCTGTTCGCGAAGCCCGATCCCGTGATGTTACAGACGGTGGTCACTCCATCCGATCCAATCGCAATGAAATTGACTGCCGTGCCGAACGGGCCGTCCGTCCAGACCATGCCCGCATGAGTCGGCAGCGCGCCGAGGATGGCCGCGCTGAACGAGAACGAGACCGTGGCTCCGTAATCAAACCAGTCATCTCCGCGCAGTCCGGACCCGTCGATCGCGCCGTCGTCGGCATCGACCGAGTCGTGGTAGCCCGAGCCAAACAGGATGGACGTGACGCCACCGGGGCTACCGCTCACTCCTGGGGTGTTCAGCGCGTGGTCCTCGAAGTCCTCCAGGTAGAAATAGCCGCCAAGGAAGTTCACCGAGGCAAACGGGCTGTCCGACGCCTGAAGGTACGGCGTCGGTCCGAACGGAGAGGCAAACGCGGAACTTGCGCCGAGCCACAACATCGCGACCAGGGACAACCCAACGTGGACAGCCAGTCTTCGCATGGAGTACTCATCCTCTGTAGGTAGGTAGGTGGAACGCACATTAAGCAAGCGCCATGCCAGAGAGCCGGAAACCCAGAGCCGGGACAATCTCGAGCGCCCCGAGGACCTTCGTCGCGTTCCGGCTGACAAAAGTCCGCCTGCCGCTGTGACAAGATGCCGCACGTCCGCCGCGCGTCGTCACTCCATAGTGCCCGTCGGCGACTACAGGATCACAGTGTCGCTCCAGGGATTCCAGACGGCGTCCAGCAACGTGACGATCACGTCCGGATCGTCACCGGTGCTGCACGTTCAGCTCGAAGTCGGGACGCTCACGCAGACCGTCGAGGTCTCGGCCAACCCGTCCGCTGAAGCCGGGCGAACAGTCACCCCGACGACGGCTTCGTCGACGGCGAGGGCCCTGACCACCCGCCGGGCCACACCCAGCTCGATGTCACGGCCGGCCTGCAGCTGAGGCCGACGCTGCTGCTGTCCGTCACGGCGCTGAACGTCTTCGACGAAAGCGTGCTCATCGACAACAGCGAGACGTTCGGCGGGACGCACTGGAGCCGCCCGCGGGAAATCTACGTCGGACTGCGCTTTCGCTTTCACTACTGAGGATCATCCTCACGGCGCTGACTCGCCAAGGCGCACGGGATGTGCTTTGATTGGCCGGTACCCCGACCAGGAAGGCGTCTCATCCCACAGGAGGTCTCATGATCATCGTCCGCAACGTGTTCACGGTGAAGTTCGGCAAGGCCCGCGACGCCATGGAGGCCTACAAGGAAGTCGTCGGCATCGCCAGACAGGCCACCGCCGTGCCCATCCGCGTGCTCACCGACGTGACCGGCACGAACTACACCATCGTGAGCGAGCTCACGTTCGAGAACCTCGCGGCGTTCGAGCAGACCATGCCGAAGATCTCCGGCGAGAGTCGGTGGCAGGCGGCGTACCAGAAATTCACGCCGCACGTGGAGTCCGGCCATCGCGAGATCTTCAGGGTCGTCGACTAGCACGACCGGGATCTCGGCGGCCGCTCCAAACCTATCTGCGGGTCAACGCCAGCACCGCGTAGGCGGTCGCGGCATCGCTCATGAACTTTGCCGGATCCGAATCCGGAGGGCGACTCTTGTTCAACGACGCGGCCACCCACTGACCGGTCGCGCGATCCTGGTTGCGGCGAAGCCACTCCAGCCCTTTCGCGACTCGCGGATCAGCCGGGTTGACGAGGTCGCTCTCGAGCGCGAGCACCGCGAGCGCCGTCGCATAACCATCGGTCGCCGCGTCGTTCGGGGTGTGGTCGACGCGCGTGTACGGTCCGAGCGACGGCGAGCTCCACCCGCCGTCTGGCTGCTGCAGCGCGAACGCCTGATCGCGTGCCGCCGCTCGCTGTTCGGCCGTCAGGAGACCAGACGGCACGACGCTGGATGCCCACAGCGCGACCAGTCGGTTGTGCAGCGATTCGTGCTCGAACTGTTTCTGAGCGTAGGCGCGCAATTGCCCCAGGCGGTCCTGGATCTCCGGCGCGCTGGCATAGTGATCCGGCGCCGACCCGACGGCCAGCGCAGCCATGGCCGCGCCGAAGTACGGCGAGTTCGGGGATTCCCACGGCTCGTAGCCAAAGTTGAGCCACGTCCAGGCGCCCGACTGCGGACCGACCTTCATCTGCAACGCCCACATGTTCGCGAAGGCCGTCTTCCCGTCGTCGCTGAGGTGGCCCCGCTCGGCGTCATACCGCGCGAGCACGAGCGCGTTCATGACCGACTCGATCGCACGCGATTCGCTGGTCTTCGGAACACCGCGCGTCTGGTCAGGATAGAACGGCTCGATGTCGCGCCAGAGGCGCGCACGCTCGAGCAGGTTGCCGAGGATCTTTGCTTCCGGCGCAGACGGCTCGCGTTCACCGAGCACGCGGCGCAAGGCGGAACGCGCCAGCGCGTACGGCAGCGTCGTGTGGCACGAGATGCAGAACGTCCCGTGATCGCGCTTGGCGCTCGGCCACGTCGTCCACCACTCCGCCCGCCCGTCCAGGTACGAGGCGGCCGCCCGGGCGTCCCACCCCAGAGGCTCCGCTGGACGATCAGTCCTGCCGATCATCGAGGACAGCGTGAACACGACCGTGAAGACGGCAAGCGCCGCGCCCAGACGGTTCGGTGTCATCGGTGATCCCCCTTTCGACCGCAGATATGGTACTGCCGGCCGGGCTGGAAGCGTCTGGAGGTCAAAACACCACGGGCCGGTTGGATTGCTCCAGCCGGCCCGCTGTGTGGCTCGAGTGTGGACCCTGCCGAACCCGTCGAACTCGACGCTTACTGTCTGCGGCGGCGGGCGACGAGTGTCGCGAGGCCTCCGCCAAGCAGCGCAAGTGTTGCCGGCTCAGGCACAGTCGGCACCGTCGATGGCACCAGGTCGATCGAGATTATCTGGCCCCTCAAGCCGGGGAGATTCGCCACGTTGACGAAGAGCGTGTCCGCATTGCCGCCTTGCAGCCGGGAGGCAGTAAAGCCGGCGTAGGTCGTTGCCGGATTGAGGACCGCGGTCAGGTTGTCCGGGATCGTCCCGAAGATATCGAAGAAGCGGAACCCGTCGAAGGCGACGTTATTGATGCCGGCATCCCGGGTCGTCGTGATCCTGACGTTCGTGTCCGAAAAATCGATGTCGGCAAAACCGGCATAGTTGAGCAGTTCCACGCCCGCTCCAACGGTGGCGTTGACTGGAGCCGCATAGACCGTCGAGGTGTCAGGAAAGAGGTACGTCGTCTGAACAACCTGCCCCAGGAGAATCGGGGCGGCTTCGGCGGTGCCGCCGAACAGACAGGCGACTGTTACGCAGGCGAGCAGAGTCGATCGCATCGGGGGGAGCTCCTCCATCGACCAGCGTCGACTGCTGGCCGCCTCGCCCGTTGCAAGAGCCACGCCTCCCCGTCTCCCGTGCGTTCGTTCGTCAAACGAATCGAGGCGCCACCAAGTTCTCCCTCCGGACTGACAAAAGGCTGACCCCATGGCCCTCGGTCGAGGCCCAGCCATGAGGAGCACGCCCGTTCTTCCTCAGTCTTCAGCTCGAAGCGTGGACGTCGGGTCCACGCGAGCGGCGCGCATCGCAGGGACGGACGCCGCGATGAGGCCGACCGTCAGCATGGTCGCGCCGGCGGCGGCGAACGACGCCGGGTCGAGCGGCGAGACGCCGAAGAGCAAGCTCCTGGTCAGTCCCGTACGGGGCGGGTCGCCGACGCGATCTCCTCCAGCAGCATCGGCCCGTAGTCGCCCGCCTTGCGCTCGCCGACGCCGTACACGTGGCGGAGCGCGTCCAGCGTCGCCGGCTTGAGGCGGGCGAGCTCGCGGAGCGTGGTGTCGTGAAAGATGACGTAGGGCGGGACGCCGCGCTCCCGCGCGACGCGCAGGCGCAGCGCGCGCAGGCGCTCGAAGAGATCGCGGTCCACGCCGTCCCACGATTCGCCTTCCACCTTGGACTTGCGCAGCGTCGTGCCCTTCTCGGGCTTGAGCTGGCGCGCCAGCACGAGGTCGGGCATGCGCGCGGGATCTTTCATCACCGCGAGACCGTCGGGTGTGAGACGCAGGACGGGGAACTCGTCGCCGACCTGTTCGAGGAGATCGCGCGCGATCATCTGCTCGACGCAGCCGCGCACTTCGTCCACCGACATGGCGGCGAGCAGACCGAAGACGCTCAGCTGATCGTGCCCGCGTGACGAGGTCAGCTCGGTCTTCGCGCCGCGCAGGACGTTGACGACGTGCGAGGTCCCGAAACGCTGGCCGGTGCGCGCGACCGCTGACAGGATCTTCCGGGCGACGACGACGGGCTCGACGATCGGCTCGAGCTCGCCAAGGCAGAAGTCGCACGCCCCGCAGTCCGCCTTCGCGAGCGTCTCGCCGAAGTAGCCGACCAGGTGCCGATGCCGGCAGCCGACGCTCGCGGCGTAGCGATCCATGTCGCGCAAGAGCCGGCGCCGAGCCTCGGACAGCTCGCCGTTGCGATCGAGCAGCACGCGCCATTTGAGGAAATCCGCGCCCGAGTAGATCAGCACGCACTCCGCCTCCAGCCCGTCGCGTCCGGCGCGGCCGGATTCCTGCTGGTAGTGCTCGAGCGACTGCGGCGCATTGGCGTGGATCACGAACCGGACGTCCGATCGATCGATGCCCATGCCGAACGCGACGGTCGCGACGACGACGTCGATCTCCTCATTGAGGAACGCGTCCTGATGGCGATGGCGATCCTCGTCGGCGAGCCCCGCGTGGTACGGCGCCGCGCGCACGCCCGCCTCGACGAGCCAGGCCGCGAGCGCCTCGACCTCCCGGCGCGAGAGGCAGTAGATGATGCCGGCGTGTCCCTGATGGCGCGCGAGGATGCTCTGGATCTGGCGCTTGAGGTTCGAGCGCGGGACCACGCGGTAGACGAGATTCGGCCGGTCGAACGACCCGACGAGCTCCACGGGCGATCGCAGGCCGAGCTGCGACACGATGTCCCGGCGGACGCGGCCGGTCGCCGTGGCCGTGAACGCGTGCAGGCTCGCGTCCCGCCAGCGATCGCGCAGCGACGCCAGCTGGCGGTACTCGGGGCGGAAGTCATGGCCCCACTGGCTGATGCAGTGCGCTTCGTCGATGGCGACGAAGCGCGGCGCCCGGCGGCCGAGCAGCGCGAGAAAGCTGTCGCGTCCTTCGCCGACGAGCCGCTCCGGCGAGACATAGATCAAGCGATACCGTCCGTCACGGATGCCGGAGGCAATCGACCCGCGCTCTTCGGGCGCGAGCGCGCTGTGGAAGCCGGCGGCGTCGATGCCGTTGGCGACGAGCGTATCGACTTGATCTTTCATCAGCGCGATGAGCGGCGACACGACGAGCGCCAGCCCCTCCTGCACGAGCGCGGGCGCCTGGAAGCAGAGCGACTTGCCGCTGCCGGTCGGAAGGACGACGAGCGAATCCCGGCTCGCGAGAATCGCCTCCATCGCCTCGCGCTGCAGCGGGCGGAACGACGTGTAGCCCCAGAATTGTTCGAGGACGCCGGCGAGCGCGGACACGGGGATCTATCCTAGCTGACCGGCGCGCGTGCGCCGCGACCATCTCGAGTTGACCGTCTGGCCCGGTCAACTGAGGAGCCGGACGCGGCCTGATGCCAGAGACACAACGGGCCGGTGGATCTTTGCCTCAGGCGGGCTACTTGTCAGGTTCCTGGATTCGCTCAAAGAGGGCGCGAACGTCGGGAGGCATCTCCTCGGGTGAGTGGTACACGCGTTCGTTTCCAGCAGCGTCCTTCACCTTGAACAACGAGGTCTTCGACGTCTTGAGGAATGTCGCGGCGAGCGTCCCGGACGAGGAGGCGCTGGCGCTCTCTTTCAGCGCCTCTGATTCCACCTTTTCGATCTCCGCACGTAGTTCCGGCGGCAATTCCTCGAGCGAGTGATATTGGTGCCGCTCACCGGCCTTGTCCGTGGTCGTGATCGAGATGCTTTTCGTGATCTTGACCAGAGGCCCCCTGGGTCCCTGGGCGCTTTGAAAGAACTGAAGGACCCTGTGCCAGAAGCCTGGCGGCTCGATGCGCGCGAAGCACTTCGGGCAGACGTGGACGTCCGGCTCGAGCGGACTGCCGCAGCTGGGGCACGTCATACGATTCCGCATCCACATGAAGCCATGAGGACCGCCAAAGCGGCCTGCCGATACTCAGCCGCGGCAACGCGACGAGATGGCTAAGAGACGTATCGGCATGTCCGAGACCAACAATCACGGCGCCCGAGAGGCCGATGATGACGACCCGCGACGATCCGCTCGCGCGCGGAGGTCAATCTTATCGCCGCTCGCGTGCCGGCAGCCAGGGATGTGAGAGGACGGTGTGCGGCCACGCCGTGGGTGCCGAACTAGCTGCCCCGCCAAACGAGAGATCGATCGAGAGCTCCTGCGTGACGTACCGATAGGACTGAATCGGCACCGTCAGGTTCGCGTGATCTTCGAGCGCGATGCGCAGATCCATCGACTGCGCCATGTCCTCCGAGGGCGCCTGCGGTACGGGGGTGCTTGGAGCCTTCAGCGTGTGTCCGTCGGCGACGCACACTCCCTGCCCGGTCATGCCGCCGATGTTGCGCGTGATCATGTGCACGAATTTCAGCGTGCCATCGGCATCGTCGTAATTCCCGGAAGCCACGAGCTGATACTGCATCTCAGACGGTTGGTATGTGCAGGCCATGCCCTTGGCGGTCAAGGTCGCGCCGAGGTTGTGCTGGACCAGCGGGATGGTCGCCGAGAACGATCCGTCGGCAAGAATTGGAAGTGTGCCTTGGCCTTCGATGGTGGCCTCACTATGCATCTTGCCCTGTGGCACCTGCATGTCCATCGTGGTCTTGCCTTTGATCTTGGCCTTGGGATCGCAAGGGTGAGAGGTCGGATTGTCCAGCGCATCGTTCAGCGCCCTGACGGCCTGCTCCTTCAGGACGCCGGGCCGCGTCTCTTCGTCCTCGATCATCGTCTTTCCGACGGGAATATGAGCGACGCCGATCGGATTTCCGTCGTAAAGCAGGCGAGCGTTGACGGTTGCATCGCCCTCGTGCGTCCCATTCTTGTCGATGGTCACCTCGATCGTGAGACCTTTCGAGGCGGACGCACCAGGCGACTCGAAGCAGCGCCACTGCGACTTGTTTCGCGCGAAGTCGAACGCCGCGATCAGGCCGCTCTTGATGAGCGCATTGCCGGCGGCATTCACTTTGAACGATCCGTCGACGGTGAGGCTCACGCTCGAGTGAAGCGGGCCGGGCGCGGTGCGTACGGCCGGCGTATGGGCGACAAGGGCGACGATCGAGAGGCCGACGACGGTGAGTCTCTGCGGCATTGATGATCGCTCCAGGTCTGAGGGCTTCGAGAGCAGGCGTCTCCTGCCTCGGATACGCACGGGACGGGGTGTCCGGAAGACTTGCAGGTGCGCGACGCTTCCAGGCACGGCCCGAACCCGCCCTGCGAAAACACGTGCGTCTCGCGCGTGAACCGCAGGGTCGGTCAGCACGCGCGGGGCGGCTGACGAAGAATGACAGTCCGGCTAAGATACCCGCACACTCCGATGCCGCTCGCGCCAGGCACCCGCCTTGGTCCGTACGAGATTCTTGCTGCGATAGGTGCCGGCGGGATGGGCGAGGTCTACCGCGCGCGCGACACGCGGCTCGACCGCACCGTCGCGATCAAGGTCCTGCCTGAGTCCGTCGCCGCCGATTCAGATCGGCTCGCGCGGTTCGAGCGCGAAGCGAAGACGCTGGCCGCGCTCAATCACACCAACGTCGCCCAGATCTACGGCCTCGAGGCTGGTGCCCTGGCGATGGAATTCGTTGAGGGTCGGGACCTGAGCGCGTTGATCGCGCAGGGGCCCGTGCCGCCCGATGAAGTGCTCGCGATCGGGCGCCAGATCGCCGATGCGCTCGACGCCGCGCACCAGGCCGGGATCATCCACCGCGATCTGAAGCCGTCGAACGTTCGCATCCGCGACGACGGCGTCGTCAAGGTCCTCGACTTCGGTCTGGCGAAAGCGCTCGCGCCGTCCTTCGCTCTCGACGCGACGTCCGCGCCCACGATCACGAGCCCAGCGATGACGCAGCCTGGCGTGATTCTCGGCACTGCCGGCTACATGGCGCCGGAACAAGCGCGCGGACGCGCCGCGGATCGACGCGCGGACATCTGGGCGTTTGGCGTCGTGCTCTACGAGTTGTCCACTGGCCGCCGCGCGTTCGACGGCGACAACGTGGCCGAGGTCCTCGCCGCCGTGATGAAGACCGAGCCGGACTGGGCGCCGGTGCCGCCGGAGCTCCGGCGGCTCGTCAAAAGCTGTCTCGAGAAGGATCCGAAGCGCCGCTTGCGCGACATCGGCGACTGGTGGCGCCAGGTGGACGACTGGCCATCCACGGGCATCGCCGTGGAACGCCCGCGTCACGCGTGGCTCGCGTGGGGCACCGCGGCGGCGCTCCTCGTCGCGACTGGTTCGCTGTCGTGGGTGCATTTCCGCGAGCGGCCGCCTGCGAGCGACGTGCTGCGCTTTCTCATTCCACCGCCCGAGAAGACGACGTTCGAGACCGCGCTCGCCGTGTCGCCTGACGGCCGCCGTGTGGCGTTTACGGCCAAGGGCCCGGACGACGTCGTGCGCGTGTGGGTCAGAGATCTCGATCAGACGGAACCCCGCCTCATGGCCGGAACTGATGGCGCACGCGGCGTGTTCTGGTCGCCGGACAGTCGCGTGGTGGCGGTCATCGCCGGTAAGACCCTCAAGAAGGCCCCCGTGGACGGCGGTCCAGTCGTCACGCTGTTCGATGGCGAATCCACCGATTCGATGGGCACTGGTGGCTGGGGTGCGGATGACACGATCCTGATTGGCGGATACCGCGCCGGTACGATCCGGCGAGTGCCCGCGACCGGCGGCAGCGCCTTGCCGGTCACGGTGCTCGACCGGTCGCGTGACGAACGCACTCACGGTCTGGCCGCCTTCCTGCCCGATGGCAGGCACTTCCTCTACCTGCGCGTCGCGCCCGGCCCTGAGAACAGCGGCGTGTTCATCGGGTCGATCGATCGCGCTCCCGGCGACCAGGACCTGACGCGCCTGCTCGAGGCGTCACAGACGATATACGTTCCCACCGGACGGTCCACCGGCGTGTTGGTCTACTTACAGCGCGGCAGGTTGATGGCGCACCCGTTCGACGCCGGCCGTCTCGTATTCACCGGCGAACCGGTCCGGGTCGCCGACGGCGTCGGCAACTTCGGTGCCGCCGGATTCTTTTCGGCCACGACCTCCGTCCTCGCGTATCGCGCCGGTGCCACCGTTGGTGCGTCGCGGCTGTTGCAGCTCACCTTGCTCGACAGGCAGGGAAAGCCACTGGGAACGGCCGGCGACCCGGGCGCTTATGAGTCGGTGACGTTCGCGCCAGACGGCGCTCGCGCCGCCGCAATCCTCAACGCCATCACGACGGCTGGGATCGGCAACGCGGATGTCTGGATCGTCAACCTTGCGCGAGGCGTCTCGCAACGGCTGACGCTCGATCCGGCGATCGACCGATACCCCGTGTGGTCCCCCGCAGGCGATCGGATTGTGTTTGGCTCGTTGCGCAATGGCGCGCAGATGGACCTCTTCGTTCGGTCGTCGGACGGGAGCGGTGCCGACGAACCGCTCGCAAAGTCCGGCGCGAACATGGCGACGACGAGCTGGTCGCGTGACGGCCGATACGTCCTGTTCACGTCGACCAGTCCGAACACGCCCAGCCACGTGTGGCTGCTGCCGATGGACGGGGCCCGAACGCCACGGCCCTTGATCCAGACGGCGGCGAGCGAGTCGGAAGCCCGGCTGTCTCGCGACATGCGGTGGGTCTCGTACACGTCGAATGTGTCGGGGCGATTCGAAGTGTACGTGCGGCCGTTCAATCCTGAGTCGTCCGGGTTGTCCTCAGGCGCCGTCACGCAGATCACGAAGGATGGCGGCACGAACGCGCGGTGGCGTCAGGACGGAAAGGAACTCTTCTATCTTTCGGCTGCCGGGGCGATCACCGCTGTGGACATCTCGGGGCCGGGCCTGGTGGTGGGCGCGCCGAAGGTCCTGTTCACCCTACCGATCGGCGCACCGTGGGACGTCTCGCCCGACGGCCAGCGCTTCCTCGTCGGCCTGCCGCCGGCGGCCGC
>DATIWF010000151.1:0-26294 GCA_035519535.1 Vicinamibacterales bacterium | reverse complement strand
ATCGGCTCATGCGCGCCTGAAGCGGCGCCGTGCCCAGACCCGTCCACGTGACCTCGACTTGCATCCAGTGATGCTCGGCGGCCGGAAACGTCACGTGGTACGCGATAGGCGCCGGCGCGTTCGGCTGGCGCGCGCCGACCGGCACGGCCACCGCCATCACGACTGCCACCGCCCAGAGCCGCCACACGCGTCGCATACTCACTCCTGCGCCGGCGCACTCGCCCGCCGCGCGTTGAATTTGTCCCGCGCCACCCGCCAGATCGTGCCGGGGAACGTGAAGATCACCCGGCGCCTCAACGATCCATACGACATCGCGCCCGTGACGTAACCGAGCAGCAGATCGACCAGCGCCGGCGCTGCGGCGGCGCCCCGCACGAGGCGCGCCACGCGCTCGTGGCTCGAAAAAAGATAGCGCTGAAAGAGCACCGCGTCATCGAGCTCGGTGCCGATTTCCGTGCGCCAGAGCCGCTCGTACACCGGGCCGGCATCGACCGCGCGATCGCGGCCGATGGCGAGCGCGCGGCCCGCGAGCTCCCCCGACACCATCGCGTAGTAGATGCCCTCGGCGGTGATCGCGTTGACGAATCCGCCGGCGTCGCCCGCAAACAGCACCCGGCCGCGATACGCCGGCCGCAGCGGACCGCCGATCGGAATCAGGAACGGCGTGAACTGCTTGCGATCGGATCGGCCGCTGAGCGCGCCCGACGCGACGAGCGCGCCGACGAAGCGCTGCTGGAGCTCGTACGGCGCGGCGTCGACCTCCCGTTTGAAGTGCGGAAGCAGACAGCCGATGCCGACGTTGACGTGACGCGTCTTCGGAAAAATGTACGCGTAGCCGTCCAGCCCTTGATAGGCGTACGCGACCCAGAGGACGTCCGGCTCGGCGGCGGCGAGCGTCTCGATCGGCGTCTCTTCCATCATGTCGATCGCGAGGCGCGCCTCGGGCCATGACGGCTGGACGCCGAGCCGCTTCGACGTCACGCTGTGCACGCCGTCGGCGGCGACGACTCGCGGCGCGCGGAGCGTGCGCCCGTCGCGCGCCGTGAACGTGACGCCCGACGCGTCGCTTGCGGCTTGCGTGATCTCGAAGCGCTCGACGAGCGTCGCGCCCGCGGCGACGGCGCCGCGCACGAGCGCGTGATCGAACTCGACGCGGCGCACGAGGAGCACGCTCGGATCGTCGCTCCGAATGTCGACGGCCGAGCCGCCGGGCCCTTCGAGGTGCAGTTTCTTGATGGGGTGGACGTCGATCCCGGCGATCGCCTGATCGAGCCACGGAAAGCGGCGCAGAGCGCGCGTGCTGACGCCGCCGCCGCACGGCTTGTTGCGCGGAAACGCCGCGCGGTCGACGAGCAGCGTCCGGAGACCGGCGGCGGCAAGCGTTCGGGCCGCGACCGCGCCAGCCGGACCGGCGCCCGCGACAATTATCTGAGCGTCCGTGGTCCGCACCTAGCACCCAGCACACGCACCCGGCACCCAGCACCGAGCACGTCGCACTCCGCATGCCGCCCTACGCCCTGATCCATTTCAGGAGCTCCGGCAGATTCGGCGGCTTGCCCTGCATGAGCAGCCCTATCCGGAAAATCCGCGCCGCGGCCCAGATGAAGACCGCCGTCGTCGTGAGCGTGAGCACCACCGAAAGCGCCACTTGCCAGATCGGCGGCGGCGGAGACATCGCCAGACGAATCAGCATCAGGAACGGCGATGCGGTCGGGAACAGCGACGCCGCGACGGAGACCATCGAGTTCGGCTGTCGCAGCACGATGGCCGATGCAAACATCGGCAGCAGCAGGAACACCATGACCGGCTGCATCATGCTCTGCGAGTCCTTCAGGTCGGAGCACGCCGCGCCAATTGCGACGAACACCGACCCGAACATGAGCACGGCGCACAGGAGAAACACCACGAACCAGGCCAACAGCGCCGGCTGCACGAGCTCGAACTGGCCCGTCTGCAGCAGCGCGTACACGCCGCCGCCCAGATAGATGAGCGCGAGCAGCGCCGCCACGCCGGCCACACCGAGCAGCTTGCCCAGCATCAGCTGTGTCGGCGTGATCGACGAGATCAGCACTTCGCTGATGCGGCTCATCTTCTCCTCGATGACCGCCGTCAGCAGCTGCGGCGCGCTCGACATCAGGGCAATAAACAGCAGATACATCATGCCGAACGGCACCGCGAACGTCGCGATCTGGTTGACCTGCTTCGCGTCGCTGACCGTGCCGTCCGCCTTCCGCTCGACCAGGCCGAGGGTCGTCACGCGCGCCCGCCGCGTGAGCTGCGCCACGAGGTTGGGATCAACGGCAGCCGACGCGAACCGCCGGGCGGTAATCTCGCGCTGCAGCACGCCGCTCAGCCAGTTGGGCAGCGGATCGTAGGACGGCGTCTCCGTGTAGTAGTTGACCTGATCGTCCGTGGTCGACTTGATGTCGAGGACGCCCGAAGGAATCTCCACGAACGCGAACAGCTCCTTCTGCCGCACGCGCGCCGAAAGGTCGGCTTTCACGTCCGCGGCCGACTTGGATCCCGAGTCGATCTGGCGCGGCAGGAAATACGGACCGGTCCGATCCTTGCCGGTGCCCGACTCCCGGTTGTGCGCCTCCGCGGCGGCCGCAATCGCCGGATAGAGCGCGCCCGTGTGATCGATCACCGCGAAGGCATGATCCTCCACGTCGGCGTGCTTGGCCGCGAAGATCTGGAAGCCGAACGACAGGCCCAGCATCACCGGCAGCATCAGGATGCCGATGATGAAGGCCTTCGTCTTGACGAGCGTCAGAAATTCGGTGGTCGCGACGACGAGAATACGGCTCATGGTCAGTTGACCTCCCGAGGCGCTCGCATCTCTTCCGCCGTGGGTCGTGCGATGCGCACGAAGATGTCGTGGAGCGACGGTTTCTTGATCTCGAAGTGCGTGACGGCCGTCTTCTCGGCCAGATGCTGCAGAAACGCCTGCGAGTCGCCCTTGAGCTTGACGTCCTGGAAGTTGCCGATGTCCACGACCATCTCCACTTCCGGCACGTCCTTGAGCGCGGCCATCCCGCCCGCCGTGCGCACCCGCACCGTGTCCTGCCCGTACTTCGACTGGATCTCGTCGAGCGTGCCGTCGAGCACCTTGTTGCCCTTGAAGATCATGAAGATGCGATCGCACAGCCGCTCGGCCGCCGCCATGTCGTGCGTCGAAAACACAATCGTCAGGCCCTGCCGCCTGAGATCGAGCACGGCGTCGCGCAGGGCGTCCGCGTTGACGGGGTCGAGCCCGGAGAACGGCTCGTCCAGAATCAGCAGCTTCGGCTCGGCGATGATCGTCGAGATGAACTGCACCTTCTGCGACATGCCCTTCGAGAGCGCCAGCACCTTCTTGTCGGCCCAGTCGCCGAGCTGGAGGCGGTCGAGCCATTTCTTGATCGCGGGATCGAGCTGGCTCAGCGAACGCCCCTTGAGCTGTCCGTAGTAGCGCAGGACCTGGCGCACGGTCATCCGCTTGTAGAGCCCGCGCTCTTCCGGCAGGTAGCCGACCTGGTCGCGCACCTCCGACTCGCTCGGGTGCTGGAGGACCTCGATCGAGCCCGAGTCGGGCACCAGGATGTTCATGATCATCCGGATCGTCGTCGTCTTTCCCGACCCGTTCGGACCGATGAACCCGTAGATCGAGCCGGTCGGCACCGACAACGTCAGATGGTTGACGGCCACGACGGCGTCGAACTGCTTGGTGACGTCCCGAATCTCAATCGCGGTCATCGCCGACCTCGCACACGGACTCGGACGGTACTCGATTCCGGCCGACGGGAACAACCGCCGGCGCAGCTGGCCGGGCGGGCCGTTGCCATTGACAAGTTTGTGAAACGTTTCACATTATATAGGCGCCCGCGTCGGGCCGTCGCCCACCCGACGCGTGCCCCCGAACACCACAGATCAATGTAGGCTTAGGGCGCCCGCTGCCTGTCTATGAGCCAGCTGTTTCCCCGAAGTGCGAACGCCCTCGCCCGCGCGAGTCTGGCCGGAGTCGTGGCCCTCGTCGCCTTCCTCGGCTGGATCGTCCTCATCCTGATGCAATCGTCCTGGCTCACGCGTCAGAACGAGGTCGTCGAGCAGCCGGTCCAGTTCAGCCACCTGCATCACGTTGGCGGTGAGGGTTTCGACTGCCGCTATTGCCATACGTCGGTCGAGACGTCGTCGTTCGCCGGGATTCCTCCGACGAAGACCTGCATGAACTGTCACTCCCAGCTCTGGACGAACGCGGCCATTCTCGAGCCCGTCCGCGCGAGCTTCCGGAATGACACGCCAATGACGTGGATTAGGGTAAATAACCTACCTGACTTCGTCTACTTCAATCATCAGATCCATATCCACCAGGGCGTGGGCTGTGCGACGTGCCATGGGCGCGTGGACCAGATGCCCATGACCTACCAGGCGCAGCCGCTGCTGATGGGCTGGTGCCTGGACTGCCATCGCGCGCCGGAGAAGTACCTGCGCCCGCGCGACCAGGTGTTCAACATGGCCTACGAGCAGCCGCGGGAAGACAAGAAGGTGCGGTTTGGGAACGAGGAGTTTGGCAGCCAGCTCGAGCTGGGGCTCCGCTTGAAGAAGGACTACAACGTGGCGAGCGTGGAGCACATGACGAGCTGCTCCATCTGCCACCGCTGAGGACCACGGCCTGCCGCCCGGGCCGATGTTTCCCTCCGTGAGCACACGATGAATCTGGCTGACATCCGTTCGCGACTGGCTGGCCTCGAGGGCCGCACGTATTGGCGCAGCCTCGAGGAGCTGGCCGACACGCCCGAGTTCCGCGACTACGTCGGGCGGGAGTTCCCGGCGCAGGCTTCAGAGTTCACGGACCCGGCGGGACGCCGGGAGTTCCTCAAGTTGATGGGCGCGTCGCTGGCGTTGGCGGGCGTGAGCGCCTGCACGCGCATCCCGGACGAGAAGATCATCCCCTACGTCCGCCAGCCCGAGGACATCGTGCCCGGGCGGCCGCTGTTCTTTGCGACGGCCATGCCGCACGGCGGCTTTGCCATGCCCGTGCTGGCCGAGAACCACATGGGCCGGCCAACGAAGATCGAGGGCAACCCCGAGCATCCGGCGAGCCTTGGCGCCACAGACGTCTGGGGCCAGGCATCCGTGCTGTCCGTCTACGATCCCGATCGTTCGCGAACGGTGATGAGCCGGGGCGAGGTCAAGACGTGGGGTGCCTTCCTCATCGCGCTGCAGGCGGCCGTCACTTCCCAGCGCGGTCTCAAGGGCCAGGGCCTGCGGATCCTGAGCGAGCCGATCACGTCGCCGTCGCTCATCGATCAGATGCAGACGCTCATGGCGGCCCTGCCCGAGGCGAAGTGGCATCAGTGGGATCCCGTCTTTGGCGCGGTGCAGGGCGGCGCGCCGTCGGCGACGCCGCTCTATCGCTTCGACAAGGCTGACGTCGTGGTGGCGCTCGACGCCGATTTTCTCGGCTTCGGGCCGGGCGCGCTGCGGTACACGCGCGACTTCGCGTCACGCCGCCGCATCGGCACGCCGCAGGACGAGCTGAACCGGCTCTACGCGATCGAGCCCGTGCCCACGATTACGGGCGCGAAGGCCGACCACCGCCTGCCGCTCAAGGCCCGCGACGTCCGGCAGTTCGCCGTCGAGCTCGCGGCGGCGCTGGGTGTCGGCCGCGCTGGCGGCGTCGCGCTTCAGGGCGACGCGGCGCGCTGGATTCAAGCCATCGCCGACGATCTCAAGGCGCATCGCGGCCGCTCGGTCGTCGTGGCCGGCGACCGGCAGCCGGCGACCGTGCACGCTCTGGCGCGCATGATGAACGACACGCTCGGCAATTCCGGCGTCACGGTTTCCTACGTCGCGCCAATCGTGGCGACGCCGGCCGACGGCGCCGCCTCGCTCGCTGAGCTCGTCGCCGACATGAACGCGAAGAAGGTCGACGCGCTGCTGATCCTGGGCGGCAATCCGGTCTTCAACGCGCCGGTCGATCTCGACTTCGCGAAGGCCCTCGATAACGTCACGACCCGTTTCCACCTGGGCCTGTACTACGACGAGACCGCCGAGCTCTGTCACTGGCACGTACCCGAAGCGCACTATCTTGAATCGTGGGGTGACGCGCGGTCGTTCGACGGCACCGTGTCGCTCATCCAGCCGCTCATCGCGCCGCTCTACGACGGCCGTCAGGCGATCGAAGTGCTCTCGGCGATGAACGGCAAACCGGCGGACACGCCGGTCGACCTGGTGAAGGACTACTGGTCCCGCGCGTTCGGCGGCAAGACGAAGACCGCGTGGGCGATGCACGACGCGGACGGCAAGCCGTTCGAATCGTTCGATCGTTTCTGGCGGCGCGCGCTGCACGACGGCTTCCTCGCCGGCACGTCGATGCTTGCCACGGCCCCGCCGGCGCCGCCCGTGCCGATGATCGCGGAGACCGGCGACACGGTGATCTCCGGCATGGAGATCGTGTTCTCGCCGGATCCCACCGTCCTCGACGGCCGGTACGCGAACAACGGCTGGCTGCAGGAGCTGCCGAAACCGCTGTCGAAGGTCACGTGGGACAACGTCGCGTACATCAGCGTGAAGACGGCGGAACGGCTCGGCATCACGGTCGAGCGGCCGGGCAGCGAGGACAACGACATCCTCGAGATCAGCTACAACGGCCGGACCGCCAGGCTGCCCGTGTGGGTCATGCCCGGCACGGCCGACGACGTGGTGGCGGTGCATTTCGGGTACGGCCGGCGCAAGGCGGGCCGCATCGGCACGGGTCTCGGCCACGACGTCTTTGGCCTGCGCACGTCGGACGCGCCGTGGTTTGGCGCCGGCGCGCAGGTCACGCGCACGAACGAGCGCTACCTCATCACGTCCACGCAGAATCACTTCGCGATGGAAGGCCGAAACCTCGTGCGGGTCGTCGAGGCCGAGGAATACCGGACCAATCCGCGCTCGGTGGCCGAGCTCGGCCCCGAGAAGCCGGCGAAGACGCTGTCGCTCTTTCCTCCACGCGAGTACACCGGCAACAAGTGGGGCATGTCGATCGACCTGAACGCGTGCACCGGGTGCGGCGTGTGCGTGGCCGCGTGCGTCTCGGAGAACAACATCCCGGTCGTCGGCAAGGCCCAGATCTACCGCCAGCGCGAGATGCACTGGATCCGCGTCGACACCTACTACGAAGGCAGCCTCGACGCGCCCCGGACGTACAACCAGCCCGTGCCGTGCCAGCAGTGCGAGGACGCCCCGTGCGAGCTGGTCTGCCCGGTCGCCGCGACCTCGCACAGCGACGAAGGCCTGAACGACATGGTCTACAACCGCTGCGTCGGCACGCGGTACTGCTCGAACAACTGCCCGTACAAGGTGCGCCGGTTCAACTTCCTGCTCTACTCCGACTTCACGACGCCGGAACTCTTCGCGCAGCGGAATCCCGACGTCACGATCCGCAGCCGCGGCGTCATGGAGAAGTGCACCTACTGCGTGCAGCGGATCGACCACGCGCGGATCGACGCCAAGACCGAGGGTCGGCCGATCCGTGACGGCGAGGTCCAGACCGCCTGCCAGCAGGCGTGCCCGGCCGAGGCGATCACGTTCGGCAATCTCAACGATCCGGACAGCGAGATCGTCAAGCGGGTCAAGCAGGATCGCAACTACGGGCTGCTCGAAGACCTGGGAACGCGCCCGCGCACGACGTACCTGGCGGTCGTCCGCAACCCCAATCCGGCGCTCGAGCCGAAAACCCCGGCCCGGGCCAAGGGAGAGTGACGCGTGGCAGCCACGGAATACCAGCAGGGTGACGTCAGGATCCCGGCGCCGGTCATCGGCCCCGGCCATGACTATCGCTCGATCACCGACAAACTCGTCGCGCTCGTCCTGACGAAGAACACGCCGCTGTCGTGGTTCATGTTCACCGTGGTCGGTTTCACGCTGGTCATGGGCCTGATGGTCGCGATCACCTATCTGCTCTTCAAGGGCGTCGGCATCTGGGGGACGAACATCCCGGTCGGCTGGGCGTTCCCGATCATCAACTTCGTCTGGTGGATCGGCATCGGGCATGCCGGCACGCTGATCTCCGCCATCCTGCTGCTGTTCAAGCAGGACTGGCGCACGTCCATCAACCGGTTTGCCGAGGCGATGACGCTCTTCGCCGTGTTGTGCGCGGCGATCTTCCCGGTCATCCACACCGGCCGGCCGTGGCTCGCGGCCTACTGGCTCTTCCCCTATCCCAACGCGATGACGCTGTGGCCGAATTTCCGGAGCCCGCTCATCTGGGACGTGTTCGCCGTCTCGACCTACGGGTCGGTCTCGCTGATCTTCTGGTTCACGGGGCTCATCCCCGACCTCGCCACCTTCCGTGACAAGGCAACGCACCCGGTCCTCAAGAAGCTGTACGGCATGGGCGCGATGGGCTGGCGCGGCTCGGCGCGCCACTGGGCGCGCTACGAGAACGCGTACCTGATTCTCGCCGGCCTCTCGACGCCGCTGGTGCTCTCGGTCCACACGGTCGTGAGCTTCGACTTCGCCTCCTCGATCCTGCCGGGCTGGCACGCGACGATCTTCCCGCCCTACTTCGTCGCCGGCGCGATCTACGCCGGCTTCGCGATGGTTCTGACGCTCACGATCCCGCTGCGCGCCATCTACGGCCTCAAGGACTTCATCACGATGCGGCACATCGACAACATGGCGAAGGTCATGCTCGTCACCGGCCTCGTCGTGGTCTACGGCTACGCCTGCGAGGCCTTCTTCGGCTGGTACAGCGGCAACGAGCTCGAGCGGTTCATGCTCAAGAACCGCGTCTACTACGGCCCGTACGCGTGGTCCTACTGGGTCCTGCTGCTCTGCAACTTCCTCGTGCCGCAGCTCATGTGGTCGAAGAAGCTGCGCCATCGCACGGGCGTCGTGTTCATGGTGTGCATGTTCATCAACGTCGGCATGTGGCTCGAGCGGTTCGTCATCATCGTGACGAGCCTGCACCGCGACTTCATGCCGTCGTCGTGGGAGATGTTCTATCCGACGAAGTGGGACTTCATCACGCTCTTCGGTACGATTGGCCTCTTCGTGACGTTGATCTTCATCTTCGTCCGGGTCCTGCCGCTCATCTCGATCTTCGAGATGCGCACGCTGCTGCCTGAAGCCACGCCGAAACACGCGGCCGAGGGAGGCTCACACTGATGGCCAACCAGATTCCCGCCGGTCAGCTGTACGGACTGCTCGCCGAGTTCGACTCGGCGCAGGCGCTGCTCGACGCCGCGACGGCCGTGGGCAAGGCGGGCTACACGAAGACCGATGCGTTCTCGCCGTTCCCCATCCACGGCCTGGCGGATGCCATCGGGTTCAAGGAACACAAGGTGCCGAAGATCATCCTGGCCGGCGGACTCACGGGCCTGCTCGCCGGCTGGGGGCTCGAGTACTGGACGCAGGTCATCGCCTATCCGATGAACATCGCCGGCCGCCCGTTCAATTCATGGGGCGCGTTCATTCCGCCGGCGTTCGAGACGACGATTCTCTTCGCGTCGTTCTCGGCCGTGATTGGCATGCTCGCCCTCAACGGCCTCCCGCAGCCGTACCACCCGGTCTTCAACGCGGCGCGGTTCAACCTCGCGAGCCAGGACAAGTTCTTCCTGGTGATCGAAGCGGCCGATCCCAAGTTCAACGTGGACGGCACGCGCGCATTTCTGGCGGGCCTTCATCCGCGAGAGGTGGTGCAGGTTGAGGACTAGCCTGAGGCGACGTTCCAGCCTTCTGCCTGTTGCCTTGTGCCTTCTGCCTTTCCTGGCGTCCTGCCGCCAGGACATGCACCAGGCCCCGCGGTACGACCCGCTCGAAGAGAGCACGGTCCTGCCGAAGGGCATGTCGGCGCAGCCCATCGTGGACGGCACCGTCGCGCGCGGTCATTTGAACGACGACGACCAGCTCTACACGGGCAAGGTGGCGGGAAAGCCGGCCGAGACGTTTCCGTTTGCGATCACCGCGGCCGATCTCGACCGCGGCGAGCAGCGCTTCAACATTTACTGCTCGCCCTGCCATGGGCGCACCGGCGAGGGCAACGGCATGGTCGTGCAGCGCGGCTTCAAGCAGGCGGCCAACTACCACGTGGACCGGCTGCGCCAGATGCCGGTCGGCTACTTCTTCGACGTCATCACGAACGGCTTTGGCGCGATGCCCGACTACAAGGCGCAGATTCCGGTCGCCGACCGGTGGCGGATCGTCGCCTACATTCGCGCGCTGCAGTTGAGCCATCACGCGACGAGCGCCGACGTGCCGGCCGCCGAGATGCAGAAGCTCAACGAAGGCGGCGCGTCGGCACCGGCGAAGGCTCGCGAAGGCGGAGGACAGGAATGACCCAGCCGATGAGTGAATCGGCGCTTCTGGCGGAGCGGCCGCTGGCGGAGCTCGCCAGGCTGCGCTCGCGCGGTCTCGTCATTGGAGCCGTCGGCCTCCTCGGGATGGCCGTCGGCTTTCTGACGCTCGAGCGCCAGTTCTTCCTGCAGTCCTATCTCATCGCCTTCATCTTCTGGCTGGGCATCTCGATGGGGTCGATGGCGCTGCTGATGGTGCAGTACCTCAGCGGCGGCGGATGGGGGCTGTTCGCGCGGCGCGTCTTCGAGGCCTCGGCCCGCAACCTGCCCGTCATGGCCGTGCTCTTCCTGCCGCTCGCCTTCTCGCTGCCCGTGCTCTATCCGTGGGCGCGGCCCGACGCCCTCGCCGACAAAGCGATCCAGGCCAAGGCGGCGTACCTCAACCCGCAGTTCTTCTACCTTCGCGCCGTGCTGTACTTCGTCATCTGGATGGCGCTGACGTTCACCCTCAGCCGCTGGTCCAAGGAACAGGACGACAACGCGCCGCGGCTGCCGGGTCCCAAGGACGGCCGCATGCGGGCGCTCTCCGGCCCGGGCCTCGTGCTCTACATGCTGACGCTGACGCTCATGAGCGTCGACTGGGTACTGTCGCTCGAGCCGCACTTCACGTCCACGATCTTCGGCATCCTCATGCTCGGCGGGCAGGGGCTGTCGACGATGGCCTTCACGATCATCGCGCTGGCCGCGCTGTCGCGCTCCCGGCCGATCTCGGCCGTCGCGTCCGAGGAGAATTTCCACGACCTCGGCAAGCTGATGCTGGCGTTCGTCATGCTGTGGGCGTACTTCAACGTCTCGCAGTTCATCATCATCTACCAGGGCAACCTGCCGGAAGAGATCCCCTGGTACATCAACCGGCTGACCGGTCCGTGGATGCCGGTGGCGGTCGCGGTGCTCGTCGGCCACTTCGTCGTGCCGTTCTCCCTGCTGCTCTCGCGCGGCTGGAAGCGGAAGGGCACGTCGCTCGCGCGCATCGCGCTCTTCATCCTGGTGATGCGCGTCATCGACATCACGTGGACGATTGGACCGATCTTCCGCCACAACGGCACGACGCTGCACTGGCTCGATTTCGCCGCCGTGCTTGGTCTGGGCGGCGTGTGGCTGTTCTTCTTCTACCGCAACCTCGGCGCGCGCGCGCTCGTGCCCGCGCACGACCCGTACTTCAAGGACGCGTTGGCCCATGGCGGACACTAAGCACCCTCACGCGGCGGCGGCCCTGCCGACGGGCCCGACCGAGGGCGATGGCGTCAGCTATCGCGGCCTCTTCTGGTTTGGCGTCATCCTGTTCGGCACGACGATCGCCTGCCAGATCCTCATGTGGGGTCTGTTCCGGATCTTCGAAGTCCAGACCGCGCGCGACGACGTCGCGCGGGCGCCGCTGGCCGCGCCGATCGGCACGCTCGCGCCGGCGCCGAATCTCCTGACGGACGAGCCGGGCAACCTCGCGCGCTTCCACGAGCAGGAAGACCAGACCCTCACGACGTACGGGTGGGTGGACAAGAACAACGGCGTCGTGCGGCTTCCGATCGCGCGGGCGAAGGAGCTGCTGCTCGAACGGGGCTTGCCCGTCCGCGGCGCGGCGCCGGCCCCCGACAAGGCGCCGGCGGCGCCGATCAAGAAAGTCGGAAAGTCAGGAAGTCAGTAAGTCGGGAAGTCAGAAAGTGTGAAGGTCATGACGTCAGTCACTCCGAGCGTTGCACGAAGACTGGTCACCGCCGTGATCGCGTTCGGGGTGTCGCTCGCGGGCGCCGCGGCGGCCGCGCAGCCGGTGCCGCCGCTGTCGGTGCCGCCGCCGGGACCGGCCGCGCAGGCACAGATCCCCATCCTCCGCGAGGTCAGCCTCGATCAGCGCCTGGGCGCGCCGATCCCGCTCGACCTGACGTTCGTGGACGAGCAGGGCCGGACCGTGCGGCTCGGCAGCTTCTTCGGCACGCGCCCGGTCGTGCTGGCGCTCGTGTACTACGAGTGCCCGATGCTCTGCACCGAGGTGCTGAACGGCCTCACCGCCTCGCTCGAGACGCTGAGCTTCACCGCCGGCAAGGACTTCGAGGTCGTCGTCGTGAGTTTCGATCCGGGCGAGACGCCCGCGCTCGCGGCGCAGAAAAAGCAGCTCTACATGAAGCGCTACGGCCGACCGGGATCGGAGGGCGGCTGGCACTTCCTCACGGGTCGCGAGGACGCGATTCACGCGCTGACGAGCGCCGCGGGCTTTCACTACGCGTACGACCCGTCGATCGACCAGTTCGCGCACCCGGCGGTCGTCACGGTGCTCACCCCCGGCGGTCAGATTTCGCGGTACCTGCTCGGGATCGAGTACGCGCCGCGCGACATGAAGCTGGCGCTCGTCGAGGCGAGTGACAGCAAGATCGGCAGCGTCGTGGATCAGGCGCTGCTCTTCTGCTACCACTACGACCCGGAGACCGGCAAGTACGGCCTGGCGATCATGAACATGGTCCGGCTGGGCGGCGTGATGACCCTGGCCGGTTTCGTCACGTTCGTCGTGTGGAGCGTGCGGCACAAGCCGCACACGAACGCGGTCTCGCGGACCGCCACGGGTACCCGGTAGATGTCGAGTTCGTTTCCCCTGTTCCCGCCCAGCGCGTCCTCGGTGTCGACCGAGATGGACCTGCTCTACCTGTTCATCATCGCGGTCTGCGCGTTCTTCACCATCCTCGTCACCGCGATGGTCGTGTACTTCACGATCAGGTACAAGCGGCGCCACCCCGAGGACGTGGGTGAACCGATCCACGGGTCCATTGTCCTCGAGCTGACGTGGACGATCATCCCGCTGATTCTCTCGCTCGTGATGTTCGGCTGGGGCGCGTCGCTGTTCTACCGGCTGTCGCGTCCGCCGAGCGACTCGATGGAGATCTCCGTCGTCGGCAAGCAGTGGATGTGGAAGATCCAGCATCCGGAGGGCGTGCGCGAGATCAACGAGCTGCACGTGCCGGCGGGCCGCAACGTGCGGATCACGCTCGGCTCGGAGGACGTCATCCACGACTTCGCCATCCCGGCGTTTCGCGTGAAGATGGACGCGGTGCCGGGCAAGTTCACGACGCTGTGGTTCAACGCCACCCAGATCGGCACGTACCACATCTACTGCGCCCAGTACTGCGGGACGCGCCATTCGGGCATGATCGGCCAGGTCGTCGTCATGGCGCCGCAGGATTACGAGGCGTGGCTGGCCGGCGGCCGCTCGACCGGCACCTCCGTGCAGAACGGCGAGCGGCTGTTCACCGACCTGTCCTGCATCACGTGCCACAAGGCCGATTCGACGGGCCGCGGGCCGTCGCTCCTCGGGGTCTACGACAGCACGGTGCAGCTCGGCGACGGCCGCAAGATCGTGGCCGACGACAACTATCTGCGCGAGTCGATCATGAACTCGCAGGCGAAGGTCGTGCAGGGTTACCAGCCGATCATGCCGGTCTTCCAGACCCAGATCAGCGAAGAGAACCTGATGCAGCTCATCGCCTACATCAAGTCGTTGAAGACGCCGGCTCAGGAGAAGAAGTAATGACTGCAGCCACTACGCAGGAACGACACAGCTATCTCGACGCGCCGTACGGCCTCAAGGCGTGGCTCCTCACGAGGGACCACAAGCGCATCGCGATGTTGTACCTGATCTCGATCACGTTCTTCTTCATGATGGGCGGCCTGTTCGCCGCGGGCATCCGGCTCGAGCTGCTCACGCCGAAGGGGGACATCTGGTCGGCCGACATGTACAACAAGCTGTTCAGCATGCACGGCGTGATCATGGTGTTCTTCTTCCTGGTCCCGTCGATCCCGGCCACGCTGGGCAACTTTCTCATGCCGATCATGTGCGGCGCCAAGGATCTGGCGTTTCCGCGCATCAACCTGCTGAGCTGGTACCTCTACGTCGCCGGCGGCATCATCGCGCTCGTCGTCCTGGCGATGGGCGGCATCGACACCGGCTGGACGTTCTACACGCCGTACAGCTCGCTCAGCTCGAACACGAACGTCACGCTCGCCATCGTCGGCGTGTTCGTCGCGGGCTTCTCGTCAATCCTCACCGGTTTCAACTTCATCGTCACGGTCCACCGCATGCGGGCGCCCGGACTGACCTGGTTCCGGCTGCCGCTCTTCGTCTGGGCGCATTACGCCACGAGCCTCGTCATGATTCTCGGGACGCCGGTCGTCGCGATCACGCTCACGCTGGTCGCACTCGAGCGGTCGCTGCACCTCGGCATCTTCGACCCGAAGATCGGCGGCGACCCGGTGCTCTTCCAGCACCTGTTCTGGTTCTACTCGCACCCGGCGGTCTACATCATGATCCTGCCGGGCATGGGCGTGGTCAGTGAGCTCGTGGCGGCGATGGCGCGCAAGTCGATTTTCGGCTACGGGTTCGTCGCCGCCTCGAGCCTGGCCATCGCGATCCTCGGCTTCCTCGTGTGGGGCCACCACCTGTTCGTCAGCAGCCAGTCGGTGTACGCGGGCATGGTCTTCTCGATCATCACGATGCTCGTCGCCGTGCCCTCGGCCGTGAAGACGTTCAACTGGGCCGCCACGATGTACAAAGGATCCATCTCCTGGGAATCGCCGACGTTCTACATCGTCGGCTTCATGGGGCTGTTCCTGATTGGCGGCCTCACCGGCCTCTTTCTCGCGACCATGGGGCTGGACATCGCGCTGCACGACACGTACTTCGTGGTCGCGCACTTCCACTACATCATGGTGGGCGGCGCGATCATGGCGTTCCTGGGCGGCCTGCACTTCTGGTGGCCGAAGATGACGGGACGGATGTACAGCGAGGCGCTCGCGAAGACGTCGGCCATCCTCGTGTTCGTCGGGTTCAACTTCACGTTCTTCCCGCAGTTCATCCTCGGCTACCTGGGCATGCCGCGCCGGTACTACGCCTACCCGGATGAGCTGCAGGTCTGGAACGTGCTGTCGTCGGCGGGCGCGACCGTGCTCGGCCTCGGCTACACGCTGACGTTCTGCTATCTCGTCTACTCGCTCTTCAAGGGTGAGCTGGCGCCGGCCAATCCGTGGGGCGCGAAGGGCCTGGAGTGGACGACCTCCTCGCCGCCGCCGACGTTCAACTTCGATGAGGACCCCATCGTCACGGAACCGGCCTACGACTACAAGCCGCACGGCACGGAGGTGACCGTTGGCTGACGTCCGTCAAACGAGCCTGGGCGCCGGCGCACCGGCGGGGCACGCGGCCGCGCACGCGGAGCACGCGCATCACCCGAAACAGCAGCACCACTTCTACAGCATGGAGCAGCAGCTCGAGGCCTCCATCCTGGGCATGTGGATCTTCCTCGTCACCGAAATCATGTTCTTCGGTGGCCTGTTCATGGCGTATCTCGTCTACCGCCACATGTATCCGCTGGCGTGGACCGAAAGCAGCCACGAGCTCAACGTCATCCTCGGCGGCACGAACACGGCCGTGCTCATCTGCAGCAGCTTGACGATGGTGCTGGCGGTGAGATCGGCGCAGATTGGATCGCGATCGGGCCAGATCGTCAACCTGATCCTGACGATCCTGCTCGGGTCGACCTTCCTCGTGATCAAGTTCTTCGAGTACAAGGCCAAGTTCGAGCACGGCCTGGTGCCGGGCCCGCACTTCGATCCGCACGAGCTCACCGCGAGCGGCGCGCTCGTTCCGCTGAGCCTGCCCCAGGGATCGCAGATCTTCTTCTCGCTGTACTTCATCATGACGGGCATCCACGCCCTGCACATGGTCGTCGGCATCGGCCTGATGCTGGTGATGCTCGTCATGGCCTGGCAGGGGCGGTTCACGCCCGATTACTACAACCCGATCGAAGTGTCCGGGCTCTACTGGCACTTCGTCGACATCGTCTGGATCTTCCTGTTCCCACTGCTCTACCTGCTGGGCTACCACTTCGGAGTCTGAGGCTGCCATGTCGTCTTCGTCCGGTCACGCCCCCATCGTTTCGGTTGGCACCTACGTCATGGTGTTCGTCGCGCTGCTCATCGGCACGGGGCTGACCGTGTTCGCCGCGTCGAGGGACTTCGGCGCGCTCAACACGCCGATCGCCCTCGGGATTGCCGTGACCAAGGCCTCGCTGGTCTGTCTCATCTTCATGGGCGTCAGGTACAACACGCCGCTGACGAAGGTCGTCGTGGTCTCAGGCCTGCTGTGGCTGCTGATTCTTTTTGGCCTGGGAATGAACGACTACCTGACCCGCACCTGGATGGGGGTGCCGGGACGGTAGCCGATATTAATATTATTGAACTCATAATTGACTTTGTTCGTCCAATTGCTATGATTGCGAAAGAAAAATCATGGCTTTGGACTGGGAAGCCCTCACTCGCCTGACCTCGGGTAGCCTGTTCGAAATCGAACGCGTCCGCCTGGTCAACCAGGACATCGCCATCGAGGGCCGATTTACGCCGCCGGCTCTGGCCGTCCTGCCCGCAGAAGACCAGGTCTTTGTCGCGGCGTTTGTCCGGTCGCATGGCTCCATCAAGCAGATGGAGCAGCTCTTCGGGGTCAGCTACCCCACCGTCAAGAACCGGCTGAATCGCATCGCGGCGGCCCTGCCTTTCGTGGACGTGGAGCCGTCTGAGGCTGATGTCGAGTCGCCAATTACCGCCATTCTCGACCGCCTCGAACGCGGCGAGCTGACTGGTGCCCAGGCCATTGAGGAGCTCGCGCCTCGTGGAAAGCGCGACAGGGAATCTCCGCGAGCGAGTCGTGCGAGCGAGCCGCGCGAACGGAGCGGGGAATGAGGGGCCCCCGCGAGTGAGCGCGTAGGGGGTCCGCGGGGCAAAGCCCCCGGAGGTGAAAAATGAGTGAACATCGCCGGCGTATTCTCGACATGCTGGCCGGGGGCAAGATCACGGCCGACGAAGCGGACAAGCTGCTCGCGGCGCTGTCCGACGCCGACGCGCCGGCAGGCGGCGCGCCACCCCTCGCCGCCGGCACGGGCAAGTACCTCAGAGTCGAAATCATCAGGCCCGCGCATGACGGGATGCGCGAGAAAAACGTCAAGATCCGCGTCCCCGCCAGCATCCTCAAGAGCGGGCTGAAGCTTGGCTCGCTGCTTCGGTTCAACGACGACCGCTGGGGCCGCTGGTCGCGCCTGAAGGTGGGCGGCCTCGACATCGACTCGAGCCAGTTCGACGCGGCCCAGCTCGACACGCTGCTCAGCCAGGTCGGCGACGTGTCCATCGACGTGGACGACGGGAAGGCGCAGATTCGGGTGGTCAGGGAATAAGAACCTCTTCTGGCTTCTAACTTCTAGCTTTCCCTTATCCGCCGGGGCCATGCCTCCATTCGCCGACAGGGCGGACCGAGGGTGTGACCTCCCTCGTCAGTTCCCTTTGACTATACTGGCGGGATATCCCCCGGTCCTGGGCCGGCCCGGAGAGGCCCCCCAGGGTGCCCAAGGTCAAAGGTCAGAAGGCAGAAGGCAAAAAGCGCCACCGATGGCTGAGCTCAAGGACGACCTCGCCGCGCTGCGCATCGAGCGCGAACCCGAACGGCCTTCCCGCCGGTGGGTCGGCTGGGTCGTGCTCCTGCTGATCCTCGCGGCGGGCGCGACGGGCGCCTGGCGCTGGCTGACCCGGGAGCGTCCGCTCGAAGTCACCGCCGCGTCCGTCACCGAACGCGCAGCCGGCACGCAGGCCGCCGTCCTCAACGCGTCCGGCTACGTGACCGCCCGGCGTCGGGCCACGGTCTCGTCGAAAGTCACCGGCAAGGTCATCGAGGTCAACGTCGAGGAAGGGATGGCCGTCAAGGAAGGCCAGATCCTCGCCCGGCTCGACGATGCGATGCCGAAGGCCGCGCTGGCGCTGGCCCAGGCGCAAGCCGAAGCGACGCGACGCGCGGTGCGCGAAAACGAAGTCCACCTCGACCAGGCCAAGATTACGTACAACCGGTTCCTGCAGCTCGTGAAGGAGGGCTTCGGGACGCAGGCCGACGTCGATCAGTCGAAAGCCGATGTCGACGGCACCGAGGCGCGGATCCTTCAGCTCCAGAAGATGGTCATCGTCGCCGATCGCCAGGTCGATCTTCAGCAGACCGACCTCGACAACACGATCATTCGCGCGCCGTTCAGCGGCATCGCGATCTCGAAGGACGCGCAGCCCGGCGAGATGGTCTCCCCCGTCTCGGCGGGCGGCGGCTTCACGCGCACGGGCATCTGCACGATCGTCGACATGCACTCGCTCGAGATCGAGGTCGACGTCAACGAGAGCTACATCAACCGCGTCAAGCCCGGTCAGAACGTCACCGCTGTTCTCGACGCGTACCCCGACTGGCAGATTCCCGCGCGCGTGATCACGATCGTTCCGGCCGCCGACCGGCAGAAGGCGACGGTGCTCGTGCGCATCGCCTTCAAGCAGCTCGACCCCAGACTGCTGCCGGACATGGGCGTGAAGGTGACGTTTCTGCGCGAGGACAACGAGAAGGTCACTCCGGCGACGCAGGCCCAGCCGGCGACGCTCGTGCCGAAGGCCGCGATTCGCACCGACGCCGACGCGAGCGTCGTCTTCGTCATCCGCGGGGATGTCGTCGAGCGCCGCGTCGTTCGGGTCGGCGGCACCGATGGCGACCGTGTCGAGGTGCTCGCGGGCCTGCACGCCGGCGACAAGGTCGTGCTCTCGCCGCCGGCGGAGCTCAGGGATGGCATGAAGGTCAGCGTCAAGTGAGGGATCAGGTTGGAAGGCAAAAGGCAGAAGGCAGAAGTCAGAAGTTTGAAGTTTCGGAGAGTGAGGAGCCGAGATGTCTGATCTCAACCCGCTCGTTCGCGTTCGTGACGTTCACAAGTACTTCACGCGGGGCGGCGAGCGCATCGACGTGCTGCAGGGCGTGAACCTCGAGATCCCGAAGGGCGATTTCCTCGCGCTGATGGGGCCGTCGGGGTCGGGCAAGACGACGCTGCTGAACCTCCTGGGCGGGCTGGACACGCCGACGGCCGGCTCGCTCGAGGTCGCCGGCGTCAAGATCAATGACCTCGGCGGCGCGGCGCTGTCGCGCTGGCGCTCGCAGAACATCGGCTTCGTCTTTCAGCTCTACAATCTGCTGCCGGTGCTGACGGCGGAGCGCAACGTCGAGCTGCCGCTCCTCTTGACGAAGCTGTCGAAGTCGGAGCGCCGGAAGCGCGTGGCCATCGCCTTGAAGGTCGTGGGCCTCGCCGACCGCGCGCGGCACTATCCGCGCCAGCTGTCCGGCGGGCAGGAGCAGCGCGTGGGCATCGCCCGGGCGATCGTCACCGACCCGACGCTGCTCCTGGCGGACGAGCCAACGGGCGACCTCGATCGCAAGGCCGGCGACGAGATCCTCGATCTCCTGCAGGCGCTCAACCGCGACCACGGCAAGACGATCGTCATGGTCACGCACGATCCGCATGCCGCCGAGCGCGCCCGGCGCACGCTCCACCTCGAGAAGGGCCTGCTCATCGAACAGGCGGTGATGGCATGAAGTATCTCGCCCTCGTCTGGCGCAACCTGCTGCGCCGCAAGCTCCGGACGGTGATGACGCTCGGCGCGATCTTCGTCAGCTTCGCGCTGTTCGGCGTGCTGATGGTCGTGCGCACGGCGTTCGGCCTGGGCGTCGAGTTTGCCGGCGCCAACCGGCTGTGGGTCACCAACAAGGTCAGCATCATCCAGTTCATGCCGGTGTCGTACGTCCAGGACGTGCTCGCCACGCCGGGCGTCACGGACGCCGTCGCCTGCACGTGGTTTGGCGGCAGCTACCAGGACAAGCCGAACCAGTTTGCCGTGTTCGCCACGGATCTCGCGGACTACTTCAAGCTCTACCCCGAGTTCAAGGTGCCGCCCGACCAGCTGAAGGCGGCGCTCGCCGACCGGCAGGGCGTGATCGTCGGCCGCAAGACCGCGGAGACGTACGGCTGGAAGATCGGCGACCACATTCCGATCCGGCCGGACATCTGGATGGCGAAGAACGGCGGCGTCTGGGAGTTCAACATCGACGGCATCTACGACGGCGCGAAGACGGTCGACACGACGCAGTTCCTGTTCCGCTACGACTACTTCGACGAGAACCGCCGCAACGGCACCGGCAACATCAGCTGGATCGTCGTCGGCGTGAACGACCCGTCGCGCTCGGCGGAGCTTGCCAAAGCGATCGACGCGAAGTTCGCGAACTCGGCGTCAGAGTCGAAGACGGCGCCGGAGAACGCGGTGATCGCCGATTTCGCCAAGCAGACCGGGGACATCGGCTCGATGCTCACGGCAATTCTGGTCGTCGTGTTCTTCACGATTCTGCTGGTGGTCGGCAGCACGATGGCGCAGTCGGTGCGCGAGCGCACGAGCGAGCTCGCGGTGCTCAAGACGCTCGGATTCCCGGACGGGCTGATCCTGATGCTCGTGCTCGCCGAGTCGATGTTTCTGGCCGTGCTCGCGGGCGCCGCCGGCCTCGGACTGATTGCCATGCTCGTGGACTTCGGCAGCTTCAACAGCCCGATGCTGCCGCTGATGATTCTCACGCGCGCCTCGATCATCACCGGGATCGTGCTGTTCCTGCTGCTCGGGCTGCTCGCGGGCGGCCCCCCGGCCCTTTCCGCGATGCGCCTGCGGATCACCGACGCGCTGAGGAGGACCTGACGTGCTGCGCTGGCTGGGTCAGATCGTCGCCGTCACGCTCGTCAGCATCCGCACGATTCCGCGGCGAGTCAGCTCGTCGGTCGTCGCCGTCATCGGCATCGCCGGCGTCGTCGTCGTGCTGGTGTCCGTGCTGTCGATTGCCGAGGGATTCAAGGCCGCCGTGCTCGGCACGGGGTCGCCCAATCGCGCGATCGTCCTGCGCAACGGCTCGCAGTCGGAGATGACGAGCGGACTGACGGGTCCAGAGACCGACATCATCAAGCAGGCGCCCGGGATCGCGCAGGCCGGCGGCCGCCCCGTGGCCGCGGCGGAGTTGTTCGTCGTGGTGGACCTGCCGAAGCGATCGACGGGCACCCCGGCCAACGTGCCGATCCGCGGCATCGAGCCGGGATCGCTGCCGATCCGGCCGGAGCTGAAGATTGTCGACGGCCGCGCGCCCGTGCTCGGCACGAACGAGGCGATCGTGGGCAGCGCGGCGCAGCGCCAGTTCCAGGGCATCGATCTGGGCTCGACGTACACCACCGGCCAGCTGACGCTCAGGATCGTCGGCATCTTCACGGCGAACGGCTCATCGGCCGAGAGCGAGATCTGGTGCGACTCCAAGGTGCTGCAGGGCGCGTATCGCCGCGGCAATTCGTACCAGAGCGTGCTCGTTCAGCTCGACTCTCCGGCGTCGTTCGACAGCTTCAAGGCGTGGCTCACGACCAACCCCCAGCTCAACGTCGAGACCAAGCGCGAGCCGGAGTTCTACGCCGGCCAGACGCAGGTAATGACCGGCCTCATCGACAGCATCGGCTACACGATCTCGATGCTGATGGCGCTCGGCGCGATCTTCGGTGCGGTGCTGACGATGTATACCGCCGTCGCCACGCGGACGAGGGAGATCGCGACGCTGCGGGCGCTGGGCTTCAACACGACCTCGGTGCTGGTCTCGGTCGTCGGCGAATCGCTCGTGCTGGCGTTCATCGGCGGCGTGGCGGGCGCGCTCCTCGCGTACGTCGGCTTCAACGGCTACGAGACGTCGACGATGAACTTCAGCTCGTTCAGCCAGATCGCGTTCGCGTTCCACGTGACGCCCGCGCTGCTGTCGCAGGGCCTGATCTGGGCGCTGGCGATTGGTTTCCTCGGCGGGCTCTTCCCCGCGATCCGCGCCGCGCGACTGCCGATCGCGTCCGCGCTCAGGGAGCTGTGACGATCCGGCATTGAAGATGTCGGGATCGCATCTTCAATGCCCGATCTGCTTGAGCTGCCTCACGACTTCATCGAAGTCCGGCTGCTCGGGAATCTGATACAGCTTCGCCCAGACGATCTTCCCGGCTTTGTCGATCAGGAACACGGCGCGCTCGCTGATGCCGTCGTTCCGCATCACGCCGTAGTCGGACGCGACTTTGCCGTGGGGGTGGAAGTCGCTCAGCAGGTCGTAGGTGATGCCGCCAAGCGAGTCGGCCCAGGCCTTTTTCGACGGCCCGGCGTCCACGCTCACGGCCAGCACGTGCGCGTTGAGCGCGTCGAGCGTCGGCCGCTCGCGCTCGTACGTCTTCATCTGCACGGCGCAGACCGGCGTGAACGCCAATGGGTGAAATGCGAGGACGACGTGCTGCCTGCCGCGGAAATCTGACAAGCGGACGGGCAGGCCAGTGTGGCTGGGCAGCGTGAAATCGGGCGCGACGGATCCGACGTTTAGCATGAAGAGATCATGACACTAAGTATCAGGCACTAGGCACTAGGCACTAGGCACCAGGCACCAGGCACCGGGCACCAGGCACCGAACCCGTCGCCGGCACCTGCACGCTGACACTCGCTGACGCCCAATGCCTGGTGCCCGGCGTCTGGCGTGAATGCGTACATGATAAGGTGTTCTGATGCGGCGCCTCGGCCTGCCCGGTCTCATCGTCGCGCTGCTCGTCCTGCTGTTCGTCGTCCCCTCGGCCGTCGACTACTACACGGACTGGCTGTGGTTCCGCGAGATGGGCTACGAGGGGGTGTTCCTGCGCTCGATCAACGCGCAGGTGCTGGTGATCGCGATCACGTTTGCGGCGGTGTTCGTCTTCCTGTCGCTGAACCTGCGGTTCGCGCAGCGCACGTTCACGCGGCCGCAGATCGTGCTGGGCACGGGCGTCGACGGCCGCGCGATCGCGCTCGAAGGCCGGCGCCTGTCGGGCATCGCGACGTGGGTGTCTGCCGGCGTCGCGTTCATCATGGCGGTGTCATCGTCCGATGACTGGCTGGCCTGGCTGAGCTTCTTCAAGGGCGCGCCGTTCGGCGATCGCGATCCGCTCTTCGGGCGCGACATCGCGTTCTACGTGTTTCGGCTGCCCGTCTGGCAGACGCTCCAGCGCGAGGCGCTGGTCGTGTCGGCGGTGGCCATCGTCGGCTGCGGGCTGTTCTACGTGCTCTCGGGCAGCTTCGTGATCGAGCCGCGGTACGGGCTGGCGTTCTGGCCGCGGCTGCGATTGGTTCCGGCCGCGCGCCGGCACCTCGCGCTCCTGAGCGCGACGCTCTTCGGCGTGCTGGCGTGGGGCGCGTGGCTGCAGATTCCTCAGACGCTCCTGACGCCGGCGAACGTCGTCTATGGCGTGTCCTACGCCGACTGGCACGCGCGGATTCCGTTCATCTGGATCAGCTTCACGGCGCTCGTCATCGGCGCGGTGCTGTCCATGGCGCACGGCTTCGGACGGCGCGGCTGGCCGATTCCGGTCGCGTTCGCGCTGGCGGTCGTCACGACGATCTCCGGCAGCATCTACGCGGGCTTCGTCCAGGCGTTCATCGTCACACCGAACGAGCTGGACAAGGAACAGCCGTTCATCGCCTACAACATCGCCGCGACGCGCAAGGCCTACGCGCTCGA
Source organism: Vicinamibacterales bacterium (assembly GCA_035519535.1). Classification (GTDB taxonomy): domain Bacteria; phylum Acidobacteriota; class Vicinamibacteria; order Vicinamibacterales; family SCN-69-37; genus DATEGZ01. Next base: position 2,573 of record DATIWF010000151.1, on the reverse strand, counting down.
CCGCGTGGACGAGCGCGAGCTCTCGGGCGACGCCGAGCTCAAGCCCGAGAACATCATCGCGAACGCCGGGACGATTGAGAACGTCCGGCTGTGGGACTACCAGCCGCTCCTGCAGACGTTCGCGCAAATCCAGGAAATCCGGACGTACTACGACTTCAACTCCGTCGACAACGACCGGTACGTGATCAACGGCAAGTACCGGCAGGTCATGCTCTCGGCGCGCGAGCTCAACACGGAGAACATGCCCAACCGTTCCTGGGTCAACGAACGGCTGTTCTTCACGCACGGATACGGGCTGACGCTCGGGCCCGTCAATCAGGTCACGACCGAGGGGCTGCCGGTGCTGTTCATCCGCGACCTGCCGCCGGTCTCCACCGTCGATCTGCGCCTCGACGAGCCCAGCATCTACTACGGCGAGGTCTCGAGCAGCTACGCCCTCGTGAAGACGCGTCAGCAGGAATTCCACTATCCGCGCGGCGACGACAACGTCACGACGTTCTACACCGGCACGGGCGGGGTCCCGATCGGCACCTTCTGGCGCCGGCTGCTCTTCGCCCTGCGGTTCGGGTCGACCGACATTCTCTTCACCAACCAGCTCTCGCCGGACAGCCGCATCCTGTTCCATCGACGGATCAACGAGCGCGTGTCGCTCATCGCGCCGTTCCTGAAGTTCGACTCCGATCCGTACCCCGTGATCAGCGCGGGCCGGATGTACTGGCTTCAGGACGCCTACACGATCTCCGAGAACTACCCGTACTCCACACCGGCGCAGACGCGGTCGGGTTCGCTCAACTACATTCGCAATTCCGTCAAGATCGTCATCGACGCGTACAACGGCACGACGACGTTCTATCTGGCGGAGCCGACCGACCCGATCGCGCTGACGATCGGCAAGATCTTCCCGGGACTGCTCCACCCGCTTTCGGAGATGCCGAGCGGTTTGCGCCAGCACGTGCGATATCCGGAGGACATCTTCAAGATCCAGACGTCGATCTTCGCGACGTTCCACATGACGAACCCGCAGGTCTTCTACAACAAGGAAGACCAGTGGCAGCTGCCGACGCTCGACACCGGCCAGAACGCGACCGCGATGCAGCCGTACTACACGATCATGCGCCTGCCTGGCGAAAAGCAGACCGAGTTCATCCAGATGCTGCCGTTCACGCCGCGGCTCAAGGACAACCTCTCGGCGTGGATGGTCGCGCGGAGCGATGGCGACCACTACGGCCACCTGCTCGTGTTCCAGTTCCCGAAGCAGAAAATCGTGTACGGGCCGCGGCAGATTGTGGGCCGGATCAATCAGGACCAGGTCATCTCGCCGCAGATCACGCTCTGGAATCAGCAGGGATCCGAAGTCATCTGGGGCACGCTACTCGTCATCCCCGTCGACGAATCACTGCTGTACGTTCGACCGTTGTATCTGCGCTCGCCCGAGGGCCGCATCCCCGAGTTGAAGCGCGTCATCGTCGCGTATCAGAGCAGGATCGTGATGGCCGAGACGCTGAATCAGGCGCTCGGCCAGATCTTCGGCAGCAGCATCGTCGCGGCGCTCTCGCCCGATCGCCTGCAGAGCAGCGCGACGTCCGTCGTGCAGGCGTCGTCCGAGATTCCCGAAGCGCCGGCGGCCGTCGGACCGGCCGATCAGACGATGGCGGAGCTGGCTGCCGAGGCGAAGACGCACCTCGATCGCGCGCTCAAGGCGCAGCGCGAGGGGGACTGGGCGACGTACGGGGACGAGATCAAGAAAGTTGGCGAGATTGTCGACAAGATGAACAAGGGGAAGAAGTAGAAAAGATCTCAGCAGTGCAGCGACATCTCCGACGTCCAGGTCGAGGATAGGAATGTGACCTACACTGGACACGAACGGTCTACCGCTGTGGGACGGTCCGACGTCGCCCGCCAATTATCGCCAGAATTCATCCGAGGCCAGTGGCGATGCCTGCCCGCGTGGATGGCCGTGGCGTTGATTGTCTTCTATGCTCTCCTCGCCGCAGACGGTACCCACCATGTCAGTCCACCCGATCAAGGACAGGTGTTTCGTACCGAAACCAACCTCGTCGAGATCACTGCCGTCGTCGTGAACCAGCGTGGCGAACGGGTCCCGGGGTTGAATCGCGAGGACTTCGAGATTCTGGAGGACGGCCGGCCGCAACGGATCGCACAGTTCTTGGCAATGGATCTCAGTGCTCAGCACGCCGCGTCGGCAGATCGGACGTTCGGTGGTTTCCGCGACAGGTTCTCACTCCCAGATCTGGCTTCGAACGATATCCAAGGACGGGCATACGCCATTGTGCTCGACTACTTCCATCTCGCGCCCGACCAAATGCCTCGCGTTCGATCTGCGGTGCAGCGCTTCGTCGAAGGCCATCTGGAGGAACGCGACACCGCTTGCGTCGTTCGCTTGAGTTACTCACCGTATGGCTCTCTGTTCATGAGTGACCGGAGACAGCTGCTACGCCTCGCGGGAGTCACGCTTCAACCAGGCAGTCCCAGCACACAGACCGGCGATGAAGTCCCGATACAAGCCGCGGAGCCGACGAACGCAGCCCCGATCCGTGCGCCGGCCATGGGCA
>DATIWF010000150.1:0-17056 GCA_035519535.1 Vicinamibacterales bacterium | reverse complement strand
GCCTCGTGACCCCCGCGCCCCACGTGCTGGCCGCCCTCGCGTCCCCGCGGCGACGGGAAATCCTGCGGCTCGTGTGGCACGCGGAGCGCTCGGCCGGCGAGATCCACCGCGCGATGCCGGACGTGACGTTCGGCGCCGTGTCGCTCCAGCTCAAGGCCCTGGCGGGCGCGGGCCTCGTCGACGCGCGGGCGGAGCGCCGCCACCGCTTCTACCGCGCCCGCCGGCACGCGCTCGGGCCGCTGGCGAGCATGCTGGAGAAGATGTGGGACGACGCCCTGTCGCGGTTGAAGCTGCAGGCCGAACTGGACGAGACTCGGCGCGGGCCGCGGCCGCGCCGCCGCACTGCTCCACGAAAGGTGACTGGATCATGATGCCGCTGCCGCACTCGCTCAACCGGACGATCGTCATTCGCGCCACGCCAGAAACCGTCTTCCGCTTCTTCACCGACAGCGCGCGCTGGGCGCAGTGGTGGGGCACGGGATCGAGCATCGACGCCCGTCCCGGCGGCGCCCTGAAGATCCGCCATCCCAACGGCGTCGAGGCCTCGGGCGAGGTGCTCGAGGTCAAGGCGCCGACGCGCATCGTGTTCACCATGGGCTTTGCGAGCGGCGTGCCCATGCCACCCGGCAGCTCGCGCGTGTCCATTCACGTCGCGCCCCACGCCGAGGGCACGACGCTGAACCTCGTGCACGAATTCGCCGAGGCCGAGGCCCGCGACCAGCACGTCCAGGGCTGGCGCTATCAGCTGTCGCTCTTCAGCAACGCGGTCACGAACGAGGCCTTCGGCCACGCTTCGGCGGCCGTGGACCGCTGGCTCGCCACGTGGGCCGAGCCCGACGCCGCCGCACGCGAGAAGACGATGGGCGAGATCGCGACGCCCGACGTGCGGTTCCGCGATCAGTTCAGCATGGTCGACGGGGTGAGCGATCTCCTGCCGCACATCGCCGCGGCCCAACGCTTCATGCCGGGCCTGGCGATGCGTCGGGCGGGCAACGTCCGCCACTGCCAGGGCACGGTGCTCGCCGACTGGGTCGCGGTCGGGCCCGACGGCCAGGAGCGCGCCAAAGGGACGAACGTCTACGGGTTCGCGCCGGACGGGCGCATCGCCTCCGTCACGGGCTTCTGGAGCTGAGGCGTTCACCAAGATCATCTGTGGGAACAAGTGGCCGGAAATGAACGCCCATCGTCGCCGAGGCCGGTCTTCCACTAGATAATCTTCTGGAGTACCATCGGGGCATGCCCAAACGTGGGACGCCCCCGCTCCAGGAAGACTTGCTCCAGGGCACGCTCGATGTCCTGATCCTCCGCACGCTCGTCGCCGGGCCCGCGCACGGCCACACGATCGCGCACGTCATCGAGCACGGTTCGGACGACGTGCTGCAGGTCGAGCACGGATCGCTCTATCCCGCGCTTCATCGGCTCGAAGACCGCGGCTGGATCGCGTCGTTCTGGGGCACGTCGGAGAACAACCGGCGTGCCCGGTACTACCGCCTGACCCCTTCGGGCAAGCGCCAGCTCGCGCGTCAGACGACGAGGTGGGACCAGCTCGTCACCGCCGTCAACCGGATCCTCCGCCCGGCCCCGGGGACGGGGCGGTCGTGAGCTGGCGGCGCTTCCTGCGTCGGCGCTGGTGGGACGACGAGCGCGCGGCCGAGCTCGACGCCCACCTGGCGATGGAGATCGACGACAACGTCGCGCGCGGCATGTCGCGCGACGAGGCGCGCGCGGCGGCGTACCGCAAGCTCGGCAACCCGGTGCGGATCCGCGAAGACATCTACGAGATGAACACGCTGGGCCGCCTCGAGCGCCTGTGGCAGGACGTGCGCTACGGCGTCCGGGTGCTGCGCCGCAGCCCGACGTTCGCGCTCGTGGCCATCATGTCGCTCGCGCTCGGGGTCGGCGCCAATACCGCCATGTTCCAGCTGCTCGACGCGGTGCGGCTGCGCACCCTGCCCGTGCGCGACCCCGCGAGCCTGGCCCTCATCCAGCTCGACAGTCATGGCGGGCGATCCGGCACCTTTCACGGACGGTTCGCGGCGCTGACCAACGCCCAGTGGGAAGGGCTCCGCGACGAGCAGCGGTCCTTCGACGGCATGTTCGCCTGGGGCACCGCGAGTTTCAGCCTTTCGATCGGCGGCGAGGATCGGCGGGCGCAAGGCCTGTGGGTGAGCGGCTCGTTCTTCGAGACGCTCGGAGTTCAACCGGCCATCGGGCGGCTGATTTCGCCGCTGGACGACGTCCGCGGCTGCGCGTCGCCGGGCGCGGTGCTGAGCCATGCGTTCTGGCAGCGCGAGTACGGCGGGCAGCCTTCGGCCGTCGGGGCGACCATTCACATCAATGGCCATCCGTTCGAGATCGCCGGGGTCACGCCGGCGTCGTTCTTTGGCGTCGAGGTCGGCCGGACGTTCGACGTCGCGATGCCGATTTGCACCGAGCCGGTCATCCGCGGCGAAGCGAGCATCCTCGACCGGCGCGACGGGTGGTGGCTCGCGGCGATGGGACGGCTGCGCCCGGGCGTGACGATCGAGCAGGCCTCCGCCGAGCTGGGCGCGTTGTCGGCGCCGCTCTTTGCCGCGACCATCCCGCCGTCGTACGGGCCGGATGAAGCGGAGTTCTACCGGCACTACACGCTGCATGCGGTCCCGGCTGCGACGGGAGTCTCCGACCTGCGGCGCTCGTACGGCACGCCCCTCTGGCTGCTGCTGGGGCTCGCCGGCCTGCTCCTGCTCGTCGCGTGCGGCAATCTCGCCAACCTCATGCTCGCGCGCGCGACAACCCGCGACCGCGAGATGGCCGTGCGCCTGGCGATTGGCGCGTCGCGTGGCCGCCTCGTTCACCAGCTGATGACCGAGAGTCTGTTGATTGCCGTCGCGGGCGCGGCCCTGGGGGCCTGGATTGCGCGCCTCGTCGGCCGCGCGCTTGTCACCATGATCGCCACGGAGTCCGATCCGGTCGCGTTCGATCTCTCGCCGGACTGGCGCGTGCTCGCGTTTGCGGCGGGCCTGGCGGTGGCGACCTGCCTGCTCTTCGGCCTCGCGCCGGCGCTGCGCGTCGCGCACGCCCGCCCGGCGGCGCTCATGCGCGGCGCCCGCGGACTGACGGACACCCGCGCGCGGCTGGGTCTGCGCCGCGTTCTCGTCGTCGTGCAGCTCGCGCTGTCGCTCGTGCTCGTCGTCGGCGCTCTGCTGTTCTTCGGGACGTTCCACAACCTGGCGACGCTCGATCCCGGGTTCCGGGCGGCGGGCGTCGTCGTCGCCGACGTCGACTTCCGGCGCGCCAGCGTGCCCGCGGGCCGGCGGGTGGCGTTCACCTACGATCTGCTCGCGAGATTGCGCGCGCTGCCGGGCGTCGGCGCGGCTGCGGCCGTACGGATAATCCCGATCAACGACGATTTCTGGAACGAGGCGGTAGTGATCGACGGCGTGCGCCAGAAAGGCACGCCCAACGTGAACCGGGTCAGCGCGGGGTACTTCTCGCTCCTCGATGTTCCGATCCTGCGAGGCCGCGCATTTACCGAACGGGACGTGGCGACGTCGCCGCCCGTCGCGGTCGTCACGGCGGCCTTCGTGGCGAAGTTCCTGCCGGGGGTCGAACCGGTCGGCCGCACGTTCCAGTTTCAGGCCGCGCCCGGCGAGTCGAGCCCGGCCTATGAGATCGTCGGCGTCGCGGGCGACACGAAGTACGGAAGCCTGCGGGAGGCCGTCGGGCCGATCGTCTACCTGCCGGATACGCAGGATGAGCAGCCGCCGGCCGGGCTGACCGCGCTGTTGCGCGTGACCGGCCCGGCCTCGTCGCTCACGGCCGATGTGGTCGCGAGCGTGCGGGCGGCCGATCCTGCCGCCATCGTCACCGTGCGGGCGCTCGACGCGCAGATGCTGGCGTCACTCGCACGCGAGCGGCTGATGGCGACGTTGTCGGCATTCTTCGCCGGTCTGGCGATCGTCCTGGCCGCCGTGGGGCTCTACGGCGTCATGTCGTACATGGTGACCACGCGCCGCCACGAGATCGGCATTCGCCTCGCGCTCGGTGCGACGCGCGGCCGCGTCCTGCGCCTGGTGCTCGCCGAGGCATTGCGGCTCATCGCTGTTGGTCTGGTGATTGGCGCCGCGATCGCGGTGTTCGTCGCACGGACGGCGGAGACGTTGCTGTTCGGACTGACGCCGAACGACCCGCGCACGCTGGCCGCGTCCGTGATCGGGCTCGCCGTCGTCGCGGCGATCACCGTGCTGCTGCCGGGTCGTCGAGCCGCACGGGTCGAGCCGAGCGTCGCGCTTCGCGAATCGTAGCGGCCGCCGAGCGTGGCTACGCGTCGGCCGCCGGCGGCGCGCATCCCGGCTGCGTCCGCTCGAAATCGCAGGCGGCGAGGCCGTCGTCGCATCCAGACGCAAGGGCTGCGATTGTGGCGCGCTCGTTGTACACAGGAACGACGATCGAGATCCGGTCGGAGACGCCGGGGCCGGATGATACGCGATCCCCACGACCCGGCCGGCTGGCCCCAACTTTGCAATCTCTCCGGGCAGAGGCCGATAAACCGGCCACGGACCCATGCAGACCGGAGACTGGCTGGCGGTGACGCAAGCCCAGGCGCTGCGGTTCTTCTTCGAGCGCCTGCGCGACGTGGTGGGGGAGGACGAGGCCCCCCAGGCGGAGCTCCTGTACAACGCGAGCGTGCTCGCGCACTTCGCCACGACCTCGTCAGCGACGACCTCGCCGTTTCCGGCGTGCCCGACGAGCCTGTCCGATGTGTTCGACGTGTTCGTCCTCGACCGCAGCCAGCACGTCGATCCGGAGATCATGGAGGCCGCCGCGTCGCAGTGCCTGTTTCTGACCGGGTTCTTCCAGGACCAGCTGCGCCGGCGCCACAACCTCGAGTGGTACGCGTCGCTCGGCGCGGGCTTCTACGACAGCGCGGCCGAGTACGGGACCGATCGCGCGCGCCAGCGGATGATGGAGCGCATGGCCGCCCGGTTCGGATACTGGCGGCGCCAGCAGCATCGCCTCGCGCACGAATTGCGCGACTGGCCGCGGATCATCGTCATGCCCAAGAGTCACAAGCTGGAACCATGAAGCGAACTTCTTCATGTCGTTCATGATCTTCATGGCCTTCTTGTGCGTCAGGCGTCTATGATGCTCGCGTGATGCGGCTTGGCGGAGCGGCGCTCGTGCTGGGCCTGGTCGTTGCGACCGGCGGCGTCGCGCCGACCGCGACCCAGCCGGCGGCTCCCGCGCGCATCGGCGAGGTGCTGCCGGCGTGGACGCCCGGCACGCTCGACATCCACCAGATTGCCACCGGGCGCGGCAACTCGGCGCTGCTCATCTATCCGGACGGCACGACGCTGCTCATCGATGCGGGCGATGCGGGGCCGACGGCGTATGCCGATCCCAGACCTGACGGCTCGCGCCCGCCCGCCGAGTGGATCGCGCGATACGTGACGCACATGACCGCGGGGCGCGACGCGCGGCTCGACTACGCGCTCGTCACGCACTTCCATCCGGACCACATCGGCGTCATCACGGGCAAGGAGCCGATGTCGAAGACGGGCGACTACCGGCTCAGCGGCATCACGGACGTGGGCGATCGCCTGCCGATCGGGACGCTGATCGATCGCGGCTACGATTATCAGCCGCCGCCGGCGAGCGATCAGATGTTCGCAAACTACCGCCGGTTTCTCGACGCGCAGGTGTCGACGCGGCATCTGCAGGTCGTCCACGCCTCACCTGGGCGGACCGATCAGCTCGCGCCGCAACACGGCGGCGCGACGTCCGCGCCGTTCGCGGTCCGCATCATCGCCGCGAACAACCTGATCTGGACCGGCCAGGGCGACGCCGCCCGCGTCCGGTTCCCGCCGCTCGACCAGATCCCGATGGCCGACGACCGCCCGAACGAGAACATGTGCAGCATCGCGCTGCGCGTGAGCTACGGAAAGTTCGACTTCTTCACCGGCGGTGACATGCCCGGCTACCCGGTCCCGGGCGCGCCGGCGTGGCACGACCTCGAGACCGACGTCGCCAAGGTCATCGGTCCGACCGACGTCCACATCGTCAACCACCACGGCTCGATCGAGGAGGAGAATCCGTTCTTCCTCGCGACGCTGAAGTCGCGCGTGATGATCGTGCCGGCCTGGGCGGCGACCCATCCGTCTCCGGACGTGCTGAAGCGCATGCTCGCCACGCGCGTCTATCCAGACCCGCGCGACATCTTCATCCTCGAGTTCCGCGAGGCGACCAAGGCGACGATTGGGGCGCGCGCCAACCAGGTCGCCTCGGACCACGGTCATGTCGTCGTCCGCGTCGAGCCCGGCGGGGATCGGTACTGGGTGCTCGTCCTCGACGACCTCAGCGAGTCGTATCGCGTGACCTCGGTGCACGGGCCGTACAGCTCGCAGTAGATCAGGCACTGGGCATCAGGCATCAGGCACTAGCTCGTGCCCAGTGCCTGGTGCCTAGTGCCTAGTGCCCGATCCGCCCTGACGTACTCGAGCCAGTCGGCGGATCGCGCGTGCCGGCCATGCACGGCGTCGGCGTAGGCGTGCTGCAGCTTCGTCGTAATCGGCCCCGTGCGCCCGCTGCCGATCCGGCGCATGTCGATCTCGGCAACGCCCACGACTTCCGCCGCCGTGCCGCAGACGAACACTTCGTCGGCCAGGTACAGGTGATCGCGGCTGAGTGACGCGGTCTGGGCCTCGATGCCGAGGTCGGCGGCGAGCGCGAACATCGTGGACCGCGTGATGCCCTCGAGAATGGCGTCGGTGGGCGGCGTGATGAGCCGGCCGTCGCGCACGATGAACACGTTCGCCCCGGTGGCCTCGGTCAGATGCCCCTCCGGGTCGAGCATGATCGCCTCATCGAACCCCTGACGCCGCGCGTCGGTCTTCGCCAGGTACGAGTTCACGTAGTTGCCGCAGATCTTCGCCTTCGTCATCATCGCGGCCGGGTGATGGCGCACGAAGCTCGAGACGCAGGCGCGGATGCCGCGCGACGGCGCGTCCTCGCCGAGATATACGCTCTGTTCCCACACCGCGATGCCGACGTGAGGCTTGCCGGAGTCCACCGTGAGATTCCACCCGCCGTCGGCCAGCCACAGCATCGGCCGGATGTAGCACTCGTCGAACTCGCTTCGTCGAATCGTCTCGGTGGTCGCCTCGACCAGTTCGTCGACGCTGTACGGCACCTCGCGGAATCCGAGGATCCGCGCCGAGGCCTCGAACCGTCGCAGGTGGTCGCGCAGGCGGAACACGGCCGGACCGCGCGACGTCTGGTACGCCCGAATCCCCTCGAACACGCCGATGCCGTAGTGAAAGCCCGCGGTGAGGAAGGGAATCGTGGCCTTCGCGCTTTCGACGATGGTGCCGTTCATCCACACGTAGCGGCTGTTCATCCGCGGATCATAGCCTGAGCGGGCGCCCCCGGCGGACTGCGGAAAATCCAGCGACCGCGAGTCGAGCTCGTGGAAAACGGCCCGGATTGGCCCCGCCCGCGCCGGTTCGCCGGGGCATACCTCTTGCACCTCAGGCGACGGGAGGCGAGCGTGGGAAACCGGGCGCTGGGGCCGTTCGTCATCGCGTGCCTCGTGGCGTGGATGCCCGCGGCCACGGCGCGCGGTCTTCAACGCCCGCCAGACGTCGACGCCCTGCTGGCTCGGCTCGACACGATGTACCGCTCGTCGAGCAGCATCGCGCGGATCGAGGTGCTCGTCGTCACGCCGCGCACGACCCGCAGCCTTCGAATGAAGGCCTGGACGCGCGGCGAGGACGAGTCGCTCGTCGTCATCGAAGCCCCGTCGCGCGAAGAAGGCACCGCGACGCTGCGCGTCGGCGAGAACCTCTGGAACTACCTGCCGCGCATCGCGCGGACCATTCGCGTGCCGCCCTCGATGATGCTCGGGTCCTGGATGGGGACCGACTTCACGAACGACGACCTCGTGAAGGCGTCCTCCCTTCGGAAGGACTACACCGCGCGCATCGACCACCGCTCCACCTCGCCGGAGGGCTGGTGGCTCACTCTCGACGTCAAGCCGGACGTCGTCGGCCGCTGGTCGCGGATCGAGATCCTCGTCAGCGACGACACGCTGCCGATCGAGGAGCACCACTTCGACCGCAAGGGGCGGCTCGCCCGGACGATGCGCTTCGACGAGATCAAGCCGATCGGCGGCCGGCGCCTGCCGGCCCACTTGACGCTCACGCCCGCCGACATCGAAGGCCAGCGTACGGAGATGCGCTACCTGGACATCGAATTCGACGTGACCCTGCCCGGCGACACCTTCAGTCTGGCCAGACTCGAGCGCGGGCGCGGTGGCCACGAGGTGTGGCGATGACGTCCGTCCGCATCGCCTGGCGCAACCTCTGGCGGAACGGCCGGCGCACGACGCTCGCGCTGCTGGCGATCGGGTTGTCGGTGACGCTGGTGCTGGCCTACAACGGCATGCTCCGCGGCTACTCGGACTGGATGCTCGAGACGATCACCGGCCCCATGCTGGGCCACGTGCAGGTGCACGCGCCGAAATGGCGCGAGACGCGCGACATGGACCGGACGCTCGACGACGTCGAGTCGCTCGTGGCGGCGCTGCGGCGCGATCCGGCCGTCGTCGATGTCAACGCGCGCATCTACGCGCCCGCGCTCGCGGCGCTCGGCGAAGAGGGCTTCGCCGTGATCGTCATTGGCGTAGACCTCGCCGAAGAGACCAGGCCGCAGCGGCTCCTCACGGGTGCGGCGCAAACGCTCGGGCCGGGGCAGGTGCTGATGGGCGACCAGCTCGCGCGCCAGATGGGCGTGAAGGCCGGCGACGTCATCGCACTCGTCGGCCAGGCCGCCGACGGGTCGCTCGCGAACGATCTGTTCACCGTCGTCGCGCCGGCGCGCACGGCGGTGGATTTCATCAACCGTCAGGGCGTCATCATGTCGCTCGACCAGGCGCAGACTCTGTTCGCCATGCCGGGCGAGGCGCACGAGATCATGGTCCACGCGCGGCATCCTGAAGACGTGCCAGCGCTCGTCGATCGCCTGCGCGCCCTGCCTGCGTTTCGCGGCACCGAGATCCTCGACTGGAAGACGCTCGCGCCCCAGATGGTCGCCCTCATCGGCATCGTGCAGATCGCGTGGTGGCTGGTGCTGGTCCTCGTGTTCGTCGCTGCCGCGTCAGGCGTCGCCAACACCATGCTCATGGCCACGTTCGAGCGGACGCACGAATTCGGCATGCTGCTCGCCCTCGGCACCACGCCCCGCCGCCTCGTCTGGATGACGACGCTCGAAGCCGTCGCGCTGGGACTCATCGGGGCGGCCTGCGGTACGGCCGCCGGCGTGGCGCTCGTCGCCTGGACGCACCGCACGGGCGTCGATTTTGCGAGGCTGACGGGCGGGGGACCGTCCGAGCTCACGTCCTTCGGGATGATCTGGTCGCTGACGTTCTATCCCACGTTGTTGCCCGTGGACGTCGTCCGCGTCATCGCGGCCGTCGTCATCACGTCGCTGCTCGCCGCGGCGTGGCCCGCCATCCGCGTGGCCCGCCTGCAGCCGGCGCGCGCGCTGAGGGACTGAGCCATGGCCTGGGTCGCCGGACGCTACGCCATCCGCAGTCTGCGCCGCAACGTGCGCCGATCGATTCTCGCCATCGTCGGCATTGCGATCGGCTGCTCCCTCGCGCTCATCATGGAGGGCTTCAACCGCGGGCGCGATGAGCTGTTTGCGCGCGCGGGCGCGTCGAGCGGCGCCGGGCACCTTCGCGTCGTGCCGGCCGGCTGGCGCCTCACCCGCGACAGCCGCCTGCGGCTCGCGGACTGGCGCGCCGATCTCGACGTCGTCCTGTCGCTGCCAGGCGTAGCGGCGGCCGCGCCGCGCGCGCGGGCCGACGGCCTGCTGGCCATGGGGACGCACGTGACGGCGGTCGAAATCGTGGGCGTCGATCCAGATCGCGAGCCCCCGACGGATCGCTTCATTCGGGCCATGACCGCCGGACGCTACCTGCGCGCCGGCGATCGCGGCGCCATCGTGCTCGGCCAGGCGATCGCGACGCGCCTCGCCATTGGCCTCGATGACGACGTGCTGGGCTCGGTCGTGGGGCGCACCGGCGACATCGACAGCGCGATGTTTCGCGTCGTCGGGCTCGTCCAGACCGGGAGCGACGACCTCGACGCGATGATCTGCCAGGTGCCGCTGGGCGATCTCGAGGGCCTGACGGGCCGGTCAGGGGCGGGGGAGATCGCCGTCGTGCTGCGCGACTGGCGCGCCATCGATCAGACCCGCGCGGCGCTCGTGCCCGCCCTCGCCGCGCCTGACGACGTCATGACGTGGGAGGAACTGAGCCCGGATTTCAAGGGCCACATGCGCCAGGACCAGACCGCGTCGCGCGCGATCACCGGAATCATCCTGCTCATTGTCCTGCTCGGGGTCATGAGCGCCGAGCTCGCGGCCGTGCTCGAACGCCGCCGGGAGTTCGCGGTGCTCTCGGCCCTCGGCATGAGCGGCTGGACGATGACGCGGCTCGTGGTGCTCGAGGCGGTGGCGCTCGGCGTGGCGGGGGGACTCGGCGGGCTCCTGCTCGGCGGGCCCCTCGTCTGGCGCCTCGCGCGGACCGGCCTCGACTTCGGCCGCTGGTACGGCGCGAACTTCTCGGTCACCGGCGCGTTCATCGAGCCCGTGATCTATCTCGATTTCGGGTTCTGGGTGCTGCCGTACACGCTCCTCGTCGCGATCGTGGCGACCGTGGCGGCCTCCGTCTACCCGGCGATCTTTGCGGCGCGCACGGACCCTGCGGTCGCGCTGAGGGTGGCGCAATGAGCGATCTCATCGTCAGGGCACGGCACGTCACGAAGACGTTCGGCACCGGGGCGCGCGAGGTCCGGGCGCTCAAGGGCGTGGACCTCGACGTCGGCGCCGGCGAGTTCGTCGCGCTCGTCGGGCCGTCGGGCAGCGGCAAGACGACGTTCCTGAATCTCATCGGGGCGCTCGACACGCCGACGTCGGGGGAGCTGACGGTGCTCGGCCGCCCGATCGGCGCGTTGTCGAAGCACGAGCGCGCCGAGCTGCGGCTGCACGCCCTCGGGTTCGTGTTCCAGGCCTACAACCTCGTGCCGGTGCTCACGGCGATCGAGAACGTCGAGTTCGTGCTCGAGCTGCAGGGCGTCGGCGCGGCGCGGCGCGAGCGGGCGCGCGAGGTGCTGGACGAACTGGGACTGGCCGACCTGGCCAATCGGCGCATCAACGAGCTGTCGGGCGGTCAGCAGCAGCGCGTCGCCGTGGCCCGGGCCGTGGCCGCCCGGCCGCGCCTCGTCCTGGCCGACGAGCCGACCGCCAATCTCGACGGAGAAAACGCGGAGACGCTGATGCATCTGATGCGTCAGCTGAACGAACGCTACGGCATGACGTTCGTGTTCTCGACCCACGACCCGCGCGTCGTCGCGCACGCCCTCAGGGTCGTGACGCTGGTGGACGGGAAGGTGGCGTGCGATGAGGCGAAGCCGATCGAGGCGTCGGTCGTCTGAGACGACGGCGGTCCTGACCGTCGCGCTGCTCCTGTCAGGGGCGGCGCGCCCGGCGGGCCAGGAGGCCGCGGCTGACGCGACGGCCCCGGAGACTTCGCGTGTCGTGACGCGCCTGGCGCTCAAGACGAGTGCGCTGTTTGCCCACGCTCCCGACGACCCCGTCCTGTTTCCCGATCCAACGACCGCGACGATCTACTGGCGCGGCCGCGTGGACTCCGCGATCCAACTCGGGGCCCGGACGTCGCTCGGCGTCGCCTACGAACAGCGCCTCCGCGCGTACACGTCGCCGGTGACGGGCCTCGACAGCACGCTGGCGATCGACCGTCCGGCGTTTCGGATCACCCCGCTCGATTGGGAAATCGCGAGCGGCGACCACGCGCGGTGGCAGCACGAGATCGATCGGCTGGCGCTCCGCGCGGCGATCGGCCCGACGCAGCTGACGATCGGGCGGCAGGCCGTCGGCTGGGGACGAGGCGTGATGTTCGGCGCGATCGATCTGTTCTCGCCGTTCACGCCCCTCGAGGCGGATCGCGAATGGCGCCGCGGCATCGACGCGGCGCGCGCCGAGATTCGGCTCTCGGACCGCAGTTCGCTCGACGCGCTCGTGGCGTTTGGCCCGACGGTGGACGCGTCGGCCGCGGTCGCGCGCGTGCGCGGCTACGCCGCCGGCGCCGACGTCGAGATCGCCGGGGGCTGGCGCGCCGGTGACGCGTTTCTGGGAGGGGCGACGTCTGCGCCGGTCGGCGGCGCCGAGATCCATGTCGAAGCCGCGGTGTTCGCCACGCCGGCCGTGGCGGGATCCGTGGCGTTCGCCGCGCCGCGAACGATCGCGAAAGTGGTTGCCGGCGCCTCGCGGCGCCTCCCGTGGGGCGGCCTGCTCGTCGAAGGGGAGTATCACTACTCGGGCTTTGGCGCGCCGGCGACCGCGGACCTCGCGCGGTACCTGGCCGATCCCGAGGTCCAGACGCGCTATCTGCGAGGCGACACCCAAATCCTGCGACGCCACGCGATCGGCGCGGCCGTGAACGACGAGTTGTCACCGACCTTCGTCGTCGGGGCGCGCTGGGTGCACACGGGCGCCGACGATTCGGGCGTCGTGATGCCGACGATCACCGCGACGCTGAGCGATCGATGGTCGATCGAGGCGACGGGCTACGTGCCGTACGGCCGCGTTCCTCAGGGCGCGGCAATCCCCACGCAGTACGGGGCCACACCGCTCGCGCTTTTTGTCCAACTGCGGTTCTATCGCTGATCGGCCCACGCGCCTCGATCGGTCGTTTCCGGTCGCTATGAACAGCATTCATGGCAGTTGTATGTACAGTGCAATCCGTACTATGCTCCTGAACGTCCATCACAGGGCGGGAGATCCAGGGGAGAGGGAGAGGACATCGTGTGGGTCGCACGAGACACCCACTTCACCGCAGGAGACGCCCAACGACGATACGGACGTGAAGACCCGCGCATTTGCGGTCATGTTCGGCATCGACTTCGGCAAGAAGAAGTAGGCACCACAGCAGCAACAGGAGAGGAGAGGGAATGAACCGACGTCAGATTGCGTTTTCCGTCGCCGCGGCGATTGTGGTCGCGGCCCTGCTCGTTCCAGCGCGAGCATCCGCCCAGGGCGTTTCGTACGGCGCGAAGGGCGGCCTCAACGTTTCCACCGTGACCTTCAATCTGTCAGGCGTGAGCCCGCACATCTCGTCACGATACGGCTTCGATCTGGGCGGCTTCGTGGCCATGGACAAGGGCAAGGCTGGTCTCGCCATCGAGATCCTGTACAGCCAGAAGGGCGCGAAGCTCGACTTCAGCCAGCAGGGCTCGATCGACACGATCGACGTGAAGGGCGACTACATTGAGATCCCGGTCTTCGGACGCATGAACCTCAAGTCGTCTGACACCAGCATCGTGCACCCGTACGTGGGTCCCGTCTTCGGGTTCAAGGTCAGCGACGAGATCGTCGAAACGCAGCGGGTCAACAACGTCACGACGACGACCACGCAGCACGATCAGATCAAGGGCAGCGATGTCGGGATCGCGATTGGCGTCCAGTTCGACATGAGCAAGTTCATCATTGACCTGCGCTACAACTGGGGCCTGATGAACGTCAACAAGAACTCGGGCACTGACGAGCCGGAGGTCAAGAACCGGACGTTCAGCCTGAACTTCGGCTGGACCATCGGCAAGAAGAAGTAGGCTCGCGGGTCTCCACGGGTCACACGGGCCGTGCGCCGGACGCCAATCGTCCGGCGCGCGGCCTTCGTCGTTTCCAGGCGTGAGTTCTCGATCCTGGCGGGCTTCAGGTTCAACTAACCCGCGTCCCCGGCTCCATCCCGTGCGTCGGCGACGTCCGGCGCGCGGGCACGGCCCCCTCCAGCGCTAACGCAGCGAGGCCCAGGCGGCGAGCGCCAACAGCAGCGCGCTCGCCAGCGTCCAGCCAAGTGTCCGCCAATCCAGACGACTGAATGTCACGGCAACCTCTGCGTCCAGTGTTGCGTCGCGGTGTGACGGCATCACGCCGGAGGTGCAACGTTTTCACGACCGGCCAGTCGCCCCCGCGGACTCAGCGGCCCGCGGACAGGTGCGCGCGCACGGCGCCGGCGGCGGCGCGCGCGTCGCCCGCGATGTTGAAGATCGCGCCGGCGATGCTGTAAGTGTGGCCAACGAAAAAGAGGCCGGGGTGATCGGCGCTCGTCACCCGTCCGCGCCGCCTGGCAAAACCGCAGGGCTCGACGGTAATCAGATGGCGAAGCGGCCCGAGCGCCGCGCGATAGCCGGTCGCGAGGATCACCTGATCGAAACGCTCCTCGGATCCGTCGCTGAAGCGCACGGCATCGGCGGTGAACGCCGCGATGCCGCTCCGGACGCGGATGCGGCCGCTCCGAATCATGTCGGTCAGGTGCAGGCCGATCAGCGGGACCTTGGGACAGGCGGTGGGGGCCGGCGGCGGCAGCGGCGCGCGCCCGCGCGTGAGTCTGGCGAGCGAGCCGAGCCCGGCGGCCAGCGCGCGCTGAGCGGCGGGCGGGATGGGGCTGAGCAGCACGCCCAGGTACTGCACGGGCACGCCGAGCACCGAGCGCGGCACCGCGACCGCGCCCGTGCGAACAGCCAGCGTCACGTCAGCGCCGGTCCGCGCCAGCTCGACCGAAATCTCGCCGGCCGAGTTGCCGGCGCCCGCGACCAGGATTCGCGTTCCGCGGACGTCGCCGGGCCGGTGATAGTCCACGCTGTGCATGATCCGGCCGCGGAACACCTCGCGTCCCGGCAGCTCCGGAACGAACGGGTTGGCCACGACGCCGGTGGCGACGATGAGCGACCGGGCCTGGTAGAGAGCGCCACCGGCCGTGCGCACCGTCCATGTGTCCTCGACGCGATCGACGCGGGTCACGTGGGCCCGCGTTTCGACCGGCACCTGAAACGTCTCCGCGTAGCGGTGGAGGTAGTCGAGGAGGTCCAGCCGGCTCGGAAAGATCGGCGTGGCGGCGGGGAAGCGCAGGCCCGGCAGCGCCGACAGGTGCTTGCCGGTGTGGAGCACGAGGCTGTCGTACAGGTGCGCCCACGTGTGGCCGAGGTCGTCGCCGCGCTCCAGGACGCGGTGGCCGACGCCGGCGCGGGAGAGCGCGCGGGACGCAGCCAGGCCCGCGGGCCCTGCGCCGATGATGAGGGCGTCGAGCATACTCTTCTTCAGTACAAAATCTAATTGTTTACAAATAATTCTTGATCGCGCGCCCGCCGATACGTACCATAGCGCCCGCCTGCGCCGGGTTCACGTTTTTTCCCAAAGGTTGTGTGAATGCGTCGATTCGTTCGCGTCGCTCTTGTGCTGTACGTCGCCCTCGATCTTACCGCGTGCGGCAGCTCGCCCGCTCAGCCCTCCGGCTCGACCGCGCTCACCGCGCCCGCGCTCGCGTCGCCAGCCAATGGCGTGACGATTGGCAACGCGAGCCAGCCGGTCACGCTGACGGTCGCCAACGTCCCGACGACCTCGGCTGCGACGTACACCTTCGAGGTCGCGACCGACGCGGCGTTCACGGCCAAGGTCGCGACCAAGGACGCGCCGGCCGGCGCCAACGGCTCGACGTCGGTCACACTGGACACGCTCGCGGCCGGCCGCGACTACTTCTGGCGCGCGCGGGTCGCCACCGGCGGCGCGACGGGGCCGTTTTCTGCGGGCAGCAAGTTCACGATTGGTGCGGCCGTGACGATTGACGCGCCGCTGCCCGTCAGTCCGCTGTCCGGCGGCTCGACGACGACGCGGCCGACCCTCATCGTGACCAACGTGTCGCACCCAGGGTCGGCGGGCACAATCGTCTACCGATTCGAGATCGCGGCGAACCCGGGATTCAGCCCGACGCTCGTCTCGCAGACCGTGCCCGAGGGCATCGGGCAGACCTCCTTCACGCCGGACGCCGACCTGCCATCGGGGATTACGTTCTACTGGCACGCGCAGGCCTTCGACGCCACCAACAGCGCATCGAGCGCGTTCTCGCCGGCCCAGGGCGTGGTCGCCACCTCGACGATCGATCTCGCGACCGTCAACTTCCAGCGGTTCGTGAACGTGACGAATTGGAAGGTCACCGACCAGATCATCTCCGTCGTTCAGGACGGCCGGACCGGGGACATGTGCGTCAACCACACCAAGAGCGGGATCTGGCCGACGACGGACTTCCTCGGCGACCCGAACACGCAGGTCGAAGGCAACCAGTGGTACTTCGCCAACATCAACGGCCAGTGGTACGCCGGGGCGGGCGAATGGCTGCGGCCCGGGCAGATCTGCAAGAGCGGTCAGTACACGGAACAGATCGGCCCGGACGGTTCGTGGGGCGGGCCGATGGACACGTGGCAGCCGAAGCCAGGCGAGCTGGTCGGCTACATGGTGACCACACCGGCGCGGTCCTGGCCCGACTTCAGGACCCTCGACGAGCGATCGAACGTCGTCGTGCAGCCCTGGCACGACTCACGGTTCAACGCGGCGTCTCTGATCCGGCGGTAGCCACCCGGACCAGAAATCCGGCGACCCCGAGGAGCGTCAGCCCCAGGGCCGCCAGTGCGTTCGTCGTGTCGCCGACGAGTGAGCCCGCCAGGAACGCGGCGGCGCCCGCGAGCACGATCGCGGCGGACCACGGATAGCCCCACGCGCGGAACGGGCGCGGCGTGTCAGGCTCGCGCCGCCGAAGCGCGAAGAGCGCGAGGCAGCACACGCAGTAGTTCGCCGCCAGGAACACCGAGACGATCGCGACGAGCCGCTGGAACGTCCCGGTCGCAATCAGCCCGACCGCGACCGCCGTCGTCACGAGCGTCGCCACGCCCGGCGTGCCGCCGGCGTTCACGGAGGCCACGCGCGATGGGAGCAGACCGTCGCGGCCAAGCGCGTACAGAATTCGCGTGCCGACCATCATGATCGCGTTCAGCAGCGGCGGCAGCGAGACCAGCGACAGCACCGTGATGACCTGGCGCCCGCGGTCACCGGCGAGGACCGCCGCAGCGTCGGCCGCGGCGAGCGTCGAGTGCGCCAGCGTCGGGATCGGCAGCACCGCGATCAACGCGACATTGACCAGCAGGTAGATGACGATCACGGACGC
>DATIWF010000149.1:0-49652 GCA_035519535.1 Vicinamibacterales bacterium | reverse complement strand
CCGGCCAGCCGGCCCTGCACGACGAGCGGGGAGTCGGGCGACGGTCCATCCACCATGACGCGCACGGTTTGACCGCGCCGGCCCCGCTGTTTCTTCGCGACGATCTGCTTCTGGAGCCGCATCACGGCATCCCGGCGGCTGGCCTTCACCTCATCAGGCACATCGTCGACCATCGCGTGGGCGCGCGTCCCCTCTTCATGGGAGTACGTGAACACACCGACGTGGTCGAACTCAGTCGCGCGCACGAAGTCGACGAGCTCCGCGACGTCCTGCTCGGTTTCGCCCGGGAACCCGACGATAAAGGTCGTGCGCAGCGTGACGTCGGGCACGCGGCGCCGGATGCGCGCGAGGAGCTTGTCGTACGCCTCACGATTGCCGGGACGACGCATGCGTCGCAGAACGTCGGCGGAGGCGTGTTGCAGCGGCAGGTCGACGTACTTGCAGACCTTCTCGCATTCGGCCATGGCGTCGAGGACGTCGTCGGTGATCGTCGTCGGATAGAGGTAGAGCAGCCGGATCCACTCCAGGCCGGCGACGTCGTTCAGGCGCCGCAGCAGCCGCGCGAGTGCGCCGCGCTCACCGCGATCGACGCCGAAGAACGTCGTGTCCTGGGAAATCAGCAGCAGCTCGCGCACGCCCCGCGCGGCGAGCTGCTCGGCCTCACGAACGATCGAGTCGTCGTCGCGGCTGCGGTACCGGCCGCGCAGCGTCGGGATGATGCAGAAGGCGCACGTGTAGTCGCAGCCTTCCGCGACCTTCACGTAGGCGTAGTGGCGCGGCGTGGTCAGAACGCGCGGCGTCGACGCGTCATACAAGTACGTTGGCGTGGCGTCCTGGTTCCCGGCGGTTCCCCGGGGTTCCAAGGGGTTCGAATGTTCCGCTGGACTGAGTGCCGCGCGCGACCTGAAGAGCTGGACCGGCGCCCCGGCGGCCCCGCTCCCGTCGGCGCCGTCGATCGCGGCGACGATCCTGGGCACCTCGCCCGTCCCGAGCACGACGTCGATTTCCGGAATCTCGGCCTTGAGCTGATCGCGGTAGCGCTCGGCCAGGCAGCCCGTGACCACGAGCTTCTGACAGCCGCCGCCGCGCTTGAGCTGGGCCATCTCCAGGATGGCGTTGACGGATTCCTCCTTGGCGGTGTCGATGAAGGCGCACGTGTTCACGACGATCACGTCCGCTTCGGTTGCCGCCGGCGTGATCTCGTGTCCGGCCTCGCGTGCGAGACCGAGCATGACCTCGCCGTCGACGAGGTTCTTTGGGCAACCCAGGGAGACAAAGCCGATTTTCATAGCGTGCCCGCTAACTTCTGACTTCTGGCTTCTCGCTTCTAACTTGATCACGGATAGATCCTGTACAACATGCGCGGATACGGAATCGCCTCGCGGAGGTGTTCCAGCCCGCAGATCCAGGAGACGACGCGCTCGATGCCCATGCCGAAGCCGCCGTGCGGGACGCTGCCGTAGCGGCGGAGGTCGAGGTACCACTCGAACGCCTCGCGCGGAAGCTTGTGCTCCTCGAGGCGCTTGACGAGCAGATCGTAGTCGTCGATGCGCTGGCCGCCGCCGATGATCTCGCCGTAGCCCTCCGGCGCGAGGACATCCACGGAGAGCGAGACCTCTGGCCGGCCGTCCTGCGGCTTGAAGTAGAAGGCTTTGATGGCGCTCGGGTAGCCGGTGACCGCCACGGGACCGTTGAAGTGCTCGGACAGCGCCGTTTCGTCCGGGCTGCCGAAGTCGCCGCCCCACTCGAAGGGCAGGCCCTTCTGTTTGAGGAGCGTCGCCGCGTCGTCGTAGGTGATTCGCGCGAACGGGCGCGAGATCGCGGCGAGCTTCGTCGTGTCCCGCTCGAGCGCCTTGAGCTCGCGCGCGCGGCGATCGAGCACTCGCGCGACGACCTCGACGACGAGGCCCTCGGCGAGCTCGATCACGTCCTCGAGGGTCGCGTACGCGACCTCCGGCTCCACCATCCAGAATTCCGTCAGGTGCCGGCGCGTCTTGGACTTTTCGGCCCGGAACGTCGGGCCGAAGCAGTAGACGCGTCCGAGCGCCATGGCGTTCGCCTCGTTGTAGAGCTGGCCGCTCTGCGTGAGGTACGCCGTCGCATCGTCGAAATACTGGACGGGGAAGAGCGTCGTGGTGCCTTCGCAGGCCGACGGCGTGAAAATCGGGGTGTCCGCGAGGATGAAGCCGCGCGAGTTGAAGTAGTCGCGCACGGCCTCGATGACTTCGTGCCGCACGCGCAGGATCGCGTGCTGGCGCGCGGATCGGATCCAGAGGTGGCGCCGATCCATCAGGAAATCGACGCCGTGCTCCTTCGGCGTGATGGGGAAGTCGTGGGCCTCGCTCACGACCTCGAGGCCCGTGACGTCGATTTCGTACCCGCCGGGCGCGCGCGTGTCGGCGCGGGCCGTGCCGTTGACGATGACCGCGGATTCCTGGGAGAGATGGTCGGCGCGGGCGAACGTCTCGTCCCCGACGGCGGCCTTGGACATGACCGCTTGAATGAACCCCGAGCCGTCGCGGATCTGCAGAAAGTGGATCTTCCCGCTCGACCGTCGTCCGGCGAGCCAGCCTCTGATCGTGACCGGCTGGCCGGCGTGTTTGGCGATGTCCTCGATGTACACGGTCATGGTGGGGGGTGTATTGAGTGATTCAGTGATTGAGCCGTTGAGTGATTTTGCAAAATAACTGAATCACTCAATCGCTCAATCACTCAATGAACTCCATTGGCCTTGCCAAGTCATCTAGTATGGCCTGAAGCCGGCCCCGGGCGCGAACCGTGCGCGCGAGCACACCCGCCGCGTCGCCGTGGTCGGCGACCTCGAAGACGAGCGGCCCGGCGTACCCGACCTTCGACATCGCCATCAGCGTGACGGCCCAGTCGACCGTGCCCTCGAACGGCACGAGGTGGTTGTCGAGCTGGCCGCGGTTGTCGTGGACGTGCGTCGTGATCACGTGGCCCGACAGGGCCTCGGCGGCCTCCGGCGCGCCGCCCTGCAGGTGCGCGTGCCCGAAGTCCAGACAGATGCCGGCGTCGAGCTCGAGCTCCTCGAGGACGTCGAGCAGGGCCTCCGGCGTCGAGAGCGCGTTCGGCATCACCTCGAGGGCGAGGCGCACGCCGCTGGCGTCCGCGGCGGTCGCCAGCGCCTCGAGGCTGCGGCGCACCGCGCCCGGGTCGTTGTCGCCGGCGGGGATTTCCTGGAACCGCGGCAGGCCCAGGTGCACGACCATGTATGCGGCGCCGAGCCGGCGCGCGGCGTCGAAGGCCAGCCTGGTTTCGGCGACGGCTTCGTCGCGTCTCGCCGGCTGGCTCGCGGCGTTCGAGTAGGCGCGCCCCCACACCCCGCCCGTGAAGCTCTCGCAGATCGGGCCGTGCACGCTGTTGACGGCCAGGCCGAGGTCCGCGAGCGTGCCGGCGAGCTCGTCCACGGCGCGCGCGTCGTGGTAGTCGACGTGCGTACGCGTGGCGAAGACCTCGATGAGGTCGAAGCCGTGCGCGCGGACGAGCTCCAGCTGGCTCCGCCCGAGCCGCTCGCCGTGAAAGAGGTGTGTCGAGAGACCGAACCGCATGGCCGCCTAGCGGAACTCCTCGAGGTAGATCGCGAGCAGGTCGCGCAGCTTCGCGAAGCGCGCGTACTTGAAGAGATTCTCGCGCGCGTACTTCAGCGTGCGCGGGATGTACTGGATGTAGACGGGATTCCGCCGCGCGATCGTCTGGTAGCCGAACGTGCCGAGCGCCTTGAGGTTGCGCTGCAGCGCCATGAGGTCGAAGCGCCGGCGGAACGCCGCCGCTTCGCCCGTGCGGCCGCCCAGGGCGAGAAAGTACGCGATCAGCTCGTCCACGACCTGGTCGGGGAGATCGAGATACGAATCGCGCAGCAGCGACACGAGGTCGTACGTGTCCGGCCCGAGGCGCGCATCCTGGAAGTCGATGATGTACAGCCGGTCCTCGTGCAGCATCAGGTTGCGGCTGTGATAGTCGCGATGGCACAGCACGCGCGGCTCGGCGGCCAGCTCCGTGATGATCGCGCCGAGCTCCTGCCGCAGCGCTTCCCGGCTCGCGGGCGTCAGCCCGGCGCCGCGGTAGGCCTCGAGGAAGTGCTTCGTGAAGAAATCCATCTCCCACGTCAGCTTTTCGACGTCGAACGCGATGCCGTAGGGCAGGTACGTGCTGTTCTTGAGCTCGTTTCCGCGCCGCTGGAGCACGTCGATGAACGTGACCGCCTCGCGGTACAACGCCGCGTGGGCGGCCGCCGGCGCCGTGCCCAGGTGCGCCTGCAGTGTGACGTCGCCGAGGTCCTCGAGCGCAATGACGCCCAGGTCGCCGGCGTGGCCGAGGATCCTGGGCACGGGCACCGGCATGGCGGCAAACAACCCGTGCACGTTGACGAACGGCAGCGACGCGAACTCGAACGGCGCGCCGTACACCGCGAGCACGAACGACTCGCCCTGCTGCGGGAGGATGCGAAAGTAGCGCCGGTCCGACGCGTCGCCCGTGAGCGGCACGACGCGCGGCCCGGCCAGGCCGTGGCGCAGGAGATAGCCGCTGACGGGCTCGGGAATCGCCGGGGCAGACACTGGCAAGCAGTCTAGATCATGAACAGACTCGGTACGTCGGGTACGTCGGGTACGTCGGGTACGTCAGGTACGTCGGGTACGTCAGGTACGTCGGGTACGTCAGGTACGTCGGGTACGTCAGCTACGTCGGGTTCCGGGAGCGAACGCCGGCCGCCGCTGATTCAGTCGATTGCCGCGACGACGAACTCATCGTGGTCCTCGAACCCGTCGTCGGGTCGCGCGTAGCGCGCGGGCAGCAGGATCGCGTCGTGGGCGCGGAAGCCGGGCGGGACGCTCACGCCGCTCGTGACGATCGCGCGATCGAGATGGGCGCCGGCGGCGACGTGTGCGCCGCCCCAGAGGACCGAGCGCGCCGCGCGGGCGCCCGGATCGATCGACGCGCCCGGTTCGATCGCCACGGTCGCCGGGGCCGCCAGCTGCAGCGCCGCGTCGAGGTAGTCCCGCGGCGTCCCGATGTCCAGAAACGTCGTCTGCGCGCGAAATCCGCGCAGGGCGCCCGGCCGCGTCGCCACGAGGCTCCGGTACACGCCGGTGACCGTCTCGGCGGGGACGTTGTCGGCGAGCGGCGCGAAGACGCTCGCGCGCGCGACCTGGACGCCGACGAAATGCCAGCTCGGCCGGCCTTCGCCCTTCAGCACGAAACCGGTGACGCGATCCTCCGCGTCGAGCTCCATGCCGTTGTAGTGGTCGGGCCGTGGGTTCGGAATCACGGCGACGGTGACGTCCGCGCCGCGGCGCGCGTGCGCCGCGATCATCGCGGGCAGATCGACATCCACGAGCGTGTCGCCGTTCACGATGAGGAAGGTGTCGGCATCGAGCAGCGGCAGGGCGTGTCGTGGTCCACCGGCCGAGCCGAGCAGGACCGGCTCCCACGAGTACCGCAGCCGCACGCCCAGGCTCGCGCCGTCGCCGAGCACCGCGGCGACCGTCTCCGGCCGGTGATGCAGATTGACGACGACATCCGTCACGCCCGCGCGCGTGAGCCAGCCGATGGCCCGCTCGACGAGCGTCCGGCCGGCGAGCGGGACGACGGGCTTGGCGACGATGCGCGTGAGAGGATCGAGCCGGGCGCCAACGCCGGCCGACAAGATCAGCGCGGGAAGCATCAGCTGAAGACCATGTCCTCCAGATCGCGGCCCCTCGCGCGGCACCACGCCGCCTGGAGCGCGGGGTACGACTCGAGGCGGTAGTCGCCGCGTCCGCGGCCGAGCCGCGCGGCGACCTCGTCGATGACGCCAGGCGCGGCCTCGATTTCGACGAAGACGCCGATCGGCGCCTCGTCAATCGTCACCCGCGCCTCGCCAACGAGGTACTCCTCGCGGTACTTCTCGCCGCGGAACCAGCGGCGGAAGCCGAGCGACGTGAGGATCGCCTCGGCGACGTCGGCGTCGCCCACCGCGGTCTCGATCTCCGGCCGGCTCTTGACCGGCCCGCCCTGGACCGGGCCCTTGAACGTGATGAACGCGCGGTCGGCGTCGCGCCGGACGCGCAGCGCGGCGCCGCCGCGCCCGAGGTGCTGGTCGATCGTGTCGTAGAGCCGGTCGTCGAGCAGCCGCCGAGACACGTCGAGGCGGCCGCCGGCAGTAAGGACTGCCTGACGCGCCGCCTCGACGCTCGCAAACGCGAGTTTGACCTCGTGCTCGATCGCCACCGGCGCCCGGTCGCGATCTTACCGCTTGCGCATGATCGCCAGCGCCTCCTGGCCGTCGCGCGAGTAGATGACGCGCACCGGCTGGCCGACCGCGGCCTTGTCGAGCACCCCGCTCGCCTGATCGGCGCTCGTCACGGCCGTGCCGTCGATCGAGACGAGCACGTCGCCGGGCGCCAGGCCCGCGCGCGCGGCGGCGCCGGCCGGTTCCACCGAGCTGACCACCACGCCGCTCTTGTTGGGGGGCAGGCCGAGGTCGCGGGCGATGGCCGGCGTGATTTCGCGCAGCTGCATGCCGAACGACGTGTCGGTCGGCTCATTGCGCGGGTTGCGCGGCCGATCCTGCCGCGACGACCCGCCGCCCTGCGCCTGCTCCTGCTCGTGCGCCAGGTCGAGCTGTTCGACCTTGACGTTGACGGTCATCGATTTCTTGCTCCGATACACCTCGACCGGCACGGTCGTGCCCGGCGCCGTGTGCATCACCATGTCCACGAGCGCCTTGTTGTCCTTGACCGGCTTGCCGTTGAACTGCGTGATGACGTCGTCTCGCTTGATCCCGGCCTTGTCGGCGGCCGCGCCCTGCTCGACGCCGGCGACGACGGCGCCGTTGGTATTGGGCAGGCCGTAGCTGGCCGCGAGATCCCTCGAGATCGGCGTCGGCAGCACCGAGATGCCGATGCGTCCGCGCGTGACCTTGCCCTCGCGCAGCTGCGGCAGGATGTCGCGCACGAGGTTGATCGGGATCGCGAAGCCGACGCCCACGTTGCCGCTGCCCTGGTCGGTCACGATCTGGGTGTTGATCCCGATGACCTCGCCGCGGATGTTGAGGAGCGGCCCGCCCGAGTTGCCGCGGTTGATGGCCGCGTCGGTCTGGATCATCTCCTGGGGGCGTCCCTGGACGGCGCCCGGCGTGTCGCGGCCGACGGCGCTCACGACGCCGACCGTGACGCTGTTCGACAGGCCGAACGGGTTGCCGATCGCCATGACCCAGTCGCCCGGCGCGAGCTGCTCCGAGTCACCAAACTTCGCCTCGGTCAGCGATGCCTTCGGCGGGTCGGTGAGCTGAATCAGCGCGGTGTCCGTGAGCTCGTCATGACCGATGAGCTTCGCGGGCAGGCCCTCTTCGAGCCCCTCCTGCATGCCGTCCAGGTACACCTCGATGCGCGTGGCGCCGTCGACGACGTGGTTGTTGGTGAGGATGTAGCCGGACTTGCTGTCGATGATGAACCCGCTGCCGGCGCCCTGGATGGTTTCCTCGGGCCGGCGACTCTGTCCGCCGCGATTCCGGCCGCCGCCGAGCTGATCCGGCAGGCCGAAGAAATCACTGAAGGACTGGACCGGGCGCGTTGCCTCGATCACGATGCTCACCACCGCAGGCCCGGCGTTGTGCGCGATGTTGCGGAACGTGGAGGCGTCGATCGGCCCGTTGAGCGGGGCGCTGTTCGTCGGCGGCACGCTCATCGGCCCGGCGAACGAGGCCGGCGTGAGATCGAGCCGCGAGGCAATGACCATTCCGACCACGAGCGACGCCAGTGCGATGAGTACGCCGTAAAAGAATGTGGACTTCCGAGTCGTCATGTTCATCTCCATCGGTACCTTATCGTCGCGACCTCCGACCCGCGTTAGCGGCGCGTCGCAATCCTCACCAACGCCTGCTGGCGGGGGCCCGTGACCTCCGCCGATTTCTCCCCGACGACCATATTGATCTCGGTGCGCACGCCGAACGTCGGCGTGTAGATGCCCGGCTCGATCGTGAATCCCGTGCCCCGCACGAGCTGCCGGTCGTCATGCGTTTCGTAGTCGTCCATGTGGACGCCGTTGCCGTGGACCTCCTCGCCGAGGCTGTGGCCCGTGCGATGGATGAAGTACTGTCCGTAGCCGGCGGCGGTGATCACCTCGCGCGTGACACGGTCGACTTCCCAGCCGTGCACGGGCACACCCGCGGCGACGGCGGTCTGGACTTTCGTGACGGCGGCGTCCCGCCCGGCGGCGATCGCGGCGAACGCCTTCGCGATGGGCTCGGGCGCGTCGCCGGCGAAGCCCGTCCAGGTGATGTCGGCATAGACCGCGCCGGGACGATCCTCTTTGCCCCAGAGATCGAGGAGCAGGAGCTCGTTGGCGCGCACGGCGCGCGATTTCTCGCGCGTCGGCGCGTAGTGCGGGTTGCCCGCGTTCTCCTGCGCCGCGGCGATCGGCGCCGCGTCCGCGACGAGGCGTTCCTCGGCGAACCACGCGACCATCTGCTGCTGCACCGCGTACTCGGTGAGGGCCTCGCCGGCCGAGAGCTTCGCGCCCACGAACTCGAACGTGCGGTCCTTGATGCGGTAGAGCTTCTCGGAGGCCGTGCGATGCGTCGCGATCGCGGCCTCGTCCCAGGAGGCTTCGAACCGGCCGACCAGATCGCCCGACGACACGACGCGCACGCCGTGGCGGCGGACGAAGTCGATCGTGCCGGCGTCGACGCGCGAGAGGTACGGGATCGCGCACTCGGGGGAGTATTCCATCGCGACGATCTTCGAGCCGCGCAGCAGGTCCGACACGCCCTGCTCGAGTTGCCGGCGTCCGGCGTAGGCCGTCTTGTCGCCGGGCAGCCCGTCGAGCACGAACGGCTCGATCGCGTGCACCAGCTTCTTCGGCGCGCCCGTCGCGGGGATGAAGTAATACCATCGCCGCGTCGTGTGCTGGCCGCTCAGGCCCGCGAGCGCCGTCGCGATCGGGTTCGAGCCGTGGAAATCGTACAGGAGCCATCCGTCGACGGTTTCCATGGCCAGGGTCTTTTGAATCGCGGGGATGTCGAGCGGCATCAGCGCAGTATAGCTGTCTGATCGCTTTGACGTGCCAGCGCCGGGGAAAGTTTTGCCGGCCGCGGGGGACGTGTTAAGAATGTTAAGGATCCGGCACCCTCCATATGCGCTACGCAGCCATGCTCACGGCGGTGGTCGCAGCCGGTCTGGCCGTCGCCGCCCAAACGCCGCCCGCCCCGCAGCTGACGTTCCGTCTGGAAACGAACTACGTCGAGGTCGACGCCGTCGTCGCCGACGCGCGCGGCAACTTCGTGCGCGATCTCTGGCGCGACGATTTCGAGGTCCTGGAGGACGGGAAGGCGCGGGCGATCGACGCGTTCTCGCTCGTGAGCATTCCGCTCGAGCGCGCCGATGCGCCGCTCTACCGCGAGACCGCGGTGCCGCCCGACGTCGCGACCAACGTGCGGCCCTTCGAGGGCCGGATCTATACGATCGTGCTCGACGCCGACCACGTGCAGCCGGCGCGATCCCTCTACGTCAAGCGCGCCGCGCGCGACTTCATCGAGCACCACCTCGCCGCCAACGACCTCGTGGCCGTCGTCCACGTCGGCCGCGACGACATCAATCAGAACTTCACGTCCGACAAGGCGCGGCTGCTGGCGTCGGTCGATCGGTTCATGGGCACGGCGCTCCGGTCCGCCGTGCTCAACAAATATGATGACGTCGCGCTGACGCAGGGCACGAGCTTCGGGCCGCGCGACCACGCGGCCGAGGAGCGGGGCAACAAGGCGCGGTCGTCGATCGAATCGATCCGCCGCGTGATCGAGTCCCTGGCCGGCGTGCGCGGCCGGCGCAAGGCCCTGATCCTCTTCAGCGAGGGCCTCGACGTGAATCTCGAGGACACGACCGGCGTGAGCGCCGCGACCGCCGACCTCTACAACGACAACTCGCTCACCGAAGCACGGATCGCGCAGCAGCTCGTCCTGAGCATTCGGGCGATGTACGAGGTGGCGTCGCGGGCCAACGTGGCGATCTATTCGGTCGATCCGCGAGGCCTGGCCGCCAGCGGGAGCGAAGCGCTGCAGCTGTCCGGCGCGCCCGGCGGGTCGTCCATGGGCGGGACCGACCTGCCGACGCGGGCCCTCGAGGAGGAGCTTCGCCGCGCGCGCGACACGCTCCGCGCGTTCTCCGATCAGACCGGCGGCATCGCCACCGTCAACACGAACGATTTCGCCGCCGGGTTCAACCGGATCGTCGAGGACAACAGCACGTACTACGTGCTGGGCTATCACACCGATCCCAGGTACGACGGGAAGTTCCACGAGATCGCCGTCCGCCTGAAGAAGCCCGGCCTGCAGGTGCGCGCGCGCCGGGGCTACTACGCGCTCAAGGCCGACCCGGCGACCGCGACCGGGCCGGCGCCCGACGTGTTGCGCGATCTGCTCGTCAGCCCGATGCAGATCGGTGGCCTGCAGCTGCGCGCGACGTCCATGTCGATGCGCGGCTCGGGGACGCAGGGCCTCGTGCAGGTGGTCGTGGAGGTCGCAGGCGACGCGCTCACGTTCACCGAGGCCAACGACGTGTTTGCCGACAAGGTCGAGCTGTCGTTCGTCGCGCTCGATCCGTCCGGCGGCGTCAAGGTGAACGGCAAGAAGACGCTCGACTTCGCCGTTCGTGCGCCGACCAAGCAGGCGATCGTGGACCACGGGCTGCGGTTCCTGACCGAGTTCGAGGTCGCCCCCGGCCGCTACCAGATGCGCCTGGCCGGGCGCGACGTCGGCGGAGGACCGGCCGGCTCGGTCTTCTGGGATCTCGACGTGCCCAACTACGCGGATCGGCCGCTGCAGATGAGCGGCCTGG
Source organism: Vicinamibacterales bacterium (assembly GCA_035519535.1). Classification (GTDB taxonomy): domain Bacteria; phylum Acidobacteriota; class Vicinamibacteria; order Vicinamibacterales; family SCN-69-37; genus DATEGZ01. Next base: position 38,823 of record DATIWF010000149.1, on the reverse strand, counting down.
CCCTGACGTCGTCGACGGTCCTCGCCGCGCCGACCGTCAACGACGCGGCGACGCTGAAGACCGTGCTGCCCGGACCCACGACCGCCGGCCGCACGTTCGTCGTCGGGGAGGAACTCGCCGTGTACGCGGAGATCTACGACAACGACACCGCGCACCCGCACAGCGTGGACGTGACGACCACGGTGCACGCCGACTACGGCACGCAGGTGTTCACATCGACGGTCGAGCGCAGCAGCAGGGATCTCGTCGCCGCGCGCGGGGGGTATCCCGCGCTCACGCGGATTCCGCTCGCGGGGGTCGCGCCGGGGCGATACGTCCTGACCGTGGAAGCGCGATCACGCCTCGGCGGCGATCCGGTCAAGCGCGAACTCGAGTTTCAGGTGCGGTGACGTCCCACCTGCCGACTTCCTGACTTCCTGACTTTCACATCTCTCCATTCCACTCCTCGGGCTCGGGCGCGGTCGATCGAAACACCTCGAGGTGCCACTTGCCGCCGCCCCACGGCTCGATGACGTCGGCGGCGACCACGTCGATCAGGATCTCGGCGTAGCTGCGCCGCTCGGTGTCCTTCTCGAGGTGGTACGCCTCGTCATCCCACACGAAGCTTGGATAGAGCAGAAGCGTCAGAAAGAGGTCGTAGCCGTCATCGATCACGAGCAGGTGGCCGACCGGCCGCTTCTGCGTGGAGTGATAGACCAGATACTTCTCGGCGCTGTTGGCGCGGATGTAACGCTTGAGCGTGAACTCGCGCGCGACGATGTCCTCGACGGCGATCTTCTTGTCCCAGCAGTCGCGGCAGTAGCGCTCGTCCCCGCGCGGCTCGGAGACTTCTTTCGTGCCGCACAGCGCGCAGCGAACGGGCTCGGTGACCTTGCGTGCCATTGTCGGAGATTATAGTCGGTACGTCAGGTACGTCAGGTACGTCAGGTACGTCGGGTACGTCGGGTACGTCAGGTGCGGCGGCGACTGGAACCTGCATCGCCGTCGACGTGGCTTTCAAGAAAAGAACGTTGGCCGGCGTCAGTCCGTTCCTTGGACCTGACGTACCTGACGTACCCGACGTACCCGATCTACCCGACCGATTCACTTCTTGACGCCAACGATTGCCGGCGCGTACGCCTTCTCGACGTACTCCTTCAGCATGCGCCGCGTCGAGAACCGCGGCGTGATCGTGAGGAGTGCCTGTTTGATCATGGCGAGCCAGCGGCGGGGCACGCCGCGCGCGTCGCGCTCGTAGTACGTTGGCACGACCTCGTCTTCGAGCAGGCGGTAGAGCGCGTCGGCGTCCGCCGCGTCGGCGGTCTCGGCGTCGACCGAGGCGTCGGCGCCGGCGATCCGCCAGCCGTTCGACCCCTGGAAGCCCTCGGCCCACCAGCCGTCGTCGATCGAGAGGTGCAGGACGCCGTTCATGGACGCCTTCATGCCGCTCGTGCCGCTCGCCTCGAGCGGCTTGCGCGGGTTGTTGAGCCAGATGTCGCAGCCCTGGACGAGCAAGTGGGCGACGTGCAGGTCGTAGTCCTCGACGAACGCCACGCGGCCGCCGAAGCGCGGGTCGAGGGCGTGGCGGAAGATGCGCTGCAGATGGTGCTTCCCGTCCTCGTCGGCGGGATGCGCCTTGCCGGCGAAGACGAACTGGACGGGCCGGCCCGCGGCGTTGACGATCCGCGCGAGCCGTTCCTCGTCCCGGAACACGAGGTCCGGGCGCTTGTAGCCGGTGAACCGGCGCGCGAACCCGATCGTGAGCGCGTGCGGGTCGAGCATCGCGCCGCCGGCGACGATGCGCGCGGCGCTGGCGTCGGTGCCGGTCCAGTGCTCGCGCACCCGCTCGCGGATGAACTGGAAGAGGAACGCCCGCAGGTTCTGGCGCGCGGCCCAGAGGTCCTCGTCGGGAATGTCGAGGATGCGCGCCCAGAACGTGGGGTCCTCGTACTGCTCGCGCCAGGCCGGGCTCAGGTGGCGTTCGAAGAGCCGCGCCATTTCGCCGGAGACCCACGTCGGCGCATGGACGCCGTTGGTGATCGTCGCGACCGGCCGCTCGGCGTCCGGCAGGTCGGGCCAGAGCGGCGCGAACATCGCGCGCGTCACCTGGCCGTGGCGCTCGCTGACGGCGTTGATCGCGCCGGCCGATCGCATGGCGAGCGCCGTCATGTTGAACTCCGGGCCGGCGCCGTTGTCGTACGCGCCGAGCGCGAGAAAGAGCTCGCCGTGGCCATTCATCGATCCCCAGCACGCCGAGAGGTGCTGCTCGACGAGCGGGAAGGGGAACGCATCGTGTCCGGCGGGTACGGGCGTGTGCGTCGTGAAGACCGTCGTGCGCCGGACCTCGGCGAGCGCGGCCTCCCAGTCCTCGCCCGCGGCGAGGAAGTCGCGAATCCGCTGCAGCAGGACGAACGCCGCGTGGCCCTCGTTGAGGTGCCAGACGGCCGGTCGCAGCCCCAGCGCGCGCAAGGCGAGCACGCCGCCGAAGCCGAGCACGATTTCCTGTTGCAGGCGCGTGTCCTTGCCGCCGCCATATAACCGCGCGGACAGCTCGCGATCGGCCGGCGCGTTCTGCGGCAGGTCCGTGTCGAGCAGCAGCAGCCGCACGCGGCCGAGCTGGACTTCCCACACCTGCACGAGCACGCTCCGGTCGCCGAGCGGCACGAGGATGATGCACGGCTTCGCGTCGAGCGTGCGGGCCTCGACGATCGGCGCCTGCGTCCAGTCGAGCTGTTCGTAGACTTCTTCCTGCCAGCCGTCCACGGTGACGCGCTGCCGGAAGTAGCCCTGCGGGTACATGAAGCCGACGCCGATGATCGGGATGCCGAGGTCGCTCGCTTCCTTGCAGTGGTCGCCGGCCAGCACGCCCAGGCCGCCGGCGTAGATCGGCAGGGACTGGTGCAGCGCGAACTCGGCGCAGAAATACGCGATGACCTGCGACGGCTCGGCGTCGACCGCGGCGTTCCACCACGTGCGCCTCGAGGAGGCGGCCGCGTGATCGGCGTCCATCGCGCTCAGCGCCGCGTCGTACGCCGCCAGAAACGTCGGGTCGGCCGCCGCCCGCTCGAGCTGCTCGGTCGTCATCTTCTGCAGCATCATCACGGGGTTGTGCGCCGTCACGCGCCACAGCGTGTAGTCGAGGCGACGGAAGACGTCACGGGCCTTGTTCCACGTCCACCACAGGTCGTACGCGAGTTCGGGAAGTCGGGAAAGCCGCGAAGGAATCATCGTGACAAATCAGGAACAGGCGCCCACGAGGCTCGCAAAGCGCGAGAGATCGATATTGCCGCCGGAGACGACCGCGACGATCTTGCGGTGTCCGTGCGCGCGCAGCTCGGGCGACAGCGCCGCCGCGATCGCGCACGCCGCCGCGCCTTCGGCAATCACATGGCACCGGGTGGCCGCGAGCTTCATGGCCTGCGCGGCGTCATTGAGCGGCACGACAATCGACTCGCGCACGTACTGCGAGACGATCGGATACATCGACGCCAGCACGGTCTGGCCGCCGGCGCCGTCGACCCAGGACCGGCTCCAGTTCGGAAAGCGCGACGCGTGGCCGGCCGCCAGCGACACCTTCAGCGGCGCCGCGTTCTCGGGCTCAGCCGCGTAGACGCTCGCCTCGGGGCGCAGCGCGCGCATCGCGCAGCCGATGCCCGAGAGCAGCCCGCCGCCCCCCATCGGCGCGACCACCGCGTCGACGTCCGGCAGGTCCTCGAGGATCTCGAGCGCGCACGTGCCGTTCCCGCTGATGAAGTCGTCGTCGTCGAACGGATGCACCATGCGGCCCGTCATGCGGTCGGACCGGTGCTCCTCGACCGCCTTCCACGCTTCGTCGAAGGACGCGGTGACGATCGTGGCGCCGAGTCGCTCGATCGCGGCGAGCTTGGTCGCCGGCGCGCCCTCCATGACGAGCACCGAGGCCCGCGTGCCGGCCTCGCGGGCCGCGAGCGCGACGCCCTGCGCCGCGTTGCCGGCGCTCACCGTCCAGACCCCGTCCCGGAGCGCGTCGCGCGGCAGCTGGGCGATCGCGTTCATCGCGCCGCGGATCTTGAACGAGCCGATCGGCTGGAACAGCTCGAGCTTCAGAAAGACCTCCGGCGCCGTCCGCGACAACGGATCGAGCCGGATGAGGGGAGTGCGGGCGGCCACGCCGTAAATTCGGGAGGCTGCGGCGCGAATCGTGTCGATCGAAACTCGACGCATGCGATGCGGAACAGATCGTATCGGATTACGGGCGACAAGAGTAGACTCACAGGGCCAAGATCAGGCACGGGACACGAGGCCTCCAGCACTCGCGAGTGCACGCGAACGATGCCAGTGCCTGGCGCCTGACCGGGATGGAGACCGTTCCATGTCATCGAAGATCAATCGCCGGCACTTCATGGCGACGACGGCTGCCGCCGGTCTGGCCGCCGCCACACGGCCGCTCGCGGCCGCATCGGGGCCGACCGTGATCGTGCAGAGCCGCGTCCGCCCCCTGGTCATCTCCTCGGCCAACGGGCACCAGTTCAAGAACGGCGGCACGAGGACCTGCGTCGAGACCGCGTTCGATCGCATCGTCCAGGGCGACGACGTGCTGGACGCGCTCATCGCCGGCGTAAACATCGTCGAGCTCGACCCGCTCGATGACAGCGTCGGCTACGGCGGCCTGCCCAATGCCGACGGCATCGTCCAGCTCGACGCGAGCTGCATGCACGGACCGCGCAAGAAGGCGGGCGCCGTGGGCGCGAGCGAGAACGTCAAGACGCCGTCGCTCGTGGCGAAGGCGGTGATGGAGCACACCGACCATCACCTCCTGGTGGGCAAGGACGTCACGACGTTCGCGCGCAACCTGGGGTTCGACATCGTGGCGGACCTCAACACCCCGAACTCGCGCGAGAAGTGGCTCAAATGGAAGCAGGCCACCGACCCGCTGCACTACATCAAGGACAAGGCGGAGCGCGAGGCGGCGATCTGGCAGGTCACGCTCGACATGGTCAAGGCGGGCCTCATCAACGAGAACCACCTCTACGGCACGATCAACTGCGACGGCATCAACGCGAACGGCGACATCTGCGGCGTGACGACGACGAGCGGGCTGTCGTGGAAGATTCCCGGGCGGCTGGGCGATTCGCCGATCCTCGGCGCCGGTCTCTACGTGGACAACGACGTCGGCGCCGCGGGCTCGACCGGCCGCGGCGAGGCCAATCTGTACAACCTGTGCTCCTTCATGATCGTCGAGGAGATGCGCCGCGGCGCCCATCCGAAGGACGCCGGCATGACCGCGCTCAAGCGGATCAAGGACAACACGATCGAGAAGCGGCTGCTGAACGCACGCGGCCTGCCGAACTTCGGGATCAGCTTCTACGCGCTCAACAAGCGCGGCGAGCACGCCGGCGTGGCGATGTACAACGGCGACGGCCGCACGACCTACGCGGTGTGCGACGAACACGGCGCGCGGCTGGAGAAACTCGAGCCGCTGCTCGAGGGCTCGTTCGACACGTAGCGCCGCGGCTCGCGCAACATATCGCCCCGCGTCGGCCGCGCCGCCACGACGTCCGCCGCGCGGTATAACGACGGATGTGGGGGTCACCGGGCAGAAGCAGGGTCGCATCGCGCTGCTCGCGCTGCTCGCGATCGCGGCCCACGTCGCGCTTCGGCTCACCCCGGCCGGAGGCGCCCGGCTCGGCCCGGTGGACGCCGCCACGGCGCCGCTGCTCCTGGCGCTGCTCCTGGGCGGCGGCCCGCTCGTCGTCGATCTCCTGCTGAAGCTCGCCCGGCGTGAGTTTGGATCCGATCTGCTCGCCGGGCTGTCGATCGCGACGTCCGTCGTGCTCGGCGAGTACCTCGCGGGCACGCTCGTCGTGCTCATGCTGTCGGGCGGCGAGGCGCTCGAGAACTACGCCGTGCGGAACGCGTCGTCGGCGCTCGATGCGCTGGCGCGGCGGATGCCGACCATCGCGCACCGCCGGTCCGACGGCCGCATGGCCGACGTGGCGCTCGGCGATGTCGTCGTCGGCGACACGCTCGTCGTGCTGCCGCACGAGATTTGCCCCGTGGACGGCAGCGTCGTCAGCGGCCACGGCTCGATGGACGAGTCGTACCTCACGGGCGAGCCGTACGTGATCTCGAAGACGCCGGGCGCCGCCGTGCTCTCGGGCGCGATCAACGGCGAATCGGCGCTCACGATCCGCGCCGAGAAGCTTGCCGGGGATTCGCGCTACGCGAAGATCATGGAGGTGATGCGCGAGTCCGAGCGCCGGCGGCCGCGCCTGCGCCGCCTCGGGGACCAGCTCGGCACGATCTACACGCCCGTGGCCATCACGATCGCCGTGGCGGCGTGGATGGCGAGCGGCGATCCCGTGCGTTTTCTCGCCGTGCTCGTCGTGGCGACGCCCTGCCCGCTGCTCATCGCCATTCCGGTCGCGATCATCGGATCGATTTCGCTGGCCGCGCGCCGCGGCATCATCGTGAAGGATCCCACCGCGCTCGAGCGGGTGACGACGTGCCGCGTCGTGATCTTCGACAAGACGGGCACGCTCACCTACGGGAAGCCGCGCCTGACGGCGACCGTGCCCGCCGCCGGCGTGGATGCCGTGGAGGTGCTCGCGCTGGTGGCCGGTCTCGAGCGCTACTCGAAGCATCCGCTCGCGGGCGCGGTGCTCGACGCCGCGCGGGCCGCGCAGGCGACGCCCGAAGACGTGACCGAGGTGCACGAACGGCCCGGCCAGGGCCTCTCCGGGATCGTCGACGGACGCTCGGTGCTCGTGACGAGCCGCCAGCATCTGATCGCGCAGTGGCCGTCCGCGGCGAGTCAGCTCGCGCCGTCGTCCGGCGGGATGGAATGCGTGGTGGCGGTCGACGGGCGGTACGCCGCGACGCTGCAGTTCCGCGACGAGCCGCGGCCGGACAGCCCGCCGTTCATTCGGCACCTCGCGACGCACCACCGCGTCGAGCGCGTGCTCCTCGTATCGGGCGACCGTGAGTCCGAGGTGCGGCACCTGGCCGCTCGGATCGGGATGACCGAGATCCACGCGGGCCAGTCTCCGGAGCAGAAGCTGGAGCTCGTGCGGCGCGAGACGCGGCGCCAGCCGACGCTGTTCCTGGGCGACGGCATCAACGACGCGCCGGCGCTCACGGCCGCGACGGTCGGCGTCGCGTTCGGATCGGGGAGTGACATCACCGCCGAAGCCGCGGGCGTCGTCGTCCTCGACACCGCGCTGCTCAAGGTCGACGAGCTTCTCCACATCGCCCGCCGCATGCGGCGCATCGCCCTTCAGAGCGCGGTCGGCGGCATGGCCCTCAGCGTGGCCGGCATGGCGCTCGCGTTTGCCGGGGGCCTGTCGCCGGTCGAGGGCGCGATCGCCCAGGAAGTCATCGACGTGCTGGCCGTAGTCAACGCGCTGCGCGTGGCGTGGCCGCCGGCGTCGCTCACCGACTATTGACCCGCAGCCGTTCTGGGGAAAAACGCCCGGCGGCGGGAGATTCTCAGCGAGGCGTGCGACGGACGCGCCCGTCCCCGCGGGGGCGGCGACGGCACGGCTGTTGCTCCGCCAATTCGCATGCAGCCGTTCCCTCACTTCTATACCGTCACGTCCGACGCCGCGCCCGAAGGCGAGGTCGTGTTGAACAGCCCCGGCCTTCCCGCGCTGCCGACGGCCACGCCCGCCGAATTCGACGGTCCCGGCGATCGCTGGTCGCCGGAGTCGCTGCTGGTGGCGGCGGTGGCCGACTGTTTTCTGCTGACGTTTCGCGGCATCGCGAGGGCCTCGAAGATGCCGTGGACGTCAATCTCGTGCGAGGTCGTGGGCCGGCTCGAACGCATCGACCGCGTGACGAAATTCACCGACATCGTCGTGCGCGCGCGGCTGCGTGTGCCGGCGGAGGCGAGCGAAGAGCAAGCCGAGCGCATTCTCGTGCGCGCGGAGGAGACCTGCCTCATCACGCGATCCCTCACCGCCGTCACGCACCTCGAGACCTCCATTGAGGTCGCGACCCCGGTGTAAGCGGCCGGCCCGATCGAGCCAACATTCCGGCGCGCATTTCCGTCCAATCCGCGAGGAGTCCAGCGATGGCGTGGTTCAAGCGGGCGGCTCGGGGTGCGGCCGATGGGGCGACGGCGACGAACATGCCGCTCATCCGCCTCGAGGGCGTCGGCCGGGTGTTCGACGGGGAGTCCGACGAGGCGGCGGTCGCGCTGCGCGACGTCACGGTGGACATCGATCGCGGTGAATACGTGTCGGTGTCGGGACCGTCGGGCTGCGGCAAGTCCACGTTCCTCGCCATTCTCGCCCTGCTCGACACGCCGACGACCGGGCGTTACTGGCTGAGCGGGCGCGCCGTGGACCAGCTCACGCCAGGCGAGCGGGCGCGCACGCGCAACGTGGACATCGGCCTCGTGTTTCAGAGCTTCAATCTGATCGGCGACCTCAGCGTGTACGAGAACGTCGAGTATCCGCTGACGCTGCGCGGGATCACGCCCGAGGAACGGCGGGCGCGCGTGATGGCCGCGCTCGAGCGCGTCGGCCTCGTCAAGCGCGCGACGCAGCGGCCGTCGCAGCTGTCGGGCGGGCACCAGCAGCTTGTGGCGATTGCTCGCGCGATCGCCGGCCAGCCGCCCATCGTGCTGGCCGACGAGCCGACCGGCAACCTCGACTCGGCCAGCGGCGACGCGGTGATGGAGATGCTGTCGGAGCTGCACGCCGGCGGCTCGACCGTGTGCCTCGCCACGCACGACCCGCGCTACATCGCACTCGCGCGACGGCACATCTACCTGTTCGACGGACGCCTCGTCGACCGGCCGGTCGAGGCGTGATCGTTATTTGAGCGCCTTGTCGATGGCCGCCTGCGCGAGCGGCGCCATCACGGCGTAGCCGGCGGCGTTTGGATGCAGATCGTCGCTGCTGAATTCGGCTTTGAGGAGCCCCGCGCCGTCCGTCATGGCCGAGAAGTAGTCGAGATAGACGTGGCCGTGGGCCGAGGCGTAGTTCTTGATCCAGGCGTTGATCGCGCGGATCCGCGCCATCGGCCGGGTCGTGGTCTGCGGCGTCGGGCTGGTGGCCGTGACGTGGTACTCGCTGACCGGCGTGATGCTGGCGAGCACCACTCTGACCCGGTTGGCCAGCGCCAGCTCGCTCATGGACATCAGATTGCCTTCGATCTGCTCGTCGCTCATCGGGCCCGTGTTGCCCGCGATGTCGTTCGTTCCGGCGAGGATCACGACGACCCGGGGTTTGAGGTCGAGCACATCGGGGCGAAAGCGCACGAGCATCTGCGGCGTGGTCTGGCCGCTGATGCCGCGGTCCACGTAGCGCTTGCCGGGAAAGAACCCGCCGAACTGCGGACGCTGCCAGCTGTCCGTGATGGAGTCTCCAAGAAAGACGGCGTCCGCATTCGTCACCGAGCGGTTCGCGTCGTGATAGCGCGCGAGGTTGGGCCAGTCGCGCAGCCGTGCGTCATTGGCCGCGACGGCCCGAAGCGCGGCGGCCAGCTCGACGCAGTTGGGCAGGGGCGCCGGCGCGCCGTTTTGCGAGGACGGCGCCTGGGCTGATGCGACGAGCGCGCAGACGACGACGGCGCTCGACGCGATCGCGAGTGTCGCGCTCATGGGTGTCCTCCGCTTGCCGTGGCTTTCAGTCCGGCGACCACCAGCGTGCGGCCCGGCGTGCGCTCGGCCGCGCGCTCGAACGCCGCGTGCGCCTCGTCCGGCTTGCCCAGCTTCAGCAGTTGCTCGCCGAGGAGCTCCGCCGTCGGTTTGACGATCGCGGGTGGCCCGAACTCGAACGGCATCGCGTCCTCCGCCTCGGCGGCCGCCCGCAGGAGCCGGAGTCCGTCGTCCGGCTTACCGTCGGCGATGGCGACGAGGCCGGCAAGCTCCTGAGCGTACGTCCGCGATTTAGGCTCGGTTGACGCGGGCGCCGCGATGAAGGCGCGCGCGGCGGAGGCGTCGCCGCGCTCGATGGCGGCCAGCGCGGTCGTGAAGTCGTACTCGGTGCGCTGGGGCGACGCGGCGCCGCCGCGGCCGGTGGCCGGCGGGGACCACGACCAGCGCGACGCCAGCGCCCAGTTCTGCGTGTCGATGATCTGGCGCGCGCGCATCTGGACGTAGTACTCGATTTCGCCGGCGCTTGGCTTGTCCGCCATGCGCGCGGCGCATTGATCCATCATCGCTTCGGCCTTGGCGGTCTGGCCGAGCATCAGGTAGCCGTACTGCAGCCAGGACGTGTAGTGCCCGCAGACGCCCGGGCGCAGTCCGCGCTTCGCCGCATCCGCGTTCTGCGCGGCGCTCGCCCGCTCGTTCGCCTGCACCACGTCGTCCCACATGCCGAGCGCCACGAAGATGTGGCTCGTCATGTGCTGTGCGTGGGGCGCGGCCGGCGCGATCTGCGAGTACCGCCGCGCGGCGGGGAGGCCGAGCGGCGCGTGCACGGGATCGTCGAAGGAGTGAATCAGATAGTGCGCCGCGCCGGGGTGATCCGGATTCGCGTCGAAGACCGGCTGCACGGTGGCGGCCGCCCGCATGTAGGTCGCGAAGTCGCGCACGCCGTCGCGGCTGCCCAGGATCGACAGCGCGTGGAACGCGCGTGCTTCCATGTCGTCGGGATACGCGTTCTGCAGGCGCTCCATCGCGTGCATGTAGGCCTGGTCGCGGTCGTGTTTGGATCCCGCACCATACAACGCGTCGACGGCCCCGAGGTACTGCCGCTCGCGATCCGTCGGGGCTTTCGCCGCGCGCGCCTCAGGCGTCGGCGCGAGCCTGGCCAGCGCCTTGAGCGCGGCGTCGCGATCCTGCTGCTGCCACAGCGGGTGGTTGTACGTCATCGCCTCGCCCCAGTACGCGAGCGCGAAGCCGGCATCCGCTGCTTGCGCCTGGCGGAACGCCTCGGCGGCCGCCTCGTACTCGAAGCTGTGGAGCAGCAACACGCCCCGGACGAAGGGCGCCTGCGCGGCCGCGTTGCCGGAATTCGGGAAGCTGATGCTGCCCAGGCCGTCGATGTGCGTGAGCGCGGGTCCCGGTCTTCCGGCCGGGCTGGTCTGCAATCCCAGCGAGAACGTGACGACGGCCGCCGCGACGAGCCGCAGGGTGAGTGGGAGCATGCGCTGTAGGGTAGCGCGAAACGACAGGCGGTCAGTGGCCGAAAATCCCCGACAGCGCCGCGGAGAATGAGCCACTGCGGAGTTCTCCGCGGGGGGCGCGGTCGCGCGGGCGGCCCGTGCCCGATGGGTCTGACCCTTGCATCAGTTCAGGTATCGGAGGGCGTTATGGAGCCTCTCGAAGTTCTGCAACACACACAGGAAAACATCAGCGCGCGCCGCGTGTTCGGCGAGCCGTTTCAAGCCGATGGCGCGACGATTCTGCCGGTCGCGGTCGTGGGTGGCGGCGGCGGCGCGGGCAACAAGACCGACAAGGAAGGCGGCGTCGGATTCGGGCTTGGCGCCCGGCCCGCCGGCGTCTACGTGATCAAGAACGGTGAGGCGAAGTGGCGTCCCGCGCTGAATGTGAATCTCATCATCGCGGGCGGCCAGATCGTTGCGCTGGCCGGGATGCTGGCGCTCCGGTCCTGGCTCAAGCACCGTCACCCGAAGGAGGCGTAGAGCCGACGCCTCCTACCAGAGCAGGTGAATGGTCGAGAGCGCGCGGCGCCAGACGCCCAGCCTGCTGTGTTGGCGGTCGAGGCGCGTCAGTCCGTCGAGGGGACGATTCACCCAGTCGCTGTCACGCCGGCCGCCCCGCCACACGCGCCGGCGGTCCGGTGTCCGGCGGCGGTCGTACTGGGGCACGGGCGGCGGCACGTCGTTCGTGTCGAGAATGATGTGACGCATGCCCGTCATATCGGACGATCCCGTCCGAGAATCAGGGCCGCGCTCTTCAGCGCACGCCGTAATCGATCTTCGGATAGATGGCCGAGTACGTCAGGCCCGGGTGGCGGGCGCCGTACGCGGCCGGGACGTCGCGCCTGGAGTCGCTCGGAATCACCAGCACGAAGGCCAGCAGCGCCGCGAAGACCCACCGGCGCCACCCCGGCGCGGCCGGCGCTTCGGGTGGCGGCGTTGGCTGCGAGACGACCCGTCCGAGCTTCTCGCGACGCCAGTTGATCGCGAGCAGCACGAGGCCGACCGACGCCATGATTAGATTGAAGAACTGGCCGGTCGGGATCCCGAAGTTGGTGATCGGATACTCGCGCAGCAGGTCGATGAAGATCCGCAGGAACGGGTACAGAAACACGAAGAGCGCCGCGACCCGTCCCGGCGGCGCGCCGCGCTTGCGCACCCACAGCAGAAAGGGCACGAGCAGAAAGTTCTTGAGGCTGTCGTAGAGCACGACCGGATGGCGGAAGCCGTCCACGTCGGGAAACTTCACGCCCCACGGCAGCGTCGTGATCGAACCGTAGATGTGGCCGTCGATGAAGTTGCCGATGCGGCCGAAGCCGAGAATGAGCCCCGCCGAAATCGCCAGCACGTCGAAGAGCGGCCGGAAGGGCCGTCCGCTGATCCAGCAGTACAGGAACACGCCGACGGCGCCGCCGACGATGAGGCCGTGCGTCGCGAGGCCACCGATCCAGATCCTCGGAATGAACGACGGGTGCTGGCCGTAGAAATCCCACTCGTTGTTGAACACGCAGACCGATCGGCCGCCGACCAGCACGCCGACGGCGAGGAGGAGCGTCAGCGTGTACACGGAGCGCATCGACAGCCCGAGCCCGTGACGCTCGCGACGGATGAACAGGTGCGCATTGAGCAATCCGAGTGCGTAGCTGAGGCCGTACCACCAGAGGTGGAAGCCGAAGATCGTGCCGATGACGGGATCGATGTGGTGGACCACGCGGCGTTGCGGTGCATCGTACCACCGCATTTCAGGCAGGATCGTGCCGAGCGGTAGAATCTCGCGCATGCGCGCGTGCGCGGACCGGGGCCGCGCCTTTCGCCATAGAATCCTCGTATGCCTGCCATCGACGTCACCGCCGAAATCCAGATTGCCGCGGAGCCCACCGACATCGCCTCGGTGATGTTCGACCCGCAGCGCGAGCCCGAATGGATCGCCGCGGTGAAGAGCGTGGAGGTCGTCGATCCGGCGATCAAAGCGGGCGCGCGGGTGCGCCGCACCGGCAGCTTCCTCGGCCGCGAGCTTGCCTGGACGACGGCGGTCCAGACGTTTCATTTTCCGCACGTGCTGGTGTTGCAGCTCGCGGACGGGCCGCTGACGGGCGAAGTCGCATATCAGATTCAACGCTCGGGCGCGGGCTCGGTCGTCCGCATTCGGGCGCGCGGCGAGACGAACATGCTCGGCTTTCTGCCCGCGGCGATGATCGACGGACCGATGCGCGCCGCCCTGGACGCGGATCTGGGACGGCTGAAAGCGATCGTTGAGAGGAGACACCCATGAGCTCGAACCCTCTGCTGGCGCCCATCCCCGGCGCCGACAGCCGCGACGTCGGGCACGTCAAGCTCGACGTCGTCCGCACCGGCCACGCCCGCGTGAAGCGGATGATCTATCCCGCGGGATTCCGCTGGTCGAAGGACATGAAGCCGGTCGTCGGCAGCGACCTCTGCATGCACGCGCACGTCGGGTTTCTCGCGCAGGGCCAGATCCACATCCAGTACAGCGACGGTTGCGTCGTCGAATACCAGGCGCCGGCCGTTGTGGCGATCGACCCCGGCCACGACGGCTGGGTCGTCGGCCCCGAGCCCGCGGTGCTGATCGAGTTCGACTTCGAGCGGGACACCATCAACAAGCTGGGTGTGCCCGCCCAGCATCGACATTAGAAGAGACGCGCGCGGGCCCCTCCGGGCGACGCCGGCAGGCGGCAAATCCCGCACCCGCGCGGAACTCTTACCACGCCTTTCAAGGGCCACGAGTCGGAAGACGCGGAATCGTCACAGCCAGCCCGCCGCTGCGTTGGCGAGGATCTTGCCTCCGATCCGCTTGGGTGACCCGTGGGTCCGCGCGCGAAATACCTCGCACTGTGCTTCACCGTTCTCGCAGCGCTCGCAATCTTCGCCTGCGACAGCGGTACCCCGATCCAACCCTCGTGCATCATCACCATCGACCCGGCAAGCCTGGCGTTTACGAGCGCCGGCGGGTCGGGCGCCGTGACGGTGTCGACCTCGGCTTCGCAATGCACGTGGACCGCCGCGGCCAGCGTGCCGTGGATCACGGTGACGGCGGGCGCCAGCGGCACGGGACCGGGGACCGTGAAATACACCGTCAGCGCCAACGCGACGTCGCAGGCCCGCACGGGCGTCGTGGCGATCGGCGGACAAGTGCACAACGTCGCGCAGGACGGGCAGGGCGCCTGCGCCTATGACGTCACGCCCCTCAGCGCGACGTTCAACAGCGCCGGCGGGCAGGGGACGTTGACGGTCTCGACGACGGCCGCGTGCTCGTGGACGGCGACGACGTCCGAGACCTGGCTCACGATTGTGAACGGCTCGAGCGGAGAGGGCGGCGGCACCGTGACCTACGCGGTTGGCGCCTACGCTGGGACGGCGGCGCGCACCGCAGTGATCCACGTCGCGGGATACGACGTCCAGGTGACGCAGTCCGCGCCCGGCTGTTCGTTCGCGGTCTCGCCGCAGAGCGCGGCCTTCAGCGCCGACGCTGGTGAGGGCACGATCGACGTGTCCGCGCCGGCTGGGTGCACCTGGACCGCCAGCACGAACGACACATGGCTCCTGATCACCCGGGGCACGAGCGGTCAAGGCAATGGCACGGTCGTCTACAGCGTCGCGAAGCAAACGACCGCTGACGTGCGGGCCGGAACGATTCGCGTTGCCGGCGTCGACGTCCGCGTGGTGCAGTCAGGCGACGTGTCGTTGTGTCAGTACTCCGTCGCGCCGGTGACGTTCACTCCTTGCATGCCGGCGACCACGCTCACGACCACGATGACGACGGGCACCTCATGTCCATGGACCGCGAGCGCGAGCGTCTCATGGCTCACGATCGCTGTCGGGCAGTCCGGGACCGGGCCCGGCGCGATCACGTTCTCGACCTCCGACAACTACGACGCACCGCGGACCGGCGTGATCATGGTTCGCTGGCCGACGCCGACGGCCGGCCAGAACGTCCAGGTGGCGCAAGCCGGCTGCCACTACTCGGTCCCCCATGACCAATTCCCGTTCTTCGTGATCAAGGACGGTGCGCCAGACCTGTCGTTCGACGTGCTCCAGCAAAGCCTTCCGGAGGAGTGCGGGGGAGTGCAGCAGGAGGCGTGCGTGTGGAGCGCCGCATCCGACTATGACTGGATCACGATCACGACCCACATGCCGGTTCGGGGCGACAAGGTCGGCCCGGACGGCGTGCACTTCACCGTCGCGCCCAACAACACTGGCGGCAATCGTCAGGGCACGATTCGCGTGAAGGACAAGGTCGTCACGATCATTCAGTCCGGGAGCTGACGGCGCCGAGTCGTTCGAGGAGCTCGGCCGTTGATCCGGCGGCGTGCCCTTCGAGCGCGACCGCGATCAGCCCTGTCGCATTCGCCACCGCAAAGCTGAGCCCTTGGAGATTCTGCTCCGGTGAGACGCCGGGAATTGGCCGCGGGAATCCCGAGGCCGCGATCCGCACGGTCCCGTCCGGGCGCGTGCGCACGAGACAGGCATCCCGCGCGCATGTCCAGTCCAGCTCCACTCCCACGACGCCCGGCAGGGCGCCCGGCAGCCAGACGTTCTCGCCCTCCGGCGCTGCGGCGATGACGATCGCTCCTCGCGCCGCGGCATCGCTGACGGCGCCCGCGAGCATGCCTTCGTGATCTGGATTCGTGGTGCCGAGGCTGAGATTGATGAGGGCCGCTCGCTGGGCCGCAGCCCACCGGATGGCCGCGGCGAGCGCGCGCGCGCTCGTGCGAAGCGATCGGTCGAAGACCTTCACGGCGATGATGGACGCGTCCGGCGCCTTCTCACGGATCGCCGCGGCGACCGCCGTGCCATGTCCGAGGCGATCGACGACGTCCAGACTGACGGGGCCGTCGTCTCCCACGGCCACGCCGCCCGCAATGCCCCGTACGTGGGGATGGGCGGCATGAATCCCGCTGTCGACGACCGCCACGCGCACACCTCGGCCAGTCCGGCCGGCGAGCGCGCCAACCGAAAGCTCGACGCCAGTCATGTCCGGAACTGCGTCGGGGTCAGACCGGGGTCAGACGTCGGTCTGACGCCAAAGAGGGCAGCGAACGGGCCCCGGCGGGACTCGAGATCGGCCGGGCGGCCCTGTTCGACGACGCGGGCGCCGTCGATGACCACGACCTGGTCGGCCGATCGGACAAGGTCGAGCCGGTGGGAGATCACGATCGTCGTGCGGCCGTGCATGACGCTGCGGTAGCCGTCGATGACCGCGCGCTCGGACACCGGGTCCAGCGCCGCGCTCGGTTCGTCGAGTACGAGGACCGACGGCCCCGTCAGAAACGCGCGCGCGAGCGCAATCCGCTGGCGCTCGCCGGCCGAGAGCGCCAGCCCGCGATCGCCGACCACCGTCCGGCCGCGATCCGGGAGCGCCGCGACGAAGCGCCCGAGCCCCGCGGCGTCAATCGCCCGCGCGACGTCGTCGGCGGTTGCATCGGGTTTCGCATAGCGCACGTTGTCGTCGATCGACGTGAAGAAGAGCACGGGGTCCTGATCGACCAGCTGCACGTGCCGCCGAAGCTCCTCGAGCTTGAGCGTCCGGAGATCGCGTCCGTCGATGCGGACCGCGCCGGCGTCCGGATCGAGCAGCCTGACGAGCAGATCGGCGATCGTGGATTTGCCGCTGCCGCTCGCGCCGACGATCGCCAGCACCTCGCCCGCCTCCGCGCGGAAGCTCACGTCGTCGAGCACGGCGCCGCCGCGGCCGTACGAGAGCGACACGCGATCGAACTCGACGACCCCGCGTACCGCGGGCAGGGGCTCCGCGTCCGGCCGTTCGGTGACCTCGGCGGGCGTATCGAGGATCTCGGCGACCCGGCGCCACGAGACGCGCGCGGTGGCGAGCGCGCCGTACAGCCCCATCAACGCCTGGACCGGCGCGGCGACGCGCGCCTGGTACGCCATGAACGCGACGAGCGTTCCGAGCGTGAGCGTGCCCTGCACGACCCGCCAGCCGCCGTAGAAGAACACCGCCGTCGTGCCGGCGGCGATGAGGAGCGACGGCACGCCGCCGCCGACGTAGTGCACGCGCTGCAGCCCCATCAAGGTCGCGATGAACGCGTCGTTGAGCCGCGTGAAGCGCGAGACCTCGCGCCGCTGGGCATTGGACGTGACGACCGCGCGCATCCCCTGGATCGTCTCGATCAGGAAGCTGCCGATATCGGCGCTGCGCTGGCGCAGCTCGGCCGATCGCGCCTCGAGCTGCCGCCGATAGCGCACCAGCGCCCACGCGCTCGCCGGCAGCGTCGCCATCCCCACGAGAAACAGCCGCCAGTCGAGCCACACGAGCACGGCCACACTGCCGACGAGAAACAGCACGTTGCCGACCCACGCGAGTGCCATCTCGGCGGCGACCCGCTGGATCTCGCTGATGTCGTTGTTGATGCGCGACACGATGTCGCCCAGCCGCGTCGCCGCGTAGTAGCGCGGCGACAGCCGCTGCAGGTGCTCGTACAGCTCGCGCCGCATGTCGAACAGGATTTCCGCCGAGACGCGCGTGTACTGGAGGCCGCTCACGACGTTGAGCGCGAAGCCCAGCAGTCCGACGACGACGAAGAGCTCGACGATGCGCTCGAGCGCGGACGCGTTCTTTGCGAGCAGCGCCTGATCGACCAGCGCTTTGGTGAGATAGGGCAGCCAGAGCGACAGCGCCGTGCTGACGAGGCTGACGATCAGCACGCCGGTGAGCCGGCGCCAGTAGGGCAGGATGTAGCGGAAAGCCCGGCCCGTCACGGGCGGCGCCTCAGTGCCGCGCGGCGCCCGGCCGTGGCGGCGGCAGCAGGATCAGCCGCGTCATGTCGCCATCGAGCGTGATCGTGCGGAGCAGCTTCAGGGTCGCCGAGTCGTACACGTCGATCGTATTGCCGGCCTGGTAGACGTACAGGACGTTCCCGTTGGAGCTGACGCGCAGCGCCATGCGCGGCCGACCGCGGAACGCCGTCCGCGAGATCACGCGGGCGCCCGGCACGTCGAATGTCCAGAACTCGTACTCGCCGATGTCGCGCATCAGGCCGTACGCGCGCGTGTGGTCGGGCGTCAGCGAGAACCCGACGGGACGCGCCGGGCCGATCGGGCGGAAGTCGATTTTCTTCTTCGCGAGGTCGACGCGGCCCACGCCCATGATGCGGCGATTCTGCAGCGGGTCCTGCATCGTGAACAGGCCCGTGTAAAAGCCCGGCTCGTCGCTGAAGGGGTCGAGCCCGCCGAACGACACGCGGCCGGCGCCCTCCTCGAGCGGACGCGACAGGTCCCACTTGTCGACCTGCGTGAAGTTCTCCGTGTCGTAGATCAGGATGTCGTCGCCGAACAGGTACATCAGCTTGCCGTCGGGCGAGAAGATGATGCCGGCGCCGTCGCGCTCCTCGTTGTTCGGCCACGGAATCGTGCGCGTGACCTTGTGCGTCGACAGATCGTACTGGATGAGGCGCATCTGGCCGATGTCCCAGCGATCATTCAGGAGCGTGTAGTCCTTCACCGTCATGATCAGATAGCGATCGTGCGGGTCGGGCTGCAGGTCCCAGATGCGCGTCTTCGTCCGGTCGTGGCTCAACGTGAACGTGTCGAGCGACTCGCGCTTGACGCGATCGATGATCTCGATCTTCTCGAACGACGCGTCGCCGACGTAGAACTTCGACCGGTCGTCGGAGAGCGTCAAGTCGCCGGGGATGCCGATCTTGGTCGGGATCTGCCCGATGACCTTCTCGGTGGCTTCGTCGAGGATCGCGATCGACCCGCCGTACGTCCCGATGTAGAACGTGCCCGTCCCCGGCACGGCCGCCGCGGGCGTGCCGCGCGTCTGGCTGCTGAGGCCGGTCGAGGCCACGGCCAGCATGACGGCGCCCGCCAGCGCGCCGAGGCCCGCGCGACGTCGCCCGGTGCCGGTCACAATCGTTTCCAGTCCGCCGCTCACGGGAAGATCAGGTCGATCTTGCGCCAGTCCTTCTGTGCGGCAGCGCACTTGCCGGTCCAGGTCGGCGCGTGGTTCAGCTGATCGGGCACCTGCGCGGGCCAGTAGCAGCCGAAGTGGCAGTCGAACAGGTCGCGCTCGACCGGCTGGCAGAGGCCCGCCGTGCCGCCCGTGCGATCCACTTCCCAGCCGGGCGAGAAGATCGTCGCGCAGCCGAGCGGGATGTGCGGACCCGGCGGCTGCTGGGGCGCGCGCGGCTGCTGGAGGGCGACAACATCCCCCGCCTCCGCACTGCTCTTCGGCGATGCGTCGGCGAGGCTGGCGCCCGCCTGTGCCGGAGCGGCGCCAGGCTCGATCGCATTCATGACTCGCCGCGCCTTGTCGTTAACTGGGCTGAGGTGCTTCATAGGTCGCCTCGAATTGCCTGAAGAAGCCGGGATTGGCTTCCGCAATCTCGCCGTAGATCCTGAGACACGTATCGGTCCAGCCGCGAATCCATTCACAGTAGTGCAGGTTCGGCCGCTCGGTCGTGCCGTAGCGGGTGTGCGCCTCATGGTAGCAGCCGCCGGCGCAGACCGGGCGCGCCCAGCACGTCTGGCAGTCCGTCTTGTTGGCGACGTGGTGGGTGTCGAGAAACGCCGCCTGGGCGGTGCGATCGATGCCGCCTCGGACGTCGCCGAGCTTGTGGTCATCGGACCCGGCAAAGCGATGGCAGAGCGCGACGTCGCCGGCCGTGGAGACGCCGAGCAGGCCGAAGCCGGCGCCGCAGGGCCACGCCTTGCTGGCGCCCTTGTGGATCTCGCCGAGCGTCTCGTGCACGTTGCCGAACCCGTGATGCCGGCCTTCGAGCGCCGCGTCGCGGTAGTCGCCGGCGAGATCGCGGAACTGGGCGAGGACCTCGTCGAAGCCGCCCTCGCCGAGCGCGTGCGCCCGGCCCGGCGCCGACGTCACCGGCGCGAATCCGACTTCCCAGAAGCCGAGCTCGCTCGTCAGGTGCTCGTAGATCCGGCGCACGTCGAGCGTCTCGCGCGTCAAGGTCACGCGCGCGCCAATCGGACGCCCGCGATGCCGCGCCATGAGCGCCTTGATCTTCGGCGCCACCAGGTCGTAGCTGCCCGCGCCGTTGTGGAACAAGCGGAACTTGTTCTGCAGATCCCTCGGGCCGTCGATCGAAATCGTCACGCCGAAATTGTGCTCGGCGAGGAACTCGATGATCTCGGGCTTGAGCAGCGTCGCGTTCGTCGTGAGCGAGAAGTCGATCTCCTTGCCCAGCTCGGCCGCGCGGGCCTTCGCGTAGGGCACGGCGAACTTGAGGACCTTGAAGTTCAGCAGGGTCTCGCCGCCGAAGAACGTCAAGTGCGCCACGCGGCCCGACTCGCGGAGGAGGAAGTCCACGCTCGCGCGCGCGGTCTCCTCGCTCATCCACTTGGGCTGGGTGCCGTTCTCGGTCTGGACGATCTTGTCCTCGCCGTACTCGTAGCAGTATGCGCAGCTCAGGTTGCACTGATTGGTGACGTTCATCACCATCGTCGCGAGCGGGATGGGCGTGAGCGGCAGGACCTTCGGCGCCGGACGATGCGGCATCTCGACGCGCGCAAGCGCCCGCACCCGTACGAGCTCGCCGACGGCCTCGTCCACCTCGTCCGCCGCATGGCGGGCCGCCAGCGCCGCGACCAGCTCGTCGCGCGAGTGCGGCCGCGCGGCCACCGTGTCGAGCACGGCCGCCGACGCGTCGTCGATCGCCATCACGGCGGCGCTCGGCGCCAGGTACACGAAGCGCCGGCCGGCGGCCTCGAACGCGTGACAGTCGCCCGGCTGGAGCGCGATCATCGTCCGCCCAGGTTGAGGTTGGAGAAATCCCACCGCATGTACAGCGGGACGGTGACCACCAGGTGCGCGCGGGCGCGCATCGGCGCGCCGCCCGGCGTCGGCGTGGACGTCGCGACGACCCAGACATCGCCGACGTTGTTCCGATTGCCCCACCGCGCGGGATTCGGTCCGTCGAGGGCGGGCGTGAACAGCCCGCGCTGCCCGTCGATCTCGCCGACGAACTTCACGTCGTCGTCATCGAACGTCGCGGTGTACTCCTCGATGGTCCAGAGCGCGTCGAACGGGCCGAGCGCGAGGTCGTCCTTCGTGTCGGGCTTGCCGTCGGGCCCGTTGTTGTAGCCGACCGCCTCGAACTGCGCGAACATCTTCGGGAAGACGTTCCCGCCGACGCGCGCCATGTTCCAGCCCGGCGACACCTTGACGTAATCCACCTTGTCGTACACGACGACGGCGCCCCGCGAGACGACGCCCGCGACGACGACGTCGCGCGCGCCGATCGGCGCGTCAGCGGCCACGTCGACGACGACCGAGAGCACCGTGGGGGACGCGCTCTCGACGCGTGTGACCGTCACGCCGCGCCCGAAATCGACGTCGCGCGGCGCCACCGCCGCGGGGAGATTCGCGCCGTACACCCGGACCGTCTGACCGGACGACGACGTCTTGAGCGAGGCGCGGTCAAGGCCTGAGACGACTGGCTCGCGACCGACGCGGGTGAGCTCGACGTCGACGCCAAGCTCGTCGTACCCGCCCGTGAACCAGCGACCCGACAACGTCCGCCAGTCGCGATCGACGGTCATGACCTCGCGCAGCGACGTCGCATCGTCGCCGCCGACCGTGGACCGGCCGCGCCACTGATAGCCGGTGTAGATGAGCGCGCGTCCAGAGCGCGTCACGGTGCGGCCGCTGCGCGGATACGTGTACGTGATGTCGGTGGTGAAGTCGTCGGGCGTCGCACCGGCGGTGATCGTCATGCGGCCGAAGAACGGACCGGAGCCGCCTTCGTAGCCTTTGAGCGCCCAGGTGCCCGCCAGCTGCGGGCTGCGCATCGTCGCCGACCAGGCGGCCCACTCGGGCGTCTTGAGCGGATACGCCCCTTTCAGATACGCGATGGCCTTCTCGTACGGCTGTCGATTGTCCGGCGGGCGGCCGTCGGCCCCCGGCTCCGTGGAGGCCGGGCCCCCGCGCCGGAAGACCTGGAAGTCGACGAGCGGGTAGTAGCCGCGGTGCATCGCGATGAGCAGACTCCACTCCTGCGCGGAGCGGCGCTGCAGCATCACCCGGCCAATCGAATGGCAGCTCGTGCAGACGCGCTCGGTTTCCGCGTCGCCCTCGTACTTGAAATCGATCAGCCGGCGTTCGACCTCGAAGGACGCGGGCTTCAGCTCCTCGGGCGCAAGGCCGAGATGATCCGACAGGTACTTCACGACGTCGCGCGCCTGCGCCGGGTCGAGCTGTGCCTTGTTCAGCGCCACCATCCGGCGGATCGTCTCCTGCCAGCCCTCGGGCGTCGTGCGCCGGTAGGAGATGCGCGACATCCGCTGCTTGTCGTCGCTCTTGTGGCAGTCGCCGCACGCGGTGCGGACGGCCTCGCTCGTGATCGGAATCCCGCCGTCGTCATCGTCCGGCTTCGCGGTCGGGGTGGGTTGCGCGGCAGGCGTCGGCGTCTGATCGGGCCCTGACCAGGACCGGACAGCTCGCAGTTCAGCGGTGGCGACCAGCAACGCCAGCGCGCTCGTACCGACGAGGATCAGGCGCTTCATGAGGTAATGCGCGCGGTTGTACCACACTGGCCGGCGGCCTGCAACGCACGGGGCGCGCTTAGTCGGCGTGTTCCAGCGCGCCTTGCTCGATGAGCACCGAGAGCGCCCCAAGAAAATCAGGAAGGAGGACGTCCGGCTGAATGCGAGCGAGCGCCTCGTACAGCTGGCCGACGTCGCCGAAGTTCGGCGCCAGGCGGGCGAGCGTGATGAGATCCACGTTGCGGAGGTACCGCAGTCCCTCGGGCCAGCGGGGCAGCTGCAGGTGGTCGTCCATCACGATCTCGAGACCGCGGATCGCGGGCCGGCTGACATACGCCACGGTCGGTCCCCGGCGCAGGTTGAGGCGCGGGCGGCGCCGGAGATCCTGAAAGGCGGCGACGACTGATGGATCCTGGGCGAGCGCTGCCGCATCCACGCCCTCCTCGGGTTCCTCGGCGGGTGACGTCGCGCGCGCCAGCCAGAACGGGCGCGGCCCGCCAGCGGCGACGTCTGCGGCGAACTGGCCCGCGAGCCTCATCGCGGCGACCGCGAGCTCGCGCTCCCGGCGGTCGAAGAACGCGACGGCCTGGTCGCGCATCGAGGGCGTGCGAAGCGCGGTATGGGTGACGACGGCCGCGAGCCACCCGGACGCGAGCGCCTTCTTCACGCCGAACGACGAGAGCGGGTCGATGAACGACCCGGCGTCGCCGGCGAGCAGAAAGTCGGCGCCGGCGAACCGGCGCGCGGAGTACGTGGACGCGTCGGCGCCCCACGGCCCATCGATCAGCCGCGCGCGCTGCCAGAGCGGCTCGAACGCGGCGACCTTGCCGAGCTCGGCGCGGTAGACGTCGAGCGCCTGGCCGCCGCGCGCGAGCGCCGTGCGCGCGGGATCGATCATCATGGTGACGTATCGCACGCCGGGAGCAGTCGGCACGGACCAGGCCCAGCCGTCGCCGTACGACGCCACCAGGGTGTGCGTGGGATTCGCGCCGCCGAAGCCCGCGTCGTCTTGCCACACGCCCACGAGCGCCACCGTCGGCGGGGACGCGCCGGCGTCGCGCAGGCCTTTGCGCGCGATCACTCCCGCGCGGCCGGAGCAGTCGAGCAGCATCGGCGCGGTCACACGCGACGAGTGCCCGTCGGACTCCACGAGCACGGAGGGATCGGCGCCGGCCGGCTCGCCATCGAGGCTCGGGACGCTCACGTCCCTCACGAGGCCCGGTCGGACGTCGGCGCCGGATTGCACGGCGAGGTCGCGCAGCAGGTCGTCGAAGCGGCGCCGCACGACCTGATACCCCGCGGTCCCCGCGGCGAACGACTCGACGCGGGGCGGCGCGTCCGCCCACCACACCGTGTTACCGCGCCACGGAACGAAGCCCGCGTCTTCGACGGTCGCGAGCATGCCCAGCGTCGCGAGGAGTTTCTGTGCGCTTGGCGGAATCGATTCGGCGAGCGTGCGGCTCTGGCCGCCTGGCTTGTCGACGAGCAGCACGCGGTGGTGCCACGCGGCAAGCAGCCGCGCGGCGGCGCAGCCGGCGGGCCCCGCGCCGACGATGATGGCGTCGTACTGAGACAAAGACACCGGGAGTATTTTTGCGCAGTTCGCAAGAATACTCCCGCTGTCTTTGTCTCCTACTGCCGTCCGTACTTCTTCAACAGTTCCCTGAGCGAATCGATTGGGAGCGCGCGCACGGTGCGCCCGTTCGCGGATGTGTCGGTCGCCTTGAGCAGCGAGTTGTACACGGCCTCTTCGGTCGCGTCGAGCGCCGCCTCGAACAGCCCGGATACCGCGTCGGTGGGCAGGATCGTGCGCGGCTGCGGGCCGTTGGTCGCCACGACGCGATTCACCGCGGCCGTGGAGAACGCGATCGCGAAGTCGCCGCTGCCGTTCGAATACGTCGAACCCGTCCGGGCGAGCGCAAAGATCGCGCGCGCGGCGAGGCGTTTCAAATCGCGCGCGTCCAGCGGCGCGTCGGTGGCCACGACGACCATGCACGACCCATCGGCCGTGCCTCCGTCGCGCGTGGTCAGCTCCTTCCACACCGGGACGCCCGCGATCGTCAGCCGTCCGCCGAAGTTCGTCTGCACGAGGACGCCCACGGTCCAGGCATCGCCCTGCTGCCGCACCACGCGCGACGACGTGCCGATGCCGCCCTTCCAGCCGAAGGCGATCGTGCCGGTGCCGGCGCCGACCGCGCCTTCCTCCACCGGGCCGCCCTTCGCGGACCGGATCGCCGCCAGCACGTGATCGCGCGTCACGTGCTGTCCGCGGATGTCGTTCAGCGTGCCGTCGTTCGTCTCGCCGACGAGGGCGTTCACGGATCGCACGGCGTCGTTGCCGGGCTGGTCGAGCGTCCAGCGGACCACGGCCTCGACCGCCGTGCCGACCGACAGCGTGTTGGTGAGCACGATCGGTGTCTCGATCGTGCCGAGCTCATCGACCTGCGTCGATCCTGCGAGCTTGCCGAACGCGTTGCCGACGAACACCGCGCCCGGCACTTTCTCGCGAAACAGGTTGCCGGCGTGCGGCAGGATCGCGGTCACGCCCGTCCGAACCGTCGCGCCTTCGACGAGCGTCGTCTGGCCGACGGCAACGCCGGTGACATCGGTAATCGCGTTGAGCGGCCCCGGAGCGCCTGCACCCGGCGCGATGCCGAGATCGCGCGCCCGCGGTCGATCCGCGGCCCCAAGCGACACGGCCACCATCATCACGGCCACTCCTCCGGCGATCGCGCCCGTCTTGTGCCCGGACATCATTGACATGATAATTCGGCCACCGGATGAAGGAAGCGAGGCCAGACATGACCCCATATTCGCGGCGGACTCTCACTCTTCCAGGCGTGCCGTTCCTCGAGAAGGGCACGCGCGACGTGAGCCCGCTGTTCAAGAAAGCGGTCAATCCGCCGGCGACCTCCGGGAGGGGCGGGCAGTAATGGCGCTGTGGGTGAGGCAGCGGAACCTCGACACGGTGCCCGTGGCCGTGCCGATCCACCGGCTCGATCCGTCGGTCCCGCTGCCGCAGTACCAAACGGCGGGCGCCGCAGGGTTCGATCTCGCATCGAGCGTCGAGATGGTCGTGCAGCCGGGCGAAGTGGCGCTCGTGCCGACGGGCCTGGTGATCGAAGTGCCCCGGGGCCACGTGCTCGGGATCTTCGCGCGCAGCAGCACGCCGCTCAAACGCGGGCTCATGCTGGCCAACGGCGTCGGCGTGGTCGATTCGGACTACTGCGGGCCGGCCGACGAGATCAAGATCGAAGTCCTCAACTTCACCGCCGCGCCCGTCACGATTGGGCGCGGCGATCGCCTCGCGCAAGGCCTGATTCTGCCCGTCGTGCGCGCGACGTGGGAAGAGCGCGAGCCCGTGGCGCCCTCGCGGGGCGGCTTTGGGGCCACCGGGCGGTGAGAACCGGTTCACGTTAGAAGTGAGAATCAGAAGTTCGAAGTCTCAGAGGCACACGCGTTACGGGCGCCAGTGCGTACTTCCAACGTCTGACTTCAAACTTCTAACGTGATCCCTGCTTGTTCCTCACGACGTACACTGCCATTCCACCCGCCGTCTTCGCGGGGATGACGTGCCAGTCGCGGGCGCGGTGGCCCTTCGTCACCGCCTGTCCCACGACGATCCCGACCGTCGCGCCGGCGACCGTGTCGCTGAGCCAGTGCGCGCGGTCGCGTACGCGGCACCACGCCACGAACCCGCCGACCGCGTAGCTCGGCAGGCCCACTTTCCAGCCGAAATGCGCCTGCAGCACCGCCGCCGATGCGAACGTCGCCGACGAGTGGCCTGACGGGAACGAGTACCGGCTTCCGTTCGGGCGCGTCCGATCGACGGCGACCTTGATCGTCGTCGTCAGCAGGCCGTTGAGGACCTGCGCGCGGATCAGGTCGCTCCCGATGTGCGTGGTCCGCGCGTCCTTCATCCCCTTGCCGATCGCGTACGTCGCCACCGCCGCGCCGGCCTGGACCCAGCCGTTGCCGATCGTGTTGCCGATCTTCACGTACGAGGTACTGCCTTGTTCGTCGGCCCAGGTGGCGAGGTTGTCGTCGGCGGGATGCGCCGCAAGCGACGCCACGGTGCCGCCGAGCGCGACCTTGGCGTTCGGCACCGTCGGCACGGCCTGCAGGTCGATCCACAGGTTCTGGAAGAGCCGGGTGAACGGCCGATCGTCGGGCCAGGCTCCGGAGGACGGCGTTGATGGCGGCGGCGGATGCTGGAGCGAGATCGCGATGGTGATCGCCCAGGCGGCGGTCAGCACGACGGGGAGGATATCATCGAAGAGTGGTCAAGTTGGACGTGAGAAGCCAGAAGTCAGACGTGATGCAGGAGTGGTGGCCGTGAATGCGCGAGCGCTGCTGAGCAAGCTCAAGATCGAGGACCTCAATCCCGGTGCGTGCAGCGGTCTGAACGAGTGGGTGACCGAGCGCGACGCGCATCAGCTGACGTCGTTCAATCCGACGACGGGCGAGCCGATTGCGGCCGTGCGGCTCGCGTCGAGTGAAACGGCCGACTGCGTCCTGGCCCGCGCGTCGGGGGCGTTCCAGGGCTGGCGCGAGCGGCCGGCGCCCAAGCGCGGCGACCTCGTTCGCGATCTCGGGAGCGCGCTGCGCGAGCTCAAGGAGCCGCTGGGCGACCTCGTCACGCTGGAGATGGGGAAGATTCGCGCCGAGGGCCACGGCGAAGTCCAGGAAATGATCGACATCTGCGACTTCGCGGTCGGATTGTCGCGCCAGCTGTACGGCCTCACGCTCGCGTCCGAGCGGCCGGGCCACCGGATGATGGAGCAGTGGCACCCGCTCGGGCCGGTCGGCGTGATCACCGCGTTCAACTTTCCCGTGGCGGTCTGGTCGTGGAACGCGGCGATCGCCGCGGTCTGCGGCGATCCCGTGGTGTGGAAGCCCGCGGAACCGACGCCGTTGTGCGCCATCGCGGTTCAGCACATCGCGAACCGCGTGATGGCCGATCACGGCGTGACCGGCATCTTCTCACTCCTCGTCGGACCGGGGCGAATCGTCGGCGAGCGCATGCTGTCGGATCGGCGGCTGCCGCTCATCTCCTTCACCGGATCGACGACGGTCGGACGCCGCGTCGCCGAGGCCGTCGCCGGACGGTTCGGTCGGACGATCCTCGAGCTCGGCGGCAACAACGCGATCATCGTCACCGAGGACGCGCGACTGGACCTCGCCGTGCGCGCGATTCTGTTCGGCGCCGTCGGCACCGCCGGCCAGCGGTGCACGACGACGCGCCGGCTGATCGTGCAACGAACGATCGTGCGGGAACTGACCGACCGACTCGTCAAGGCGTACTCGCAGGTGCCGATGGGCGATCCGCTTGCGGCGGGCACGCTCATGGGGCCGCTCGTGAACCAGGCGGCCGTGGCCGGCATGTTCGAGGCGCTCAAGGCGGCGAAGGCTCAGGGCGGGCAGGTGCTCTGCGGCGGCAAGCGGCGGCCGGACCTCGGGCCGTTCTTCGTCGAGCCGGCGATCGTCCGCATGCCGGCGCAGACGGACATCGTCAAGCACGAGACCTTCGCGCCGATTCTCTACGTGCTCGAGTACGACCGGTTCGAGGACGCGCTTGCGCTTCACAACGACGTGCCGCAGGGCCTGTCCAGCGCGATCTTCACGGAGAGCATGCGCCGCGCGGAGGAGTTCCTGTCGGTGCGCGGGTCGGACTGCGGCATTGCGAACGTGAACATCGGGACGTCGGGCGCGGAGATCGGCGGCGCGTTCGGCGGCGAAAAAGAGACGGGCGGCGGCCGCGAATCAGGATCGGACGCGTGGAAGGCCTACATGCGGCGGCAGACGAATACGGTCAACTGGTCGGAGGCGCTGCCGCTCGCGCAGGGGATCACTTTTGGAGAATGAAGACGCGTCAAGGCAGAAGGCAGAGGGCAGAAGTTGCGGAGTGACCCGCGTGCGCTCTGAGCTTCGAACTTCTGGCTTCACGCTTCGAACTCGATCCGTGCCCCTGCGCCGATGCCGATTCGACGAACTCACGGAAGGCCGCGCGCGCACCGGTGCTGGCGCCGCCGGAGCGTCACTCGGCCTCGGGCGCGATCACCGCGAGCTGATCGGATCTGATGCCCTTGACCGCTGCGAGCGGAATGGTGCGATCGAACGTCGCGAGCGCGCCGCCCATCTTCCTGGCCAGTCCCAGCAGATAGAGGTCGGTGAGCTGCCGGTGACCGCGAGCCGCGTCCACGACGAACAGGTCGTCGTCGCGAAGCGATACCGTCGCGGCCCAGAAGTGGTGCTGGCCGCTCTCGCAGAACCGCCGCAGCTGGGCGATCACGAGGCCGGGCCGCGCCGCGTCGGGTCGATAGCGCGGGTTCGATACGATCCGCACGAAGGCGTTTTCGGTGAGGGGACACGTCGCCCAGCCGGCGGCGCGATGGTCCGCGAACCAGTCGTGCGCCAGGTCGTGATGGATGTGGTCCGGGTCGAACAGCGCCACCAGCACGTTCACGTCGAGCAGGGCGACGCGGGCCACGGGCGGCTACTCGTCGTCGCGCAGATCGTTCACGAGCTTCATCGTGGGCCGGGGCGCGCCGGACGGCCGGCTCGGCAGGAGGGGCACGCCGTTGCGGACGCGGCCCGTCCTGGGCGATTCGAGCCCCTTCCGCGCCAGTTCCGACAGCACCTTGCCGGCCGTGCTGCCACGCGCGGCCGCCAGTTCCTTGGCCGCCTGCAGCACGTCCGGGTCGAGGTCGAGCGTGGTGCGCATGAGTGGATCATCACGCATCACGCATCTGATGTCAACCGATCATGACGACTCCGGCAGCCCGACCGACGCCAGCGCCGCCGCCAGGTAGCAGGCGCTGCCCAGAATCATCGCGATGTGGAACCCGGCCAGAAGCGCCACGATCACGGTGCCCACCGAGCCAAGGACGGACATGACGCCGTTGAGGCCCCAATAGAAAGGTGGAGGCGGCAGCGATCCGTGCCCGGTCTTGCGCAAGCCCTGCGGGAAGGGCATGCCCATCGCCAGGCCGAAGGGCGCGATGATCGCCATGGCCAGCGCGATCCGTGTGACCTGCCCGAGCGGCAGCAGCTTGGGCACGAGCATCGGCAGCACGAAGGCGGCGATCGCCCCGAGCACCGCCACGGTCAGGCACGCCCACATCGTCGGCACGCGCCGGCTGAGCGAGCTGCCGAGCCCGCTGGTCGCGAGCAGGGTGAACAGCAGGACCGAGAGCGTGTAGATCGGATGGCCGACGAGCAGGACGAGGTTCTGCAGGAGCGTGAGCTCGATCGCGATGAAGCCCGCGCCCAGGCACGCGAAGTACACGACCGATGCCGCGTACGGCGCGACGGCCTCGCCGCGCGGCTTGCCGAGCCCGACGAAGAGCACGAGCAGGAGACTGACCGGCACGACGAGCGCCATCAGGCCCTCGCGCATCTGCGTCGGCATGCCCCAGGGCCGTTCGACGGCGAAGTAGAACGGACTGTCGTCGTAGACGGGGTCGACGCGCCGGGGCGCTTCGTTGACGTACTGTTCGAGCGTCTTGCGCCCCGAGAGCAGCCCGTCGTATGGCGCGGCCGCGACCCGGCCCGGCACGATGAGCGGCGACGCGAGCGTCCAGTCGTTCATGATCGCGTCGGTCTCCGCCGGCGTGAACGGGCGTTTGCGCAGCATGAAGATCATCTGCGGCGGATCGCCGCGGCCCGTCTGCTGCTTCTCCAGCAGCACGACGATGCGCTTGGCGGCCTCGTCGGCGCCGAGGAGCGCGACGGAATTCGAGACGAGCCGCGGAATGTCGGCGTCCCACCGCAGAATCGCGAGGACGCCGTCGGGCGAGAGGTGGTCGTAGTACCCGCGAAACGCCTGCGTCGTGTACAGGTAGTTCTCGGACAGCGACAGGCCGCCCGAGGCGACCGATGCCCACGAATCCACGAAGCCGAGCAGAATCACGTCGAAGCTGCGATCCGTGCGGCTGATGAACGTGCGGCCTTCGCTCTGGATGACGTTCACGTCCGGCCGGTCGTAGAGATTGCCGGCGCGCGCGCCGTAGTGCCGCACGAACTTCAGCATCAGCGGATTGAGCTCGACCGCGGTCACGCTGCGGCTGCCGGACGCGAGCGCGACGAGCACATCCGATCCGCCGCCCGGCCCGATGATCAACGTCTGCGGGTGCTTGACCAGCCGGAACGGCAGGGCCCGGTACCACGTGCTGAGGTCGCGAACGCTGTCGATCTTGCCGTCCCACTGCAGCACGTTCGTCCACGCGTCGGAGTCGATGTAGAGCCGGGCGAGGTACGGCGATTCGAAGCCCTCGACGGCGTCGATGCGCGAGTACGCGTTCCAGCCGGTCTGGGTGATGTGCGTGCCCGGCGTCTCCGTCATCTGGCGGTGCATTGCCTTGAGCTCGCCCGGGGAAACGCGAAACAGCCCCGACCGCTCGTTGGAGAACGCGGCGACGGCCAGCAGCGATGCGCCCAGCAGCGCCAGGGGCGCCAGCCGACGCGAGAGCACCGCGCCGGCGACCAGCGGCAGGATGGCCGCGACGAGCACGGTGGTCTCGCCGCCAAGCGACTGCAGCAGCAGCGTGACCAGCAGCGCGCCCAGCGACGCGCCCAGCAGATCGGCGAAGTACAGGGACGCGGCGATCTCGCGGCGCAGATGGAACGCCATCGACAGCGCCATGCCCGCCAGGAAGAACGGGAACAGCGGCGTGACGAAGTACAGCCCGAGCCGCTCGAGCCGGAAGGGATAGATCACGATGATCCACAGCGCGATCGGAATGCTCAGGCCGTAGAGCGAGGCGAGCACGGCCGCCTTGTCGAGCGTCGGCACCCAGCGCCGCTTGATGAGGTGCAGCGCCAGCCCGCCCAGCCCCCAGCCGAGCAGCGCCACCGAGATCGCGACAAACGCGAAGTGATACCAGATCGTGGCCGAGTAGATTCGCGTGAGGCCGATTTCGAAGACGAGGCCCGAGAATGTGATGAGAAAGACGCCGAGGTAGATCGCCATGCGCGCATTGAGTAGATGCGACCGGGGTCACCCCGGTCAAGCGCGCGGCGTCACGAGAGCTGCAGGCTGCGATAGGCGGCGAGCGCCGCGTTCGCGCGCTCGAGCGCCGCGGTCACGGCGGCTTCGACCGCGGCGGTGGGGCGGGCGTCGACGGCCTGCAGGGTCTCGAACAGATTCTTCAGCGGTGCCGCCGCGCGATCGAGCTCGTCCCCGACCGTCCGGAGCCTTCCGCTCGCCTCGGCGGCAGCCGTGGCCAGCCGCGCGCGGATGTCCTGGCGCGCGTGCGCCGTGTCGCGAATCGCCGTGTCCACCGATTTCGACAGATCGAGCTGATGCGTGAGATCGGCCATCGACGCCTTCACACGCGGATCGATCTTGATGATGACCGGCTGCCGGTACACCCGCGGGCCGGCGGTCAGCCGCGCCTGGTAGACGCCCGGCAGCACGAGCATGCCGCGCGGCTCCTGCGGCGTGCGATGCGGAACCGCGGTCATCGGGTACTCGAAGTCGTCCACCAGCGGCGGCGCGTACCGCAGGTCCCACACGAACCGATGGAGCCCCGGGACGCTGGAGAGCCGGCTGGACGGACGCAGCCAGTAGTCGGGGATGTTGCGCCCGGCGATCGGCGTCTCGACCGGGTCGTCGCTCGAGAAATGACGAATCAGCTCGCCGCTCGCGTTCTCGACGATGTCCAGGCTGACCGGTCCGGTGACCTCGGCGCCGAGGAGATAGCTCAGCGTCACGCCGTCCGGAGGATTCGGCGCGGTCGGCTCGTCGGGCGGCAGCGGCGTGTCCGTGTTGACGTTGTCGCGCACGCGGTACGCGGTGCCTGGGCGGAACAGGAACGCGGCGGCCTTCGCCACGTCCGCCGTGATCTGCCGCAGCGGCGCGATGTCGTCGAGGATCCAGAACCCGCGGCCGTGCGTGCCGATCACCAGGTCGTCGTCCTTGATCACCAGGTCGCGAATCGACGTCGCCGGCATGTTCAGTCGCAGCGATTGCCACGACTGCCCGTCGTCGAACGAGACGTACACGGCCTGCTCGCTGCCGGCAAAGAGGAGGCCCCGCCGGGCAGAATCCTCATGCACAGTATTGACCACGCCGCCGGCCGGCAGCCCCGTCGTGATTTCCGTCCACGTCCGGCCGCTGTCCCGCGTCCGCAGGATGTGCGGGCGCAGGTCGTCGAGCCGGAAGGTGTTGACGGCCGCATACGCCGAATTCACGTCGAAGTGGGACGCCTCGATCATCGAGACCTTCGCCCAGGGCGTGAGCGCCGCTGGCGTGACGTTCGTCCACGTCGTGCCGGAATCGTGCGTCACGTGAATCAGGCCGTCGTCGGTGCCCGCCCAGAGGATGCGGTTGTCGATCGTCGAGGGCGCGATCGTGTAGATGACGCCGCGCCGCGTGGGCTGGGCCGCCGGCGTCGTCTTGTAGATGCCGACGTTCGCGGGCACCTCCCAGGTCTCGCGCGACAGGTCGGGGCTGATCTGCGCCCACGTCATCCCGCCGTTCGTGGTCTTCCAGAGCGTGTTCGCCGCGAAGAAGAGCAGGCCGCGTTCGGTCGGGGAAAAGAGCACGGGCGCCGTGCGCAGCACGCGGTAGTTCGGCCCGCGCGGCGGCGTGATGTCCTGCACTTCGCCCGAGCGGCGGTCGTACTTCGTCAGCTTGCCGCCGTACACGGTGTCCGGGTCCATCGGGTCGGGCGCGATGTAGCCGTACTCCTCGGCGCCGACGGGCGTCCAATCGCGCACGGTGATTTCGCCCCAGCCGCCGCGGCTCGCCACGCACGCCGATCCGCTCTCCTGTTGGCCGCCGCAGACGCGATACGGAAACGCGTTGTCGGTGCTCACGTGGTAGAACTGCGCCGTCGGCTGGTTGTACCAGGAGCTCCAGGTCGCGCCGCCGTTGACGGTGACGATCGCGCCCTGGTCGCCCGCCAGCAGGATGATGTCGGGGTCGTTCGGGTTGATCCACAGGCGGTGATAGTCATCGCCGCCCGGCGCGCCGCGCCAGCCCGTGAACGTCCTGCCGCCGTCGGTCGACTTCCACGCGACGACGCTCGCCGTGTAGACGACGTCGGGGTTCTTGGGATCGACTTTCACTTCCGCAAAGTCGTCCCCGCGCTCGGTCACGCGCGGATCGGCGTTGACGAGCGACCACGATTCGCCGCCGTCGTCGGATCGATAGAGACCGCCGTGATGGGCCGCCTGGACGGTCGCAAACAGTCGCGACGGCAGGCTCGGCGCAACCGTGATGCCGATGCGGCCGAGGCCGTCGGCCTGGAAGGTCGGCAGGCCGTTGACGATCGGCCGCCACGTCGTGCCGCCGTCGGTGGACTTGAACACGCCACTCCCGGGCCCGGTGAACACGCCGTTCTCCCACGGGCCTTGCCGCGCCTGCCACAGCACGGCGTACACGATGTCGCCGGACGACGGATCGAGGACGACGTCGGCTGCGCCCGTGTCCTGGTCCTTGTACAAGACTCTCTGAAACGTGCGGCCGCCGTCGGTCGATCGAAAGATGCCGCGCTCCTCGTTCGGGCCGTACGGGTGGCCGAGCACGGCGACGAACAGCCGATCGGGATTGCGCGGGTCGACGACGATCTGCGGAATCTGCTGGCCGTCGCGCAGGCCGAGATGCGTCCAGGTGGTCCCGCCGTCGGTGGATTTGTAGACGCCGTCGCCGGTCGAGAGATCGGGCCGCTGCAGTCCTTCGCCGCTGCCGACGTAGATCACGCGCGGATCGGACGGTGCAATCGCGATCGCGCCGATCGAGCCCGTCGGCTGGCTGTCGAAGATCGGCGTCCAGGTCCGGCCGTAGTCGTTGGTGTTCCACACGCCGCCATTCACGGCGCCGATGTAGAAGACCCCGGGCTGCGCCGCGATGCCCGAGGCGGCCTTGGTGCGGCCTCCGCGGAAGGGGCCGATGTTGCGCCAGTGCAGCTCGCTGAAGAGCGC
The DNA here is from genome assembly GCA_035519535.1 of Vicinamibacterales bacterium. GTDB lineage: Bacteria > Acidobacteriota > Vicinamibacteria > Vicinamibacterales > SCN-69-37 > DATEGZ01. The sequence continues at coordinate 4,344 of DATIWF010000149.1, read as the reverse complement.
GGGGTCGAACGAGACGGGTGCCTGTGCCCGTGTCTGAACACCCAGCAGGCCGCCGGCCACGACGGCGGTCAGGACGGTGGCCGCGGACAGCGAGGCGCGGAGGTGTCGGGGCATGTGAATCGGTCGTCCCAGTGTCTGTCACGGATGCGCCAAAACGCAAAGCGCGGGACCGTCGGGGAGTACCGTGGCGAGGTACGGGCTGCGGTAGTATTGTGCGGCCCAAACGGGCGCACGGAGTGAATCCCATGAAGCACATCGTTGGAGTCGCGACCGCGGTCATGCTGGCGGCCGCCGGACTGGGTGCAGGGCAGGGCGCGGGCGATGCCGGGGGCCTGTCCGCCGACGCGCTGACGGCGCTGGAGTTTCGCAACATCGGGCCCACGATACACACGGGCCGCATCCAGGACGTCGCCATCGACCCGAAGAATCCGAGCGTGTGGTACGTCGCGTCGGCGTTCGGCGGCGTCTGGAAGACGGTCAACCGCGGCATCACCTTCGAGTCGATCTTCGATCGCTACGGCTCGTTCACGATGTGCTGCGTGGTGATCGATCCGAAGGACTCCAACGTCATCTGGGTCGGCACCGGCGAGAACGCGAGCCAGCGCAGCGCGCACTTCGGCGACGGCGTCTACAAGTCCACCGACGCGGGCAAGACGTTCACGCGCGTGGGCCTCGAAGCGTCCGAGCACATCGGGCGCATCATGATCGACCCGCGCAATTCCAACGTCGTCTGGGTCGCCGCGCAGGGCCCGTTGTTCTCGGAGGGCGGGGATCGCGGCCTGTACAAGACGACGGACGGCGGCAAGACGTGGACGGCGTCCCTCACGATCAACAAAGACACGGGCGTGACCGACCTGGCGTTCGATCCGAAGAATCCGGACGTCATCTACGCGGGCACCTACCAGCGCCGGCGCAACGTCGGGCAGATGATCGGCGGCGGGCCGGACGGCGGCATCTTCAAGACGAAGGACGGCGGCAAGAGCTGGACGAAGCTGACCAACGGGCTGCCCAAGCGCGACGTGGGCCGCATCGCGCTCGCGACCGATCCGCGCACGCCCAAGAGCGTGTTCGCGCTCATCAGCGCCGTGAACACGGAGAAGGGCTTCTACCGGTCGGACGACCAGGGCAATTCGTGGACGAAGCTCACGAGCTACAGCGGCGGGGGCCCGGCGTACTACTCGGAGCTGTTCGTCGATCCGTGGCGCGCCAACACGATCTGGTCGGTCAACACGCCGCTCGAGTGGAGCCGCGACGGCGGCAAGACGTTCGTCGGCGTGCCGAATTTGTCGAGCGGGGGGCCAGGCGATCCGAATCCGAACCGCAGCCCGGCGGGCTTTCCGAATCAGTACGTGCATGTGGACTTCCATGACGTGACGTTCGACCCTGTCGATCCCAACCACGTGCTGATTGCGAGCGACGGCGGACTCTACGAAACCTACGACATGGATCAGGCGGGCGTGCCGGGCACCGGCGCGCACTGGCGGTTTTTCACCAACTTGCCGATCACGCAGTTCTACCGCGTGTCCGTGGATGAAGCGCTGCCGTTCTACCACGTGTGCGGCGGCGCGCAGGACAACTTCTCGGTGTGCGGGCCGTCGCGCACGACGTACCGCTTCGGCATCCGGCCGACCGACTGGGTGTACGTCAGCAGCGGCGACGGCTTCCAGACGCGCTCGGACCCCGAGGATCCGGATACGGTCTACGGCCAGTCGCAGGACGGCAACATCATCAGGAACGATCTGCGCACGGGCGCGACCAAGAACGTCCGTCCGCGCAACGTGCAGGCGCCGACCCAGGAGCCGGTCGGCGGCGCTCAGGGCGCGGCCGGCGCGCCATCGGGCCGGGGCGGCGCGGCCGCCGAGCCCCCGCAGAATCCCGACTGCGCCGGGCCCCCCCAGGCCGGCGGGCGCGGCGGCGGTGGCGGCTTCGGCGCGCCGGGCGGCGACCGCGCGAACTGGGACGCGCCGTACATCATCAGCCCGCACTCGCACACGCGGCTCTATTGGGGCAGCAACTATCTCTATCGCTCCGACGATCGCGGCGACAGCTGGGAGCGCGTCAGCCCGGATCTGACTCGCAATCTCGACTGGCGCACGCTGCCGATCATGGGCAAGGTCTGGCCGCTCGACGGCTGTGCCGTGGAGCTCCACACGTCGACCACCGCGCTCAGCACGATCGTGTCGATCGACGAATCCCCGCTCCTCGAAGGCCTGATCTACGTCGGGACCGACGACGGCCTGCTGCAAACGACCGAGGACGGCGGCAAGACGTGGCGCAAGGTCGAGGACTTTCCGACCGTGCCGAAGTGGACGTACGTGAGTGACGTCTTCGCGTCGCCGCGCGACTCGAACGTCGTGTTCGTCGCGTTCAACAACTGGCAGCGCGGCGACTACCAGCCGTACCTGCTGCGCAGCGACGATCGTGGCCGCACGTTCAAGCCGATCGCCAGCAACCTGCCGGCCAAACACGACGTCTGGGCCGTCATTCAGGACCACGTCAACGGCAACCTGCTGTTTGCGGGCACCGAGTTCGGCGTGTTCGCGAGCGTGGACGCGGGCGCGCACTGGACGCAGCTCAGGGGCGGCGCGCCGACCTTCCAGGTGCGCGACATGGCCGTGCAGAAGCGCGAGAGCGATCTCGTGCTGGGAACGTTCGGCCGCGGCTTCTGGATCCTGGACGACTACAGTCCGCTGCGCGAGATGACACCGCAGGCGCTCGCCGCCGAAGCCGCGCTGTATCCGTTGCGCGATGCCTATTCGTTCAACCCGATTGGCGAGGCACAGGCGTCCGAGCCGACCTGGGTCGCGGCCAATCCGCCGGTCGGCGCGTTCATCACGTACAGCGTCGGGCAGGCGCTTCCGGCCGACGCCCGGCTCGTGTTGACGATCACCGACGACAGTGGCAAGCAGGTACGGCGCCTCGACATCTCGAAGGAGCTCGGACTGCGCCGGGTCGTGTGGAATCTGCGTGCCGATCCGGCGACGCCAGCCCCGGGTGCCGGACCAGGCGGTCGTGGCGGCGGCGCGGGAGGCCGAGGCGGTGGCGCCGGCCGTGGCGGTGGCGCGGGCGGCGGTGAGGCGGGCGCGGCCAGAGGCGGCGCTGCGGGTGGCGCTGCGGGTGGCGCCGCGGGCGGGGGCGCGGGCGGCGCCGGTGCCCAGGGCGGCGCGCGCGGACAGGGCGCCGGCGGCGGAGCGCCAGCGGGCGGCGGTCGTGGCGGTTTCGGCCAGGGCCCGCTCGTCGAGCCCGGACGCTACACCGTGACGCTCGGCAAGATGGTGGGTGACCAGGTGACGGCGATCGGCAAGCCGCAGGTGTTCAGGGTGCTGCCGCTGCCGGCGAAGAATTACTGATCGTCAAGCGAGAAGTGAGAAGCCAGAAGTTCGAAGTTCGGACGAAAGAGATTGAGTCTGGAGCATCGACCATGAGACGCGTGCATCTGACCTTCGTGTCGGCCTTTGTCGTGTTTGCGATTGCCGCAGGCAGCGGCCAGGGGCCCGGGGCCAACCGGCTGACGGCCGATGTCTTCAAGGGCCTCGAGCTGCGGAGCATCGGGCCGACGCTCTCCACGGGCCGCGTCGCCGACTTCGAGGTCGATCCCAACCACCCGGACACCTACTTTGTCGCCACGGCGATCGGCGGGTTGTGGAAGAGCGAGAACCGCGGCAACACGTGGAAGTCGGTCTTCGACAAGGGCGGCTCCTTCAACATGTGCTGCGTCGTCGTCGATCCGCGCAATTCGGACATCGTCTGGCTCGGCACGGGCGAGAACTCGAACCCGCGCAGCGCGACGTACGGCGACGGTCTCTACAAGTCGACCGACAACGGCGAGACGTTCACGCGCGTCGGGCTCGAGACGTCCGAGCACATCGGCAACATCAAGATCGATCCGCGCAACTCCGACGTCGTGTACGTCGCCGCGCAGGGCCCGTTGTGGTCGTCGGGCGGCGATCGCGGCGTCTATAAGACGGCCGACGGCGGCAAGACGTGGAAGGCCGTGCTGACGGTCAGTCCCGACACCGGCGCGAACGACATCGCGATGGATCCGAACAACCCTGACGTGCTCTACGCGTCGATGTGGCAGCGGCGCCGCGGCGTCGGTCAGATGATCGGCGGGGGACCGGAAAGCGGGATCTACAAGTCGACGAACGGCGGCGGCACGTGGACGAAGCTCAGCAAGGGCCTGCCGGCCGGCGACATGGGACGCGTCGCGCTCGGCGTCGACCCGAAAGCGAAGCCGACGCGCGTGTACGCGCTCATCAACGGCCTGCCCGGCGACTCGGGGTTCTTCCGGTCGGATGACGCGGGCGCGTCGTGGGAGCGCATGGGCGCGCCATACGGCAAGCC
>DATIWF010000148.1:0-3708 GCA_035519535.1 Vicinamibacterales bacterium | reverse complement strand
GAAGCTGATCTCGCCTTCCTGCGTCGCGTACGGAATGATGCAGCGCTCGGTGCGGCGGAAATCGTAGTTGAAGAGATCCTGGAACCACATGCCCGCGATGAACAGGAAGTTCCAGCGATCCGACCGCCGCTTCTCGATGTCAGTCATCGTCCGCTCGCCGGTGACCTTGCCGTAGTCGCGGCCCGACGCGTTGAACGTCTTGTCGAACTTCTTGAGCAGGTCGGTCACCTTGAAGTGCGTCGGCGATTTGAACGGGTCGTAGTTCTTGAGCAGCGCGAGCGCCATGCCGAAGACCGAGAGGAAGCGGCCGCGCGCCGCGTCGTTGATGCTCGTGATGTCCTTCGCCAGCGAGTCCAGCTTGATGAACTCGGGCACCGGCCGCGCTTCCTTCGTTTCCTTGTCGATCATCACGGCCATGCCGACGCCGCAGTTCGGGTGGCACCCGCAGGACAACTGGCCCCAATCGTGGTCCGGTCCGTGGACGAGATCGGCCCAATCGCCGAACGTGCCCATGAACGAGATCGGGAACCAGTCGCGCACCGGCTCCCCGAGGCCCGTCTGCTTCTTCACGTCGTGCGCCAGGTGCGACAGCGTGTAGCGCTGCGCCTGCCGGCGCTCGTCGGTGATCTCTTCGTCGCGACCGGTGAACGACACCGGCTGGAACGAGAGGAAGCTGATGCGCTTCGGGTTGTCCAGCGCGAACTGGATGATGCGGCCGACCTGCTCGTTGTTGACGCCGTTGACGATCGTCGTGACCGGCACGATCTCGACGCCGGCCTTCCACAGGTTCTCGATCGCGCGCAGTTTGACGTCGAACAGGTTGCCCACGAGACGATGCGAGTTCGCGGCGTTGCCGATGCCGTCGAACTGGAGGTAGACGTAGCGGAGTCCCGCCTCGGCCGCGGCCTTGGCGAAATCCGGACTCTTGGCGAACTCGATGCCGTTGGTCGCCGCCTGGACCGAGTTGTAGCCGACCTTGCGCGAGTAGCGCACGGCATCCAGGAAGTAGGGCGAGAGCGTCGGCTCGCCGCCCGAGAACTGGACGGACATCTGCCGCTTCGGTTTGATCGTGATGGCGTTGTCGAGCAGCGTTTTGATTTCTTCCCACGCGAGCTCGTGGACGAACCCGACCTGGTTCGCGTCCATGAAGCACGGGTCGCACATCATGTTGCAGCGATTGGTCAGGTCGATCGTCAGCACCGAGCCGCGCCCGTACTTGATCGTCGACGACCCGTGGTTGTGCAGCTTCTCGTCGTTGTGCGCGCGCATGTCGGAGCCGGGGAACGACTCCTCGAGGTGCTTGAAGAACGCCGTGTCCATCGCCATGACGTCCTCGAAGTGCCCGTGGATCGGGCAGTCCTTGACCATCAGGATCTTGCCGTCGCGCTCGATGATCTGCGCCTTGATCTCGCCGATCTTCTCGGTGAGCAGCACCTTGTAGTCGCGCTTGCCGTCGAGGATCTCCTGCCGCGCCTCGCGCACGCACACCGGGCAGAGCGAGTCGGTCTCGCGCGGCCAGCCGAGCGGCGGCTTCACCTTCTGCCAGGACTTGAGCAGCGGCTTGTCGGCCCACGCGGGCTTGAAGCCCTCGTTCGGCCGGATGCTGTTGAGCGTGTCGAAAACGGTCCAGGCGCCGCGCGCGACGACCGTGAGGCCCTTTTCGACGTACTTGATCGGCTTGTGCATAACCCTCCAAAACCTCGGCGAGATACACCCCGCCGGAGGACAAATCCTGGCGCAGGCAGAATAGCGTCCCGGGCGAGTTCAGCCTACAGAATTGTCCCCAAGGGGCGGATCGGCCGGCCGAGCGGGCATATGGCGGGCTGAACGGCCGCGCCCAAATGGCCTCAACCCGCCATTTTTCAAGCAGTTACGGGCTTCGCGACGTGGGCGCGCCGCTTCTGGATGCTGAGGCCGATCCGAATCGCGAAGAGCACCAGCAGCCAGAAGCCAAACCGGAAAGGCTCCCGGAAATCGGATTTTTGAATCCAGATGTAGTGGACGATGCCCGCCACGGCCGCCACGTACGCGAGCCGGTGCAGCCGCTGCCAGTTCTTCTTCAGTCGGCGCACCCACCCGCTCGTGGACGTGATGGCGAGCGCCAGGAGCATCGTGAACGCGAACATCCCGACGAAGATGAACCGCCGCTTGACCAGGTCCTCCCAAATCGCGTGGAACTCGCACGTGCCAAGCGAGTAGCAGCTCTGGTCGAAGACCAGATACATGCACAGGTGGATGAAGGCGTACGTAAACGACCACACGCCGAGCATCCGCCGGACGCGCTGCAGCCGGTTGACCTGGAGCAGCCGCCGGACGGGCGTGATCGACAGCGTGATCAGCAGGATCGTGAGCGCCGTCAGGCCCGTCTCGTGCTCGTAGGTCTTGACCGGATCCACGCCGAGCGCGAGCTCATGTCCGAGAGCGAACGCCTGGTACGAGCGAACTGCCAGCCAGGCTCCTGGCGTCAGGCACGCCACGAACACCAGCGGCTTGAAGAAGCGCCATCCGGCAACGTGGTCGATCCAGCCGGAGAGGGCCTTCACGTCAGAAGTACTTTCTGAGGTCCATCCCGGCGTACAGGCTCGCGACCTGATCGCCGTAGCCGTTGAACATCGGCGTTTTGCGCCTGGTCAGCTCGCCGATACGCCGCTCGGTCGCCTGCGACCAGCGCGGGTGATCGACCGTCGGATTCACATTGGCGTAGAAGCCGTATTCGTTCGGCGTCTGCACGGCCCACGTGTTGTGCGGCTGCGAGTCCGTGAACTTGATGTGCACGATCGACTTGCCGCTCTTGAAGCCGTACTTCCACGGAACATGGATCCGGATCGGCGCGCCGTTCTGGTTCGGCAGCACTTTGCCGTAGAGCCCGACGACGACGAGCGTCAGCGGGTTCAGGGCCTCGTCCATGCGGAGACCCTCGATGTAGGGGAACGGGATGCCCGCCGTTCCGAGCCCGGGCATCTCGCTCGCGCGCGTGAGCGTCGTGAACTCCACGAACTTCGCCTGCGACGTCGGCTGGACCTTGTCGATGAGCGTCTTGAATGGAAAGCCGATCCAGGGCACCACGTAGGACCAGGCCTCGACGCACCGGTGGCGGTAGATGCGCTCCTCGAGCTGGTTGGTCTTGATGAGGTCGTCAATCTGATAGTCGCCCGGCTTGGCGACCATGCCGTCGATCTTCACGGTCCAGGGCCGCGTCGTCAGCCGCCCGGAGTAGCGCGCGGGGTCGCTCTTCGCCGTGCCGAACTCGTAATAGTTGTTCCAGTTGGTGATCTGGTCGTACGAGTTCGTCGGATCGATCTTCGGATCGGGGACGAACGACTTCGGGTCGTCGGGCTCGAAATTCCAGTGCTTGACGTTGGGCAGCGCAGCCAACCCCTGCGGCGTCTGCGCGCTCGCCGGCCGTCCGAGCGCCGTCGTGGCGATCGCGCCGACGGCGCCTGCCGCGGCCACCTTGATGAACTCGCGCCGCGTTCGATACGCCGATTCGGGCGTGACGTCGGAGTACGGCAGTTCCCAGGGCTTCCTCGACTTGGTCAGCATGAACTCCCCCAAGAAGGATAAAACTGTAAGTTCACTCCATTACATCACACGGAGCGGCCAATCTATTCCCGGCGTCGCTCTCGCGTTACCATTAGGAGTTTGACGCTGCGCCTATGACCACGACTTCGCCTCCCCTGCCCACCGCCGCCGAAACGCTCCGTCAGA
>DATIWF010000147.1:0-4262 GCA_035519535.1 Vicinamibacterales bacterium | reverse complement strand
CGAACGGCGTTGTCCGCTACGCGAGTCCCGACAGGGCGGGTTTTGGGCCGCAATCAACAAGAAAGTCGCGAGCGGCGCCTGATAGGACGCGTCGGAGCGACTAAATGATCCGGTAGTGATAGGAGTCGCCCGAGGCCCGGTAACCGGCCGCGGCCAAGGTGACTGCGGCCACCTGGAACACCGCGTTCTACGGCGATCTTCATGCGCCAGTCAGATCGGATCGGCTCTGGTAGCTGCGGTCGTCTCGGCTCCGAGTCGAAGGCGCCAGCTCTGAGGCTTGAGACGTGCGCGAAGAGTCACGGTCGCTGCCCTCCTCGTCCTTGGAGTCGCAGCGGCTATACTGGACGGCGGCGAGCGCCCGGTTGTGCTGGCCTTCGAAACTCGCGTTCACGGCGAGCGAAGTGCCCGTAAGTGATTTCAGGACATTTGGAGGTCTTACACAATTCGTTACACAATTCGCGGCGTCGGGCCACTCTGCCGACCGCAAGTTGTTGATTCTAAAGATACGGAGAGATGTCCGAGTGGTTGAAGGAGCACGCTTGGAAAGCGTGTGTACGGGAAACCGTACCGTGGGTTCGAATCCCACTCTCTCCGCCATCCGCCGTCACCGCGCCTGCGCCAGCAGCCGCTGGCTCGCCTGCTCGAGCAGCGCCTGAATCGCCGGATCGGTCGCCGCGAGCGCGAAGTCCGGCGCGTAAATCTGAAGATAGTTCATCGCCGACTTGCCCGCGGCCCCGCCGAAGCGATCGCCTCCCGGCGTGCCGTCGAAATAGACCTTGAGCACGTTGACGAGGGCGTCGCGGGGCAGCACGCCGCGGCAGGCCGGCGCATTCGCATCGCAGCTCGCGGCGCAGCCCTCCGCCGCCGGCTTCTGGGAGAACGACGTATCGAATTGCGCGCCGCCGAGCACGCGCGGCGAGAACGACCCGTCCGCGGCCATCTCCTTCACGCCTCTGATGCCGCCCTCGGTCTCGCGGCACGCTTTCAGGCCGCTCGTCTGCGTCGCCTTGCCGTTCGATCCCACACGATGACGCGCAAACGACGAGACGATCTCCGCCTGCGCGGCGTCGTTCTGACCGCGCGTGAAATTCAGCAGACCCGATCCGCGCGTGACGACGAGCGTGACGTTCCGAAAGACGCCGGCGAACATCGTGACGGCCGCGTCCCACTCTTCGACGAACGCCTTGTCCGTCCGGTGGTACGACGCGTCGCGGTACGCGCCTTCGAGGAGCTGCGCCCAGCGCTCCAGCTGATTGCCGGAGCGCGGCAGGATGATCTCCACCGACTCGGCCGTCGGGCCCGCAACCGCGATCGAGACGAACGCCTCGTTCGTCCCGTACCGCGCGGCCACCTTGGTCAGAAACGCCTTCCAGTAGTTCTTGTAGACCGGATTCCACGGAAGCGGCAGGAACTGACGCGTGCCGTTCGCGCGGCCCTCCGAGACCTCGAATTCGGCCTTGCCGCAGTGGGCGGATCCCGCGGCCACGCCAGACTCGGATTCGCCGCGTCCAGCCCGGCCGCCCCTGGCCGCGGGCCGCTCGCCCCGTCGCCCTCCCGAGGACGCGGGCGGCTGACCGTCCTCGCAGCTCGGCAGCTCGTCGAGCACCCACGACGGCGTCCCGAAGCCGGGCACGAGGATGAGCTGGATGGTCTTGTGCTTCGCCGCCGCCGCGGCGAACGCCGCGTCGAGTGACGAGAAATCGTCGCGGTCCTTGGCGGGCTGCAGCGTCGACCAGAACGTTCGAATGGCCAGGCCGGACACCGCGGGATTGCTGACGAGCGCGTCGAGGTCCGCGGCCCGGTTCGCGCGAGTCTCGGCGAGGACGGCATAGATCCCGCGCGGGCGGCGGACCGAACCCGAATCGCTCTGCGCGGGCAACGTGCGCACGGGTGGCGCGACGACGACAAGCGTCGCGGCGACGACCCCGCACCACGCGGATCGGGCTGACACGTCGTGCCCCAGGCAAGTCTACGCCCAGCATGCAAACGTCGCCGCCGATACTCCCCCGCAGACCCTGCGCGTATCGCGTGGTTCGCCGGCTCAGCCGGTGTCGAACGAACCGGCGGCCAACCCAGGGCCGCCTGCGAACACGTCGCGATCACACGCCCGAGGGCCGCGCGCCGAACCGCCGCGTCGAGTTCGTCAGAACGTGACCCCGTCGCGCGGCGCTCCTCCAGTGACCGCTCACCTGGTGGCGGCCACCAGTTGACCGCTTCGGACGAGCGGTGCACACTCTCGTCACCAGCAGGCCTAGGAGTCATCCATGCGACACATCCTCGCCGGTCTCTGCATCGTCATTCTCGTCAGCAGCCACGCCCACGCGCAGCGCCGCGGTGGCGGGCCGGCGGGGCCGACCGACGGCGGTCCGAACGGACTCGGGGCGCTTCACTTTCGAGCCCTCGGCCCGGAGGGCAATCGCGTGGCGTCGATCACCGGCGTCCCGGGCGATGCGATGACGGTCTACATCGGCGCGGCGGACGGCGGCATCTGGAAGACGACCGACGCCGGCATCAGGTGGCAGCCGATCTTCGACGACAAGGACGTCTCCGCGATCGGCGCGCTCGCCGTCGCCCCATCCGCGCATGACACGGTCTGGGCCGGGACGGGAGAACCCTGGCTGATCCGTCCGTACTACACGCTGGGCGACGGCGTGTACAAGTCGACCGACGCGGGGCGCACGTGGCAGCACATGGGCCTCGACGCCACCGGCCACATCTCGCGCATCGTGATCGATCCCGCGGACGCGAACAGCGTCTACGTCTGCGCGATCGGCCAGGCGTTCCGCCCGCAGCACGAGCGCGGCATCTTCCACACGACGGATGGCGGCGCGACCTGGAAACAGGTGCTCGCCGTGGATGACAACACCGGCTGCTCGGATCTCGCGATGGATCCGCGCGATCCGAAGACGCTCTACGCGGGGATGTGGCAGCTGATCATTCACCGCAACGATCTGCACAGCGGCGGCCCTGGCAGCGGCGTGTACGTCACGCGCGATGGCGGCGCGACCTGGAACAAGATCACCGGACACGGCCTGCCGGGGGCCGATCATCCGCTCGGCAAGATCGCCGTCGCCGTGGCCGCGAGCAATCCGAATCGCGCGTATGCCCTCGTGCAGGACGCACCGGCGCCGGGACTCTATCGATCGAACGATCGTGGCGCCACGTGGGAGCTCGTCAATCAATCGCACCTGCCGGCGGAGCGCGCGCCCTATTACACGCGGATGGCCGTGTCGCCAGACGACGAGAACCTGCTCTACTTCCCGTCGGTCACGTTCACGATGTCGACCGACGGCGGCACGACGGTGTTCGGAGCCGGCGGCGGTGGCGGCGGCGGTGGACGCGGACGGGGCGCCGGTCCCGCGGGAGGGCCCGCCCCAATCTCGGCGCCCGGCGGCGACAATCACGACATCTGGATCGATCCGACGAATGCGAATCGCGTGCTCGTCGCCAACGACGCCGGCGTCGCCATGAGCGACAACCGCGCCGCGTCCTATCGCCACGTCCTGCTCCCGATCTCGCAGGTCTATCACGTGATGGCGGACAACGCCGTGCCCTACAACGTGATGGGCAACATCCAGGACAAATCGAGCTTCCGTGGACCGAGTCGCGGGGGCGGCCGCGGCATGGGCGTCGGCAACTGGACGAACACCGGCGGCTGCGAGGACGCGTTTGCGGTGCCCGACCCGACCGATCCGAACATCGTGTGGTCCGGCTGCGACAACGGGCGCATCGTCCGCATGGACTATCGGCACGGCATGGCGCGCGACGTGAGCCCGTGGCCGATCACGAGCTATGGCTGGGCGCCGGCCGACATGAAGTACCGGTGGGACTGGATCACGCCCATCGCGATCTCACCGCACGATCACAATCGCGTCTACGCGGGCGCACAGGTCGTTTTCATGACGATCGACGGCGGCCAGAGCTGGAAGCCGATCAGCCCCGACCTCACAACGAATACAAAGGCACATCAGCAAAACTCGGGCGGCATCACATCGGATAACCTCACGACCTTCGACGGGGGCACGCTCTACGCGATCGCCGAATCACCAATGAAGGCCGGAGTGATCTGGACCGGCAGCGACGACGGGCAGGTGAACGTTACCCAGGACGGCGGCCTGCACTGGGCCAACGTCACGAAGAACATTCCGAATCTGCCGCCGTGGGGCACCGTGTGGAGCGTCGCGCCGTCGAAGTTCGACGCCGCGACCGCGTACGTCGCCATCAACCTGCAGCACCAGGCCAACTACGACGCGCTCGTCTAC
>DATIWF010000146.1:0-16839 GCA_035519535.1 Vicinamibacterales bacterium | reverse complement strand
CTCTCGTTCAGCGTGACGAACTACAAGGAAAGCGCGTCGTTCTACATGAACCTGCTGGGCTGGAAGCCGACGTACGACGAGGGCAGCCAGCACGAGCTGATGATCGGCGAGATCGGCGACGTCATCGTCCGCGGCGGCAATTTATTCGCGCCGAATTTCAACGCGGGCGCGGCGCGCAGCGCGCGCATCGATCACATCTCGTTTGGCATCTCGCCGTGGGACACGGACGGCGTGAAGGCCGATCTCGAGAAGCGCGGCCTGTCGGCGACGGTCGACACGTCCACGCGCGACGACATTCACGTTGCGGCGTTCAAGAGCTACCACACGCGGACGCCGAACGGGTACAACCTGCAGATCAGCTACGTCACGCACGAGAACCGGCTGGCGCTGTCGAATGCGGTGAAGCCGAAGGGCGGCGAGCGGTAGAGCCGAGTCGGTTGTCAGCGCGAGCGGTCCGGCGGGCGTCGGAGCGTCTCCGACGGCAGCTCCCCGAAGCAGTCCTTGTAGGCGCGAGAGAACTCGCCGAAGTGCCAGAAGCCCCAGTTGAGCGCCTCCGCAGAGACGGTGGTCGATCGGGGCGTCCCGGCCAGCAGTCCCTGCCGCACTCGATGCAGCCGGAGCCGGATCAGGTAGGCCATCGGCGCCAGCCCCATCACCTCCCGGAACGCGTACTCCATCGTCCGCTCGCTGACGCCAGCCGCCCGGCAGAGATCGGTCACTGACAGGTGGTCGCCGACGCGCGACAAGGCATACTCCTCCGCGATCGTCACGATGTCGCTGCGCGCTTGCCGTGTGCGATCGCTGCGCGTCGGCTCGAACTGTTCGGCGACACCGAGAACCGGCAGGAGCGTCTCGAACAGCTCGACCCGGGCGGCGGCCCGCTCGTTCCTCCCTTCGTTGAAGATCGCCGATTGCCGAGCGGCGGTCGTCGTCAGCCGCTTGCCCCAGTCGAACAGTCTGCGAGAGCCGTCCGGATCCGCCTGCAGTGCCTCGACGCCGTGCGGCACATGAAACTCGTGCTCGCGCTGACGGCTTGCGAGGTGCGCGCGGATGTCTTCCGGCGACACAAGGAACGTGAGACTCTCCCAGCCCGCCTCGACCACGAACCTCGCCTCCGTTTCTGGCCCGGCGGCGAGCATCAAACCCGGTCTGACGGGCAGTCCGTTCACCGTCCCTGTCGCGTGCGGGCCGAACGTGACGTAGGCGAGCCATCCCTCGTGGACGCGGGTGCTGGTCCGCAGGCGACGGTTGGTGGCGTGAAGCACGACGGTGGCCGCGTCGAGGCGGACGATCACGCGTCGTGCGCGAAGTGGCAGGGGCTGCAGCTGCACCGCGTCCTGGTCGATCAGCTCGATGCCCGCGTTCACGGCAGTGGGCTCGGTGATCTCGACTACGGTGACCGCAGGGGGGGCCGTGGTGACGCGGGAATTCCTCGGCATCTTGCGGAAATCCGATAGACGATCCTGATGGCCGCGTTCTAAGATACAGGCCCTGCAGGGACCGGCGAGTAGTGTATCAGTCGCGCGCGGCGCGCACCCGGAAAGGAACTCGGATCATGCAGACCGTGCGGGTCATCATCTGCCTGCTCGCGGCGGCGTTCGTCGCGCCAAGCATCGCGTCCAACCAGAGCACGCCGCGCCGGCCGAACATCGTCATCATCCTCGCTGATGACATGGGGTTCGCCGACATGGGCTCGTTCGGCAGCGAGATCCACACGCCGAATCTGGACGCGCTGGCCCATGAGGGCGTGCGCTTCACGAACTTCTACACGCATGCGAGCTGCTCGCCCACGCGATCCATGCTGTTCTCCGGCGTCGACACGCACCTCAACGGTCTGGGCAACATGGACGAGTGGACCGCGCCCAACCAGGTGGGCGTGCCGGGCTACGAGGGCTATCTCAACAACCGGGTGGCGACGTTGCCACAGCTCCTCAAGGAGGCCGGTTATCACACCTACATGGTCGGCAAGTGGCATATGGGCAAGGAGCCGGATCAGATCCCCGCCGCCCGAGGATTCGAGCGCGATTTCTCGCTCCTCGACGGGGCGGGCAGTTACTGGGACATGACGAACTTCACCGCCGCGTCGCCGCGGTCGGTCTTCACCGAGGATGGGAAGTATCTGACCGAGCTCCCGAAGAACTACTACGCGACGAAGACATATACCGATGAGCTGATCGGGTTCATCGATGCCAACCAGCGCGACGGCAAACCCTTCTTCGCGTACGTCGCGCATCAGGCGCCGCACGATCCCTACCACTTGCCGCGGGACTGGCGGAATCGCCACGTCGGCGAGTACGACAAGGGATGGGACGTGGTGCGGCAGGAACGCTTGAAGCGCCAGGTCGAACTCGGCATCGTGCCCGAAGGGACGCCGCTCGCCGAGCGCATGTGGTTCGTACCCGATCCCGTGCTGCTCGCGCCGGCGACGAGGGCGCTCCTCGGGAAGAAAATGGAGCTCTACGCCGGCATGGTGGAGAACCTCGACTATCACACAGGCCGGCTCATCGATCACCTCAAGCAGATTGGTGAGTACGACAACACGGTGTTCGTGGTGTTTGGCGACAATGGCGCCGAGGGCTCCGACCTCTTCGCCATGATTGCCGGCACGCCCGGCACGCGTGACCATCTCTTCGCAGAAAAGAAGTGGTCGCAGACGAATCCCAACGCGTGGGGCGATCCGGGCTCGTACGTGGCCTACGGGCCAATGTGGGCACAGGTGTCGATGACGCCATTCAGTCAGTACAAAGGCTGGCTCGGCGAAGGTGGCATCCGGAACGCGCTCATCGTCAGCGGTCCCGTCGTCAAACGGCCCAAGGGCAGCGTCAACGGAGGCCTCATGCATGTGGCCGACCTGATGCCGACGCTGCTCGAGATCGCCGGCGCCACCTATCCGAAGACCCTCGAGGGGCGCGAGTTGCCGGCGCTCATGGGCAAGTCGTGGGGCCCGGTGCTGGCTGGACGGGCGGACTCGCCGCGGACGGCGCAGGATTCCCTCGCGTGGGAGCTCTTCGGGAATCGTGCGGTGAGGCAAGGCGACTGGAAGCTGCGGTGGGAATTCAAGCCCTACGGCAAGGGCGCCTGGGAGCTCTTCAACCTCGCGGCCGATCCCTCCGAGCGAAAGGACCTCGCCGCGGAGCGGCCCGACAAGGTGCAGGCGCTCGTCGCGATCTGGGACAGCTACGTCCGCGCGAACAACGTCGTGCTGCCGAGCCGTTCCGTGTTCGAGACGCTCGAAAACCAGCTGCCGTGGCGAACGCCTGACGACCCGGGCTATCCGCCCCTCGTCAACAGGAAGCAGTTCGTGCCGCCGGCGAACATGCTGGCCAAACCCAAGGGAGGAGGGCGGTGAGCGTCGTCAACGCGGGAGTCGATTCGGGATGTTCGATGCCGTTGTCTTTCCGGTGGCGGTGGGTCGTCGCCGCGATGCTCGCCATTGGCGCGCTCTGTCCGGCGCAGGCTCTGGCGCAGCTTCCGGCGCGTTTCTACTGGAAGACGCTGTCGGGCGCAAACGCGGTGCCCGTCATCGTCAACTCAATCAGCGGGAACACGAACCCGTTCGACCCGGCACATGCCGTCGTCTCGTCGGACGCGAACGTGGACGCGACGATGGCCCTGGTGGGCTACGCGCGCACCTTCACGCTCTTCGATCGTTCTGCGCTCCTTGCGTTCATTGCGCCCATGGGTCGCCTCTCAGGCACCGCCACGGTCGCGGGCAAGACGCTCAACCAGTCGGCCAACGGGTTCGGCGATCCCATGTTCGAGTTCGACTTCAACGTCATCGGCCCGCGGGCGCAGAAGAACATCCCGGATGCCCTGCGGTACGAGCCGGGATTCTCGGTCGACGTACTCGCCGATCTCGCCCTGCCGATCGGCAAGTACGACAACACCCAGCCGCTGAATCTCGGCCTGAACCGCTGGTATGGCCGCCTGGGTGCGCCCATCGTCTGGCAGCTCGGCCCGTGGGTGCCCGGCCGACGCACGACGCTGGAGTTCCTGCCCGCCGTGTGGCTGTTCGGCGCCAACAACGACTACGTTGGCCAGACGCTCGAGACCGATCCCATGTTCCAGCTCGATGCGCACGCGACGCACGATTTCACGGAGCACTTCTGGGGATCGCTCGACACCGCCTGGTACACCGGCGGCCGGGCGACGATCAACGGCGTCACCGGCGAGAAGCTGAACAACTTCGGCGTCGGATTGACCCTCGGCTACATGATCAACGACAACCTGGGCCTCACATTCGGCTATAAGTCCACCGTCAACGACCTCAATCCCGGGGATCTGCGCATGGACAACTTCTCGGTCTCGCTCGTGTACGGATGGCACGCGCTTATTGAAGGCGCGAAGCGGCTGAAGGGCGGGAACTGATCACCGCCTAGAATAGGCGCGTGTTATCCGCCCGGCACGGCTGGATCGCCGCCCACCTCGCCGTCGTCGCGGCGTTTCTCGTCACGGTCGCCTCGTACTACCGCGCCCCGTACGGTTTCACGGAGTTCATCCGCTTTCCGGTCGATCACCACGACATCTACGAGCTCGCGGCCGTCCGCGCGGTGCCGCACGTCGAGAACACCGACGGCGGGTACGACGGTCAGTTCTACGCGCGCCTGGCGCTCGACCCCCTCCTGCGCGATCCCGCGATCGACAACACCTTTGACCTGCCCGGCTATCGTGCGCGCCGCATCCTTTTCTCCTGGACCGCGTACGCCGCGGGCCTCGGACGGCCGGCGTGGGTGCTCGAGGCGTTCGCCCTGCAGAACGTCGTCGTCTGGCTTGTCTTTGCGTGGGTGCTGCTGCGGTGGTTTTCGGTGGGATCCGCCAGATCGTTTGCGCTGTGGTCGGGCTGCCTGCTCGGGCACGGCATGCTGAGCTCGGTGAGTAATGCCTTGCTCGACGCTCCGAGCGCGCTGCTTCTCACGTGCGCCGTGATCGCGGCTGAAGCGGGCCGGCCTTGGCTGACCGCAGTCGTCATCGGCGTCTCGGGGCTCGCACGGGAGACGAATCTGCTCGGATCGACGGTCCTCGCGCGCTTCGTGGCGCCGGCGCCTCGATCGATCGTGCGCCTGTTGGCCTGGGTCGTCATCGCGGCGCTCCCCGTGCTCGTGTGGACGGACTACCTGCGATCGATCTACCGCGCCGGCGCGTTCGCGAGCGCGGGCGTGATCACGACGCCCCTGTACGGCCTCGCGTGGAAAGTGCTGGCGATTGCCAAGGACATCAAGGCTCGAGGACTCACGACAGACGGCGTATTCAACATCTGCGCGGTCGCGGCGTTCGTCGCGCAGGTGGCCGTCGTCGCGTGGCTCGCGCGCACGACATGGCGCGAGCGATCGCCGTGGCTCATGCTGTCGATCTCGTTCGGCGTCCTCGCGGTGGTGTCGCATCCGGTGGTGTGGGCCGGTACGCCCGGCGCGGTCACGCGCGTCGCGCTCCCGATGGCGCTCGGATTCAACGTCCTCGGCCGCAGGTTGTCGTGGCCGCTCCTCGTGTGCGGCAACCTCGCCGTGGTGCCGGGCGTGCTGTCCTTTGTCTTCCGGATGTGAAATAAAGGCTCACCAAATCAGCCACTTACAAGATCGTCGCCCGGAAGAGCCGCGGCGGGGCGCCGATCGCGCTTCGGCACGCCGTATGCGTTCGTGCGGTAGACTGACGTCCCTTTTCCAGACGACGAAAGCGTAACGCCAGCGCTCGCGGCCTGTTCGGGCGCGCGACGGCGCGCGGAGGAGCCATGAAGAAGTGGTCGGTCGCTTCGGCGTTGGTGGCGGCATTCTGGCTGGTGTTCACCGGTGTGCGCGCGCAGCAGTCGGCGGGAGCCGATAGCCGCTACGTGCCCGGCGAGATTCTCGTGAAGTTCAGCGCCGCGACCAACCAGCTGCAGCGCGACAACATGCTGCGCAACCGGCTGGCGACGCGGATCCGCCGGTTCGACCACGTGGGCATCGAGCACCTCCGCCTGCCGCAGGGCGTGAGCGTCGAAGACGCGCTTGCGGCATTCCGCCGGATGCCCGGCGTCGAGCTCGCCGAGCCGAACTACCGCCGGCACATCATCCAGAATCCGCCCTCGCCGCCGCCGAACGATCCGTTCTGGCTCGACGGCAGCCTGTGGGGCATGCAGCAGATTCACGCCCAGGACGTCTGGACCAACTTCACGACCGGCGACGGCAGCGTCATCGTGGCGAGCATCGACACGGGCGTCAACTACAACCACCCCGATCTCGCGCCGAACATGTGGCGCAACCCGCTCGAGATTCCCGGCAACGGCATCGACGACGACGGGGACGGCTACGTGGACGACGTGTACGGGATCGACACGGCGAACCACGACGGCAATCCGATGGACGACCAGGGCCACGGCACCCATACGTCCGGCACGATCGCGGCCGTCGGCAACAACAACCTCGGCGTCGTCGGCGTGAGCTGGAACACGAAGATCCTCGCGTGCAAGTTCCTCGACTCGTCCGGATCGGGCACGGACGCGGGCGCGATCGAATGCTTCAACTACATCACGCTGCTGCGCAACCGCGGCGAGAACATCCGCGTGTCGAGCAACAGCTGGGGCCAGGATCGCGGCAGCGATCCCATCGACGCGGTGCTCGTCTCGGCGATCGACGCGGCCGGCAACGCCGGCATCATCAATATCTTCGGCGCGGGCAACGACGGCACGAACAACGACGTGGCGCCGTTCGATCCGGCGAGCTATCCCTCGCCGAGCATCGTCGCCGTCGCCTCGTCGGACGCGACCGACCACCGCTCGTACTTCAGCAACTACGGCGCGACGTCGGTGGATCTGGCGGCGCCGGGCGAGGACATCCTCAGCACGTACCTCGGCAACGGGTACGAGTCGCTGTCGGGCACGAGCATGGCCACGCCGCACGTCGCGGGCGTCGCCGCGGTGCTCGCGCAGATGAACCCCGGCCTGACGGTCGCCGAGATCAAGCAAATGCTCATCGACAACGTCGATCAGCTGCCGGCGTGGAACGGGCGCGTGGTGTCCGGCGGGCGGCTGAATGCGTTCAAGGCCGCGAGCGCCGTGACGCCCTCGACGAACCAGCCGCCGAGCGTGGCGATCACGAGCCCGGTCGAGGGCGCGACGGCCAAGGAGCCGGCGACCGTCACGGTGAGCGCGGACGCCAGCGACAGCGACGGCACGATTCAGCGCGTGGTGTTCTACGCGAACGGCGCGCCGATCGGCGCCGTGACGTCCGCGCCATACACGATCACGTGGCTGAACGTCCCCGCGGGCGCCTACACGCTGACGGCGATCGCCACCGACAACCAGTTCGGCACGACGACGTCCGCGCCGGTGCACATCGTCATCCTGGCGAACTCGCCGCCGGTCGTGTCCATCGCCAATCCTGTCGAGGGCTCGACGTACACGTCGCCGGCGAGCGTGACGATCGACGCGACCGCGGCCGACAGTGACGGCACCGTGGCCCAGGTCGCGTTCTACGCGAACGGCAACCCCATTGGCACGGTGACGAGCGCGCCGTACACGATCACCTGGGCGGCGCCGATGGGCAACTGGGCGCTCACCGCGATCGCGGCGGACAACCAGGGCGCGACGACGACGTCGGCGGCCGTCCACATCACGGTGAATCCGATTCCGGACCGGACGAACGTGGCGCTGTCGAGCGCCGGCGCCGCGGCGCTGGCGTCGTCGACGTACAACGCGAACTATCCGCCCTCGGGCGCGATCAACGGCGACCGCAAGGG
This sequence comes from Vicinamibacterales bacterium, assembly GCA_035519535.1. Lineage (GTDB taxonomy): Bacteria > Acidobacteriota > Vicinamibacteria > Vicinamibacterales > SCN-69-37 > DATEGZ01. The sequence continues at coordinate 9,129 of DATIWF010000146.1, read as the reverse complement.
CGGCTGGGGCGCGGGCGGCGCGTGGTGCGATGGCACCTCGAACACCTGGCCGGACTGGCTCGAGGTCGATTTTCACGGCATGAAGCTGGTCGAGGAAGTGGATGTGTTCTCGATGCAGGACACGTACACGGCCCCGGTCGATCCGACGCCGTCGATGACGTTCGCCTACTACGGCCTGAAGAATTTCGAGGTCCAGTACTGGACCGGGTCGGCGTGGGTGGGCGTGCCGGGCGGCGCGGTGACGAACAACAACCTCGTGTGGCGCCAGGTCGTGTTCGCGCCGCTGACGACGTCCAAGATTCGGGTGTACGTGTCGAACGCGATGGCGAACTACAGCCGCATCATGGAAGTCGAGGCGTGGGGCATCGCGGGCGCCGGCAACATCCCGCCGGACGTGTCGCTGACGAGCCCGCAAGACGGCGCGACGCTCGCCACGCCTGGCGACATCACGGTCAACGCGACCGCGAGCGACAACGACGGCACGGTCGCGTCCGTCTCGTTCTACGCGAACGGCGTCCTCATCTCGACCGACACGACGAGCCCGTACTCGGCGACCTGGAGCAACGCCGCGCCCGGACCGTACGCGCTGACGGCCGTGGCAACGGACGACCAGGGCGCGACGACGACGTCAAGCGCGGTGAACGTGACGGTCGCGGCCAACACGCCGCCGACCGTGACGATCACGGGCCCGACTGAAGGCGCGTCGTTCATCGCGCCGGCGACGGTCTCGGTCTCGGCGGCGGCCGCCGACAGCGACGGGACCGTTGCGTCCGTGGCGTTCTTCGCGAACGGCCTGCCCATCGGCACCGATAGCGCGAGCCCGTTCAGTGTGACCTGGGCCAACGTCACGTCCGGTTCGTACACGCTGACGGCGGTTGCGACCGACAATCAGGGCGCGACCACGACGTCGGCGTCCGTGCACATCACGGTGACGGTGATTCCCGGCCGCACGAATGTGGCGCTGGCGACCAACGGCGCGGTAGCGGTGCCGTCCTCGTCGTACAACGCAAACTATCCGGCGGCCGGGGCCATCAATGGCGATCGCAAGGGCGTCAACTGGGGCGCGGGCGGCGCGTGGTGCGACGGCACCGGAAACTCGTGGCCGGACTGGCTCGAGGTGGATTTCCCGGCGTACAAGTCGATCGACGAGGTCGACGTGTTCTCGATGCAGGACACGTACTCGGCGCCGGCCGATCCGACGCCGACCATGACGTTCACCTACTACGGGCTCAAGAACTTCGAAGTCCAGTACTGGAACGGCACGTCGTGGGTGGACGTGCCCGGCGGCGCGATCACCAACAACAACCTCGTCTGGCGGCGGCTCACCTTCGCGGCCGTGACGACGTCGAAGATCCGCGTCTACGTGACGAGTGCGCTGAACACCTACAGCCGCATCATGGAGGTCGAGGCGTGGGGCGTGCCGGCCGCGGGCAACATCGCGCCGACCGTGTCGGTCACAGGCCCGACCGAGGGCGCGTCGTTCGCGTCGCCGGCGGACCTCTCGATCAACGCGACGGCGAGCGACAGTGACGGCTCGGTGCAGCAGGTCGCGTTCTACGTGAACGGCTCGCTCATCGGCACGGACACTTCCGCCCCCTACAGCGTGCCATGGTCGGCCGTGCCGGCGGGCAGCTACACGCTCACGGCCGTCGCGACTGACGACCAGGGCGCGACGACGACGTCGGCCGCCGTCCACGTGTCGGTCGTGAACAACACGCCGCCGACCGTCGCGATCGTGAGTCCGGCGGAAGGCGCGACGTTCACGGCTCCGGCCACGATCACCGTGATGGCCAGCGCGAGCGACAGCGACGGCTCGGTGACGTCCGTCGCGTTCTACGCGAACGGCCAGTCCATCGGCAGCGACTCGGCCAGCCCGTACAGCATCGCGTGGACGAACGTTCAAGCGGGTTCGTACACGCTGACGGCCGTCGCCACCGACAACCAGGGCACGACGACGACGTCGGCGGCGGTGCACATCACGGTCAACGCGGTGCCCGGCCGCATGAACATGGCACTGGCCGGCAACGGCGGCGTCGCCAGCGCATCGTCCACGTACAACGGCAGCTACCCGGCGGCCGCCGTCATCAACGGCGACCGCAAGGGCCTCAACTGGGGCGCGGGCGGTGGCTGGTGCGACGGCACGTCGAATTCGTGGCCGGACTGGATCGAAGTCGACTTCAACGGCTCGAAGACGATCGACGAGATCGACGTCTTCTCGATGCAGGACAGCTATCGCTCGCCGGTCGATCCGACGCCGACGATGACCTTCGCGTACTACGGGCTGAAGAACTTCGAGGTCCAGTACTGGAACGGCTCGGCGTGGGTGGACGTGCCCGGCGGCGCCGTGACCAACAACAACCTCGTCTGGCGGCAGCTCACGTTCGCCGCGGTGACGACGACGAAGATCCGCGTGCTCGTCTCGAGCGCGCTGAACTCGTACAGCCGCGCGATGGAAATCGAGGCCTGGGGCGTCAGCGCGGGATCGAACTGACGCCTACTGGCGCAGCACGGTGACCGGATCGACGCGCGCGGCGCGACGGGACGGCACGTAGCTCGCCAGCAGCGCGACGGCCAGCAGCACGACGCCGACCGCGGCAAAGCTGGCGGGATCGGCCGCGCCGACGCCGAAGAGGAAGCCCGACAGCACGCGCGTGGCCGCGAGGCCGCCCGCGACGCCAATCGCGACGCCGACGAGCACGATCCCGACGCCCTCCCGCAGGACGGGCAGCAGGACCTGCGCGGGCCTGGCGCCCAGCGCCATACGGATGCCGAACTCGCGCGCGCGCTGGCTGACGGAGTGACTCATCAGCCCGTACACGCCGATCGCCGACAGCAGCAGCGCCAGCGCCGCAAACACGCCAATCAGCGTCGTCCGGAATCGCGGCTGGGCCACGGAGCGATCGAGCGTCGTCTGGAGCGGCGCGATGTCGATCCACGCGAGATTCGGATCGAGCGCCGCCAGCTCGCTGCGGAGGACCGCGCTGACCTGGCCGGGATCGGCCGCGCTCCGCACGGCCACCGTGGTGAATGGCAGCGGGAACTGCTGGTAGGAGATGTACGCAATCGCCGGCGGGGCTTCGTGCAGGCCGAGCTGACGCGCGTCGCTGACCAGACCTACCACCGTCGTCCAGGGCGAGTGCGGATCGGAGTCGAGCCGGAAGCGCTTGCCGATCGGATTCTCCGCCGGCCAGATAGCGCGCGCGAGCGCCTCGTTGACGACGGCGACCCCGGGCGCGCCGTCGGCGTCCGTCGCCGTGAACGTCCGGCCCGCGATCAGGCGCTGGCCCATCGCGTCGAAGTATCCGCCGGACACCGAGCCGATGTGCGCCGTCAGTTCGCCGGCCGAGACGTCGCGTCCCTCGGGATAGATCGTGCCCGTCGCGCTGCCGCCCTTGAGCGGCCCGGGGAAGCCGACGCCAACCGCCGCCGTCTCGCCGTGCCGCGAGAGCTGCTCAATCAGCTGCCGGTACAGGGCCGCGATGCGCTCGCCGCTCGGATATCGATTCTGCGGAACGAGAATCTCGCCGATGACGACGTGATCGGGCTGGAAGCCGGAGTCCACGCGCTCGAGCCGGATGAAGCTCTTGAGCAACAGCGCGGCGGCGACGAGCAGGACGACGGTGAGCGCGATCTCGAGCGCGACGAGCGTGGATCGCGCGCGGCTGCGGGCCGTGCTGGCCCGATCTCCCGCCTCGCGAATCGCGGTCACGGCGTTGGCCTGCCCCGCATGCACCGCCGGCAGCAGACCGAACAACCCGGCGGTGACGAGCGCCGTGAGCATCGTCACGGCGGCGACCGTGCGGTCGAGGCCAACCGGTTGATTGACGAGCGCGCCTTCGGGGACGACGCGCAGCAGCACCGGCAGGAGCCAGGCGCCCAGCGCCAGACCGGCGACGCCGCCGGCCAGACCGAGGACGACGCTTTCGGTCAGAAGCTGCCGCGCAAGGGGCCAGCGTCCCGCGCCGAGTGCGGCGCGGATCGCCAGCTCGCGGCGGCGGCCGAGCGTGCGCACCAGCAGCAGGCTCGAGACGTTGGCGCACGCGATGAGGAGGACGACGCCGACCGCGCCCTGCATCACGACGAGCGCGGGCCTGATGTTGCCGACGATCTCCTCGCGCAGCGGCCGGACGCGCAGCAGCCGAGTGTCGGTCGCCGGGTGCTCGCGCGCCAGGATCGCCTCCACCGCGTCGAGGTCCGCCTGCGCCTGCGCGATCGATGAGCCGGGGCGAAGGCGAGCCACGACGTCGAAGTACCGGATGTCTCGCTGCGAGGGATCGTCGCCCTTGTCGATCGGCGACGGCGGCACCGCCGTGTCGGACAGAATCCACACGCGCGCGTCCGACGGCCAGCGGAATCCGGCCGGCATCACCGCCGTGAGCTCGTACGGATCGCCGTTGATGCGCACTGTCGCGCCGATCGCGCCGGGATCGTCGTGAAACAACGCGTGCCATGCGTCGTGGCCGAGCACGATCTGCCGCCGTCTGGCGTCCGTCGCAGAAAACGTCCGGCCAAGCTCGGGCGCGGGACCCACAGCGTCGAAGAACGCCGGCGTCACGTACGCGGCCTCGAGCTGGCTGGGCTCCTGGCCGGCGACGCCGACCGCGACGAAGTCGGGCCGGTAGCCGGCGACGGCGGCGAGCGACCGGTTCATGCGCTGAACGTCGAGAAACTCGCCGGCCGAGTGTCCGCCCGTCAATTCGGTTTTCGTGACCGAGTCGATCCGAATCAGGCGATCGACGTCGCGGAAGGGCAGCGCCTTCAGCAGGACCCCGTCGACGACGGTGAAGATCGCGGTATTGGCGCCGATCCCGAGCGCCAGCGTGAGCAGCGCGACGGCGCTGAATGCCGGGGCTCGCCAGAGGGAGCGCCAGGCCAGACGTGCGTCCTGGAAGAGGGCTCGCATGCGCCGTGAGGCGTGCAAAGCACGCACCACCCCGCGAGCGCGAAGAGACGGGCGGCCGGTGTGAGGGAGTGTCCCGGTTTCAGGACGAGCGCGGCGTGGGATCGGGATCGGACGATCGGCCCGGCGGCCGACGGCGCCCGTGACGGCGGGCCTGCGCCGGCCCCGCGATGGCCTCGCGGTACGCCCTTCGTACGAGCCGCCGCAGCGCGGCATCGACGTCGCTCGGCCGCTCGAGCCGGAAATGCAGGCCGTAGCCGAGCGATCCGAACACCTCCGTGCGGATGAGCCGCGGATGCCGGGCGCGTTCCTTCAGCCACAGGCCGGCGTCGATGAAACCCGCACGCACGACGACGCCCGCAAACCTCACGCGCGCCTGCACGACGATCCGCGTCTTCTGCGCGTAGATCGTCACCGGCCCGCACGCTTCGGCGGCATCGGCGAACGCCCCAAACGCGGGCCGGAGCTCCGCGGCTCGCCCCTGGAAATGCGCCGAGATCGGGACGCGCACGCAGGAGTGCCAGAGGTTCCTGGTCACGAACTGATGCCGGCACTTCGGGCACGTCCAGAGCGGCCGCATGCCACAGCACCTTACCGGAACCGCGCGCGTGAGGGTCGAGAAAATCACGGGTGCGATGTCGAGGCCGCGCTCGCGGCTCCGACCTGCTATTGACCGGGCCGCACGCCCGGACCGCATCCCGAGGAGGACAGACCGTGCCGAAGATCACGCCGTTCCTGTGGTACGACACTCAGGCCGAAGAGGCCATGAACCTCTATGTCTCGATCTTCAAGAACTCACGGGTCGTGAACGTGCACCGTGCGGGCGGGCGCGTCGTGTCGGTGACGTTCGAGATCGAGGGCCAGCCGATCCCGCGCGGTCGAAGCGCGTGATGGAGGCGCTGTTCAGGATGCGGAAGATCGACGTCGCGACTCTGCAGCGGGCGTACGAGAGCGAATGAAGGTGCCGGCCGCACCCGAAGGTGCGGCCGGATCCTCTGCGTGTGTGACGTGGAGGAGCTGGGCGGTGTTAGAAGGGGAGGCCGCAGTAGTCGGCCTGCCACTTCACGCTGGTCGCGGTGAACGTGGGAAGCTTCTCAGCGGTCGCCGACTCGCCGGCCGGGGGCGTCGCATCCTTGAACGTCCCGGTGATCACGACGGCCTGCGTCACGTGATCTTCGAGCTTGACCTTGTCTGACGCACCGACCACGTTGAACGTGAGGTGCGTGTCGGCCTTGTTCTTGTTGCCCTTCGCCTCGGCGTTCGACAGCGTGAAGCTGCCCGCCTCCGCGCCCGGTCCGAGACACCCGACGTAGGTGATCTCCTTGCCGGCGGGCGGCGCGCTCGGTGCGGACGAAGCCGAGGACGTCGACTTGTTCTGTGCGGAAAGCATCGCGACGCTCAAAAGTGTCGCGCCGACCACGGTTACGAGCATTCGTTGCGTCTTCACGTGTTGTCCTCCGAGTTGTTCTTCCCCTCGTTTTACGACACGTGACGCTCGACTGTTTCTCGATCCGTTCCCGGGCCTCCCGGATCTGAGTGGAGCGACATACTGCTGCTGACTACCGTGTTCGCAGCGCGTGCGATCGGATCACGATCCGCGCTTCGCGCCGCGGCCACATCTCCTCGGTGACGAAGGCGAACGGAGCCGTGCTGGCGAGCATGAGCGGCCGAGGGCCGTTCTGGTTCACGATCTCGCTCGGCGACGCCACGGAGCACGCGTACCAGAGCTGCTATTACTGACGCTACCGGAGTCCCTTGACGAGATAGAGGTCCGACAGCGTGACGCCGTATCCGTAGACGTACGCGCCGGCGTCGGGCGTCAGGAGAATCTGGCCGATGCCGCCGTTGCCCAGCGATTCGCGCAACGGCGCGATCTGGCGCACGGGCGTCCGGGAGCCCGTCGCCAGATCGACGCGCGAGATCTGCGCGACGCCATCGGCGATGAGGCGACGAACGAGGAGGCCGCGGCCGTCCGCCGTGAAGCGAATGACGCCATCCGCCGGCTCGAGTCCTCGCACCGGCTCCGGGGCGCCGCCGTCGATCGGAAACAGCTTCCGCTGGCCGTCGGAGTCGCGCGCCATGACTTTCGTGCCGCCCGGCGCCATCAAGAGGCCCGTGACGCCCTCAGGCGTGACAGGTCTGGGCGCGCCGCCCGACAGGCTCTGGATGAAGGTGCGCGGCGGCTTGTTCGGCTGGAAGCCCGCAAAGACAAACTGCTTGCCGTCCGGCGTGAACAGGGCCGCCAGGTGCGTGATGTCGTCGTTCGTCACGGCGCGCGTGTCACCGGCCCCGGTGGGCATGAGGAACAACTGCGCAGGCGCCGGGTTCAGGCGCTGCGCGAGAACCCATTTGCCGTCGGGCGACAAGTCCATCGCCTCGCCGGCGCCGAGCCGGACGGCGGGCGATCCATCAGTCTTGCGCAGATAGATCGCATAGCCCGGGCCGCCTCCATCGCCCTCCTCCGTGATGAGCAGCGTCCTTCCGTCGTCCGAGATCGCGTTGGGTTGCGACCAATCGAGCCACGACAGATCGCGCTCCTTTGTCTCGTCAGGCGCGCGCCCGACGATGCCCCGCCGGCCGTTGTCGTGTGCGAGCAGCACGGTGCCGTCCGACGCGATATCGCCGATCGTGAGCGTGGCGGGCACGCGCAGGACGGGTCGAACGTGTGCGTCGAGGGTCGCGGCGTAGAGCGAGCGCCCGCTGCCCTTGAGGGCGCCGGTGTACCAGACCTCGCGGCCGGACGGGAGCCACGCGAGTCCCTGGGTGCTCTCGTAATCCGGCGACAGCGTTTTCTTCGTGCCAGAGGCATCGATGACCGCGACGGACCCTCGGTCGTCGCCCATGATCGGATGATCGAGAAATGCCACGTGCCGCCCATCGGGCGACACGCGCGGGTGACTGATCCAGCCTCCGGTCTCGTACACCGACGTGCCGATCGGAAATTCCAGCCGGTAACGCCCGTTCACGACGTGTGTAACGACGAGGTTCGACGCGTCGGGCAGCCAGTCGGCGTCCTGGACGTCCTCCAGGACGTCCCGCGACGCGCCGCTGGAGATGGGCGCGCGCGCGAGCGTGCCCGGCCGGGCGTACGCGCGCAGGTTCCTCCGGCGGGAGACGATCGCCAGCTCGCCCTTCGAGGAAATCGCGACGACGTCCGCGTTGGCATACGGCAGCAACAGCGACTCCGGGCTTTCGGCGCGAGTCGAGAACAGTTGAGTCGGGTTGCCATCCCAGGCCGCCGAGAAGACGATCGTGGTGCCGTCGGGCGCGAGCTTGGCCGAAAACACGGGCCCGCGACGGTACGTCAGGCGCTGAAACTCCGGCGCCGAACCCTCGGGCGCTGCGGACGTCGCTCGTCCGGCGAAGAACGCCCCCAGGCCGACGACGAGCAATGCCGCGCCCGCGAGGAGCGGCAGACGCCAGCGACTCGACGACGGCACCGCCACCGGGGCGATCGACGCCGCGCTCTGGCTCGACGCCCCCGACATCGCTTCGAGCGCGATCGCCAGGTCGTGCGCGGAATGGAACCGGTCGGCCGGCGATTTCTCGAGGCAGCGGCGGATGATGCGGTCGAGCGAGGAGGGCAGCGCCGAATTGATCTCCGCGAACTCCGGCGGGTCTTCCTTCAGGATCGCGTTCATCGTCTCGACGTGCGAATCGCCGCGGAACGCTCGCCGGCCCGTCAGCATCTCGTAGAGAATCGCGCCGAACGAGAAGATGTCCGTGCGGTGATCGACCGCGAGGCCGCGCACCTGCTCGGGCGACATGTAGCCGACGGTGCCGAGCACGGTGCCGGGTGTCGTGTCCGCCGCCAGCTGCGTCTCCGCCGGCGCCGCCGGCGTGTGCGCAGTCTTGGCGAGGCCGAAGTCGAGGATCTTCACCACGCCGTCTTTCGTGATGAAGATGTTCTCCGGCTTCAGATCGCGGTGGACGATGCCCCGCTCGTGGGCGGCGGCGACACCGCGGACGATGTGGACACCGTAGTCGATCGCCTTGCGGATCGGGAGCGCGCCGCCCGCAAGGCGGGCACGGAGCGTGTCGCCCTCGAGCAGCTCGCTGACCGCGTAGGTCGCGCCCTGCGCGCTGCCGAAGTCGTAGATGGCGAGGATATTCGGGTGCGAGAGCGCGGCGACCGCCTGCGCTTCGCGCTCGAAGCGCGACAGCGAGGCCGGGTCCCGCGCGAGTGCCTCCGGCAGGACTTTGATCGCGACGTCGCGGTTCAGCTTGGC
>DATIWF010000145.1:0-39724 GCA_035519535.1 Vicinamibacterales bacterium | reverse complement strand
GCGCGCCGTCGGGATGTTCTCGAGGATGTCCTTCGTGAACGTCGCGCCGGTGGTGGTCTTCTTGGTATCGACGACCGGGGCGGCCGCCGTGACCGTCATTTCCTCGGACACGGCGCCGATCTCCAGCTTCATGTCGATCTGGGCATTGAACCCGTTCGTAATGACCACGTTCGGACGGGTGGCCTTCTTGAAGCCGCTCAACTCGAACGTCACGATGAACGTGCCGATCGGCACGCTCGGGAACTGATACGCACCGCTGGCCGCTGTCGTGGCGACCAACGGGCGCTGTAGCGCCGGGCCCGTCACCGTCACCGTCACGCCCGGCAGCACGGCAGCCGACGCATCGGTGACCTTGCCGAAGATCGACCCAATGGCCTGCGCCCGGGCCGACCCTGCAGCAACCGCGAGGATGCCCGCCACGAGCAGACATCTCCCGAAGACTCGCTTCATCTGTCCCCTCCTCATGCCTCACGAGACCGCGGCGCACCGAAGGTCCGCCTGACGCGCCCCTCCGAATCGACCTCGGGCCATCCGGCAGCGTCAGCACGGACCGTCGTTCCAGCGTTGCGGCGTGAGTCGGGGAAACGATAGCTGCTAGTGCTACACTGGAGTATCGTTTAGAGCCGGTATTTTCCCGGCGGAAACTGACGAAAATGCCTGACGTGGCCGGGTAGATCGCGGCCGGATAGCCCGGTCCCGCGGTGCCAGAAGTGCCCGCGGCGACCTGGGGGCCGTCCCGTCCAATCAGGATGCCAGGTCAACCAAGGAGCTCGCGGAGCCCGACGCCGATCGCCGGGCGATTGACGCATGAGCACACTGCGCCTCCTCGTTGTCGATGACCACACGCTCGTCCGACAGGGCCTGCGGAGGATTCTCGAAGAGCAGCCCGGCTGGACCATCGTTGGCGAGGCGGCCGACGGCCGTGCCGCCGTGCAGCAGGCGATCGACCTGCAGCCGGACGTGACGATCATGGACATCGCCATGCCGCAGCTGAACGGCTTGGATGCGACCGAGCAGCTGACCCGCCGGCTCCCGAACGCGCGAATTCTCATGCTCAGCATGTACGCCGACGAGGCGTACGTCACGCGCGCCGTTCGTGCGGGCGCCCTGGGCTACCTCACGAAGGACGCGGCCGATACGGATCTGGTCCAGGCGGTGACGGCCGTCTCGGAAGGCAAGTCATACTTCAGTCCGCCGGCCGCCAAGGTGCTGCTTGACGACTACGTGCGGCAGCTGAACGAGCGCGGTCTGAGCGACCGCTATGACACGCTCTCGGAGCGGGAGCGTGAGGTCTTTCAGCTCATCGCCGAGGGCCGCAGCAACAAGGAAATCGCCGCCTTGCTGAACATCAGCCCGACCACGGTCGAGACGCATCGCGCGCGCATCATGGAAAAGCTCGACCTGCACAGCACCGCCGAGATCGTCCTGTGCGCCGTTCGGAAGGGCATCGTCCACTAACGACCGCCGGCGATCGGGTCAGCGCCCACCATCACCGTCCCACGCAGCTCGCGGGATACCCCTGGCACCTTCACGACGATGACGTAGCGGCCAGGCGCGACGAGCGGACCGAGGTTCTGGGCGCCGCCCCGCCCGCCTCCCCCGCCGCCGCGGCCGCCCGCGCCGCCACCGGCGGGTCCCGGCCCGAGGTTGGACGTCGGCGGATCCCCGCGCAGATTCCAGGCGACGCGATTGAGCCCGCGCGCCGCCGGCCCTTGCAGCGTCCGCACGTGAGTGCCGTAGACGTCGGTGATTTCGATCTGCGCGCTCCCCGATGCGGCTGCCCGGAGGTAGTACGTGATCCCGGCGTCGTAGTCGCGGTTGGGCGCGAAGAACTCGCCCGCGCCGTACCACGCCTGCACCGTGTGCGTGATGATCTCGTGCGCCGGCGCGATTGGCGCCATCGCAGCCTCGCTCTGGAGCGTCTCCGCCGACAGGAGCTCGAGCGGACCGACATCGTCCAGAATCCAGATGCCCCGGCCGTGCGTGCCGATCACGAGCGAGTTGTCGCGCGGGTGAATCACGAGGTCGTCGGACGGCACCGGCGGGAAGTTCGTCGCGAGCGCGAGCGGGATCCACGTCCGGCCGTCGTCGGTCGAGAAGTGCACGCCGCGCTCGTGCGCGAGCACGAGGAAGTGCGGATCGCTCGGGTGCTCACGAATGCGGTTGACGCCCGTCTCGGGCAGGCCAGCCGCGATGGCGCGCCACGTCTGACCGAAGTCGTCGCTGACGTAGACGTACGGGCGATAGTCGTCGCTGTAGTGGCCGTCGAATGTCGCGTAGACGCGGCCCGGCGCGTAGCGTGACGGCAGCACGGTGCTGCAATAGGTGTAGGGCGGCAGGCCGGGGATTCTCGCGGTCACGTTCGTCCAGGACGTGCCGCCGTCACGCGTCACCTGCACGGTGCCGTCCTGCGCGCCCGTGTAGATCACGCGCGCGTCGATCGGCGACTCACCGATCGACGTGAGCGATCCGAACGGCGACGTGCCGTCGTTGCGCGAGAGTGCGTTCGGAGGCACGGGCGCGCCCATGATCGGCAGCGTCGCCGGGTCGATCCCGGCCGTCAGATCCGGGCTGATCGCGGTCCAGGTCGCCCCGTGGTCCGCCGATCGGAACAGCATCTGCGCGCCCATGTAGACCACCGTCGGACCGAAGCGCGACACCTCAATCGGCGTGTCCCAGTTGAACCGCAGCGCGGGAGCCTGCTGCCCGCCGGCTTCGGCGCCACCGCCCCCGCCACCGCGTCCGCCGCCCGGGCGGGCCGGCGTCCGCTCGAGCGTCGTGAGGTTCACGCGCGAGGCATTGCCGTTCTGCGACTCGGCGTACGCGAAGTTCTCGTCGCTCCGGTCGAATTTCACGTAGAAGCCGTCGCCGCCGCCGATGTTCCAAGAGTCGCGGTTCGCGATGCCGTTGCGATCGCGCACGCTGCTCGGCAGACACCATTCGCCGTTGTCCTGCAGGCCGCCGCAGACGGTGAACGGCACCTTGTTGTCCACGTCGATCTCGTAGAACTGCGCGAGCGGGATGTTGTTGCGGAAATCCCACGACAGGCCGCGGTCCCACGAGATCGACACGCCGCCGTCGCCGCCGATGATGAGATGCGACGGATCCGCCGGATCGACCCAGAGCGCGTGGTCCTCGCCGTGGATCAGGCTCTGCCCCGGCGAGTTCTGGAAGATGTCCTTGAAAGTCCTGCCCCCATCGTCCGAGACGAAGAAGCCACGGTTCGACCCGAGCTCGTAGAGGCGGTTCCTGTCCTTCGGATCCACGCGGATCTGCGAGTAGTAGTTCGGGCGCGTGTTGAGCGGGGACAGGTGCTCCCAGTGCTCACCGCCATCCACGCTCCGATACAGGCCGGCCTCGCTCGGAGGCTGGTTGGCCGGCGCGGGCTGGGCCGCTCCGCCGCCGCCGCGCCCTGCCCCACCGCGCCCCGCGCCGCCGGTCGGCGCCTCGACAATCGCGTAGACGATCGTGCCGTCTCCCTTGTAGATGTCCATGCCGATCCGGCCCTTGTCGCCGGCCGGCAGACCGTTGGTGAGCTTGCGCCACGAATTGCCGGCGTCGGTCGACTTGTAGATGCCGCTGCCCGGGCCGCCGCCGTTGAACCCCCACGACTTTCGCTCGTGCTGGTACGTGGACGCGTAGAGCACTCGCGCGTTGCCGGGCTCCATGATGATGTCGTTGGCGCCGGTGTGCTCGTCGACGAAGAGCGTCTTCTTCCACGTCGCCCCGCCGTCGGTCGTCTTGAACACGCCGCGGTCGGCGTTCGGGCCCCACAAGTGCCCCGCTGCGGCCACGAAGACGACGTCCGGATTGGCCGGATCGATGACGATGCGGTTGATCGATCGGGTGTCCTCGAGCCCCAGGTGGCGCCAGGTCTTGCCCGCGTCGACCGACTTGTACACGCCGTCGCCCCACGACGAGCTCTGCCGCGTGTTGGCTTCGCCGGTGCCGACCCAGACGATGTTGGGATTCGATTTCGCGACCGCGATGGCGCCAATCGACATCATCCCGTCCACGCGATCGAAGACGGGCGCCCAGGACACGCCGCCGTTGACGCTCTTGAACACGCCTCCGCTCGCCGACGCCACATAGACGGCATCGGGCTGTCCGGCGACGCGTCCAACGGCAAAATCATCCACGCGGCCGCCCACGCTGGTCGGGCCGATGGCGCGCAGTGTCAGTCCCGACAGGAGCGATAGATCAAAGGACGACGACTGGCCGCCGAGCGGGACGACGAGCAGACCGCCCGCCGCCAATGTGGCGATGTACAGCAGGGTTCGAAAGCGCATGCGCGCGAGTATACCCGCGCGCGGACATCAGCGGCGGATCGGCTGCGGCAGGCTGCAGTTCTTCACTTCCGCGGCCATCGGCACGAGTCCGCTGACATAGGGCTGGCTCGTGGCTGGCACAGCGGTCATGCCGCCCGGGCCGGCGCCCGTGCCCCGAACGGTGAATGTGAAGTTCCAGTTAGTGCCGCCGTTCAGGACCATGCCCCGGGTGCCGCTCGGCCGGATGAACAGGCTGTTCTCATCGAGCGGCATCGTCGCGACGTTTGCGCAAAACGCACCCCACGTGCCGGCGCGGTTGAGGTACATCTCGACGTTCGAAAGATAGAACGCCGTGACGGTGGCGCCATGCTCGTGCAGATACGCGCCGACGGCCCGCAGCGCCTTCGGACCAGAGAAGTTGCCGACGACGGGCACGATCAGGTTCCTGCTCTCGAGCTCCTTCAGGTACGCGAACTTCTCCTCGCTGCCGAGGTAGCTCAATCCGACGCCATTCACGTCGGTCTGCATCATCAGATCCGCGTACGTGTTGCCGCGCGTAGTCGTCGGCGCGGTGAGCGCCACATTGGCCGAATAGTTCATGCTCGGGCCGTACCAGTAGAAGGCACGATAGACCGCCGCGACACCCGCCAGATCCTCAGGCGAGAGGGGGAATCCGTGGGTCTTCGTGAGGTCATCCTCGATGGCCTTGAGGTTCGCCGCATAGGCCGCTTCGTCCTCGGTCGGTACGTCCCAGTACGCGTTCATCAGATCCACGCCGGTGGATGCGGTCGAGAGCCCAGCCGGGCGCTTCTTCGAAAACAGCCGGCCCACGAAATCCGCGCGATCCGGCGAGAGCTCGAAGAGCGCCTTGTACATCAACTGCAGCTCGAGATTTCCCCGACGGATGTCCGTGATGAACACCATCCGGGGCTTGATGGCGGCGATGTAGGTGAAGTTCTGCTCGGGGCCGACCCCCAGATAGACGCCGCCGGGCTTCGTCCGCGCGATGAGGTCCGGCAGAATGCGCGCAAACACCAGCTCGTTGGACAGCAGATTGTCCGACTGGAACTGACCGTTTGGCTCGGACAGGCTCTCGGACAGCTGCCAGAACTCCTGATCGCCGAGCCGGACCGGCAGATCGCCGGTCGCGAGGACCGAGAGCCCCGAGGACAGCGCAGCCAGCACTACCGCCAGGAACAGCGGCGCAAGAAAGACGGTGCGGCGTGGTCGCATTGTTACCCTTTCTGAAGGCCCGGAATCCGCCCGCTGTAGTTAGACGCCGGCCAGCCGCCCTGGTCGCGGCCGCGCGGCTGCCGATTGATGCCTGCAGCATAGCCCGTTGACATATACGAATTAATTCGTATAATCCAACTCATGCGCCGACCTTTGCCTCGTCCGACCGACACCGAAGTCGCCATTCTGCGCGTCCTGTGGACGCGCGGGCCGTCCACGGTTCGGCAGGTCCATGAGGCCCTCGCCGGCGCGCGCGAAACGGGCTACACGACGACGCTGAAGCTGATGCAGCTGATGGTCGAAAAGGGCCTGCTTACCCGGGACGCGTCGGCTCGCACGCACATCTATGCCGCGCGCGTGCCGCAGGACCAGACGCAGCGCCTGCTCGTCACCGATCTCGTCGACCGGGCGTTCGGCGGGTCGGCCGCCGCCCTGGTCATGCAGGCGCTGAGCGCCCGACCAGTGACACCGGAGCAGCTGAAGGAAATCCGTCAACTGATCAAGGAAGAAGAGGAGTCACGAAAATGAACGCGATGGCGATCGCCGATCATCCCCTCGCCCAGGCCCTGGCGTGGGCGCTGCTCCACTTCGTCTGGCAGGGCGCGCTCCTCGCGCTCGGCGCGCTCGTCCTGTTCCGGCTGCTGGCGCGGTCGGCCAGTGCGCGGTACGTGGTGGGCGTCACGGCGCTCGCGGCGATGCTGGCGGCGCCGATCGGGACGACGGCCTGGCTGGCCCGCGCCACAGTGACGCCGGCCGGCGCCGGGCCTTCCGGCGCGACAATGGTCGCCGCCGACGAGATCGCGCCCGTGGCGGTCACGTCCGAGCCCACGACCGCGGGGATGAGCCGATCGCTCACGCTGACCGCGGCCGTGCTGGTCATCTGGCTCGGCGGTGTCGCCGTGCTGTCGATTCGGCTGTTGGGCGGTTGGGTCACCGCGAGCCGCCTCGCGCGGCGCGCCCTCGTTCCCGCGTCGCCGGATGTCCAGGCGACGGTGCGACGGCTTGCCGATCGGCTCCTTCTTCGCCGCGTCGTGCACGTCGCCGAGTCGAGCGCGGTCGGCGTGCCGATCATGATCGGCTGGCTCAAGCCCGTCGTGATCCTGCCGGCGGCGGTGCTGTCGGGCTTCACGCCCGATCAGGTCGAGGCGCTGCTCGCACATGAGCTCGCGCACGTCCGCCGGCACGACTACCTCGTGAATCTGCTGCAGGCGATGGTCGAGACCGCGCTGTTCTACCATCCGGCGGTGTGGTGGCTGTCGGCGCGCGTCCGCGAGGAGCGCGAGCACTGCTGCGATGATCTGGCCGTCGAGATGTGCGACCGCCTCGTCTACGTGCGCGCACTTTCCGATCTCGCGGCTTTGACCACACCGCACCTCGCGATGGCCGCCTCGAACGGATCGCTCGTCGCGCGCGTCCGCCGGATCCTCGGACGGCCGCCCGTGGAGGCGGACGCGGGCTCCGGCTGGCTGCCGGTCATCGTGCTGCTCGCGTTGCTCGCGCCCGTGCTGCCTGCCGCCTGGACGTCCGGGGGCCCGACGGCCGCAGCCGCCGCACAGACGAACGCCGTGGCCCCGCAACCGGCCGCCGCGCCTGCGCCCGTCGCGCAGCCCGAGCCGGCCGCTGGGGCCGAGCGACAGGGCGCCGCGTCCACGACCCAGGCCGTGCCCCCGCGGCCGGCGACCGAGCCCGAGCGCACCGCGCCGGCGGAAACACAGGCTGGCGAGATCGGACGCGTCCAGGAGGCCCTCAGGAAATGGGCCGAGGCGCAGAAGGAGCTCGACGCGAAGCGTTTCGACCTCGAGATCGCGCAAGCCGACGTGAGAACGAAGGCGCAGCTCGACGAGCTCGCCATCAAGCTCGAGCAGCTTCACAAGGACCTGGAGCGCGCGCAGCGACAGGTCTCCGCCGGATTGGTGTCGCAGGATGTGCTCGAAGACCTCCGTTTGAAGATCGTGCAGACGGAAAAGGAAATGGCCGGCACGAAGGCGCAGCGGGACTACGACGCCCTGCGTCTCCGGCTCGATCAGACGGAAGTGCAGCAGCAACGGGACTACGAGCGGCTGATGCGCGAGTACCAGATGCTGCGCGGTGAGGCGCCGCCGCGCGACGAGAGCGCGGCGCTCCGCTCGGCCCTCGAGGCGGCAGACGACCAGACGACGCCGATCCGCGAGGGCGACCTGCTCGACATCCAGGTCATCGGCGAGCCCGAGCTGGCGGCCGTCCGCGTGGAGCCCGGCGGCACGATTCGTCTGCCGTTCCTTCCGGCGATTACCGTCGGCGGCCTCACGCTCGGCCAGGCCGGCGAGGCGATCGTGAAACAACTGGCCGAACGGCACCTGGCGTCGAGTCCTCGCGTGTCGGTGAAGCGGCTGCGCAGTCCGAAGTAGGCGCGCCCCGGCCCCGGGCTCCGTGTAGATCTGACACAATCCCCTCGGGTGAGCGTCCCGCGCCCCGGCGTTTGCGGGCGCCCGTGGTCGGCGTGAGGATTGCAAAGGCAGCCGCCGCCGGTCTCACGACGCGCCGCATGCAGCTCGACCAGCTGGGCCTCATCGGCAACTGTCAGTGCGCCGCGCTCGTCGACGCGACGGGGGCCATCGTCTGGAGTTGCCTGCCCCGCTTCGACAGCGACCCGGTCTTCGGCGCCTTGCTCGATCCAGACGGCGGCCGATTCGACGTCGGCACGCCCGATCGTCAGACCGGCACGCAGCGCTACCTCGACAACACCAACGTGCTCGAAACGGTCCTCGAGGCGCCCGGCGGCCGGTTCCGCGTGATCGATTTCGCGCCGCGATTCGAGCTGCACGGCCGCATGTTCCGGCCCACGCAGTTCGTGCGGCTGGTCGAGCCGCTCGAGGGTTCACCGCGCGTGTCCGTCCGCTGCGATCCGGTGCTTGGCTGGTCAAAGACCCGGCCGGCGGTCATGCATGGCTCGCACCACCTGGCGTTCGACGGGTACCCAAGTCCGCTGCGCCTCACCACCGACTTGCCGCTCTCCCACCTCGACGGCCGGCCCTTCAGCCTCACGGATCGCCGGCGCATGCTGCTCACGTGGGGGGAACCGGTCGAGGAGCCGTTAGGGCCGCTCTGCGACCGGCTGCTCGGCGAGACGGTGCATCACTGGCGCCGCTGGGTCAAGAACTGCGACATCCCGCCGCGATTCCAGGGCGAGGTCATTCGATCCGCGCTCGCGCTCAAGCTGCACTGCTTCGAAGACACGGGCGCCATCGTGGCATCGGTGACCACGTCGATTCCCGAGTCATCGAAGAGCGGGCGGACGTGGGACTACCGGTTCTGCTGGCTGCGCGACGCGTACTACGTCGTGGACGCGTTCCGGTTGCTCGGCCAGTTCGACGAACGCGAGCAGTTCCTGACGTGGGTGCTGAACGTCGCGGGCGGCAGCCCCGACCTCCGGCTGGCGCCGCTGTACGGCATCACGGGCGCCGTGGCCCCGCTCGAGCAGACCGCCGTGGGCTGGGCCGGCTTCAACGGCGACGGCCCGGTGCGCATCGGCAACGACGCCGCCGGACAGGAACAGCACGACATTTTCGGCGAGATCATCCTCGCGCTCTCGCCGATCTTCCACGACGACCGGTTCAGCGCTGAGCGGACCCCAGCGACGCTCGATCTGCTGATGCGTCTGGCCGATCGCGCGATCGCCGTCGCCGGCACGCCGGATCGCGGCATCTGGGAGGTGCGCCGGCCGCCGCGCCTGCAGACGTTTTCGGCGCTGATGTGCTGGGCCGCCGCCGATCGCGCCGCCGCCGTCGCCGACAAGTTCGCGGTCTCCCGCGCCGCGGGGTTTCGTCAGGCGGCCACGCGCCTGCGCGATGACATCGCGCAGCGCGCGTGGAGTCCGGTGCGGGGCGCGTACGTCGGCACCTACGACGGCACGGATCTGGACGCGTCGCTGCTCCAGATGGCGCCGCTCCGGATCTTCCCGCGAGACGACGAGCGGCTGCGCCTGACGGTGGATGCGATCTGGCAGGGGCTGTCGCAGAACGGCTGGCTGATGCGGTACCGCGACGACGACGGGCTCGGCCGGCCGGCGGTGGCTTTCGTGCTGTGCACGTTCTGGCTCATCGAAGCGCTCGTGCTCATCGGCCGGCACGTCGAGGCGCGCGCGCTGATGGACGCGACGCGCAAGCTGCGATCGCCGCTCGGCCTGATCGCGGAGGACTACGACGCGACGGCGCACGTGATGTGCGGCAATTTCCCGCAGGCGTACTCGCACGTCGGACTCATCCGCGCGGCGTTCGCCGCCTCGCCGCGCTGGCTCGACGTGCTGTAGGGGCGCCGGGCGGATCGAGCGTCGCGAGACGCTCGAGCCAGCGGCAGACCTCGGCCGGCGATCGCAGCCGGTATCGCGCGGCCGCGCTCGGGCGCGGGCCGACGGCGATCGAGACCCGCGCCTGGGTCGAGAACACACGCTCGTCGGCCGTGTCGTCGCCGATGTAGATCGGGAGGAGGGCGCCGCCGCGGCGGCGTCGCTCCGACTGCAGGATGAGTCGCACGGCCAGCGCCTTGTCGACGGTGCCGATCGGCACAAGCTCCCAGACGCACTTCCCCGCCATCACCCGGAGGCCGTTCGCGGCCCGTCCGAGCTGACGGGCGACGCGCGCGGCGACGAGTCGGCTCGGCGCCGGCGCGTTGCGATAGTGCACGGCCACGCCAGCGTCCTTCGGCTCGATCGTCACGCCGGAGACGCCGCGCAGCGAGGCGCGCAGGGTTCGCGTGGCGCGCACGACGGCCGCCCGCTCGCGGTGCCTGACGAGCTGGAGCCTCCGGCCGCGCGGCGACTCGAGCAGGAACCCGTGGTCGCCGACGTACCAGAGGCCAGTCAATCCGACGCGCCGGCGCAGGTCGTTGATGGCGCGCCCGCTGATGATGCCGACGACGTGCCCGCGCGCGGCGAGGGCGGCCAGCACGCGCCGGGCGCGACGCGACAACCGGACCGCCGACGCGCGCGCGCGAATCGGCGCCAGGGTGCCGTCGAAGTCCACGAAGACCGCGAGACGCCGGAACCGGGCGAGGCGGGGAACCAGGTCGGGCCAGGCGTCGAGCGCGTTCGGCCTCATGCCTCGTCGAGCGCGGGGACCGGCGTGCTCGTGCGGGCGGGATCCCCCGAGGCCACGCGGATCGCCGCCAGGTCGGCGATCAGCCGGCCCGCCCAGCGAAACACGTTGTGCTCGCGCACCGTTTCGCGCATCCGGCGCATGCGGAGACGCCGCTCGTCGTCCGACATCGTGAGCGCCTCGTACAGCGCGCTCGCCAGTTGCTCGGCGTCGTACGGATTCACCACGAGCGCATCGTCGAGCTCCGCAGACGCGCCGGCGAAGCGGCTCAGGATCAGCACGCCATCCTCGTCGTCGCGCGCCGCGACGAATTCCTTGGCGACGAGATTCATGCCGTCGTGGAGGGACGTGACCAGGCACACGTCCGCGGCGCGGTAGAAGGGCTCGATCTCCGTGTGCGTGTGATGGCGCACGAGCAGCACGATCGGCGACCACGCATCGGTCTGGAACCGCCGATTGATGCGGGTGACTTCGCTCTGGACGAGATCGACCAGCTCCTGATACCGCTTGATGGCCGTGCGGCTCGGCGCGGCGATCTGCACGAACGTGAACTCGCCCCGATACGCGGGCCAGCGCTCGAAGAAGCGCTCGATCGCCTGGAAGCGCTCGACGAGGCCCTTCGTGTAGTCGATGCGGTCCACGCCTACGCCGAATTTCTGCGCCTCGATGCGCAGTGGCGCGAGGAGGTCGGCCACACGGGGCGGCGTCCGCGACGCATCGGCGGCGGGCTCGCGGAACTCCACGCTGATCGGAAACGGGCGGACGGCCGTCAGGTGCCCGAGGCGGCGGACCGTGAACCGCTCCCGGTCGATCTGCGACTCGAACGCGCGGTCCACCGTGTCGAGGAAGTTGTTGCAATGCGCCTGCGTGTGGAAGCCGACGAGGTCCGCGCCGAGCATGCCGTCGAGCAGCTCGCCCTGCCACGGGCAGATGCCGAAGGCCTCGGGATTGGGCCACGGAATGTGCCAGAAGACGGCGACTTGCGCGTCGGGCCGCGCGGCCTTGATGAGGCGCGGGAGCAGCGCGAAGTGATAGTCCTGCACGAGCACGATCGGCGCCTCGGCGCCGCGCATCTCCTCGAGCACCGCGCGCGCGAACTTCCGGTTCACGCGTTCGTAGCTCGCCCAGTCGGTCGCCCGAAACAGCGGTCGCGTGTGGGCGATGTGGCACAGCGGCCAGAGCCCCTCGTTCGAGAAGCCGTAGTAGTAGCCGTCTTCGTCTTCCCGCGTGAGCCAGACGCGCCTGAGCGTGTAGGCCGGATGGTCGGGCGGCACGCGGACGCGGTCCGACGCATCCACGGCCTGGCGGTCCGCGTCGCCCGACCCGTGGGCGATCCAGGTCCCGTCGCACGCGCGCAGCACTGGCTCGAGGGCGGTGACGACGCCGCTCGCGGGCACGACGACCTCGACCCCGGCGCCGCGCCGCGTGTGGATGTACGGCTCGCGGTTCGAGACGACGAACAGCGGGCGCGTCGTCAGCCGGGTGCGGACGTGCGCGCGGAGGCGCTCGGCCGTCCAGAGCGACTCGCCCGCTTCCCGCAATCGCGCTTCCTCCGCGGCCGTGGCGCGCGCGCTCTCGAGACTCGTGACGAGGTGCGAGACCTCCTGCACGAGCGGCTTGAGCATCCCGGAGCCCGCCGTCCCCGGATGATCGGCCTGTCCGAGGCGGAACTCGCGCATCCACCGGGCGCTGCGCGCGATGAAGCCCGCGACGCTCCACCGGGCGATGAGCCAGGTCAGGGCGACAATCGCCACGACCTGTACCGCGACGCGCCCGAGCGCGTCGCGCCACAGCTCACCGCGGAGCTCCGCCAGCTGGGTCGCCTCGGCGCCCGTCGCGGCAGCGCCCCGGACGGCGAGCGTGTGCTGCGCCTGATCCATCCGGGTGCGCACGTCCACCGCCGCGGCGCCGATGGACACGACCGTGACCACCAGCGTCAGCACCAGCAGAAGACGCGAGGACAAGCGCAACAGTTGCGTCACAGTCGCACACGTGCCGGGCAGCTGGCCGGGGAATAACTCTAGTATAGACGCCTGGCGCGCGGATTCGGACGGTCTTCCACCATGGGACGATCGATCACTTGATGATCGTGCCGACGTCCACGTTGAATTGGCGGAAGCCAGTGTACGTCGCCGTGCCGTCGATCGACGTCGTCGCGCTGACGGCGTAGCGCTCGTCCATCCTGACTGGCACCCACAGCCCGCCGAGTTTGGGCTGCGGCGCGTAGGTGACCGTGATCACATCGCGGCCGTCGCGCGACTCGACGATGAGCTCGGTCCGCAGGACGCGGCCGGTCGCCATCTCGATCCA
Source organism: Vicinamibacterales bacterium (assembly GCA_035519535.1). Taxonomy (GTDB): domain Bacteria; phylum Acidobacteriota; class Vicinamibacteria; order Vicinamibacterales; family SCN-69-37; genus DATEGZ01. The sequence continues at coordinate 26,841 of DATIWF010000145.1, read as the reverse complement.
GAACCGCCCGCTCGCCGGTGAGTCGTCGGAGGTCTCGATCATGCGCGGCCAGCTCTCCTCGCTGAAGTGCAGGACGGCCGTGCGCAGGCCGTTCACCGTCATCTGGTCTTTCACCTCGAAGACGCTCCGGCGCTGGTTCTCACGCCGCAGGAACGGCAGGGCCATCGTCGGCACATTGATGGAGCGCTTGATCGGGCCCAGATTGTAGCGGGCCCCCTCGCTGTAGATCTTCTCGGCCTGCTGGACGGCGTCGGCGGCCGGATGGAGAAACAGGTCGTAGAGACGCGGTTGGCGGTCGCGCACGAGCTTGCCGTCCACGTCGTACACGTCCCGGTAGCTCAGCCAGCCCGCTTCGCCGGCGCTGATGAGGATGAGATCGGAGACCAGCGTCCGCCGGGCCGCGACGCTCGCTCCCCTGCGCATCACCTGCAGGTAGTGTTCCTCGGAGACCACCGCCGAGAACTGGCGGTCATACCCGTCCAGATAGTCCGCGGCGGACCGGAGCACGCGGACGATGGAGACGTCCGATTTCTGTGCGGCGACCGTCCGCCCCGGCGCGAGGCCGATCCCGATGGCCGCGAACGCGGCGAGGGCCAGAGCGCTGCGCCGGATGCGGGGCCGACTGGGCATCGTCACGCAGGATACACCCGTCGAACCGCGGCAGCATCTCGCATACACTTTGCGGCGACCATGCGCCTGCAGTTCGTCGACTGGCTGATCGTCGCGATCTCGCTGGCGATCTGCTTCGTGCCCGCGCTGTTCTTCGGCAAGCGCGCCGGGCGGAGCACGTCCGAGTTCTTTGCGTCCGGCCGCGCGGTGCCCTGGTGGCTGGGCGGCTTGTCGATGGTCGCCACGACGTTCAGCAGCGACACGCCGAACCTCGTGACCGACATCGTCCGGCGCAACGGCGTGGCGGGCAACTGGGTGTGGTGGGCGTTCGTGCTGACGGGCGTCTCGACGGTGTTCTTCTACGCGCGGCTCTGGCGGCGCTCCGGCGTGCTGACCGATCTCGAGTTCTACGAGATCCGCTACTCCGGGCGCGCGGCGTCGGTCGTGCGGGGGTTCCGGTCGGTGTACCTGGGGCTGCTCTTCAACTGCATGATCATGGCGTCCGTGAATCTCGCGGCGTGCAAGATCGCCGCGGTGCTCTTCGGGCTCGAGCGCTGGCAGACACTCGCCGTCGTCGGCGGGCTGAACGTGGTGTTCGCCGCGGAGACCGGCTTGTGGGGCGTGCTCGTCATCGACATGATCCAGTTCTTCATCAAGATGTCCGCGGTGATCGCGGCCGCGTACTTCGCGCTGCAGGCGCCGCAGGTGGGCGGGCTGGACGGGTTGATCCACAAGCTCTCGGCGACGCGCGGCCCGGGCGGCCTGGACTATCTCGGCATGCTGCCCGATTTCCGGAGCAACTGGGATCTGGCCGTGGCGGTGTTCCTCATGCCGATTGCCGTGCAGTGGTGGGCGGTCTGGTATCCGGGCTCGGAGCCGGGCGGGGGCAGCTACATCGCGCAGCGGATGCTGGCGTCCCGATCCGAGCGCGACTCGCTGGGCGCGGTGCTGTTCTTCAACGTCGCCCACTACGTGCTGCGCCCGTGGCCGTGGATCCTCGTGGCGCTCGCCTCGCTGATTGTGTACCCGAATCTGTCGGACATTCAGACCGCGTTTCCGCACCTCGATCCGACGCTCATCGGCCACGACATCGCGTATCCCGCGATGCTCAAGTTTCTGCCCGTCGGGTTCATCGGACTGATGGTCGGCGGCCTCATCGCGGCGAACTCGTCGACGATCCTCACGCACCTCAACTGGGGCGCGTCGTATCTGGTCCACGACTTCTATCGGCGCTTCCTTCGCACGGATGCGGCCGAAGCGCACTACGTGCGCGTCGGGCGGCTCGTCACGATCGGCCTGTTCCTCTGCTCGGCTGGCACGGTGTACCTCATCGACACGGCGAAGGACACGTTCGACGTCATTCTGCAGATCGGCGCAGGCACTGGCCTGCTCTACCTCGTGCGCTGGTTCTGGTGGCGGGTCAACGCCTGGTGCGAGGTCGTGGCGATGGTGAGCTCGCTCGCGGTCTCGATCGGGCTGCTGATTCTCAAGAAGGAGGGCGTCACGTTCAGCACACACCTCGCCCTCATGACCACGGTGGCCGTCACGACGGTGTGCTGGTTGGTGGCGGCGTACGCGGCGCCGCCGACCGAGCCGCGCGTGCTGGCCGCGTTCTATCAGAAGGTTCGCCCGTTCGGGCCGGGCTGGGCGCGCGTCCGCCGCGACCTCGGGCTCCCCGCCCGCGACGCCGCGGAGGCCGGCCAGATTCCCCTCGCACTCACCGGCTGGGTCTCGGGCTGCGTGATGATCTGGTCGGCGCTCTTCACCATCGGGAGCGCGCTCTACGGACGCTGGTCCGCAGCCGGCGCGCTGGCCGTCGTCTTCGTCGCCAGCGCCGTGACGGTCGTCTGGGTGGTCCAGCGGCTGTGGGGTCAGAGCGCGGCTGGACGGGAGTCCGCGTAAGGTCAGCCCCCGGTTCTGACCCCGACCGGGGCGACGTCGTATCGCCCGACAACCCGCGCGGCGGTGTGGGCGATCTCCTGGGCCAGGCCAATGCCGAGGCTGCGCACGAGCGGCCAGCCGACGTGAAACCGCTGCCGCACGGGCCACTTCAGCTCGTCGTCGCCGAACATCGTGCCGTGGTTGGCGAGCTCGGCCGCGCGGCGGCTGAGCTCGCCGGCCTGCTCGGTCGCCTGGAGCGCTTCGCGCGCCGCCGCCAGCCGCCGGGTGACGCCGGCGAAGGTCGCTTCGTCGATGAGGCCGTACTGCCGCTTGAGGCCGTTCAGTCGCTCCGCCACGTCGTACGTCGCACGCACGATCTCGTCGCGCGTCATCGACTGCGTTTCGTACGACAGAATCTGCTGCCAGCCGTCGTGCAGGAACGCCTGGCGATGGTCCTCGAGCGTGTGGCAGGCCCGCCGGTAGCCGAGCCCCGGCTGCTCGAACGCGCGGCTCCCCGGATCGAGAAACGGTCCGAGGGGCGCGACGAACGGCCGCAGGCGGCCGGCTTCGCCAAAACGCTTGAGGAGGTGCTCGCAGTAGTCGGCGATGGCGAGCACGTCCTCGCGCCGCTCGTCCGCCAGGCCGACCATGAAGAACACGTCAACCGTGCGGCAGCCGTGCGCGAGCGCGCTGTCGATCGTGTCCTCGACGAGCCGATTCGGCCACGGGAACTTGCCGTTGCGGCGTCGAATGCGTTCGTCCGGCGACTCGAGCGTGAGCTCGAGGCTCCACGTCGGCACGCTGCGCGCGATGTCGCCGAACAGCTCGGGCCCGGCCGGATAGTACAGCTCGAAGATCATCTCGTTGGCCGGCCGGATGTCCGCGAGCAGGCCGAAGAGCCGCCTGGCGCGGTCGCGCCCGCCCATGCGCGGGTCGTGCACCATGAAGATGGGCGCGCGCGAGAAACTCGTGATCGCGCGAACGTCGGCCGCCAGCTTCTCGGGCGAGCGCAGCGCCGGCCGGTCGCGGCCGCACAGCGTGCGATACGCCGAGTGCGACCCGCCGCAGATCGCGCATTCCTGCGTGCAGCCGCGTGCGCTCAACAGCAACGTGATCGGATACTGGAGCCATTCGAGGCACGGCAGCAGGTTCCGCAGGCTCCGATACTTGAACATCGAACGAATCAGGTACTGGTACGCGGGCACGTCGACGTAGTCCAGATCGGCCGGGACGAACGTCAGCGGGTTCGCGACGACCGAACCGTCCGCTCGCTTCCACGTCAGGTTCTCGACGGCCTCGAGCGGGCGATGCTCGCGCAGCGCCTGCAGCAGCTGGCGCACCGGCTCCTCCGTCGAATCCCCGCGAATCACAAAATCCACCCAGGGATACCGCACGAGCTCGTCGTGATAGTACGTCGCCGACAGGCCGCCCATGAGCACGCGGCTCTCGGGATGCTGGCGCTTCACCAGCTCGGCCACGGCCAGCGCGCCCTGCACGTGGGGCAGCCAGTGCAGATCGATCCCGAAGACCGGCGCCTTGAGCCGGCCAATCGCCGCCGGCACGTCGAACGCCGGGTCGCGCAGCATCCGGTACGCGAGATTCACGATCTCGACGTTGTAGTGGTTGCGCTCGAGAAATGCGGCGATGCTCGTCAGGCCGACCGGGTACATCTCGAACATCGGCGTCGACGGCACGGCATCGGCGACCGGCCCGAGAAACGTACGGCGCGTGCGGAAGTCATAGAGGGCGGGAGCATGCAGCAGGACCAGATCGCGCGCGAACGGATTTCGCATCCCCACAGGTCGCCCGCCTGGAAAACTGCAAGAGGCGTGCCCCCAGAGGCCGCGGGGGCACGATGACATAGCCGCGTTCGTCCGGCCAGGCGCCGATCGGCGCCCGACGAATTCACAGTTGACCGGGGAATTTTCCCGCGTCCGCCGGCTGCCGCGCGCCTAGCGCCAGGACCGCACGAAGGCGGCCAGCCACTCGTCGTATTGCCCCGCCGAGAAGCCGTACGTCAGCGGACTCACCAGCAGGAACCCGACGACGACCAGCAGGATGACGGCGTAGTAGCTGCGCCGCTGGCCGCCCAGGCCGGGCGCGACGATCCAGCCGGCGCCATCGAGCCACAGCAACCCGAACGCGACCGCAAACACCAGCGGCGTCAAATAGTGATAGAGGAAGAGGACCCGCGTGATGCCGAAGAAGGGCACGAACGAAATGACGAAGCCGACCAGCGGGAACCACAGCGTCGGATGCCCGGGCGCGTCGACGCGCAGACGCGTCACGCGCATCAGCAGCGCGTTGGCCACCACCACGATGAGCAGCACGCTGCTGCCCCACCAGACGACGGGGTTGCCGACGAGGTAGATCGAGGCGCCGTGGCCGGTCCAGTAGAAGGGCGCGATCCGCATGAACAACCAGCTGAGCGGCGTGCTCGCGTCGGGATGCGTCAGCGTCATGTTGAAGTTGGCCGACAGCATCGTCCGGTGCACGACCCAGAGGTCGTGGAAGAAGCGTCCCGTCGTCGGATGAAATGCGTCGGCCGGCCCTGGGTTCGGCGTGCGCGCGAAGTGGATGGCCCACCCGCCGAGGTACACGACGGCTGCCGACGCGAGCACGATGCCGGTCTGGACGAGCCGCCGGCGCAGGTCCTGGCGGCGCGCGACGATCCGGGTCCCGATGAAGAGCAGGATCAGCGCCGGCGACACCAGGCCCGTGAACTTCGTGCCGACCGACATCCCGGCCAGCGCGCCCGTTGCGACGTACCACATCCGCGCCTTCATGACCGACGCCGCCTGCTCGGACGCGAACAGCGCCACGAGCGATCCAAGAATGGCCGCGACGAGCACGCCGTCGAAGACGAGAATGCGCGTCTCGAGCAGCATCGCGTTGTCGAGCGCCATCATCAGCCCGCCGAGAAAGGCCGCAGGCAGCGACGCGCCCAGGTAACGCAGGAAGAGAAAGAAGAGCGGCGCGATCAGGACGCCGACGAGCGCCGGCACGAGTCGAAGGAAGAAGACGGGCTGCGTCGTATACGGCTCGCCGATGTGGTCGAAATCGAACGTGCCGTCGTAGCCGCCGGCGACCGCGCCGAGGGTGAGGAGCAGCTTGCCGTGCGGCGGGTGAACGTCGAAGACGCGCTGCCCGGTGCAGCAGTAGGCCGAGACGGACTTGCCCCAGTGCACTTCGTCGAACACGACCTCTTTGGGGGAGGTCAGGCCGATGAAATGCGTGAGGACGCCAATCGCGACGAGCGAAACGAACGCGGCGCGGGCCGACATCAGCGCTTGACGAGCTCCTCCATCGCGCCGGCGAAGGTGTCGACGTCTTTCAGCGTCGTGTAGATGTTGGGCGTGACGCGAATGCCCTGCCAGGCGAACTGCTGGCCGGGCAGCGGGCCCTGCGCGAGCGCCGCGACGACGATCCGGTGGCTGTCGGAGAGGAAGGAGGCGATCTTCGACGCCTCCATGCCCTCGATCCCGACGGTCGCGAGGCCCCAGGTTTCGCCGGGCTTCAGGCTCGAGTACATCCGGATCCGCGGCTGTGCCCGCAGTCGGTCCGCCCACCGCATCGTCAGGTAGTAGAGCCGCGCGGCCTTGCGCTCGGCGCCAATCGCCTGGTGGAACGCGAGCGCGTCGGCGATGGCCGCCTTGGGCGCGGCTGGCGCCGTACCGATCTCCTCGAACTTGCGGATGTCGGCGTCACTCGTCGTGGGCGCCGCCTGCAGCGGCCAGAAGTCCTTGATCCGATCGCGCCGGACGAAGAGGATGCCGGTGCCGAACGGCGCGAGGAGCCACTTGTGCAGGCTCACGCCGTAGGCGTCGCATTCGAGCTCGTGCAGCTTGAAGGGGAACTGGGCGCCGGCGTGCGCGCCGTCGACGATCGTCGTGATGCCGCGCGCGCGCGCCATCCGCGAAATGCGCTGCACCGGAAAGAGCTGGCCGGTGAGGTTCGTGATGTGGCAGAAGTGCAGGACCTTCGTGCGCGGCGTGATGGCCTTCTCGAACAGGTCGTACAGCACGTCGGCCGTCGCCGGCACCGGAAACTGGAGACGCGTCACTTTGATCTTGTCCCGCCGCATCCGCTGGTCCCAGGTCGTGAGCATGCGCGGGTAGTCCTGCTCGGTCGTGATCACCTCGTCGCCGGCGACGAGGTCGAGCCCGTTCTGCACGATCTGGAGCGACTCGCTGGCGTTGCGTGTCATCGCCAGCTCGTCCGGGTCGCAGCCGAATTCGGCCGCGAGCCCGCGCCGCACCGTCTCGAAGTTCCGGCCGATGAGCCCCGCGTAGTACACGGGCAGCAGATTCTCCATGTCGAGATACCGCTTGACGGCGTCGAGCACGACGGTCGGCTGCGAGCAGTGGTGGCCGGTGTTGAGGTTGATCATCGTGCGATCGAGCGCGAACGCCTGCTGGATCTGCCCCCAGTAGAGCTCGTCGCGCGCCGACTCGGCGGGCGACTGCCCCGCCACCGACGCGGAGGCTTCCAGGACGGCCTCGAGCCCCGGGGTCTTCTTCCACGCCAGGGCGGCCGTACCCACCACGCTCGTGGTTTTCAGGAATGCTCGTCGGCTCCACATGGAATCCTCCTCGGCGTCGAAGTTGTGGCGACAGGATACCTGGAAGCGGCGCCGGTTTCAGCGAGGCGCCGCCCTATGACCCCCGTCATACCGCCCCACTGCGCCGGGCAGTATGGTGCAGGCCATGGGCCTGCGGGTCGATCTCCCGGACCTCGAGCACTGGAAGGCGCAAGTCAAGTGCCAGGTCGGCTGCCCGGTCCGGACCGATGCCGGCCGTTATGTCCAGCTCATCGCCGAGGGCCATGATGAGCAGGCTTTCCTCGTCGCACGCGCCCCCAATCCCTTCGCCTCTGTGTGCGGCCGCGTGTGCGCGGCCCCGTGCGAGGACGCGTGCCGGCGAGGCACCATCGACGCCCCCGTCTCCATTCGCGCGCTCAAACGGTTTGTCACCGAGCAATACGGCGTCGAGTCCGTCCGCCCGGACACGCAGGACCAGCTGCGGACCGCGTCCATCGCTGAGGGCAACCGCTACGCGGGCCACGCCCCGATCGTGACGGCCGGCGAGGCCGCGTCGGGGCCCCGTCCGCAGGGCGTGGCCGTCATCGGCGCGGGCCCGGCCGGTCTGGCCGCCGCGCATGACCTGGCCCTGCTCGGCTATCGCGTGACGGTGTTCGAAGCCGCCGCGGAGCCGGGCGGCATGATGCGGTTCGGCATTCCCGAGTACCGCCTGCCGCGCACGCTGCTTCGCACGGAGATCGACAAGATCGTCGCGCTCGGCGTCACGCTCAAGCTCAACACGCCCATCGCGCCGGGGACCGGCCTCGCCCGACTGCGCGCCGACGGATTCGATGCCGTGTTTCTCTCGGTCGGCGTCTCCCGGGGACGCGATCTGCAGGTGCCCGGCGTCGAGCTCGACGGCGTGGTGAAGGCCGTCGACTACCTGCTGAACGTCAACCGCGGCTACCGGATGGACCTCGGCCGCCGCGTCGTCGTGATCGGCGGGGGGTTCGTCGCGTTCGACGCGGCCAGAACCGCGCTCCGGATGGCGCGCGAGGAAGAAGTCGCGACCCTCGCGAGCGAGGCCGACGCGCGCGTGAAAGAGGCCCTCGACTCCGCGCGCGCCGCGCTGCGGGGCGGGGCGACCGAAGTCACGATCGTGTCGCTCGAAGATTTCTCCGAGATGCCGGTTCTTCGGACGACCCAGGGACACGAGGAATTCGAGGAAGCCCAGAAGGAAGGCGTGAAGTTCCTCACCCGGCGGGGGCCACGCGCGTTTCTGGGCCGCACGCACCTCGACGCGCTCGAACTGCGGGCCGTCAGATCCGTGTTCGATGCGACCGGCCGGTTTGCCCCCACCTACGACGACGGCGACATCGTGCGTCTCGAGGCCGACGCCTGCGTGCTGGCAATCGGTCAGCAGGCGGATTTGGGTTTCCTTCGTCCGGAGGACCGCGTCGAGCTGACGCCGTCGGGCACGATCAAGGTCAACCCGGCCACGCTCGCCACGTCCGCGCCCGGCGTGTTCGCCGGCGGCGACGTCGCTTTCGGTCCGCGCAATCTGATCGAGGCGGTCGCCAACGGCAAGCTCGCGGCCCGCTCGATCCACGACTTTCTGACGCGCGGCCGCGCACAGCTCGAGGTGCATCTGGATATCGAGGAAATCCCGACGTCCATCTACCGGACGATCGCGGGATTCGAACGCCTCGACCGCGAAGCGCCGCCCACGCTCGACGTCGGCCGGCGGACGGGCATCGCCGAAGTGGAGACCGGCTACGACCGGGAAGCCGCGTTCCGGCAGGCCGCCCGCTGCCTCGTCTGCCACGTGCAGACGATCTACGACCCCGAGAAGTGCGTGCTCTGCAACCGCTGTGTGGACATCTGTCCCGAGTACTGCCTGGCGTTCGTGCCCGTGGAGTCGCTCGACCTTGCCGAGGGCGCGCGCGCGGCCGTTCAGGCGCAGGCCGACACCGCCGCCGGTCTGCCGCTCTCCGCGATGGTGAAGGACGACGACCGGTGCATCCGCTGCGGGCTCTGCGCCATCCGCTGCCCGACCGGCGCGATGACCATGGAGCGATTCAGCATCACGGAGCGCTGGGCCAGCCTGGCGGAAATGGGAAGCCAGAAGTCAGAAGTGAGACCTTATGAGTAGCGACCAGCCGTCTCGAGACCGCCGGGATTTCCTCCTCAAGCTGGGCACCGGAGCGGGCGCGGCGGCGCTGGCGATCCAGGGCGCGGCGTCGCTGCGCGCGCTCGTGCCCAACGTCTCGTACGACGCGCCGACGACGGTCAAGCTGGGCGCGCCGTCCGATTTCCCCGACGGCCTGAAGTTCCTCGCCGACCAGCGGCTGTTCGTCTTCCGCGACGGCAACACGTTCCACGCCGTGTCGGCGGTCTGCACCCACCTCGGCTGCACGGTGCGCGCCGAGGCGCTGCCGCGGCCGGAAACGAAGACCGTCGGGGGCCAGCCGCTGCGCCTGACGCATCGGTTCAGCTGCCCGTGCCACGGATCGAAGTACGAGGGCGACGGCCAGAACGTCGCCGGTCCGGCGCCGAAACCGCTCGCCTGGTATCGGCTGTCGATCTCCGCCGACGACGGCCAACTCGTCGTCGATCTGGCCGATGAAGTCGCGCGCGACTTCCGGCTGACGGTCTGAGGAGGCGCTGGTATGCGACCGCTCGCGAAGTTGCTGACCTCGAACGCGCCGGCCGCACCGGGCGTCCGGCCCGTGCCTTTCTGGAGCCTGCGCCCGAAATCAGACCGCGAAAGCGGCGATGCGATCACCTCCAACTTCCTGCTCCACTGGTTCCCCGCCAAAGTCTCGAAGGCGTCGATGGCGTGGAACTATTCGTTCTGGCTCGGCACGGCGTCGGCGGCGCTGTTCCTCCTGACGATCCTCTCGGGCCTGCCGCTGCTGCTGCTCTACGTACCGTCGGTGGAACGCGCGTATCAATCGGTCAAGGACATCGAGTACGTCATCACGTTCGGCCGGTGGCTGCGCGGCGTGCACCGCATCGCCGCGCACGCGATGGTCGTCGTCGTCGCGCTGCACCTGGCGCGCGTGTTCCTCACCGGCGCCTACAAGAACGGCATCGGGCGCAACCAGCAGCGCCAGTGGAACTGGGTGATTGGCGTCGTCATGCTGCTGCTCACGCTGCTGCTGTCGTTCACCGGCTACCTGCTGCCGTGGGACCAGCTGGCGTTCTGGGCGGTGACGGTCGGCACGAACATCGCGTCATCGATTCCGTGGATCGGCCCCGGCGTGCGCGAGCTGCTCATCGGCGGCCGGGCGATCGAGCAGGCCACGCTCATCCGCTTCTACGTCCTGCACATCGTCTTCCTGCCCGGCGCCCTGGGCGTGCTCTTCGCGTATCACATGTGGCGCGTCCGCAAGGACGGCGGCCTGGCGAAGGCGGACCGCGAGGAGATCGCCGAGGTGGCGCGCGCGGTCTCGCCGTCGCGCAGCAAGACCTACACGTTGCTCGGCGTCGCGCGCGGGACGTCCCCGGCGGTGACCGCCCGATCGCTCGACGCCCCTGACGTGACGGTCAACGCCGTGCCGGACCTCGCGAGGCGCGCGATGATCGTCACGCTCGGCACGATTGCGATCATCAGCTTGCTCGCCGTCTTCATCCGATCGCCGCTCGAAGAACCGGCTAACGCGCTCGTCACCCCCAATCCGGCGAAGGCGCCCTGGTACTTCCTGTGGCTCCAGGAGATCGTCACGGACACGACGATCCACACGCGCTGGTTCACGATCAGCGGCGCGTTTCTCGGCGGCGTCGTGCTGCCCGGCCTGATCGTCGGGTGCCTCACCATCTGGCCCTGGTTCGACCGCAGCGTGGCGGCCGCAACGGGCGAGTGGTTCGCGGCCTCGCGCCGGACCCAGAACCTCGTCTTCCTGCTCGTGCTCCTGGCGATCGCGCTCCTGACCTACGTCGGCATGGAGCTGCGCGGGCCGTACTGGCAGTTCTACTGGCCGTGGCAGGCCTGGCCGAGCGTGCCGGGGAGGATCTGACCATGACCGACCGAGCGGTGGCGAGCGAGTCGCGCGAACGGAGCGGGACATACGGCGTCCCCGCGAGCGAGCGTGTACGGGGGTCCGCGGGAGCGCAGCCCCCCGGAGAATTGTGATGGAACAGCGCACGAACTCCCCCTATCCGAAGAGCGACCGGCCGACGCTCGCGATCGTCGGCGTGCTGCTGATCCTCTCGTGTGCGCTCTTCTTCGCGAGCGACCGCGCGCACGACTGGCGGTACTACCAGGCGTCGTTCAGACAGCAGGTCGCGGCGAAGTTCGGCGCCGACAAATCGCGCCTCGCGCCGTCGGGCATCCAGCAGATCTGGGTGGCAGGCCTGCGCCGTGCCGATCGCTGCGTCACGTGCCACCAGGCCACGGCGTGGAAGGGCTTTGAAGGCGCCGAGGAGCCGTACCGCACGCACCCCGCCGAACCGCTCAAATTGCATCCGGTCGAGAAATTCGGCTGCACGTCGTGTCATGGCGGCCAGGGCTGGGCCGTGGATGTGGCCGACGCGCACGGCGAGGTCGCCCACTGGGAGGAACCGCTGCTCAGCCGCGCGCTCGGGGAGGACTACTCGCTGGCGACCAGCAAGGGCGCGCTGATGCAGATGAACTGCAACCTCTGCCACCGGTACGACCGCGAGACGAAGGGCGCCGATGCGATCAATCTCGCCAAGCGCCTGGTCGAGGAGAAGGGCTGCCGCGCGTGCCACACGATCAACAACCGCGGCGGTCACATCGGCCCCGACCTCACGCGCGTCGGCGAGAAAGCGCCCGAGCAGTACGACTACACGCGGCTGTCCGGCCAGCGAACGGCGTTCGCGTGGCACGTCGCGCACTTCAAGGATCCGCGCGCGCTCTCCACCGACACGGTGATGCCGAACTTCAACTTCACGACCGAGCAGGCGCAGTCGCTCGCGATGCTCGTGCTCTCGTGGCGGACCGCCGACGTGCCGGCGGACTACCTCGCCGGCGCGCCGAGGACCGATCTGCCAACGCCCGAGCAGGCGGCCGCCGAGGAACGGATGCGCACCGGCCCGGGCGGCTGGTTCGTCCAGACCGGCTGCTTCGTGTGTCACTCGATTTCGGTGCTGGGCGTGAAGAGCCCGGCGCAGATCGGACCGGACCTGTCGAATGCCGTCGAGGACGTGCAATCGCGCTTCGGCCGGACGATCGACGACTTCCTGCGCGAGCCGACGGGCACGATGTCGGTCGTGCTCTCACGCCAGATCATCCTGACGCCGGAGCAGAAGGCGGTCGCGATCGGCAAGCTCCGCGAGGCCTTTGCGGAGTACGAAAAGCAGAAGCAGGCGCAAGGGGTGAAGGGCAAGCAACCCTGACGGGCACGACCGGGAGTCCAGACACGCAGGAGGAGGAGCAGTCATCATGAAGAGTCGAGCACGCGTCATTTCGTCGTCGGTCATCAGCATCGCGCTGCTGTTGACGGTCGGCACCATCGGCTGTTCCCCCAGCGAGCCCCGGTCGGCGCGCCGGTCGACCGCCACGTCCGACCGGGCCATCGCAGCGGACAAGACCTACGTCGCGCCCGGTGACTTCGACGAGTACTACATGTTCGCGTCGGGCGGGCACTCCGGCCAGGTCTACGTCTTCGGCCTGCCGTCCATGCGGCGCATCACGACGATTCCTGTGTTCTCGCCGTTTCCCGCAAGCGGCTACGGCTTCGACGACGACTCGAAGGCGATGCTGGGCAACTTCAACTGGGGTGACGCGCACCACCCGGCGCTATCGGAAACGAACGGCGACTACGACGGCCGGTGGCTCTTCATCAACGAGATGAACGGACGCATCGCGCGCATCGACCTGCGGGACTTCAAGACCAAGCAGATCTTCGGGCCCGTCCCGAACGTCGAGGGCAACCACGGCTCGTCGTTCGTCACGCCCAACACGGAATACGCGATGATGGCCACGCGCTTCTCCATCCCCATCCCGAAGGGCACCTACGCGCCGCTCGACAAGTACGCGACCGAGTACAAGGGCGTCGCCGTCGGCGTCAAGATCGATCCCAAGACCGGCGCGATGTCGCTGGGCTGGGAGCTCCTGATGCCGCCCTTCGACTTCGACCTGGGCGACGCGGGCAAGCTCGCCTCCGACGGCTGGATGTTCTGGAGCTCGTACAACACCGAGCGCGCCACCGGCAAGCTCGAGGTCACGGCCAGCCAGCGCGACCGCGACTACATCGCCGCCGTGAACTGGCGCGAAGTCGAGAAAGCCGCCGCCGCCGGCCAGGGCGACATGATTGGCGGCGTCAAGGTGATCGATCCGAAGAAGGTCCCCGGACTCGTCTACCTCCTGCCGTGCGGGAAATCGCCGCATGGCGTGGACGTCTCACCCGACGGCAAGTACATCATCGGATCCGGGAAGCTCGCGGGCATCACCACGGCGTTCAACTTCGAGAAGGTCCAGACGGCGATCAAGAACAAGGACTTCACCGGCGACGAGGACGGCATCCCCGTCCTGAAGTACGAGTCGATCAAGGACGCCGAGGTGCCGGTCGGCCTCGGGCCGCTCCACACGCAGTTCGGGCCCAACGGCATGGCCTACACCTCGCTCTTCGTCGACAGCGCCATCGCGTCGTGGAAGCTTGGCGAGTGGCAGGTGATCGACAAGATACCCGTCACCTACTCGGTGGGCCACCTCGCCGCGGCCGGCGGCGACACGGAGCACCCGGACGGCAAGTATCTCGTCTCGCTCAACAAGATGTCGCACGACAAGCATCTGTCGGTGGGTCCTACTCAGCCGGAGACCGAGCAGTTGATCGACATCTCCGAGGAGAAGATGAAGCTCCTCTACGACGGGTTCTCCGACATGGAGCCGCACTACGCGCAGATCATCAAGGCCGACAAGCTCCACCCGATTGAGGTGTACCCGAAGGAGGAGAACAAACATCCGCTCGCCGTCTGGGACGTCAACCAGGCCGGCGTCACCCGCCAGGGCAATCACGTGACGGTCAAGATGGTGGCCGTGCGGTCCACGTTCACGCCGACGTCCTTCGAAGTCAACGAGGGCGACATCGTCACGGTCGCGGTCACGAACATCGAGCAGGTCACCAACGAAGCCCACGGCTGGGCGCTGCTCGACTACAACATCAACATCGAGGTCGACCCGGGCGAGACCAAGACGGTCACGTTCACGGCGACGCACAAGGGCGTCTACGCCTACTACTGCACGCACTTCTGCTCCGCGCTGCACCAGGAGATGCAGGGCTACCTGCTGGTCAAGCCGAAGTAGGCACTGAACACCTGACTCCCTGCCACGCGGTTGGAGCAGAGCGATGACTGAGAAACGCCTCGAGCGGAGCGCGCGGTTCCTGCACGAGCCCACTGGTGTGGGCCCGCGGGTGCTGCTGGTTCTTGCGGCCGGCCTGCTGGTCGTCGCCTACTTCCTGCCGCTCTGGAATCTGACGATGTTCGCGCCGCAGTACCCGCACGGCCTGCGGCTCGACATCTACAGCTACACGATGATCGGCGGCAACGGCGGCCAGGACGTCAAGGAGATCAACCTCCTGAATCACTACATCGGGATGCGCGACCTGGCCGTCGAGGACTTCACGGAGTTCAAGTGGATGCCGTTCGTGCTCGGCGGCCTGGCGCTGCTGTATCTGCGCGCCGTCGTGCTCGGTACCGTCAAGGAGCTGGTCGACTCTGTCGTCGTGTTCTTCTACTTCGGCGCGTTCTCGCTCTGGTCGTTCGGCTACAAGCTCTACCGCTACGGGCACGACCTGTCGCCGATGGCGGCCGTGAAGGTGAAGCCCTTCATGCCGCCGATGTTCGGCTACCAGCAGATCGCGAACTTCGAGGTCTACTCGTACCCGAAGCCTGGCACGTACGTGCTGCTGGGCGTCGTCGTGCTGCTTGTCAGTGCGCTCGCGCTCGCGTGGCGGCAGCGCAGCCGTCCGTCCAGCGCGTAGGAACTGCCGTGTTCGCCCCGTTGCTGGCCGTCGCGATCATCGCCCAAGGCGCCCCGGGCATGGTCGCGGCCCAGGCGGGCAATCTCGAGGGCCGGCCGCGCGCCGAGGAGGCGTCGCCGCTGCAGGCCCGAATCGACGCGGCGTCGCCGGGCGCACGGATTGACGTCACCGCGGGCCGCTACGTCGGCGACCTCTACATCGATCGGCCCGTCCACCTGGTCGGCCTCGGCCGCCCGCAGCTCGTCGGATCCGGCGCTGGCAGCGTCGTGCGCATCCGCGCGGACGGCGTGGTCATCGAGGGCTTCGACATCGACGGCCGGATCGGCGGCAGCCTCGCGCGCGATTCGTCGGGGATCCACGTCGCCGCCAGACACGTCACGGTGCGCGATTGCCGGATCGCGCACGCGTTCTTCGGCGTGTACCTCCGCGAGGCTGACGATGCCGTAGTCGATCACGTCGTCGTCGAGGGCCTCGAAGGCCGGGCGCCGGGCGAACAGGGGTCTGGGATCCACGTCTGGAACACCGCGGGCTTTCATCTGCTCGACAACCAGGTGCGTTTCTCGCGCGACGGCCTCTACATCCAGGCCTCGCCGCACGGCGTGGTCGTGCGCAACACCGTCAGCGACGTGCGCTATGGCCTGCACTACATGTTCTCGGACGCCAACACGTTCGAGGACAACACGTTCGAGCGCAGCGCCGCCGGCGCCGCCCTGATGTATTCGACAGACCTCGTCTTCCGACGCAACCGGTTCCTCCATAACCGTGGATTCGCCTCGGCCGGCCTCCTGCTCCAGGGCTGCGACGACGTCATCGCCGAGGACAATCTGATCGCTGACAACGCTCGCGGCATCTTCCTCGAGGGCACGCACCGCACGTCGTTCCGGCACAACGTCATCGCCGAATCCGACGATGCGGTGATCGCGTACGACTCAGCGTCGGGCTCCAGGTTTGAAGAGAACGCCTTCGTCGCCAATCTCTCGCCGCTGCTGCTCGTCGGACGCCGCACGGACGCCGTGTTCGATCGCAACTACTGGTCGGACCACCGCGAGGCCGACCTCGACGGCGACGGCGTCATCGACGTGCCGTACCGGCTGTCGAACGTCTTCGACCATCTGCGCGGCAACCTGACCGCCGCCGATCTGCTCGCGCAGGGACTCGGGGCGGCTGTCCTGTCGGCGGCGGAGCGAACGTTTCCCGTACTCGACCCGACGCCGGTCGTCGACGCGCATCCGCTCGCGCGACCGCCGGAATTGCCCGGCGTGCCGGCGCCACGGCCTCCCCCGGCAGGAGGCCACGTCCTCGGCGTCACGGTGTCGGCGGCGACGCTCGTGTGTGGCCTGCTGACGCTCTCGGCCGGTCGTCGCTCCGGGCAGCCGCCAGCGAGGCCATCGTGATTGCCTACCGTGAGTTTTCGAAGCGCTTCGATCGCGTCGACGCGGTGCGCTCGCTGACGCTCGAGGTGGCGCCTGGCGAGGTCGTCGCGCTGCTCGGTCCGAATGGCTCGGGCAAAACGACATCGATCAAGGCCGCGGCCGGACTGATTCGTCCCACCAACGGCGCCGTGCTCGTCGGCGCGCCGGGCCGCCCGGCCACCGACCCGGCCGCGCGCGAAGTGTGCTCGTTCCTGCCGCAGAAGGTGACCTTCCCCGGCTCGCTGACCGGTCGAGAGGTCATCGAGTTCTTCCGTGCGCTCCGGGGAAGCTCGAGGGCGCGGGCCGAGGCCGTGATGCAGTTCACGAGCCTCAACGGCGCGAGCGGACGTGCGGTCGGCACGTATTCGGGCGGGATGGTCCAGCGCCTCGGGCTCGCCGTGGCGATGCTGCCCGAATCTCCAGTGCTGCTGCTCGACGAACCGACCGCGGCCCTCGACCCGGACGGTCTCTGCGCCTTCTACGGCCTCATCGAGGCGCGTCGCGCGCACGGTCAGACGGTGCTGTTCAGCTCGCACCATCTGGGCGACGCCGAGCGCCTCGCCGATCGCTTTGCGGTGCTCGTGGGCGGGCGGCTGGCCGCGTCGTTCACGGCGCGGGAGTTGACCGAGAAGCTCGCCGACCGTGGCGACATGAAGTTCACGCTGGCGCGCCGGCCCGCCGGGTTGCTCGAGTCGGTCCGCGCGGTCGCGCCGGCGGCCCGGTGGGCGGCCGACCAGTTGATCGTGCCGGCCCCGGCGGCCAGCCGCCTCGAGGTCATCGACCTCGTGCGAGCGAGCGGCGCGGAGATTACCGGCCTCACCGCGGAAGAAGGACGGCTGGACGAGTTCTACCGCACGCTCGTGGGAGGTCAGAAATGACCGCTGCGAGATCCTCCATCGTTGTTCGAGCCGCTGTCCTCGCGATCGCCGCGCTGCAGATCGCGATCGGCACGGCGTGCCGTTCGGGCGTTCCCCAACCCGCAGCACTGGACACCACGAACGACGCGTGCGGGACCTGCCGCATGGTCGTGTCAGACGCGCGATTCGCGTCGCAGATCGTCGCGCCGCACGAAGAGCCCGTGTTCTTCGACGACCTCGGCTGTCTGGCCGGCTATCTCGAGCGCACGACCGCCCTGCCGAGGGGCGCGATGATCTATGTCGCCGACCATCGCACCCGCGAGTGGGTCCCGGCCGAGCGCGCGGTGTACACGCGCCTTCGCGACCCGGCCGCGCCGATGGGGTCGCCCATCATTGCGCATGGATCCACGGCATCGCGTGATGCGGACCCTGACGCCTCGCCCGGCGCACCGGTCGATCTCCGCGACGTGTTCCCGTCCGGCCTGCACGGAGGAACCCGATGACCGCCAACATCCGAGCCCTGGTGTGGCTGTGCGCGCGTCAGGAACTGCGCCTCGCGGTGCGCTCGCGGTGGACGCAGACGTTCGCCGCCGTGTTTGGCGCGGTCGCCCTCGCCGTGGCTTCGTCCGGCTACGTGCTGAGCGGTGGTCGCGGTCTGCAGGACTTCGCCCGCACCGCGGCGTCGTTGGTCCAGGTCGTGCTGCTGCTCGTGCCGTTGTCCTCGCTCATCCTCGGCGTGATGTCACTCGCCCCGGAGCCGGGCGCGGCCGAGCTCCTCTTCTCCCAGCCCGTGCCGCGGCACGCGATCCTCGGCGGGAAGGTGCTCGGCGTGTTTCTCGCGCTCGTCGCGGCGCAAGCGGTCGGCTTCGGCGCTGCGGGCCTGGTGCTGTTCACACGCGCCGGGGCGGACGGCCTCGGGTCGTTTCTGGGCGTCGCCGGCGGATCGGTCGCCCTCACGGCCGTCTCGCTCAGCGTGGCGGCGGCCATCACGGCGGGCGAGACCAGCGCGCGGCGCACGCGGAATCTTGCCGTCGCACTCGTGGTCTGGTTCGCGGCCGTCGTGCTCTTCGACGTCGCGGCCCTGGGCATCGCCTCGCTGCTCCCCTCCGGACCGGCTTCGCGCGTGCTCATCGTCGGCGCGATCGTCAATCCGGTCGACGCCGTGCGGACCGCGACGCTGCTGGCCGTGGAGGGCACGACGGCGTTCGGCGCGGCATCGCTGGCGTTTCTGCGCGTCACGGGCGGCGCCGCGGGCGCAGCGTGGTGGCTGGGAGTCTCGATGATCGCTTGGGTCGTGCTGCCGTTGATCCTCGCAGCAACGCGCCTTTCGCGCGCGGACATTGCCTGACGCGGCGACCGTTCTCTACGCGTTCGCCAGCGCCTCGAGCGCGTCCTTCTTCACGATCACGAAGCCGTCCTTCTCCGTCCGGAGCACATCGTCCTTGCCCCAGCGGCTCATGATGCGGATGCACGTCTCGATGGTCGTGCCGGTCAGGTCGGCGAGCTCCTGGCGTGAGAGCGGTAGCGGAACGAACACCCCGCCGCGCTCGGCGCGGCCCAGCTGCTGTGCGAGCTTCAGGAAGAGGCGCGCGAAGCGCGTCTCGACGTGCGCGCCCATGAGCTCGGCGAGCCGCTCCGTCAGCTCGACGAGGCGGTGCGTCAGGCCCGAGAGGAGTCCGCGCACGAGCGACGGCGACTGCTCGAGCAGGCTGAAGAACGCCTGGCGCGGGATGATCAGGCACGTCGTCGGTTCGAGGGCTGCGGCAGAGGCGGGATACGGGCGGCTGTCGTAGACCGCAACGGCGCCGAGCGGGTCGCCCGGGCCGAAGATGTGCAGGATGAGATCCTTGCCGCCGGGCGTCATCTTCGAGACTTTCACACGCCCGGTCAGCACGGTCACAAACGAATCGGAGGCGTCGCCTTCCTGGAAGATGCCCTCACCGCGCTCGAGCGTGCGGACCCGGGCGACGGCGGCCACGCGCAGACGATCCTCGAGGCTTACCCGCCGGAACAGCGGCAGGCGGGCCAAGCCCTCCGGGGAGACGTGCTCCACGAGGGCGATCATAACGCGCGGGCGTCAAATGATCGTGCGCTCGAGCTCCAGCGTGCGCGGGAAGAGCACGTTGTTCTCGAGATGAATGTGACGGTGCAGGTCCGCCTCGAATCGCGCCAGCTCCGCGTAGCAGGCCCGATAGGTCGTGCACCCGTCGGCCGGAGGCACGAAGCCGTTCGTCAGCCGGCGCAGCTGCTCGGCCAGCTCGCCCGCCAGCGTGTGATCGGCTTCCATCACGCGAATCGGATGGAGCGCGGTCGTGAATGGCCCCGGCGGCAGGGGGCCGCCAGTCCGCTTCGCGTCGGCCAGCTCGGTCACGTACGGAAACAGCAGCACCTCTTCCTTCTCGAGGTGCGTCAGCAGCTCCTCGGCCAGCTGGAGAAAGGTCAGGCGAACTTGCATCAGCTCCGGGTGGCGCTCGCCGTGGCGCGTGACGAGCTTGTTGAGCATCGCCGTCACCGAAGGAATCGTGGTCTTCACGTATCGATGGTGCTGATCGACGATGTGCCTGGCGAGCACGCCAAGATCGTCCCAGGCCGGCGGCAGCTCGCTCTCGACCGTCGGTGCGCCCAGCGCCTCCAGTGCGCGGACGACGTCGTCGGGTGGGAGGCCGCGATCGCGCGCGGCCTCATCGAGCGTCCGGCGTCCATGGCAGCAGTAGTCGAGACCGAAGCGTTCGAACACGCTCGCCGCGCGCAGGTCGTCGTTGACGATGTCGCTCAGGGTTCGCTGGGCCAGCGATGATGACAGCTCCATGTTCCACCTCACACCAGGCGACGGACGCGCCCAGTGGTCTGAGGGGAACACTAGCCCGGCATCGACATGTGCGCTATGACGCCAGTCATACTCCACCTGCGGGCTGGCGCAGCAAACTGCCCCGCCGCCCGGTGCCGCGCCGGTGTGTCGCGAAGGTCGGCTAGTGACGGGGCGACCATCGGAGCTCGACGCCCTCGCGGCCCCGCAGCGCGCCCCGGAGGACCGCGAGCAGCCCAGGAGTCGCGCCTCGTGATTCGAGCATGTCGAGCGTCGCCTGGTCGAAGTAGTAGTCCTGATCGTCTGCTGATTCCTTCTCGAGATGCTCGCCGAGGAAGTCGAGGTCGGCCTCGCTAATCCGACCGACCGACTGGTTGGTCTCGAGATCGACCATGTCGATCGTCCCGGGCGTCGTCGCGGATCCGTCGGCCGGCGCCGCTGCGCCCGCGGCGGCCGTCGTCTCAACCGATCGAGGCGCCAGCGCGAGATCGTGGAGAATCTCGCGCGCGTTGTCCGCATCCTCGTCGCGCACGAGAATCTCGAACGGACCGAACGCCGTCTGCCCGCGAAGCGCCCGCCCGCCGGCGAGGAGCGGGTCGCCGGCGGCGCCACGCACGAAGTACTCGATCTTCTGCTGTCCAAGCGACAGACCGGCGAGCGCCACGAGACCCGGCTCCTGGGAACGGAAGACCTGCGTCAGCCGCACATCCGGCTCGGGCCGCTCGTCCTCGGGCAGATCGACGAGCCTCACGTGGCAGACCGGACACTCGGCCTCGTACCACTTGTAGCGCTCGCCGCACTGCGGGCAGACCTTGTCGACATCCATGGCCATCCTCCTCTGGCCGCGCGGCTCAGTCCGCGGTCCAGTTGATGACACCAAAGTAG
This sequence comes from Vicinamibacterales bacterium, assembly GCA_035519535.1. Taxonomy (GTDB): domain Bacteria; phylum Acidobacteriota; class Vicinamibacteria; order Vicinamibacterales; family SCN-69-37; genus DATEGZ01. The sequence continues at coordinate 5,923 of DATIWF010000145.1, read as the reverse complement.
GCCGTGAGCAGTACGGCCGCGCCGAACGCGATGCGGTACCACGCGAAGGCCTCGAAGCTGTGGCGGCTGATGTAGCGCAGCAGCCAGCGCACGCAGAGGAGCGCAGAGATGAACGACGCGACGAGCCCGATGCCGAACCAGCCCGCGTCGGCGGCCGCGAGCAGGTGGCGTGCGGCGAAGAGCTGGTAGCCGCCGGCGGCCACGAGCGTCGGGATGGCGAGGAAGAACGAGAACTCGGTGGCCGCCTGACGCGACAGCCCGAAGAGCAGGCCGCCGATGATGGTCGCCCCCGCGCGCGAGGTGCCCGGGATGAGCGCGAGGCACTGCACGCAGCCCACTTTCAGCGCATCGAGCGGCGTCATCTGATCCACCGACGTCACGCGAATCGTGTGCGTGCGCCGCTCGGCCCAGAGGATGACGAACGCGCCAACGATGAACGCGAGCGCCACGGGCACGGGCTGAAACAAGTGCGCCTTGATCGGCTTCGCAAACAGCAGCCCGAGCACGGCGGCGGGCAGGAACGCGACGAGCAGGTTCATTACGAAGCGTTGAGCGTCGCGGTCGGTCGGCAGCTTCGCGACGACCCCCGCGAGCTTCGTGCGGTACTCCCACACGATCGCGAGGATCGCGCCGGTTTGAATGACGATCTCGAAGACCTTGCCGGCCTCGTTGTTGAACGACAGCAAATCACCGGCCAGGATGAGATGGCCGGTGGACGAAATGGGCAGGAATTCTGTCAGCCCTTCGACGATACCCAGGATGAGTGCCTTGACGGCGAGTGCGGAATCCACAACCCTCCAGGCGCATGGTACACGGTCCCGCGCGCGCTACGCCGAGGTCCTCGCAAGAACTGCCGCGTCCTCACGGTCGAGAAATTTGCGGACGTCGAACCCCGTCGCGTTGACCATCACGACGCTGGCGAGCCGCTGGCGCGGGTAGACGCGCATCATCGAATGGAAGCCTCCGCCGCCGCCCTCTTTGAAGAAACAGCTGCCGCCCGCCCCGGGCCCGATGTGCCAGCCGAGCGTCATCGCCACGGGCGCGCCGTGCGCCTGCTGCGGCTCGAAGAAAAGTGCGCGCGTCTTCGCGTCGAAGATCGACGAGGAGTCGCGCAGCTGATCCTGCAGGAACGCCGCGACGGCCCGCGCCGATCCGACGAGCCCGCCAAACGCAGGTCCGTTCGGATAGTGGCTCGCGATCCGCAGCCACGGCCCCTCGTAGCCGCCGACGAGCGAGCGGTCGATCAGCCACGGCTTCAGAAGGTTGAAGAACGAGTACTTCTCGAGATAGCCGGCGGCGTGGCGCGCGGGATCGGGAATCGTGTACCCGAGCTCACCGGGGCCGATGCCAAGCGGCCGCAGCACGCGGCCCGCGACGAAGTCCGTGAACCGCTCCCCGGACACGGCCTCGACGAGCGGACCGAGCAGCCAGTAGCCGATGTTCGAGTATCGGTACTTCGCGCCGGGCGGCGACGCCAGGCGTGGATGGCCGCGCAACACGGCGCCAAGCGCCGCGGCTTCGTCGAACGTCGCGTGCGCCGCCGCGGGATGCACCCAGCGCAGCGGAATGGGATTCGGCAAGCCGCCCGTGTGCGAGATCAGCTGCCGAATGGTGACGTCCGGTCCGTACGGGCTCATCGGTACGTGCCGCTGCAGCGAATCGTCCAGCGCGAGCCGGCCCGCCTGAACGAGCAGCAGCACGGCCGCCGCCGTGAACGTCTTGCTCATCGAATAGCACATCTGGGTCGTCGTGCTGGTCATCGCCGCGCGGCCGGCGAGGTCCGACCAGCCGTCGTGTCGATCCGCGAGCACCTCGCGCGGGCTGACGACGACGTATTGCAGGCCGGGCGGCGGCATGGGCTCGGGCCGACACGCTAGCACGTTGCCCTGGCGTTCGGCGACCCAGGTACGCATGGCGAAGTCCCCGCAGGAGCCACTACTCGACCCGGAGCGCCTCGATGGGGTCGAGGCTGGCGGCGTGGCGCGCGGGATAGTAGCCGAAGACCAGGCCCACGCTGGACGCGAAGGCCACGGCCACGACGATCGTCTTCGGTGAGACGACCATCGGCCATCCGTAGGCGTTGGCAAACACCTGCGAGGCCGCCACGCCGACGATGACGCCCGCGGCGCCGCCGACGAGGCCGAGCACCAGGGCCTCGACGAGAAACTGCGCCTGCACGTCACCCTCGCGCGCGCCGATCGCCATCCGCAACCCGATCTCCCGGGTCCGTTCGGCGACCGACACCAGCATGATGTTCATCACGCCGATGCCGCCCACGAGCAGCGAGACGGACGCGATCGCCGACAGCATCATCTCCATCGTCCGCGCACTGTCCTCCTGCAATTTGATGGAATCCTCGGGCGCGCGGATGTTGAAGTCGTCCGGCTGGTCCTCGCGCAGGGCGTGGCGGAGTCGCAGCAGATCCGAGATCCGGTCCTGCGCCGGCTTGATCGCCGCGGGCGTCGTCGCCGAGCACATGATGTCGTCGACCGTCCGCACGTCGCCGCGAATCTTGGACTGCGCCGTCGTGTACGGAATGAAGACCGTGTCGTCCTGGTCCTGACCGCTCGTGCTCGTCCCCCGCGGCTTGAGCACGCCGACGACCGTGAAGAGCAGCGGGCCCATGCGGAACGTCTCGCCGATGGGATCGTCCTCGCCGAAGAGCTGCGCGACGACGCTGCGCCCGAGGATCGCGACGTGGGCGCGCGTCTGCACATCGAAATCCGAGAACGACGCCCCCTCCACGACCGGCCAGGCCTTGATCAGCAGGTAGTCCGGCGAGACGCCGCGGTACGTCGTGTTCCAGTTCTGATTCCCGCGGATCAACTGGATGCGCGAATCGACGCTGGGAGAGCAGCGGACGATGTCAGGCACTTCGTCGACGATGGCGGCGCTGTCAGCGGCCGTGAGCTTCGGGATCGTCCGTGCGCCGGTGCGCACGCCACCAGCATTGGCGCTGCCGTTCTCGATCCAGATGAAGTTGTCGCCCAGATTCAGCATCTGTTGGTGGATCAGCGCGGCACTGCCCTCGCCGAGCGCGACGGTGCAGATCACGGCGCCGATGCCGACCATGATGCCGAGCACCGTGAGCGCGGTGCGCAGACGGTTGCGGGCAAGCGCCACCAGGGCCAGCCGCAGCGGCACGAAGAACATCGCCCGTCATGATCACACAGGCCCCTGCGGCACGCCGGGCGGGTTCAGGGAATCTTCAGGTCAGCGCGAGCTCGCGTACACGAGATCCGCGTAGCCGCGGTACTTGCCGCTCGCAAGATCGGCCAGCATCACGCCCAGCGGCTGGACGAGCGACGTGCTGTAGTAGCCCGGGACGGCCAGCGGGATGCGGCCGGGAAAGCCGGACGGAAAGACCGATCGGATCATCGTGCTGTGGTCGCCGCGCGGCAGCGCCTTGAGATTCTCGACGAACGCCGGGAAGCGGCCGTCGCGCGCGAGATAGAACTCGACGTTGGAGATGTAGAAGGCCGACAGCGACGTGCCGCGGGCGGTCATCGCCGCGGCGATCGCCCGCATCGCTTTGGGGCCGCTCACGTCGCCCACGACCGGCACGACGAGGTCGCGCTGCTCGAGCGCGCGCACGACCTGAAAGCTGGCGTCGGCCGCGAGGAAACCGAGCTGCCGTCCCGTCAGGTCCGTCTCGCGGAGCAGATCGCGCAGCGACGGATAGTAGTCCCGGATGCCCTGGCCGCGCACCTGGAAGACCAGCGACAGGCCGCGGTCGATGAACGCCTGGTGAAACGCGTGAATCGTCGTCCAATCCCCGGATGCGAGGGGCACGCCGAATCGCGTGATGACGGCATCGAGCCGGGTCCGCGCCTGCTGCTGGCCGGCCGACGCGACCGCCGGAGTGGCGTCGATGTAATGCACGAGCCGGTCGACGGTCGCGTCACGCCAGGTGTCGACTTGCGCCGGCACCGGACGCGCGGTGAGCCCGCAGAGGTACTCCACGCGCGACGGCGACATCGCGAACAACGCCTTGAACAGCAGGTGCAGCAGCAGGTTGTCGCGACGAATATCGATGATGAAGGCGATCTCCGGCTTGATCTGCGCGATGTACGAGAAGTTCTGATCGGGCCCGACGCCGAGGTACGCGCCGCCCGTCACGCGCGCCTGCTCGAGCGCCGGCATGACGTGCAGGTACGACTGCTCGTTCGAGATGAGGTTGTCGCCGCCGAAATCGCCCCCGGGCTCCGACAGGCGCTCGATCAGGGCCGCGAACGGCGTGGCGGCCGCCGGCTGCGCCGCGGGCCGCGGCGCGAGCGCCACGGCCCCAGCCATCACCGCAGACGCGAGCAGGAACCTGCAGCCGCGCCGCCTGACCCGCGCCGGGAGGCTCATCCCGCACAGCATCTCACGCCGGCGGTGCCCGAAATCGCGCAGCCGCGGGATCTACTACCGCTGCCGTAGTGACTTGCGGTAGGATGCCCGCCTCCCCACCCCGGCCCTTCACACCGACAGCCGCACGGCCTGCTGCGACCAGCACGAGGAGGGTCTATGCGTTCCAGAAAATCCACCCCCAACGGGCGCGGGGAGGAGCCACGGTTCGTCTTCAGGGGCACCGTGCGCAAGCTCCGCGCATCCAATGAGGCCGCCGTCAAGGCCACCGGCCGCACGGCGATCGTTCGGGTCGACGAAGTCGTGCGCGCGCCGGAGGCGCTTGCCGACGTCGCCGGCCACGACGTGACCGTCGAGCTCGGCGGACGCGACGCGCTCAAGGCCGGTCAGCAGGCGATGTTCTACGCGCACGGCTGGGTATTCGGCGAGAGCCTGGCGGTCTACGCCGTCGAGCATCCGCTCGTGGAAGCGGCGCACGTCGCGATGGCGACGATTGCCGGCGATCCAGCGGCGAACCTCGCGAATCAGGACGCGAAGACCCGCTTCGACCGCGCGTCGGTCGTGATCTCCGGCCAGGTCGTGAGCGTCAGCGTGCCCAACGGGTCCGCGGCCGCGATGCGCGCGGCCGAGGAGGAAGAGCCGATGAGCGAGCACGCGCCGATCTGGCGTGAGGCGTCGGTCGAGGTCCACGCCGTCCACAAGGGCCAGTACGCCGGCAAGCGCGCGGTCGTCCGCTTCCCGGCCAGCACGGACGTGCTGTGGCATCGCGCGCCGAAGTTCCAGCCCGGTCAGCAGGGCTTCTTCCTGCTGCATCGCGCGGACGCCGGCGCGGGTCCGCGCACGAAGCTCGCGGCCGCGCCCGCCGGGGAGAAGGCGGCCTTCAGCGCGCTCCATCCGGCGGACTTCCAGCCGTTCGACCAGCCGGGCGGCGTGCGCGCCCTGGTCGATGCGTCGGCCGGCCAGGCGCCCCGTCCGCGCCGCAGCAAGTAGCCATCACGTTTTCGAGGTCGACAGAAGGAGGCAAGCCATGCCAACCAGAACTTCACACTCACCGCGCAAGGCCGCTCGCGGGTCGCGCCGCGCGGCCAACGGGCACGTCAACGGATCGAAAGCCACACAGACGCTGGGCTCGGCCTTCGTCATCAACATGATTCCGAAGATCCTCAGCGGAGAGTCGTCGCAGGACAGCGAGCCGCATCTGACCGTCAATCCTGCGAAGCGGAAGCAGATCGTGGGCTCGGCGTTCACGTCCGATCCGGCGGGCGGACCGCGGGCGCCGATCTACATCTCCGCGGACGGCGGACTCAGCTGGAAGCTGAACTCGATCGTGCCGAGCGTCGCCGGCAGCATCGGTACGGCGGATATCACGACGGGCTTCAGCGGCAAGAGCAGCCGGCTGTACGCCGGCATTCTCAACGCGGGCAACATCCATCTGCAGTTCCTGCGGACGCAGAATCCGTTCGTGCCGACACCGATGACGGTGCTCTCCGATCGGGCGAACGCGGATCAGCCGTTCACGGTCGCGACGAAGAAAGGTGCCAAAGAGCACGTGTACATCGGCGACAACGACTTC
>DATIWF010000144.1:0-12422 GCA_035519535.1 Vicinamibacterales bacterium | reverse complement strand
TGAATTCGCGTCTGCTTTGTTTGAAATTGAATAAGATGGCGTCACTCAGGTTCCTCGGACCCGGCGTACCCGACGTACCCGACGTACCTGACGTACCTGACGTACCCGACCCGCTGGAGGTCTTGTGAGAGTCCTTCGTCTTGCGCTTCTGCTGACCCTCGCGACGAGCGCCGCGCTGACCGCCCAGGGCCGTGGCGGCCGTGGGGCCGCGCCCCCGCCCCTCAATCTGCCGCCGGACACTGAGCGCATCACCGCACTCAAGACGGAGGCGATTGGCGAGATCGACCGCATGAAGGACTTCACGCAGCAGATGGTCGACCAGCTCTACAGCTACGGCGAGCTCGGGTTCCAGGAAGTCGAGACGCACAAGTACCTGGTGAACGTGCTGCGGCAGAACGGCTTCGAGGTCGAGGAAGGCATCGCGGGCATTCCGACGTCGTTCATGGCGACGTGGGGCAGCGGCAAGCCCGTCATCGCGCTCGGGTCGGACATCGACGGCATTCCACAGGCGTCGCAGAAGCCGGGCGTCGCGTACCACGACCCGATGTTCGAGGGCGCGCCCGGCCACGGTGAGGGCCACAACTCCGGACAGGCGGTGAACATCACGGCCGCCATCGTGCTCAAGAAGATCATGCAGCGCGAGAAGATCGCCGGCACCATTCGCATCTGGCCGGGGGTCGCCGAGGAGCTGCTCGGGTCGAAGGCGTATTACGTGCGCGCCGGGCTGTTCAAGGACGTCGACGTCGTGCTCTTCTCGCACGTCGACCGCAATCTGTCGGTGTCCTGGGGCGATCGCGCCGGCAGCGGGCTCGTCTCCGTGCAGTACAGCTTCAAGGGCGAGTCGGCGCACGCGGCGGGCGCGCCCTGGCGCGGGCGCAGCGCGCTCGATGCCGTCGAGCTGATGGACGTCGGCTGGAACTTCCAGCGCGAGCACCTGCCGATCTCGCAGCGCTCGCACTACGTCATCACCGACGGGGGCGACCAGCCCAACGTCGTCCCGCCGACGGCCGCGGTCTGGTACTACTTCCGCCAGACGACGTTTCAGGGGATCAAGGACCTGTGGGCGATTGGCGACCGCATCGCGAAGGGCGCTGCGATGATGACGAACACGGAGCTGCAGCCGACGCGGGTGCTCGGGGCGGCCTGGCCGCAGCACTTCAATCGCGCCGTGGCCGAAGCCGCCGCGGCCAATATTCAGAGAGTCGGTCTGCCGGAATGGAGCGAGGCCGACCAGACGCTGGCGCGCGCGGTGCAGAAAGAGATCGGCGTTCGCGAGACCGGTCTCGCGACGCGCGTCACGCCGCTGCAAGGGCCCGTCAACGAAGCCGACAACACGGGCGGCGGTTCGGACGACATCGGCGACGTCTCGTGGAACGTGCCGACGATCACGCTGCGCTATCCCTCGAACATTCCCGGCCTGCCCGGTCACAACTGGGCCGACGGCATCTCCATGGCGACGCCGATCGCGCACAAGGGCGCGACGGCCGGCGCGAAGGTCCAGGCGTTGACGATGATCGATCTGGTGCTCAAGCCTGAGCTCGTCCAGGCCGCCTGGGACTATTTCAAGAACGTGCAGACCGCGACGGTGAAGTACGAGCCGCTGCTCCGTCCGCAGGACCAGCCCGCCATCGATCTCAACAAGGACACGATGGCGCGCTATCGCGAACAGATGAAGAAGTACTATTTCGATCCGACGAAGTACAAGACGTACCTCGAACAGCTGGGGATTAGCTACCCGACAATCAAGAAATAGCCGTCGGCACGTCGGGTACGTCGGGTACGTCGGGTACGTCGGGTACGTCAGGTACGTCAGGTACGTCGGGTCCCAGGAGCGGCGCTATCGCTGGTCAACGTTCTCTCTTGGTCAAAAATGTTGGCTGCGTCAGTTTCTTCCTTGGACCTGACGTACCCGACGTACCTGACGTACCCGACGTACCCGGTATAATTCTGCCCAATGCTCCGTTCCTATCGCGGCCGCCTGCCCAAGGTGCATCCGACCGCGTATGTGGACACGAGCGCGCAGGTGGTCGGCGACGTCGAGATCGGCGCCGACAGCAGCATCTGGCTGAACGCCGTCGTCCGCGGGGACGTGAACATCATCCGGATCGGCGAGCGGTCGAACGTGCAGGACGGCACGATCGTACACGTCATGCACGACACGCATCCGACGCATATCGGGAACGACGTGACGATCGGCCACGCCGCGATCGTGCACGGATGCACCGTCGGGCCGCGGGTGCTCGTGGGCATGGGCGCGATTCTGCTCAACGGTGTCGTCGTCGGCGAGGATTCGGTCGTCGCGGCCGGCACGTTGCTGCCCGAGGGCGCCGTCGTGCCGCCGCGATCGCTCGTCATGGGCAGCCCGGGCAAGGTGCGCCGGAGCCTCACCGAGGCCGAGGTGGCGGAGATCCTGGAGTACGCACGGCGGTACGTGACATACAAGAGGGACTACGAGTAGGGCAAGGCAGAAGGCAGAAGGCAGAAGGCAGAACCGGACCCTGACCTTACGATGATCACGGCCATCCGAGGCACGCACGACATCCTGCCCGGCGAGATCGCCAGGTGGCAGTTCGTCGAGCGCGTCGCACGCGAGTTGTGCGAGCGCTACGGCTACCTCGAGATCCGTACGCCGGTCATCGAGCGTGAAGAGCTGTTCGCCAAGGGCACCGGCGAGAGCACCGACATCGTCCAGAAAGAGATGTACAGCTTCACCGACAAGGGCGGCGAGCGGATCACGCTGCGGCCCGAGGCGACGCCGAGCATGGTGCGCGCGTTCGTCGAGCACAACCTCGAGAACGTCCTGCCCTCGGCCAAGCTCTACGCGATGGGCCCGATGTTTCGCTACGAGCGGCCGCAGAAGGGCCGCTACCGGCAGTTCCACCAGCTCGACGTCGAGGTGTTTGGCCTGTCGGACCCGGCGATCGACGCCGAGGTGATCGACCTCGCCTGGGCGCTGATCTCGGATCTCGGCATCCGTCGCGCGGAGCTCGTGATCAACTCGGTGGGCTGCGCCGACTGCCGGCCGCGCTTTCAGCAGGCGTTGCTCAAGGCGCTCGGCGACGACCTGCCCAAGCTCTGTCAGGATTGCCAGCGGCGCGCGCGGACGAATCCGCTGCGCATCTACGACTGCAAGGTGCCGGCCGACCAGCCGATCATCGACCGGCTGCCGCACTCGATCGACTACCTCGACGAGCCGTGCGCGACGCATTTCAAGGGCGTGCAGGCGCACCTCGACGCGTTCGGCATTCCGTGGCGGATTTCCCATCGCCTGGTCCGCGGGCTCGACTACTACACGCGCACGACGTTCGAGATCCTCGGCGCCGTGGCCTCGGCGGGCGAGCCGGACGACGCCGAGTCGCTGGGGGCGCAGAATGCGCTCCTGGGCGGCGGGCGCTACGACGGCCTGGTGAAGGACCTCGGCGGCCCGGACCGGCCGGGCATCGGATTCGCGGCCGGCCTCGAGCGGCTGGTGCTCGCGCTGCCTGAGCACGCCGGCGCCGAGCCCTCCCGCCTCGCCTGCGTCGTGGCCATTGGTGACGATGGGCGCCGGGAGGCGCTGAAGGTGCTGCGCGAGCTGCGCCGCGCCGGCGTGGCGGCCGTGATGGAGTTCGAGGCGCGCAGCCTGCGCGCGCAGATGAAGCGCGCAGATCGTCTCAGCGCGCGCGTCGCCGTCATCGTCGGCGGCGACGAGCTCGCGCGGGGCGAGGTGACGCTGCGGGACATGGCCACCGGCGATCAGCGGCCGGTCGCCCGCAGCCAGGCGGTGGACGTCATTCGGACAGCCTTGACATGACAGACGCGTCGTTGACCTATCGGACTCACACCTGCGGCGAGCTGCGGCGCGCGGACGTCGGCAAGAGCGTGGTGCTGCTCGGCTGGGCGCACCGCGTGCGCGATCTCGGCGGCCTGCTCTTCATCGACCTCCGCGACCGTTACGGCCTCACGCAGGTCGTCGTCCGGAGCGGCGGGCCCGCCGCCGCGCCGGCGGCGAAGGTGCGCCCGGAATTCGTGATCGCCGTGTGCGGCACGGTCGACGCGCGGGAGGCTGCGACCGTCAACGCCAAGCTCGCGACCGGCGAGATCGAAGTCGCCGCGTCGTCGCTCGAGATCCTCAACGAGGCGCGCACGCCGCCGTTTTCGATCAACGACGACGCGCCGGTGGCGGAGGACACGCGGCTGCGGTACCGCTACCTCGACCTCCGGCGGCCGGCGTTGCAGCGCAATCTGATCCTCCGGCACCAGGTCACGCTGGCGGCCCGGCGGTATTTCGACACGCAGGGATTTCTCGAGATCGAGACGCCGATCCTCACGCGGTCCACGCCCGAGGGCGCGCGCGACTACCTCGTCCCGAGCCGCGTGCACCCGGGCGAGTTCTTCGCCCTCCCGCAATCGCCGCAGATCTTCAAGCAGATTCTGATGATCGCGGGCATGGATCGGTACGTGCAAATCGTCCGCTGCTTCCGCGACGAGGACCTGCGCGCGGATCGCCAGCCCGAGTTCACGCAGATCGACGTCGAGATCTCGTTTGCGACCGAGGAGCTCGTCTACGGAATCGTCGAGGGCGCCATCACCGCGATGTTCGAGGCGGCCGGGCACACGGTCCAGACGCCGTTTCCGCGCATCGGCTACGACGAGGCGATGCGCGTGTACGGATCGGACAAGCCGGATCTGCGGCCGGGCATGCCGATCGCCGACGTGAGCCGGCATTTCGTGGACTCGCCGTTCAGCGTGTTCAAGGACGCCGTCGCCGGCGGGGGCGTCGTCCGCGGGTTCGTCGTAACGGGCGGCGGCAGGTACTCGCGCAAGGATCTCGACGGACTGGCCGACCAGGCGAAGCAGCTCGGCGCGAGCGGCCTCGTCTGGGTGCGCGTGGCGGCCGGCGCGGTGCAGAGCTCGGCCCTCAAGGCCGCGGGCGAGGCGCCGCTCCGGCAGGCCTTCGACGCCGCCGGCGGCAAGGAGGGCGATCTGCTGCTCCTCGCCGCTGGCGCCGAGGCGCTCGTCGCCAAGGTGCTCGGGCAGCTGCGCCTGGTGGTCGCGAAGCGCGAGGAGCTGCTCAAGCCGGAAGACTTCCGCTTCGCGTGGATCACCGAGTTCCCGCTCTTCGAATGGAACGAGGACGAGAAGCGCTGGGACTCGATGCACCATCCGTTCACGTCGCCGCGGCCGCAGGACGTGCCGCTGCTCGAGTCGGCGCCCGAGCGCGTGCGGGCGCGCGCCTACGACCTCGCACTCAACGGATCGGAAATCGCGGGCGGCAGCATCCGCATCCACCGCGCCGAGGTCCAGCGCCACGTGTTCCGGCTGCTCGGCATCTCCGACGAGGACGCCCGCGCGCGCTTCGGCTTCTTCCTCGACGCGCTCGAGTTCGGCACGCCGCCCCACGGCGGCATCGCCTTCGGCCTCGACCGCATCGTTGCCCTCATCCTGGGCGAGGCGTCGATTCGGGAGGTCATCGCGTTTCCCAAGACGGCGCAGGCCGTGGACCTCATGGCGGGTGCGCCGTCGAGCGTGGACGAGCGACAGCTGCGCGAACTGCACATCCGGCTGCGGGAGTGACGGTGCGCCTCGGCATCGACCTCGGCGGCACGAAGATCGCGGCCGTCGTGCTGTCCGGCGACGGCCGGGCGATCTGGGAGGCGCGGGCGGCGACGCCGCGCGACGACTACGACGCGACGGTCGAAGCGATCGCCGGGCTCGTCGCTGCCGGCGAGCGGGCCGCAGCGGCAACCTGTTCGGTCGGCCTTGGGATTCCCGGCGCCATCTCGCCGGCGACGGGCCGCATCAAGAACGCGAACTCGACGTGGCTGAACGGGCGCCCGTTCAAGGAAGACCTCGAGCGGCGCCTCGGTCGTGAGGTCCGGCTGGCCAACGACGCCAACTGCCTGGCCGTGTCCGAGGCCACGGACGGCGCGGCCAGCGGCGCGCGCGTGGTGTTCGGCGTGATTCTGGGGACGGGGGTCGGGGGAGGAGTCGTGGTGAACGGCGACATCGTGACGGGCGCCAACGCCATCGCCGGGGAGTGGGGCCACAACCCGCTGCCGTGGCCGGCGGCCGACGAGCTGCCCGGGCCGGCGTGCTACTGCGGGCATCGTGGCTGTCTCGAGACGTTTCTCTCGGGCCCCGGGCTCGCCGCCGACTACGCGCGCCGCGGCGGCGAGGCGCTCCGGAGCGAGGACATCGTGGCGCGCGCCTCGGCCGGCGAGGCGCTCGCGCGCACGGTGCTCGACGTGTGGGAGCAGCGGCTCGCGCGCGCGCTTGCCACCGTCATCAACGTGCTCGATCCCGACGTCATCGTCGTCGGCGGCGGCCTGTCACAACTTCGTGACCTCTACGCGCGGGTGCCGCCGCAGTGGCCTGCGTGGGTGTTTTCCGACGCCGTCGTCACGCGGTTGGTTCCCGCGAAACACGGCGACGCGAGCGGGGTCAGAGGGGCAGCGAGACTGTGGCCGGAGGGCTAATCGGGTACGTCGGGTACGTCAGGTACGTCGGGTACGTCGGGTACGTCAGGTACGTCGGGTCCGTCGGGTACGTCGGGCGAGAGGAACCTGAATTCGAGTCATCTCTTCTTCGAAGGAATGTTGGCCCGCGTCAGCTCGTTCCTGGCACCCGACGTACCTGACGTACCTGACGTACCCGACGTACCCGATCGGCCACCGTGCTACTCTGATTGAGCCGAATGCCCACGTCCTCCCTGCGCCGTATCGCGATGCCCGATGAGGGCATCGAGACGCTGTTCGGTTCCCTCGACGAAAACCTGCGGTCGCTCGAATCGGCGCTCAACGTGCGGCTGAAGACGAGCGGGCACGACGTCGTGGTCGAGGGCGCGCCCGATCAGGTCGCCCGCGCCGAGCGCGCGTTCGAACAGCTGGGCGATCTCCTGCGGGAGGGCTACCGGTTCTCCGCAAGCGACGTGCGGACCGCCGCGCAGCTCCTGGCGCAGAACGCGTCGGTCGAGCTGCACGACTTCTTCCTCAAGGGCACTGGCCGGTCGGTGGGCCGGCGGCAGGTGACGCCGAAGAGCGTGAACCAGCGGCGGTATCTCGAGGCGATCGATCAGCACGACGTCGTGCTCGGCGTCGGCCCGGCGGGGACGGGGAAGACGTACCTGGCGATGGCGCAGGCCGTCGGCTATCTGCTCGCGAAGCGCGTGACGCGCATCATCCTCGCGCGGCCCGCGGTCGAGGCCGGCGAGAAGCTCGGCTTCCTGCCGGGCGACCTGCAGGAAAAGGTCAATCCGTACCTCCGGCCGCTCTACGACGCGCTCTACGACATGATCGACGTCGAGCGCGTCGAGCGCCTGCTCGAGCGCGGCGTGATCGAGGTTGCGCCCATCGCGTTCATGCGCGGGCGGACGCTCAACGACGCGTTCGTGATCCTCGATGAGGCGCAGAACACGACGTCCGAGCAGATGAAGATGTTCCTCACCCGCCTCGGCTTTGGCTCGAAGGCCGTCGTCACGGGCGACATCACGCAGATCGATCTTCCGCCGGGCAAGGTGTCGGGTCTCGTCGAGGCCCTGAAAGTCATCGGCGGCATCGACGGGATCGCCACGATCTACTTCGACGAGCGCGACGTCGTCCGGCACGCGCTCGTCCAGCGGATCGTCAAGGCCTACGAGACGTACGGCAGTCAACCCAAGTCCTGAAATGCGCGCGCGTCGCGTTCGGGGCCGCGCTCGGCGCCTTGGTGTGGTCGTGACCGACGGGCGCGGGCGACCGGCCGCCTCGGGCGGCCTCGGGCCGTGGCTCGAGCGCGCCGCGCCGGCCTCCGCGCGCGGCGTCGTGAGCGTCGCGCTCGTGAGCGACGCCGCGATCCGGCGGCTCAACCGGCGGCATCGCGGCAAGGACAAGGCGACCGACGTGTTGTCGTTTCCGATCGGGCCCCGGGCCTCAGGACCCAGGCCGCGGGGGGAGCACGCCGGGCGCGCTCCACTGACGCTTCGGGCCAGGGGCCTGGGGCCGGAGCTGGGCGACATCGCGATCGCCCTCGGTGTCGCGCGGCGTCAGGCTCGAGAGCACGGGCACGCACTGGCCACGGAATTGCGGGTGCTGGCCCTCCACGGCCTGTTGCACCTTCTGGGCTACGATCACGAGACCGATCGCGGCCGGATGGCCCGCGCGGAAGCGCGGCTCGGCCGTCGCGCCGGACTCCCGGCGGCGCTGACGGCCCGGGCGCCCCGCCGGCCCGCACATTCATGATTCCGTTTCTCGTCTTCCTGGCGGCGTCCGGGCTGCTGTTCTTCGCGGTCGTGGAGACCGCGTTCGCGCTGCTCATGCGCCTGCCGCAGCGCCTCGAGGCCGAGCGGGAGAGCGAAGGCGACCCGCTCGCCGCCTATCTCGACGATCCCCTCAAGTTCTTCGTGCCCGCGCGGCTCATGCGCGGGCTGCTGCTCGTGCTGGCGATCGCGCTCCTCTCCGAGCCATTGGGATCGTCGTGGGGCGGCGTGCTCACGCTCTTCCTGGCCGGCGCCGCGATCTCGGTCGGCGTCGGGCAGGTGCTGCCCGCGATCATCGTCCGCAACATGGGATCGCCCGAGCGGGTGCTCGAGCTCTTCCTGCCGATGTTCACGGCCGTCGCCAACGCGCTGAGCCCGGTGACGATCCTCATCATCGGCTGGATTGGCGGCGGCGCGCCGCCGAGCCGCGCGCAGGCGTCGGCGGATGCCTCCGGGACGCCGCGCCTCACGCCCACGGCGCCGACGCGGGCCGAGGAGACTCGCCTGCTGCGCTCCGTCGTGGATTTCGGCGAAACGCTCGTGCGCGAGGTCATGACGCCGCGGCCCGACATCGTCGCCATTCGCTCGACCGCGACGATCGACGACCTCCGCAAGCTCGTCCAGGAACAGGAGTACTCGCGGCTGCCGGTATTCACGGACAACCTCGACAACATCGCCGGTCTGGTGGTCGTGAAAGATCTCATCCAGATGACCGACCCGGCGCTCGGCGCGAAGCGGGTCACCGAGATCATGCGGCCGGCCGCGTTCGTGCCAGAAACGAAGCGCGTGGCGGACCTGCTGCGCGAGTTCCAGCAAGGGCGCTTCCAGCTCGCCATCGTCGTCGACGAGTACGGCGGGACGGCGGGCCTCGTCACGGTCGAGGACGTCGTCGAGGAGCTCGTCGGCGAGATCCGCGACGAGTACGACCTCGAGGCCGAACCGATCGTCCGCGAAGCCGACGACACCTTCGTGTTCAGCGGCAAGGTCGCGATCGGCGACCTCGTGGATCGCCTGTCGCTCGAGGGCCTGGAGATCGAGGACGCGGGTTTCGAGACCGTGGGCGGCTACGTCCTGACGCGCGTCGGGCGCGTCCCCGCCGTCGGCGAGAAATTCTCGTTCGACGGCCTCGAGGTCGAAATCCTCGAGGCCGAGCGCCGCCGGATTCACAAGGTCCGGATCAGGCGCCAGCCGCCGCCGGCGCCCGAGGGCGAAGCGGAGGCGTCCGGATGAAGGCCGGGCTCGTCTCGCTCATCGGCCGCCCGAACGCGGGCAAGTCCACCCTGCTCAATCGCTTCGTCGGCCAGAAGCTCGCCATCGTCTCCGACAAGCCCCAGACGACGCGCCATCGCATCACGGGGGTGCTGAACGTGCCCGGCGGTCAGCTCGTCTTCATCGACACGCCGGGGATCCACAAGCCCGTGCACCGGATGAATCGCCGCATGGTGCAGACGGCGACCGACACGCTCCGCGAAGTGGACGTCGTCGTTCTGGTCGTGGATGCGACGGCGCGGCCGGGCACCGGCGACCAGTTCGTCCTCGAGCTCCTGCGGCGCGCCGACGTGCCCGCGGTGCTGGCGCTCAACAAAGCCGACCTCGTGCACAAGCCTCGGCTGCTGCCGATCATCGATCACTACGCGAAAGCCTGGCCGTTCCGCGCGATCGTGCCAATCTCCGCGCGCACCGGCGACGGCGTGCCGGCGCTCCAGCAGGAGATTCTCGCCGCGCTGCCCGAGGGCGAGCCGCTCTATCCGGAGGAGTACCTCACCGATCAGACGGAACGCACGCTCACCGCCGAGCTCATCCGCGAGCAGGTGCTCGCCGAGACGCACGACGAGCTGCCGTACACGACCGCCGTCGTGATCGACCAGTTCGAGGAGCCGTCCGGCGACCAGGCGATCACACGCATCTTCGCGTCGATCCTCGTGGACCAGCCGTCCCAGAAAGCCATCGTCATCGGCAAGGGCGGCGAGAAGATCAAGCGCATCGGCACGCTCGCCCGGCGCGAGCTCGAGCAGATGCTCGACGGCCGCGTGTACCTCGACCTCCACGTCAAGGTCCGCGAGGACTGGCGCGACGATGAGCGGCTGCTGGACGAGATGGGGTTGGGGAGGAAATGAGGGCAGAAGGCAGAAGGCAGAAGGCAGAGGGCAGAAGGCAGAGGGCAGAAGGCAAGTGAGGCAGTGCGTCCCCGCGTTACACTGCTCCCCGCATGTCCCTGGCCTCGGGCGCCCGACTCGGCGCGTATGAAATTCTCGGCCCGCTCGGCGCCGGAGGCATGGGCGAGGTCTATCGCGCGCGAGACACCCGCCTCGGTCGGGAAGTGGCCATCAAGGTCTTGCCCGCTGACGTCGCCGCCGATCCGGAGCGCCTGGCCCGCTTCGAGCGCGAAGCCAAAGCCGTCTCGGCGCTGAATCATCCGAACATCGTCACGCTCTACGAGGTCGGGACGAGCGAGGCGGGACCGTACCTGGTGCTCGAGTGCGTGGACGGGCAGTCCCTGCGCAGCCTGATCGACGGCGGGCCGCTGCCGATCAAGAAGCTGCTCGACCTGGGCTCGCAGATCGCCGCGGGTCTCGCGAAGGCGCACGCGGCAGGCATCGTCCATCGCGATCTGAAGCCCGACAACGTGATGGTCACGAGCGATGGATTCGCCAAGATCCTCGACTTCGGTCTCGCGCGGCTGGTCTGGCCCGACGAGGGGCTCGGGGACGCGGTGGAGACGGCGACGTTCGTCAAGCAGACGGCGTCGGGCGTGATTCTCGGCACGCTCGGGTATCTCTCACCGGAACAGGCGGGAGGGAAGCCCGCGGACTATCGCGCCGATCAGTTCGCGTTCGGCGCGTTGCTCTACGAGATGGCGACGGGCGTGCGGCCGTTCAAGCGCGACACCGTGCTCGAGTCGCTGACGGCGACGGTCCGCGATGAGCCGGAGCCCGCGAGAACGAAACGGGCCGATCTCCCGGCGCCGGTGGCCTGGCTCATCGAACGGTGTCTCGCCAAGGCGCCCGACGATCGCTACGCGTCGACGAAAGACCTGGCGCGGGATCTCGCCGAGCTGCGCGATCGGCTGTCGGAGATCTCGAAGGTGCCGGTGGTCGGAACGGCCGACGGCGGGCGTCACGTCGTGCCGTCGCGACTGTTGCGCTGGGCGGCGGCGATCGCGCTGGTGTCCGCGCTCATCGCGGCCACGTTCGTCGTCGCGCGGTGGACGGCCCCGTCGCCACCCGTGCCGTCGTTCCGGCCACTGACGTTTGAACGGAGCCTCATCACGGGCGCTCGCTTCAGCCCCGATGGCCGGACCGTGTACTACAGCGCGGCGTACGGTGACAGGCCGTCGGAGATCTTCGTCACTCAACTCGATCGAACCGAGTCCACGTCGCTCGGCCTTCCGCCGGGTTTTCTGATGGGCGTGTCCGCCAAAGGCGAGCTCGCGGTCCTCCTGACGGATCTTCGCGCGCCCTACGCCTCTCCGGGCATTCTTGCCCGCGTGCCCGCCATCGGCGGCACACCGCGCCAGCTGATCGAGGACGTTACGTATGCCGACTGGGCGTCTGACGGCGAGAGGATGGCGATCGTCCAGTCACGGGGCTGCGGGTTCCTCAACGGCCCGACCATCGCGCCCCAATGCGGGATGCTCCGCGTCTCGCCGGTGAACGGGGATGTGGCGTTCACGACAGGCGGCAATGCAGGGATCGACCTCGTGGTTCAGAGCGCCGCAGGCCAACGCCTGGCTGCCGCCGAGATGCGGAACATCTTTGGGCTCGCGTGGACTCGCGACGGCCGGGAGGTGTGGTTCACGGGCTCGGAGACCGGCAGCGCCCACGATCGGGCGCTCTACACGCTCTCGCTCGATGGCCGCCGACGACTCCTCGCGCGCGCGCCCGGCGCGATGTCGATCTTCGACGTCGCGCCCGATGGCAAGAGTGCCCTCATCGCGACGGGCGCCGGGTGGTCCGGCATCAATGCCGGCGGAGTGGGCCCTGGCGAGCGGGCGCTCGACCTCCGCGGCCGGACCGACATCGTCGATCTCTCGAAAGATGGCCGGTTGCTGCTCGACGAGAGGCGGGAAGTCGGGACCGGGACCTGGCTGCGATCCATCGACGGGAAGCCGCCCGTGCAGCTCTCCAGCGACCCGGCTCGGGGCTTTTCACCTGACGGCGCCTGGGCGCTGGTGCAACACCGAGGGGCCACGCATCCGACGCTGCTG
>DATIWF010000143.1:0-46983 GCA_035519535.1 Vicinamibacterales bacterium | reverse complement strand
CTGTCGCCAAACGGGGACTGGATTGCGTACGCCAGTGACCCGGACCCGACAGGGAACGGCCGCTTCGAGATCGTGATCCAGCGCTTTCCGTCGCCTGGTGGCCGTTACCCGGTGTCCATCCATGGCGGGCGCTTTCCGCGGTGGCGGGCGGATGGCAAGGAGCTGTATTACCTGTCGGGTTCAACACTGATGGCTGTGAGCGTGACGCTCGGCGATCCGCCGGTGGTGGGGACACCGCAAAGGCTCTTCGACGTGAAGCTCGTGACTGAGCGCGACCCCATCGTCTTCGCGACGTACGAGTACGACGTCGGCGACGTCGGCGGCACGCGGTTTCTCGTCAACCAAGTGCTCCACGAGCCGATACAGGCGCTCGACGTCATCGTGAACTGGAACCGAAAGTAGACCGCACGCTCTCGGCCGCGATCGTTAGATGGATGCGATCGTACCGGCAATCTGTGCGCGCGCTGAGCTCGCTCATCGCCAGGGGCCGCGCATCGTCGAGCGTCAGCATGTGCGCCTCCTCGTGCGTGACGCCGTTCGGCGCGATGTGAACCGACGTCAGCCGTACCGCGGGCCGGTTGTCGCGACCGCGCGCGAGCTCGGCCGAGAGCCCCCACACCTGCTCCGCGTCGGCCGGTGTTGGGGTGGCGTCGGTCACGCCCGTCAGATGACAGCCGGCTTCCCAGATTCTGGCGCGGCCGACGTCCCCGGTCTTGAGCGCGAGCATCAGTTTGCCGGTGTTGGACGTGTCGTCCTCACTCGAGGCGCGGTACTGCACGACGACGCGTGCGGTTGGAGGCGGCGACGACTGGCTCGGGAGAGCCAGCAGCAGGAGCGCGAGGAGCACGCGCGCGGGCATGGCGTCGATCCTGTCGCCGTGAGGATCGCCACGATTCTCGCACGTTCCGGTACAATCTCAGCCCATGCCCACGTCACCGTACGCCCGGTATGTCGGCTCGCTCGACGCCGTGGACGTCCTGCGGACGTCGTTCGACGGCTACCGGACGGTCGTGCCCGGTTTGAGCGCGGCGACATGGGCGACGCCCTATGCGCCCGGCAAGTGGACGGCTCGCCAGATCATGGTGCACGTCGCGCAATGGGAGATGATTCTCGGCATGCGCGTGCGGTTCGGGCTGGGCGTCGCCGGCTACACGGTCCAGCCGATCGAGCAGGACGACCTGATGCGCGAGGGCGATGTGGTCGACGGCCCGACGGCGTGGGGCGCGTTCGAGGGCGCGCGCCGGATGAATCTGGCGTTCGCGCAGTCGCTCTCGGACGCCGATCGCCGGCGCACGGTCACGCACCCGGAATTTGGCGAGATCGACGTGGAGTATATGCTCGTGACGCTCGCGGGTCACGGCGTGCATCATTATCTGCAGCTTGCATCTTTGAGCGGGGCCGCGACGTAGCCACCGCGCGCTGTCGTTCGTGTCATATCAATTTCGTTCCCTGCTGGCGAATTCTGTGACGCCCGGCGCTGTGTAGCAGGGGAGACGCCGGACCGAAAGGAAGGAGATGAGGCGGCTGGCTCGCATGTGGTTGGGCCTCGTCGCCATCCAGCTGATGGCGGCCCGGCTGTTTGCCGCGGAGCCCGTCGTCTCCGTGTGGTATCGGGGCACGCCGCCCGGCCAGCCGCGTCAGGACGATCTCGCGATCATCAAGGCGCTCGGATTCGGCAGCGTGACGTGGCCGTCGGTGAGCACCGGCGGCGCCGGGGATCTCCGGCGCATGGCGGACGTCGTCGGCGTCGCGGTGCAGATTCGGCCGGAGCCGCAGGCGCTCACTCCAGCTTCAGCGCTCCGGCCGCATCCCGTCGTCGATGTCTCGACGGCCGACACCGCGGCCCAGGACATGCCCGCGCTCGTGTGGCGTGCAGTCGCGCACGGCGCGCGGGTAATTTGCTTCGACCCGGGCCCGGTCAACGGCAGCGGGCTGCAGAACGCCGCCGGCCGGCAGGAGCCGTGGGTGCAGACGGCGCGGCTTATCGCGCGCCAGCTGTCGTTCAACGCGAAGCTCTTCAACGACATTCGATCCGGCCCGCCGGTGAGCGTGCTCGGGCCCGCCGCGCCCGTCCTCGATGTGGTGCTGATGCAGGACGATCGCTCGTGGGTGCTGTTCGCCACCAACGCCTCGCACGCGCGCGTGAAGGCGATCGCGCGACTGCCGGCGATCGTGCCGGCGGCGATGTGGGTGAACATGCTGGACAGCACGCAGATGTCGATGCTGAGCCAGCCGATCGGCCCGCGCTGGGACCTGGATCTCGAGCCCGGCGGGGCGAGGGTGTACGTCATCAGTAAGGCCGAGAAGCAGTAGGGCAGTAGGGCAGAAGGCAGAAGGCAGAAGGCAGAAGGCAGAAGGCAGATCGCGTACTCTACTGGCTTGATGTTCTCGTCGCGTTTGCCGGCGGCGCTGGCGCCAAATGCGGTCAGCCGCGCCGTGGCCGCGTTGCGCGAATCAGGCGTCGCGCTCATTGATGTCACCGAGACGAACCCGACGGCGGTCGATCTGCCGGAGGACGGCGCCGACCTGGCATCACTGGCGGACCCGCGTTCTCAACGCTACGCGCCTGATCCGCGCGGGCTGCTGAGCGCTCGGGAGGCCATCGCGGCCGAGTACGCCCGACGAGGCGCGCGCGTGCCGCCGGATCGACTCATCCTCACGGCGAGCACCAGCGAGGCCTACGCGCTGCTGTTCAAGCTTCTGTGCGACCCCGGCGACGAGGTGCTCGTGCCCCAGCCGAGCTATCCTCTGTTCGATCTCCTCACGAGCCTCGAGGCCGTCCGCCCGCGTCCGTATCACCTCGACTATCACGGGCTCTGGTCGATCGACCGTCCGAGTCTCGAGGACGCCGTTTCGAGCGCCGCGCGCGCCGTGCTCGTCGTGAGCCCGAACAATCCGACGGGGTCGATGACCCGCGCCGACGATCGCGCGTGGCTCGCCGCCGCCTGCGCGGCGCATGGCCTGGCCATCATCGCGGACGAGGTGTTCGCTGACTATCCGCTGGCGCCCCGCGCCGACGCGTGCTCGCTCCTTGGCGAGACGCGCGCGCTGACGTTCGTGCTCGGCGGGCTGTCGAAATCGGCGGGGCTGCCGCAGGTCAAGCTCGGATGGATCGCCGTCAGCGGGCCTGACGCGCTCGCTTCCGCCGCGATCGAGCGCCTCGAGGTCATCAGCGACACGTACCTCTCCGTCTCGACGCCCGTGCAGGTGGCGGCGGCGCGGCTCATCGAGGGCGGACGATCACGCCGCGAGGCGATCGCCGCTCGGGTCCAGGGCAATCTCGCGGCGCTCCGCGCGGCCGTGCGCGGCTATCCCTCGATCACGCTCCGCGAGCCCGAGGGCGGCTGGTGCGCGGTCGTCGAGGTGCCTGCGACGAGGTCGGAGGAGGCGCTGGTGCTGACGCTGCTCGAGGCGGCGCGCGTGATCGCTCATCCCGGCTATTTCTTCGATTTCTCCGGTGGGGCGTTCCTCGTCGTCAGCCTGCTGCCGCGCCCCGATCTCTTCGCCGAGGGCGTCCGGAGGATGCTGCCGATCGCCGCCGGGGGCGCCTCGTCGTGACGCGGCATGCGGGCGTGATCCTGCCGCTCTTCTCGGCGGCGTCGTCCCGGAGCTGGGGCATCGGCGAGTTCAACGATCTCGAGCCGTTGAGCCGCTGGCTCCGGGCGGCCGGCTTCGATCGTCTGATGATGCTGCCGCTCGCGACGATGCCCGCGGGCGAGACGTCGCCGTATTCGGCGGCGTCTGCGATGGCGCTCGATCCGATTTACATCTCAGTGCGGACGCTCGAGGACTACCAGCGCGCCGGCGGCGACGCCGCGTTGTCCGCGGTCGCGCTCGACACGCTGGCGAGGCTCCGCGCCAGCGCCCGGGTCGATTACCGCGCGGTGCGCTTCGTGAAAGAGGAAGCGCTCGCGCTTGCGTTTGCCTCGTTCGAGAGGGACGAGTGGCAGGAGCAGAGCGCGAGAGCCGCGTCGTTCGCCGGCTACATCGCGCGCGAGCGGTGGTGGCTCGACGACTACGCCTTCTACCAGGCGTATGCCGATTTGACGAAGACCGTCTCCTGGCGCCAGTGGCCCGCGCCGATCCGGGACCGGGACCCCGGCGCGCTCGCCGAAACGCGGCGGCAGCTCGCGCGCCAGTTCCTGCGGCATCAGTATCTGCAGTGGGTCGCGGAGACCGAATGGCGCACCGCGCGCTCTGCGGCGCGCGCGCACGGCGTGACCGTCGTCGGCGACGTGCCGTTCGTCGTGGCCACCGACAGCGCCGACGTCTGGGCGCGATCGGGCGAGTTCATGCTGGACGTCTCGGCGGGCGTGCCGCCGGACGCGTTCAGCGCGACCGGACAGGACTGGGGCCTGCCAACCTATCGCTGGGACGTGATCGCCGGCACGGACTTCGCGTGGATGCGCCAGCGCGCCAGGCGCATGGCCGCGCTCTACGACGGCGTGCGCGTCGATCATCTCGTCGGCTACTACCGCACCTACGGCCGCCTGGCCGATGGACGCGCGTTCTTCATTCCGCCCGACGAGCCGTCACAGCGCTGGCTGGGCGAGCAGGTCCTGCGCATCTTCCTCGACTCGGGCGCCGAAGTGCTCGCCGAGGACCTCGGCACCGTGCCGGACTTCGTGCGGGCCTCGATGGCCGCCCTCGGCGTGCCCGGATGCAAGGTGCTCCGGTGGGAGCGCGACTATCACGCCGGCGGCCAGAGCGTCGTCGATCCCGCGACGTTCCCGCCGGTGTCGGTCGCGCTGACCGGCACGCACGATACCGAAACGCTCGCCGCGTGGTGGGATGCCGCCAGCCTGGACGAGCGGCGCGCGTTCCTGAACGTGCCGTCGATCGGCGGCCGCGGCCCGGACCCCGCGTCGCCCTGGTCCGACGCGCTGCGCGACCTGATCCTCGAGCTGACCTATCACGCGGGATCGAATCACGTGTTCTTCCCGATCCAGGACGTGTTCGGCTGGCGCGATCGCATCAACACGCCGTCCGTCGTGGACGCCGTGAACTGGACGTGGCGGCTGCCCTGGCCGGTGGACGCGCTGGGCGTCACGGCCGACGCCGTCGAGCGTGCCGGTTTCTGTTGGCGGGCGGCGCAGGCCTCCGGACGACTGGCGGCGCCCGCTGAAGCGTGACGGTTTACACTAGTGGGTCCGTTCCCCCATGGACCACAACCACTACCTCATCCGCGAGTACCCGCTGCACCAGGGGGCGCTCGAGATCGCGTACATCGAGGAATTCTTCAGCGAGTTTCCGAAACGGAAAACGGCAGGTGAGATCCTGCGGCGGCTCGAGGGCCGGCCGTGCCAGATCCTGATGGCCGAGTCCTCGCTCCCCGACGATCCCACGACGATCGTGCCGGTGTCGTACAAGGTGTCGCACGAGCTCCGGGAGAAGGAAAGCGATCCCGTGCTCGCCGACCTCGTGAAGCGGCTGCAGGGCGCGATCGAGTTCAACGGACGGAAAATCCTGTACAACTGGCTCGGCGCCACACGCCTCGACTGGCGCGGCCAGGGACATTTCCGCGCGCTCACCGAGGAGCAGGAAGTGTGGGCCGTCGCCCAGGGCTACGACGAGGTCGTCGTCAAGACCAAGAATCGCTACTACGACATGCGCGGCACCCTCGACAGCCTGCAGTTCAACGTCGTCAAGCTCGAGCCGACGGCGGATCGTCTGGAGTCGAAGGTGTACCTCAGCAAGCGGCTGGGCCCGTTCGTGCTCGACGCGCATCGCAGCCGGAGGCAGGTGACCCGTGCGTAAGGTGGTCCTGCTGCTCGGGGCCGCCGTGATGCTGCAACAGGCGCCGCCGCCGACCGAGGTCTACCTCGCGAGCGCCGGGCGGGATGTCGCACCGTCGATCACGAGCGCGGTCGACATCAGCAACAATCCGGGCTACGACAACCAGCCGAGCTTCACACCTGACGGTCGGGCGATCCTGTTCACGTCGAATCGCGACGGCAAGCAGACCGACATCTACCGCTACGACATCGCGACGAAGGCGATCGCGCAGATCACACGCACGCCGGAGAGCGAGTATTCGCCGATCGTCACGCCCGACGGCAGAACGTTCTCGGTCATCCGCGTCGAGGCAGACGGCACCCAGCGCCTGTGGCGCTTCGACCTCGACGGATCGAATCCGCGCGTGGTCTTCGAGAACGTCAAGCCGGTCGGTTATCACGCGTGGATCGACGCGACGCACGTCGCGATGTTCATCCTCGGTGCGAACGGCCAGCCCGCGACGCTGCAGATCGGCGACACGGCCACCGGGGGAGCGACGACGATCGAGTCGAGGATCGGCCGAGCCCTGCAGATCCGGCCCGGGGTTCGCACGCTGACGTTCGTCGTCAAGCCGGCCAGCGGCCCGTGGCTCATCAAGGAGTGGGACCCGGCCACGAAACAGGCGAGGACGATCTGCGAGACGCTCGAGGGCAGCGAGGACCTCGCGTGGGACCCCGTGTTTCACGACGGGCGGCTGCTGATGGCGAAGGGGTCGAAGATCTTCCGCTGGGACGCCGCGTCTGGCTGGCGCGAGGAGGGCGACTTCGCGGCGAGTGGCATCGATCGCATTACGCGCCTGGCCGTCAGTCCCGACCCGCGGGCCGGATCGGCCAATCGTCTCGCGTTCGTGGCCGAGCCGCGCCGGCAATGAAGGGCCGCGCGTGAGCGCCCTCGTCCCGTGAAAATCGTCACCTGGAACGTCAACGGCATTCGCGCGCGTCAGGCGGAGCTGCAGCAGCTCCTGACGGCCGAAGCGCCAGACGTGGCCTGCCTCCAGGAGATCAAAGCCTCGCCCGAGCAGGTGCCGGCACTCCTCGTGTCGCCGGACGGCTACTGGTGCTATTGGCACGGCGGCAAGGGCTATTCGGGCGTGGCGCTGCTCGTCCGCCGCGGACTGGCGGCCGATCAGCCCGCGTTCAGCCACCCGGCCTTCGATCTCGAACAGCGCATCGTGGTCGCGGACGTCGGCGCCGCGACCGTCGCTTCGGTGTATGTTCCCAACGGCGGCAAGGACTACGACGTCAAACTGAAGTTCCTGGAGGCGCTGGCCGCCTGGGCGGGTGAAACCACGAAGGCCGGTCGGGCGTTAGTACTCTGTGGAGACCTGAACGTGGCGCGCGAGGAGCGGGACGTCCATCCCAAGGAGCGCAAGGTGAACCAGATCGGCACGCGGACCGACGAACGTGCGCTTCTGCTGAAGCTGTTCGATCATGGGCTCGTGGACGTATGCCGCGCGCTCGATCCCGCCAACGACCAGCTGTTCACGTGGTGGGCGCCGTGGCGCAACCTGCGCCAGCGCAACATCGGCTGGCGGATCGACTATGTGCTGGCGAGCCAGCCGCTGGCGTCGCGCGCCGCCACCTCGGCGTCGATGCGTGAGTTCGGGACGAGCGATCACGCGCCTATCGTCGTGACCTTCGACGGAGCCCGCGCATGAGCCTTCGCGTCCGACTCATCGTCGCGTTCTTCCTCCTGTCCGTCGTGCCGCTCAGCGCGTTCACGTTCTACTCGTACACCAGCAACGTGCGCGCGGTGCGCGAGGCCGCCGCGCGCGAATCGGATCTGCTCGCCGGTGAGTTGAGCCAGCGGATGCAGCTCGTCACCGCGCAGCTCACCGAGCGCGTCGAGCACCTGATGGATCTGCAGTCGATGCAAAGCGCCCCCGCGACACAGGTCGCGCAGACGGCGCCGACGAAATCGTCGACGTCGTCGAAGGGCGCGCCCGCCGCCGCGCCGGCCGTGGGGCAGGCGACCGCGCCGACCGGCGCGCCGCCCGCGACGCAGGTGCCGGCGCCGGCGACGCCGCTGCTGCTGCCGGCCGGGGACGAGGAGATCTACAGCGCGAAAGTCGCGCAGGCGCTCGGCGAAGCCGCCATGCTGCTCAACAACGTCGAGCTGCGCGGCATGCGCGGCGACCTCGCACGGCAGGGCCGTCCACCTCAGGGGCGTGCGGGCGGCGCGGGCGCCTCGGCACAAGGCGCCCCATCGGCAGGAGTGCCGCCGCCGCAACCCGCGATCGCGCCCGGGCCGAGGCCAACGCAGACGCCGATGCCGACGCCGACAATGACGCCGATGCCGATGCCGACGATGACGCCGCCGGGGGCCGCGCCCGCGGGCGAGCCGTCGGCGTCGCGCGGCGGATCGGGCGGCCGCGGCCAATCGCCGAGATTTCGTCCGTCAGGGCGCTCTGGCAGCCCGCTGCCTTCGCCGACGCCGGCGGGAGAGGCGACGCCGACTCCGCCCGGGCAGACGCCGCCGCAGCCTGGTCAGCCGCCGCCGACGCCGGGTGCGCTGGCGTTGGATCCGAATCGCCTGATGATCGATCTCGCTCCGATCCGGCGCGAGATCCTGAGGCAAATCGTCCCCGAGGGCCATCTGGAGAACATGACGCCCGAGGAGCGGCAGCGCGTCGCGCGTGAAGTCAACCAGCGACTGCTCGGGATCGCGCAGGGCCTGCAGTTGGGCGCGGCCGGTCTTCAGAAGAAGGCCGCGGACGCCGAGCGCGAAGCGGCCGCGGCCCAGGCGAAGTCCGCCGACTCCGCGGCCACGTCAGCCCAGGCCGCCGAGACCGGCCAGAAGGCCGCCGACCTGAAGGCGAAGTCGCCTGAGCTCACGTCAAGAGCCGCGGCCCCGCAGGCTCCCGCGACAGCGCCGCCGCCGGCGCCCGCGGCCCGGCTGAAGAAGACCGAAATCAGCGGCACGCACCTCGGCGTGATGGTCGAGCAGAACGGCCAGGTCGTCGAGCAAATCAGCGCCGAGATCAACATGCCCGAGATGCTCGCGACGGTCTTCTCGACGACCCGCCGCGATCGTGGCGAGGTGCCGTTCGCGGTCGGCAAGGACGGCAAGATCTATGCGCCGACCGATGACGACCGCAAGGCCGTGGAGGCGATCGGCCAGCCGCTCTGGGCCGACACGCCATCGACGGCGACGATCACCAAGGGCGACTGGATCGTCGTGACGACCCCGGGCCCGCCGGGCTCGAATCTGCGCTTCGGCATCCTGAAACCCGTGGGCGAGGTGCTGAGCGACCTGCGCAAGACCGCGGCGCGGAACGCGAGCTTCGGTCTCGGTTTCATCGGGCTCGCACTCATCGGCATCGTGCCGCTCTCCGGCCGGCTCACGCGCAATCTGACGCAGCTCACCGAGGGCGTCGATCGCATCGCGCACGGCGACTACAGCGCGCGCGTGCCGATGAAAGCGACCGACGAGATCGGCCGGCTCGCGACGGCGTTCAACCGGATGGCGGCGGACGTCGAGCTGCACCAGCGCGCGGCCGTCCAGCAGGAGCGCGTGCGGCGGGAGCTCGAGCTCGGCCGCCGGATCCAGAACGAGATGCTGCCGCACGAGTCGCTGCGTCTCGGGCTCACCGAGGTCAAGGGCGTGTCCGTGCCGGCGCGCGAGGTCGGCGGTGACTTCTTCAACTACTTCGAGCTGGCGGACCACCGCATCGCGCTGCTCGTGGGCGACGTCTCGGGCAAGGGCGTCGGCGCCGCGCTGCTCATGGCGAACATCCAGGCGTCGCTGCGCACGAGGCTCGCGCTCGGCCAGGATCTCTCGGCGATCGCCGAGGCGATCGACCGCGACGTGGACGCCAACTCGCCCGGGCCCGTCTACGCGACGTTGTTCGTCGGCATTCTCGATCCGATCTCCCGCAAGTTCCGCTACGTCAACGCCGGCCACCACCCGCAGTACGCGCTGTGCCGCCAGGGGCTGGAGCGGATGGCGTCCACCGGATTGCCCGTCGGGCTGCTCGCGGGCCGGGGATACGTCGCGCGCGAGGTCCAGCTGGCGGCGGGGGACCTCGTGTTCTTCTACACCGACGGATTGGTCGAAGCCGAGAGTCCCACCGGCGAGATGTTCGGCCCGGAGCGACTGGAAGCGATTCTGTCCTCGAGCGCCGCATCCACCGCGGACGACGTGCTCCAGCACGTCGAGCAGGCCGTGAAGGCGTTCCGCGGCTCCGCCGAACCGGGCGACGACGAGACGATGATGGCAGTCAAGGTGGGGTAGACGGGACGCGAGAAGCGAGCAGCCAGAAGTTAGAAAATCAAAGTCTCATAGCCTCTTCAGGGCGACCACCGGGTCTACGCCGGCCGCGCGACGCGCCGGGAGAAACGCCGCGGCAAGCGCCACACCCAGCAGAATCAGGGGCACGACCGCGAACGTGAGCGGGTCGAGTGGAGGCACGCCGTACAGCAGGCCCGCCAGGGTCCGGCTGAGCAGCAGCCCGAGCGCGAGGCCCGCCGCGATGCCGACGCCGGCGAGCCGCAAGCCGTGACCAAACACGAGTCGGACGATTTGTCCCCGCTGCGCGCCGATCGCCACGCGGATCCCAATCTCATGAGCGCGCTGGCTGACGAGATACGCGAGCAGGCCGTAGACGCCGACGGCGGCCAGCACGAGTGCGATCGCGGCAAAGCCGAGGAACACCGTGCTCGTGAGCCGTGGCGCCGTCAGCGAGGTGTCGACGATGTCGGTCATCGGGCGCACCGCGGCGAGCGGAATCGCCGGATCGAGCGCGCGCGTCGCTGCTCGAAGGGGCTCCGCCACCTGTCGCGGATCGCCCGAGGTGCGCACGACGATCGTCCCCGTGTTCACGGCGAAGCCGGCGTTCTGCGTCCACTGGGCGTAGGGCCGGTAGAACTTGGGCTTGATCGTTCCTGTGATGCCGTTGTGATGAACGTCGCCCACCACGCCCACGACCGTAATCCACGGCGTCGTCGTCGCGCCCGACTTGAACCGGCCGCCGATCGGGTCGCGTCCGGCCCAGTACCTCGACGCCATCGTCTGATTGATGAGCGCGACGGGCTCGCTGTCGATCCGATCGGCCGTGGTGAAGAGCCGGCCGCGGACGAGTCGCTCGCCCAGCGCCTCGAGCGCACCGTCGGTCGCCACCTGCCAGTCGCCCTGGAGGCCCTCTCCTGCCGGCGGCGTGTAGCCGTCGATGACCATGCCGCGGTCGCCGATCGTCGTGCCGATCGGCAGGGCGCGGATGATTCCCGCCGCCGTCACGCCGGGGATCGCGCGGACCCGATCGAGCAGCGCGGCGAAGAAATCGTTGATCAGCGCGGGGGTGCCGTAGGGCCGATCCGGCAGGGCGATCCGCGCCGTCATGACGTGGTGCGCGTCGAAGCCGAGGTCGATCGTCTGAAGCGACCACAGCGTGCGGACCATCAATCCCGTTCCGGTCAGCAGCAGCAGCGCGAACGCCAGTTGGGCGACCACGAGGGCGTTGCGGAGACGGAGGCGATGACCGCCGGCCGAGACCTGCGCGCCGCCATCCTTGAGGCTCGACGCCAGTCCGAGGCGGAACGCGCGAAACGCGGGCGGCAGGCTGCAGAGCACGGCCGCGGCGGCAGACGCCGCGACGAGAAAGAGCGCGACGTGCCAGTCCACGGAGACCGCAGACGCGCGCGGGATCGCGGTCGGGCCGATCGCATCGAGGACGCGCTTGGCCGCGAGGGCCAGGCCGACGCCCAGCAGGCCGCCGGCGGCCGCCAGCATCGCGCCCTCGACCAGCTGCTGGCGCACGAGCCGCCAGCGGTCCGCGCCGAGCGCCGTGCGGGTCGCGAACTCGCGCTGCCGGGACTCCGCGCGCGCAAGCAACAGCGCCGCGGCGTTGGCGCACGCGATGAGCATGAGAAAGGTCACGGCGCCGAGCAGCACGTACAGCGGGCGTCGCACGCCGCCGAGGATCTCGTCACTGACCGGCACCGCGAAGGCCGTGAAATGAATCTGTGGCGGGTACTGACCTTCCTTCGTCAGCGTGGACGTGATGGCCGCCAGGTCGTCCGTCGCCTGGACGGCCGTGACGCCCGCTTTCAATCTACCGGCGGCGTAGAACCCGTGACTGCCGCGATCCGTGTGCTTCGGGTCGAAGTACATCGGCATCCATAGCTCGGACGGCTCGGCGGCATCGTTGCCGAAATCCGTCGGCAGCTGGAAACCGCGCGGCATGACGCCGACGATTCGTGCCGGCTGGCCGTTGATGTCGAGATGTCGTTCGATGACGCCGGCCTCGCCGCCGAACTGCCGCTGCCACAGGCCGTAGCCGAGTACGACGAACACGGGCTGGTCCGGACGGCTCGCGCGCGCCTCATCGCTGGTGAACGTCCGGCCCAGGATCGGTCGCGCGCCCAGCACGTCAAACGCGTTCGCCGTCACGAGCGCCGCGCCCACCCGGACGGCGTCACCTGCGCCGGTGAGCGTGACGCGCGTCGCGTCCCAGGCGGCGATATCGCGCATGGTGCGGCTGCGCGCCTGGTAGTCGAGCACCTCTTGATCGGAGACCCAGGTCTTGTCGAAGCGGATCCAGCGGCTCCAAATCGTCACGAGACTCTCGGGACGGTCGTAGGGGAGCGGGGCGAGAAGCACGCCGCGGACGACGGTGAACATCGCGGTCGCCGCGCCGATGCCGAGCGCGAGCGACAGGACGACCACGGCAATCGCGCCCGGATTGCGCCGGAATCCGCGCAGGCCCGCGAGCGCGTCGCTCCAGAATGCGTTGAACATCCGTCCTCCCGAGCGGGCGATGACGCCCGCGGCTTCGAGCCGTTTCCGTTCGAGGCGCCGCGTCCACGACGCATGAGCGGCCTGCGCGAGGTACCACGCGGCGGCCCCGCGCCCGGCCGGGCGGCGCGCCGCGAATTCCTCGTCGAGATCCGCGAGCAGGAACTCGCGGTCGTGCTCGGCGAGGAGGCGCTCGGCAATCCACCGCAGCAGGCGCGGCGGCGACGTGGGGGTCACCGGTCCTCCAGCTTGGGCCGCAGACCGCGGGTCATGCGGACCCAGGTCTCGTAGGCCTGGGCAATGGCCGCGCGGCCGTCGGGCGCGACCGCGTAGATCTTGCGGCGCCGTTCGCCGGGCTCGGCGGGCGCGACGAGGCGCGAGCGCACGAGGCCTTTGGTCTCGAGGCGGTCGAGCGTCGTGTGCACGGCGCCAATCCACACCGTGCGACGCCCGCCCTCCTCGACGGCGCTGCGAATCGCGGCGCCAGACGCCTTCGGCCCGAGCCGGAGGATCGCGAGCAGGACCAGCTGTTCGAACTCGCCCAGGTACGCGGCCATGCCTGAATACTACAATGTAGTTTGACGCACTACAAAGTAGAACGGTTGGCGGCTGGGGCTAGAGCTGGCGCAGGGCCGCCATCGGATCGACGGCGGCCGCGCGGCGGGCCGGGACGAAGGCCGCGCCCATCGCGGCGACGACGAGCGTCAGCGTCGCGGCGATCCAGGTGGGGGCGTCGAAGGCGGAGACGCCGTACAGCGTCGAGGTCAGGATCCGTCCGGCGAGACCCGCGGCCACGGCGCCGACCAGGCCGCCGGCGGCGACCAGGATCAGGCCCTCGGCGACGACGCGGCGGACGACGCGGCTCTGCCCGGCGCCGAGCGCCATCCGAATACCGATCTCGCGGGTCTGGCGGCTGACGTTGAACGCGATCACCCCGTAGAGCCCGATGGTCGCGAGCACGAGCGCGAGGACGCTCAACCCGGCGAGCACGGTGGCGCCGGCGCGCACCGGAAAGAGCGCGGCGTCCACGAGCGCGTCGAGCGGCTGCAGGTCCACGATGATCGTGCGGGGATCGAGCGCGACGAGCGCGCGGCGCACGGGGCCGGCGAAGTTCTCGGCGGGCCGATCGGTTTCGGCGACGAACGTCACGTACCCGGGTTTCGTCTGGTCGATCGCGAAATGGACCAGCGGCCTGGGCGCCTCGCCGACGGCGCGCACCGCGTAGTCGCGCGACACGCCGACGATCGTGTAGAGCCCGCCGTTGCGCACGCGGAACTGCTGGCCGACGGCATCGCGCCCCGGCCAGTAGCGCCGCGCCGCGGCCGCGCTGACGATCGCCACGGGCTCGCTCTGGACCGTATCCCGCGCGTCGAAGGCGCGGCCGGCGAGCAGCGGAACGCC
The DNA here is from genome assembly GCA_035519535.1 of Vicinamibacterales bacterium. Lineage (GTDB taxonomy): Bacteria > Acidobacteriota > Vicinamibacteria > Vicinamibacterales > SCN-69-37 > DATEGZ01. The sequence continues at coordinate 33,075 of DATIWF010000143.1, read as the reverse complement.
CAGGACGCCGAAATACTCCGCGCTCACGTCTGTCGTGTCGATGTCGATGCCGCCGTCCGGGGCCGATCCCCGCACGCCCGCGATCTCGATCACGTTCGTGTTGTGGTTGAGCGAGAGCGGGACCCAGGTCGCGCGCGCGATCCGCGTGACGCCGCCGATCCGCGCGATCTGCCGGGCGCCGTCGTCATAGAACTGCTGCACGCGGCTGCGATCGGCGTACATCTTCACCGCGTTCACGGTCGCATACACGACGCGGCGGCTCTCGACGCCCGTGTCGGCGCGCTGGGCCGCGACGGCACTCCGCAGGAACAACCCGCCGGCGACGATCAGAACCAGCGAGAGCGCGACCTGGCCGGCGACGAGCAGGTGCCGAAGGTCGATGCGCCGCGCCGGACCGCCCGCGAGGCCGCCCTTGAGCGACGACACCAGGTTCGGTTTCGACGCGCGCAGCGCGGGGATCAAGCCGAAGAGCAGGGCGGTCGCGACGCCGAGGCCGAGCGCAAACGCAAACACGCGCGCGTCCGGCACGAGGTCGAACGTCACGCCCACGTTCACCGGCGGCCGGACGGATGCAAGCGTTCGCGTCGCCCAGACAGCGAGGACGTAGCCGATCGCGCCGCCGGCGAGCGACAGCAGCAGGCTCTCGATCAGGAGCTGCCGGACGAGCTGGCCCCGGCTCGCGCCGACGGCCAGCCGGATCGCCATCTCGCGCGAGCGCCCGAACGCGCGGGCGAGCAGCAGGCTGGCGAGATTCGCGCACGCGACGAGCAGCACGAGACCGACGGCAACCATCAGAATCGCCGCGCCAGGCGTGAGCGCCGCGTCGAGTTCCGGGTGGATCCGCACGCTCGATGCCGGCAGCACCGTCAGCCGGCGATTCGCGTTGCTCTGCGGAAACGTGCGCGCGAGCTCGGTCATCATCGCGCCCAGGTTCGCGCGCGCCTGGGCGATCGTGGCGTCCGGCTTCAGCCGTCCGGTCACGAACAGCCAGCGCTGCCCGCGACGCTCGATCCGGTTCGATCCCGGCGACGGCGTGCTGTCGATCATGCCGACCGGCTCGATGTCGTCCACGCATCCGACCGGCACCCAGAGTTCGGCGGAGACACCGGAGGCGAGACCGCCGAACGAGGCCGGGGCAATGCCCACGATCGTGTACGGGCGGCCGCGGATCTGGAGCGTGCGGCCCACGACGCCCGGATCGCCGTTGAAGTCGCGCCGCCACATCGTCGAGCTGATCACGACCGAGGGCGAAGCGCCCGGGCGTTCGTCACCCGCCGCGAACCCCCGTCCGGCGGCGAGCGGGACGCCGAGCAGCGAGAAGTAGTTCGGGCTGACGATCTCGCCGAGCAGCATGCGCGTCGCATCGCCCTGATCGACGCCGACGAACATCAGCGTGTGCGCGGCGAGGCCGGCGAGCGTGCTGTTGCCGCTCGCGAGGCTCTCGTAGTCGGGATACGACGAGGACGAATACGGATCGCCGCTGTCGGCCGAGGTGAAGATCGCCACGAGCTCCTGCGGGCGGTCGACCGGGAGCGGCCGCAGCAGCACGGCGTTGACGAGGCTGAAGATCGCGGTGTTCAGGCCGAGCCCGAGCGCCAGCGAGAGCAGAGCGATTGCCGTGAATCCCGGCTGGCGGCCGAGCGCACGGACGGCGACGCGCGCGTCGCGCCAGACGGCGTCAATCATCGGCCGCCCTTCTTCATGCGCTCGAGCAGCTGCTGGCGGAAGTGCTGGGCCTCGGCGGCGCGCAACGCGTCCTTGTCGGCGCCCTTCGGCGCGGCCACGAGCAGCGTCATGCTGCCCATTTCGTCGAACGACTCGCGGCCCCACCGGGCGAGCTGCGGCGGCGAGTTGGGGTTGCGCGGGTTCTTGTCCGAGTTGTCGTAGGTGATCGTGACCTCGACGCGCGTGCCCTGCGGCAGACGGATCGGCGCCTTGTAGAAATACGAATCCTGCCAGCTGAAATCCCAGTCCTTGATCCACAGCAGGCCGCGCGTGGATCCGTCGGGCAGCGTCGCGGTCATCTTCATTTCCCGGCACAGATAGTGCGCGTGGCCGCGCGCGCCGTAGGCCTCGACGGGCACCGGCAATTCGAAGGCGTCGTGGATCGTGTAATTCGCCTCGCCCGCGGGGATGGTGATGCCGACCGCGAAGCCGAAGAGCGGGGGCACTTGAATGCCGGTCAGCGCCTTCTCGGGCGGCTTCTTCGCGAAGTAGAGCGCGAGCCGGCCGTCCTCGACCTCCGGCTTTCCCGACGGGTGCAGGTGCATCTGCACGACGAGGTTGGAGTGCTTTGGCAGCGGCTGCGCGATGCCGTCCGGGAAAAATCGGGGCGTGACGCCGGGCACCCAGCCGCCGAGGCCGCCCCACGAATCGTCGGCGGCGCCGAGCCGGGCGCCGCTGCCCGCGCGCTGGCCGGACGCGGCCAGACCGCGGAGCACGCCGCCGCCCAGACCCGGCAGCGCGTCGCTGTCGCTCACCTGGGCGTCGGCCGGGCCGCCGAAAAACAGCGCGTGATGCAGCACCCGTCGCGCCGACGGCTCGAAATCGATCGCCGTGATCCAGCGGTCCTCGGGCAGATCGAGCGGCACGACCACGTTGCGATATTGATCGGGACCGTCGGCCGGCACCGGGATGGGCTTCGGCAAGCCCAGCACGAGATCGGGCAGGCCGAGCGACCAGCCGCTCTGGAAGATCGGCGGGGGCGGCGTCTTCTTCAGATCGCCGCTGGGCATGTCGGCCGCGACCCACGCGGTGAGCGTCGCGATCTCCTTGTCCGTCAGCCGGCGCTCGTCGCGAAACTCCGGGAAGCCTTCGGCGCGCGACGCGTGCCACGGTGGCATGTAGCGGCGCGTGACGACGTCGACGATCGTCTGGCCGTGCTTGCGCACGTCCTCGTAGCTCAAGAGCGGAAAGGGCGCGGCCTGGCCGGGCCGGTGGCAGACCACGCAATTGGCGAAGACGATCGGCGCGACGTCGCTCGCGAAGGTCGGCGCGGCGGCCGCCGGCGCTTTCGGCTCGTCGCCCCGAGCGGCGACGACGGCCACGAGTGCGGTCAGAAGCGCCGCGGCGGCGGCGCCGGACCGACGCCCGATCACTTCACGTCCCTCTCGATGAAGCAGCCGATCGCTTTCGTGTCGGGATTGGCGACGGGACGCCCGGCGAGCACCGCGTCGAGCGCGTCACGCAGGTCGTGGTGCGCCACGGTTCGCCGGTTCTGCCCGATCGCCTCGTTCGCATCGTCAATCCGGCCTCGATAGACGCGCCCGCTGCGGGTGTAGATCGCCACCTCGGGCGTGACCTTCGCGTCCACGGCCGCGGTCAGTCGAAATCCGGTGTCGATGATCACCGGCACCGTCACCGATGGATGAAACTCCTTCAGGTTCGCGCGCACCGTCGCCGCGTCGATCTTCGGATCGGTGTACACGAGCCACGCGTGCACGCCCTTCGCGCCGTAGTCGTGCAGGATGCGATCGATCTCGGGCGAGTAACGCTGGGAGATCGGGCAGGTCGCGCTGATGAAGATGACGAGGTTGACGTCGCTGGCGGCCGGATTCAACGGGTTCCACGCGCGGCCGTCGAGGTCGCGGACCGCGAGCGGCGCCTGGGGCGGGACCCCGAGCCACAGGCCGACGAGGAGCGCCGCCGCCAGTCGGGACATCGCTCAATTATTGACGAAGATCGCGCGCTCGATGTTGCGCGGCGGGCGTACGATGTCGGGGTGCAGTTGCACTTGCCATGGCCGTCGAAGCGCCAGCACGCGGAGCCCGCGCCGCGGCAGTTGCTCGTGGCCGGCGAGCCGATTCCCGTCACGATCGCGCGGAATCGCCGCGCCCGGCGCTACGTCTTGCGCGTGGCGGCCGACGGCACGCTGCGGCTGACCGTGCCGCGCAGCGGGTCGATCGCAGGCGGCCTGCAGTTCGCGGGCAAGCAGGCGGATTGGATCATCCGCGAGCGGCGGCGCCAACAGGATCGCGCACAGCCCTGGCGCGCGGGCACGATGCTCTGGTTTCGCGGCGAGCGCGTGACGCTCGGGATCGACAGTGGCCGCGTGGTCTGCGGCGCGGAGGGCATTCCCGTCGCCGACGCGGCCAACGGCGTGCGCGATGCCGTGGAAGCGCGGCTGCGCGCGCTGGCCGTGCAGGAATTGCCGCCGCGCTGCCTCGAGCTCGCGGCGACGCGCGCGTTCACGGTCGCACGGGTGGCGGTGCGCAACCACCGGTCGCGCTGGGGCGCGTGCTCGCTGCGGGGCGTGATTTCCCTGAACTGGCGCCTGATTCAAATGCCCGCGTCCGTCGTCGACTACATCATCTGGCACGAGCTCACGCACCTCGATCACCCCAACCACTCGCCGCGGTTCTGGCGCGCGGTCGCGACCGTCTGCTCGGACTGGCGGGAGGCGGAGCGATGGCTCCGTCGGCACGGCCGGGAAATCCTCTGAAGCATCGGCAATCGGGAATCGGGAATCGGGAATCGAAGGGCATCGATCATCGATGATCGACATCGATTATCGACCATCGGCACCGCTGATCGTTCATCGGTGGTCGATGGCGTTGCGTCCGAGGTCGCGCCACGCGCCGGGTTCCAGATCGCCCAGCTCGATCGACCCGAACGACACGCGATGCAGGCGCGTGACTTCATGACCGACGGCATCGAACAGCCGCCGCACCTCGCGGTTCTTGCCCTCCGTCAGCTCCACGGTGAGATGCGTTTCGCGGCCTGACGCCTTGCGAATCGCCACGCGCGAGGCCGCGAGGCGTTCCGAGCCGCCGCCGGCCGTTGGCGCGTCGAGCCCGCGCTCGAGCCGGCGCGCCTCGTCCGGGCTCACGCGGCCGCGAACGGTGACGAGATAACGGCGCGTGACCTTGTTCTCCGGGTCGGTCAGACGATGCGCGAGCTGCGTGTCGTTCGTGAGCAGGAGCAATCCGGTGGACGCGCGATCGAGGCGGCCGATCGCCACGAGCCCCTCGCCCGCGTCGCCGAGCAGGTCGAACACCGTCGGCCGGCCTTCGGGATCGCGGCGCGTCGTGATCGTGCCGCGCGGCTTGTGGAAGGCGATCAGACGGCGCGGCGAGCGGCGGACCGTGACGCCGTCGATCGCGATCTGCGCCGACTCCGGCGCCACCCGCACGGCAGGATTCGTGACGACCCGACCGTTGACGCTCACGCGGCCCGCCGCGATGAGCCCGCGTGCGGTGGAGCGCGACGCGGCGCCGATCTTGGACAGCGCCCGATCCAGCGGCACGCCGGCGGGCCCCCGGCCGCCCCCGCGCGCCGCACCGCGCTTCGTCATCGGACCACGATGCGCGTGAGGGCGGCGTGGCCGTCGACGTCGCGGACGCTGATCTCGTGCGCGCCGCGCGCGATTGGCCAGCGGACGCCGTCGTCCGCCAAGGCCCGGCCGACCGACGCGCCGTCCACGAACCACTCGCGCGGGCCGGGCGCGCCGCCGCGGGCGCGGAAAGTCACCGTCTGGAACTCCGGCCGCAGCGTGGGATCGAGCAGGAAGACGGCGCCCGCGAGCGGGGCGACGATGTCCAGCGTGGAGGCCGGCGGCGCCGGGATCGTCCGCGCGACCGGCGTCGCGACGAGCGCGCGCGCGTCGGCCGCGGCCGGCGTCGTGAGCCGCCCGGTCGACCGCGCCCACGGCCGGAACACCTCCGGCCAGAGCGTGATCACGCCCGTTGCCGTCGCGTGGTGCCACGTGCACGACGGGCGCTCGGCGCCGGCAGGCACCCACTCGCTCGCGCGCGTGGGGCAGGCGCTGGTCGCCGCCATGCCGGACTCCGCGCAGATCTCGACCCGGCGGACATCCGGGGGCGGTGCGAGGATCGGCGTCGCGTCGCCGACGGGCAGCGCGCCGCGCGCGCGCTCGACCGCCGCGAGCATGACGTCGTGGAAGATCGGGCCCGCGCCCGTCACGCCGGACGAATCACGCAGCGGCGAGCGATCGAAGTTGCCGACCCAGACGCCGACCGCGACGTCGCTCGTGTAGCCGATCGCCCAGTTGTCGTGATACGCCTGCGACGTGCCCGTCTTGGCCGCCACCGTGAACGGGAACTCGAGGCTGCCGCCGCGCCCGAACACGAACGCACGCGCCTCGTTGTCGGACAGGATGTCGGTGATCCAGAACGCCGTGCGGAACGAGACGACGCGCGTGGCCGCCGAGGGCGCGACCGCCCGCCCGTCGATCGCACGCACCGCGCGCGCTGGCAGCATCAGCCCGCCGCGCGCGAGCATCGCGTAGGCCGAGACGAGCTCGTCGAGCCGGACTTCGGCGTTGCCCAGGGTGAGGCCCAGGCCGTAGTGCGAGGCGTTTCGGCCGAGCGTGGACAGACCGGCCTGCCGCAGCAGGCGCGCGAGCGTCGGCACGCCGACGTCCGAAGCGAGCGCAACCGCGGGCACGTTCTCCGATCCGGCGAGCGCCGCGCGCGCGAGGAGCGGCCCGCGATACTGGCCGTCGTAGTTGCGCGGGCTGTAGAGCACGCCCGCCTCGGCGGTCGGGAACTCGGACGGCACGTCCGCGAGCACGCGCGACGGGTCCATGCCGCGGTCGAACGCCGCGGCGTAGGTGAACGGCTTGAGCGCGGACCCAGGCTGCCGCGGGGAGACGACGCCGTCGATCGTGCCGCCGTGTGCGGCGTCGAAGTAGTTGCCCGATCCCTCCCACGCCAGCCATTCGCCGGTCGGCACGTCGAGCACGACCACCGCGACGTTCGACGCGTGGTGACTCTCGAGCACGGGCCGGTGCGCCTCGATGATGCCCTGGACCGTCCGCTGCAGCCGGGCGTCCAGCGTCGTCTCGATGCGCCGCGGCCGGGGCGAGCCGGCTTGCGCGAGCACGCGCTCCGTGAAGTGCGGGGCGATGAGCGTGGCCGCGTCATGACTGAGGCTCAGGCGCTCGCTGCGGGCCGCGGTGGAGTCGGCGGCGGTCAGCCAGCCGCGGTCGGCCATCACGGCGAGGATGTGCAGCGCGCGCGGGCGGGCGAGCGACGGGTTGCGCCACGGGTTGTAGCGGCCGGGCTGCTGCGGCAGCGCGGCCAGGAACGCGGCTTCCGCAGGCGTCAGCGTCGACGCGGACCGCCCGAAGTACGCGCGCGCCGCGCGCTCCGCGCCCTGGATCTGGTTGCCGTACGGCGCGAGGTTGAGATAGAGCGCGAGAAGTTCGTTCTTCGTCAGTCGATGTTCGAGTCGAAGCGCGATCACGGCTTCGCGCAGCTTCGTCGCCCACCCGCGCCGCGCCGGGCTGCCGGGTTGTCGGGCGAGCAGGAGCTTGGCGACCTGTTGCGTGATCGTCGAGCCGCCCTCGACGATGCGCCCGCGTCGAAGGTCGTGCCAGGCCGCGCGCACGAGTGCGACGGGATCGATGCCGACATGCGACAGGAAGCGCGTGTCCTCGGCCGCGAGCGTGGCGTGGACCAGCGTCTGAGGCAGCGACGCGTCCGAGATCGTCTCGTTGCGCTGGCCGGTGGACGAGCGGATCTCGGACAGACGCTCGCCATTCCGGTCGACCACGACGGTCGACAGCCGTTCGTCGTCGGTCAGAAGACCGGGTGGCAAGGGTCCAGAGCGCAGCCAGACCAGCATCCCCACGGTTGCCGCGATCGCGGCGATCGTGCGGGGTCGGCGTTTGACAAGCGCGACGAGCTGGCGCATCGTCCTTCTGCCTTCTGCCTTCTGCCTTCTGCCTTCTGCCTTCTGCCTTCTGCCTTCTGCCTTCTGCCTTCTGCCCTTTGCCCTTCAGCCCTTTGCCCTTCAGCGGATCGTCATGACCACCGGTGCGGATCGCCCAGTCACCTCGGGCGCGTACATCTCTTCCGCCCGGGCGCCCGAGACGCCGAACGTGCCGGCCGTCGTCGCACGCACGAGATAGGAGAACTCGTGCGTGCCCTCGGCCAGGCGCGTGGCGAAGAGCACGACGCGGTCGTCGTACTTCTCGACGTGGTCGAAGCCGCCGCGGCGGTAGCGCGACTCCCAGCTCTTGTCGTCGGGCGAGGCCGAGGCATCCTTGGCCAGGTCGGAGGCGGTCGTGCGGAACCAGCTGTCCACGGCCTCGACGCCTGCCGGCAGCGCGTCGGTCACCGCGACGTAGCGCCGTTCCTTCGGGAGCGTGATCGTGAGCGTCACGCGAATCAGATCGCCGGCCGCGAAGGACGTCTCGGCCGGACTCGATCCCGTTTCCACGAATTTCTCGTAGCGCCGCTCGACGCGCATGCCCTGATCGAGCGCCGGCAGCGGGTCGGTGAGCGCGAACTGCAGACGTGCGGTGTAGTACAGGTGGCCCGTGCCGGCACGCGTGAGGACGAGATCGCGCTCGGCGCCGGCGGCGACCTGCCGGACGAGGTCTGGCATCGCCACGCGCACCGACTGCGCGGTGGACGATCGGCCGCGGAACCTCGCGGTGCCGATCGTCGTTTGCCCGACGCCGACGCTCGCCGTCATGTCGGGCGTCTCGGTCTCGAACGCCTTGTAGTACCCGACGAGCGATTCGAGCGCGGTCGCGTTTTCCTGCGTGTTGCGCCAGCGGCCGTTCTTCCGCGCAGCGAGCAGCCACCGCACGAGCGGCGCGACGAACTGCGGGTCGTCCTTGCGGCGCACGAATCCCTCGAGGACCAGCGCCGACGCCCGCACGTTCGAATTCCACAGCCAGTCGAGCGCGTCGGTGTCGATCTCCTCGACGTGCGCCTGGTCGCCCTCGATCCGCAGCGCGTTCCACACGCGCCGCACGACGTCGTCGTATCGCGCGCCGCGCGCGTTGGAGGCCGCCATGGCGTCGGCCAGGTACGACAGCGAGAAGATCGGCAGCCGGTCCGCCATCTGCACGAGGCGGGTGATGTTGGCGTCTTCGTTCCGGCCGTACTCGGTCAGGACTTTGACGCCGAACGCCTCGCTCGCGCTCCAGATGGGCAGCCACTGCACCTCGACCGGCGGCGCGATCTTCATCTGGTGGTCGAGAAAATCGAGCGCGCGCTGGATGACCTCCTCATCGGAGCGCAGCCCGAGCCCGGCCGCGACCTTCATCACGTGCAACAGGTAGCTCGTCAGGTACGTGTTGCCGAAGAGGCAGCCGCCCGGCCAGTACTCGAAGCCGCCGTCGGCGCACTGGTAGCGGGGCAGCTCGGCGAGCAGCGATGTGGCTTTCACGCGGTAGTCGGCCGGAGCGATGCGGCCCATCGAAAACGCGGTGCCGAGGTCGGCGGCGAGCGCCAGTGCGAGCGCGCTCGACGCTTTCTGCTCGGCGCAGCCGTACGGATAGTCCGCCAGATAGCGCGCCCCCTCGCCCAGGCCGACGAGCGCGGTGGACGCAAGACTGACTTCGAGTCCGCCGGTGCCCGGCACGATGCCGGCCGGGACGGCCAGCCGCTCGGTCGAGCGATCAGCTGCGGTGTCACCGAAGGCCGCGCTCGTTTCGAGCGGGGCCGGCGCGGAGACGGGCAGCGTGGCTTCGAATGCGTCGGTCTCGGTGCCGAGCGTGACGGTCATCTGCACGCGTGCGGTGCCCACGCCGCGCGCCGCGGCCTCGAATCGCACGGGCTCGGTCGCTTGAGCATCGAGACGAATCGTCTGCGAGGTGCGCGCGCCGAACTGCAGGACCGCGGGATCGAGGCTGCGGATCGTCACCACGGCGTCGCCGCCGGTCGCGAGCGTGTTCGTGACGACCGCGCCGAACGACGCCTTGTCGCCGAGGCCCAGGAACCGCGGGAACGCGGCCAGCAGCGTGATGGGTTTGTTGACCTTGATCTCGACCGACGACGAGCCGAAGCGCGATGCGGCGTCTGCCGCCACCGCCATGATGCGATACGTCGTCAGCGACTCCGGCAGCGTGACGTCCTTGACCGCGTGGCCCGTCGCATCGGTCTCGACCGATCCGAGCCAGAAGGCCAGCGGCCTGAAGTCGCGCCGGAAATTGGCAGCGCCCGCTTCGGCACCGCCGCCTCCGCCGTCGCTCGCGCCCTTCGGCGTCAGCACGCGGCGGCTGATGATGCGCTGGCGGCTGTCCTCATTCATCACCTGGAGCGCCTTCTCGCGGTAGACGGCGTGCAGCACGTCGGGCAGGCTGTAGTCGGTGAGCGACAGCACGCCGTAGTCCACCGCCCACAGCGTGACTTCGCCGGCCGCGGCCTTGCCGGCCGCGTCCGTCACGCCGATCGAGACCTTCGCGCTGCCCGCCGGCCGATACTCGGCGCGGTCCGCGGACACCTTCACCTCGAGCTTCTTGGTCGCGTCCTCGACGCTGAGCTGGGCGTAGCCGAGGCGGAACGTCGGCTTGCCCGGATCGCTGCCGTCCGCGCCTGGATCCTTCGACGTCCGACCGCGAATCAGGAGGACCGAGACGTAGAGGTTCGGGATGTCCTCCTCGGTGATCGGCACTTCGACGGTCTGCTGTGTGGAGGTCAAGTCGAAGCGCTCGTAGCGCCGCACGCCCTCGCGCTCGACGGTCAGGAGCGCCGTGGCGGTCTCCCACGGCGACTGGATCATCACGCGCGCCTTGTCGCCGGGCTTCCACGTTTTCTTCTCCGGCTCGAGCGTGATGCGGTTGTGATCGAAGCGCTCCCAGGCCGTGTAGCCCTTGCCGAGGCCGTAGAACCAGGAATCAGTGCGCGTCGAGCGCCCGTCGGCGTCGCTCGCCACTGCGTGCAGCTCGTAGTACCCGCCCTCGGGCACGGGGATCTCCACGCGAACCGGCGTCGCCGTCGTCGTAACCGACCATTCGCCGGACGGCGTCTCGACCCGCTGCGTTTCCCACGTGTAGTAGCCGCCGCCCTGCGCGTGGCGGACCGAGTTCCACTGGATGTGGATCAGCGCCAGCTTCACCGGAACGTTCGGCACCGCGTGGCCCTGCCGGTCGACGGCGACGACGTCCACGCTCGTGCCTTTCGCCACGTCGGCGAAGTAGTCGGGCCGCCGCAGCCCGATGTACCACGGCGCGGGCGGCACGACGATGCTGGCGCGATTCGCGATGTGCTGGCGCGAGACGTCCTCGACGTCGCCTTCGAACGTGTAGCGATATGCGAAGTCCACGCCCGTGGCCGACGGCACGTCGATCGTCATCTTGCCGGCCGCGTCGAGCGTCGTCTGGTCCCCGGCGACGCGAGTGTCGGGCCGGATGTCGCGGGCGGGATAGTAGCCGAACGTGTACTTGTCGTCGGGGTAGCGCTCGGTAATCGCGGCCGGCACGCCGAAGTCCGGCTGGCGGGTGACGGACCACTTCACCGGCCGTCGCGGCATCGCGTTGCCGAAGAGATAGCGCGCGTCGAGCGATGCGTGAAGCGGCGCACCCGCAATCGCCGGGTCCGCGGTGAGCGTGGCGTCCACGCGGAAATCCGGACGCCGGTACGCCGCGACGAGAAACGAGCCATGCACGCGCTTCAGCCAGTCGCCCTCACGCACGCGCGGCGTGACGTCGTTGCCCTCCGGCTTTTCACTGCCGGGCAGCATCGCCTCGATGGAGTAGCTGCCGAGCGTGGCCTCGGCCGGCACGGTCCAGCTCCACTCGGCGCTGCTCCAGCGGTTGATCGTGATCGTCCGGCGGTCGACTTCCTTGTTGCGGCTGTCGCGGACGCGGATGTCGAGCGTCGAGCCCGAGGGCAGCAGCCGGATGCCGTTGACGGTGTCGGCGCGGACGATGGCTTTGACATGCACGTCCTCGCCGGGTTTGTAGACGCCGCGGTCGCTGAACACCGACCCGCGCAGGATGTCGGTGGCTTCCCAGAGCTGGTACCCGACGCCGAACTCCCACGGCGTGATGCCCTCGTTCCAGTTCGACGCGACGTAGCCGATGTCGCCGTCCTTCTCGGCCGTGACGACGAACGAGAGCTTGTACCAGTCGTCGGGCTTGCGGAGCGGCAAGGCCGGCGCCATCGCCACGCCGTCGCGCCCCGTCGTGCCGCGCCACAACTGCTGGTTGCCGAGGTTGACGATCGACACGCGCGCGTCCGCGACGGCCGCGCCGTTGTCGAGGCGCGTGACGAAGATCAGCGTCGATTGCGGGCTGTCCTTCACCGTGATGCCGAGATTGGTGACCTGGACGATCGTCGATTTCGGCTCGTGCGTGACGCGCTTGGCCTGTGCGATTGGCTCGCCCGGTTCGATGCCCGCCCAGACGAGCCCGGTGCCCGAGGGCGACAGCACCGACTTGAGGTCGAGGCCGTGCGACTGGATCTGATCGGGCGTGACGTTGAGCGTGCGCGCCGTGCCCGCGCCGGGCGGCAGCTCCTGGAAGTGGTTGTCCTCGAGCGCGACGATGCGCGGGACCAGCGTGCTCGCCGTGAGCGGCGCGATCCACTGCGTCAGATCCTTGAAGTTGCGCGCGTAGAAGGGCAGCAGCGAACCGCCGTCGGTTTCCCACACGCCGTGGCCGTCGCCGAAGCTCGTGAACGCCCGCTCATGCCAGTTCTCCACGATGCCGACCCACGGATAGCCGAGCGTCTGGCCGTCCGCCGCCTGCAGCGACGGATCGAGGCGATAGAGCCACGTGTGCGCCGGCGGCTGGCGGTCGTACCCGGCGTCCTCCACCGCGTGCCCTTCGTACTCGTCGTACGTCGTCGTCTTGACGGGAGACGTCGGGAGGATGGTCTGCTCGCGCGCCGGATCGGTCAGGTCGCGCACGCCCAGCGAGCGCGCGAAGGGCTCGACGTTCACACTGACCGTGAACCGCACGGGGTTGTAGTCCGACGGGTCGCACTGCTGCCGGCACGAGAACGATTCGGCGAAAAAGACCGGCGTCAGGACGACCGACGACCGCTGGGCGTCGGGCGGATGCTCCGGACCTTCTGCCGCCGGGAGGCGATCGTCCAGCGTGATTTGCAGCCAGCCGCCGGGCGCCGGCGGCGTCGCAGTCTCGACGACTACCTGGTGGTCGGATTCCGGAAAGCGCTTCCGGTCCCAGTCGCTCGTCAACTGCACGCTCACGACGTCGGTCCGCGCCGCGGTCTGACGCGCCGCGGCGACCTTCGCCTCGAATCGCTGCAGTCCCGCCGGGTCGGTCGCGGCGAGCCGCGCCCGCTCCCGCTCGGAGTACGTCGGAAGATCGACGTCGTGCGGCTGGTAGCGCACGGTGAGGTGCCCGAGCACGTCCGCGGGCCGCATGTGCTGGTTGAATTGCATGACGATGACGAGCGGTGAGTCGAAGCGCTCGGTGCGGCGATACCAGCGCGCGGAGCTGAGCCTCGCGGTCGGCGTCGTAAACGTGAACTCGTAGGGCGTGCCGAGGCGGCGGCCCGACTCGCTCGTCGCCGTTCCGTCGATGTGCACCGTGAATCGCGTCGCGAAGGCCAGATGCGCCGCCGGATCGGGCGTGAAGAGCAGAATCGTCGTGCCCGACCACCGGTACGAACCGGGGGCCGCGGGCGTGATGTGGATCCACGGCGGCGTCGGATTCGACGGCACGCGCCCGAGCGGCACCATCGGCTCGGAAAAGACGACGCGAATCTCGTTCGCGTCCTGCAGCTGGTTGATCTCGCCGCGCGGACCGGCATCGAGCACGGTCAACTGCGTCGATTGCGTGGTGACGACAAGCGGGATGCCGGCGACGAGAACCGTGGCCAGCGACAGACCAACAGCGTAACGGCGCATGCGACGCCCTCCGGACGGAGAACGGACTCCTCAGTCTAGTACGGGCGGGCTGGGGAAAACATGCGCCTCTATCGAACAAGACACCGGTGGGACGTTCGGAGTTCCGTCTGTGGCGTGCGACGGGTCGTCGGTACGTCGGGTACGTCGGGTACGTCGGGTACGTCGGGTACGTCAGGTACGTCGGGTACGTCAGGTACGTCGGGTGCCAGGAACGAACTGACGTTCGTCAACCTTCTTCCTTGGAAAGAACAGAGCGATGACCGGAAATGCACGTTCCTTGGACCCGACGTGCCCGTCGTAGCGATTTGCGTCTTTCTACCGCGCCGGCGGCCGGAAGTCCGGATCGAACAAGCTGCCGAACTCACCGAGCACCATCGCCGTCGCGCCCCATGTCTGATAACCCTCGAACACGAAATGCGGGTAGTCGACGACGATGCCCTCGCGGGCGTGGCGGGACCAGCCGAGGTTCGCTGGATTGCGAAGGTCGTCGAGCGGGACCTCGAGGATGCTGGCGACCTCGTTCGGCGCGGGACGGAACTCGGGCCGCACGTCAGCGATGCCGACAAACGGGAAGAGCAGGTGGTTGCTGACGACGACCCACAGCGAGGACAGCGCGCCGAGGATCCGCACCGATTCCGGCGGCACGCCGATTTCCTCGCGCGATTCGCGGAGGGCGGCGTCGAGCGGCGTCTCGCCGGAGTCGATGCGCCCACCGGGCAAGCTGACCTGGCCCGCGTGCTGCGGAAGATCGTGGCGCCGGACGGTCAGGGCGAACCGGACCCGATCGCGATCCGGATAGAGCAGGAGGAGAGCGGCCGCGCGGCGCGCCTCGGGCGGCTGCATCTCCGGACGCCAGCCCTTGCGCGTCGGCAGCGGTGAAAAGCGAAACTGCGCGTCGCCGCCGGGCAGCGGCTGCGCCAGCCGGTCGCGCAGGAACGCCTCGAGCGGGGCCGTCACCACGTTTCGGTCATGAGGCCCGGCACGCGGGCAAAGGCTCGATCACGGGTGGCGAGCGAAAAGTCCAGATGGAGGGCCGTGGCGGCAATCATTTGATCGTAAGGCCCGAGGGCGAGGCCGCGCCGGGCGAGGTCGGCCCAGAGCGCCGCGTGCACGCGGGCGATCTCGTGATCGTACGGTACCACAGGCACGAGGTCGAGCAGCGCCTCGAGCCAGCGTTCCGCGCGGACACGGGAGACACCCGCCGGCAGCCGCGCGACGCCACGCCACAGTTCGTGCGCCGTCACGGCCGCCAGCGCGACCTCCTCGTCGTCGCGGGCCTTGCGCAGATCGAGATCGCCGCGCTCGGCGGCGATGAGCACGCTGGTGTCGAGGATGACGCCCATCAGCGAAGGACGCCGGGAGTCATGTGCTGACGCCTGACCAAATTACTCCCGGTGTCTTTTTCGCCCGCCGCGGCCCGAGAGGCGAGGGGGCGCGGGTTCGCGCTCGGCGCGCGCGGTGCGGCTCTCGGCGGCGACGGCGTCGAGCACGGACTCAGGCGCGCGCGGGCCGTCCCGGAGAAACGCGCGGAAGTCGCCAAGGGTCACCCGACGGGCGGCCGGCACGATTTCGGCGACCGCCTCGCCGTGCGCCTCGATGACCCACCCCGTGCGCGTTTCGCGCACGCGGTCGATGAGCGCGCTGAACCGCCGGACGGCGTCGGTGGCCGACACCGACGGGCCGCGGACCGCCCGCGGTGTGAATGCCATGGCAGGATAATACATGAAATACACAATTCAATCAATTTACACACCTCGGAGGCCTGCCCCCGGCGATAATGGCGCGGTTCCCTCGCATTGGAGGTGCGCCTGCCTGCCGGTCTGCGCCTGATGACGCGTCAGCCCTGGTCCGCCGCCGCGATCGTCGCCATCCTAGCGCTGGGGGTGGGCGCGACGACGGCGACCTTCGCGGTGTTCAACACCGTGCTGTTCCGCCCGCTGCCCGGCGTGACCGATCCCGACCGGCTCGTCACCGTGCGGCTGCAGCCCCGGGACCGATCGCGCAGCTTCTCCAGCTTCAGCCACGCCCATCTCGTGGAGATGCGGCGCGCCGGCACGGGCCTGGACGGTCTGACGTCGGAATGGCACGGGGACGGGTGGCTCGCGAGCGACTCGGGCGAGCCGGAGGTCGTCGGGCTCGCCGGCGTGGCGGGTCAGTACTTCAAGGTGCTCGGGCTCCAGATGCGGCTCGGCCGGGCGCTCGACGATGGCGAAGTCGAAGTTCCGGGGCATCGCGTCGCGGTGATCAGCGAGTCGCTCTGGCGCCATCGATTCGCGGCCGCGCCCGACGTCGTCGGCCGGACATTCTCCCTGAACGGCGAACCATTCGCGATTGCGGGCGTCGTGTCCGGCTATCGAGGCTGGTCGCTCGTGTTCAGGAGCGATGTGTGGCTGCCGATGGCGGAGTGGCCGGCCGTGGACCGGCGCACACGCGCGGACCGGTTGTGGGAAGGCGGCCACTTCGCGCTGTTCGGTCGACTCGGGGCAGGCAGCACGCCCGAGTCGGTGGGGCGGCGGCTCGCGGCGATCTTCGACCATGTCGATGCCGCCGCCGGAACCTCACGCCCTGTGCCGCTTGCGCCCGTGGTGTCCTTGCACCTCTCTGACATCGGCCAGCCCTCGATCGAAACCAGACTGCTGGCGATCTACCGCGTCATTGCCGTCGCGTCGTTCCTCCTGCTGTTGCTCGCCTGTGCAAACGCCGCGACGGTCATCCTCGTGCGATCCACCCGGCGAAAGGGCGAACTGGCGCTGAGGCGGGCGCTCGGCGGCAGCCGCTGGCGCATCATGCGACCGGAGCTCGCCGAAGCCGCAACACACACGGCCGTCGCATGGCTGCTCGGCGTCGGCGTCGCCTGGGCGCTGACGGCGCTCTTTCTGGGCACACGGCTCCTGCCATATCTGCCGAATATCGAGGCGATCGGCTTCGACGATCGTGTCCTGCTGTTCTCCGGCCTGGTCTCGCTGGCGACGGTCGCGGTGTTTGGCGTCTTGCCTGCGTGGCTGGCGGCCTCGGTCGATCCGCGCCAGCTCATGACGAGCGACCGCGCCACGGCCCAGCGGGCGCACCGGCTGCGGTTCGCGCTCGTCGCCGCGCAATTCGCGCTGTCGCTTGCGCTGATCGTGTCGGCGGCCGTGCTGTTCCGATCGCTTGTCGCGCTGCGGGAGCAGGATCTCGGGTTCGATCCCGGGCACGTCGTGGAGTTCGATCTCAATCCCGCGGAGCGCGGCTACACGCCCGCTCGTTCCGACACGATGTTCCGGGAACTGGTCGACCAGTTGTCGATCGCACCGGGCGTTGACGCGGCGGCGTACTCGTCGCCCGCGCCGATCAGTACGAACAGCATGGGCGGCGCTGTCAGGCTCGCGGCGGCGGGTTCCCCGATCGTGCGGGCGACAATCGCGACGGTTTCGCCGGGGTATTTCGCCACGCTCCGAATCCCGTTTATCGATGGCCGGACTTTCGAATCCGGCGAGTTCCTTCGGCCCGGGGCCGCCGCGCCCCCGGACGTGATCCTCGGACGGGCGCTCGCGCGCCGTCTGTTTGGCGACCAACCGGCGGTGGGCCAGCGCGTCGCGCTTGGCTCCCGGGAGGACGCCCCACCTTGCGTGGTCGTCGGCGTCGTGGGTGACGTGAAATGGGCCGACCTCCGCGCCGAACCGCGGCAGATGGTCTACAAGCCGGCCCAGCCGGACCTGGTGTGGGGCACGCTTCTCATTCGATCGCCCCGCCCAGCCGGGGAAATCCTCGCCGCGACCCGGCAGATCGTGAACGGTCTGGCGCCCGCGCTGCCGCTGTACAACACGGGCACGCTGGACGCGGATCTCGATCTTCAGGTGGTGGAGGAACGCGCGCTCGCCCGGCTGATGGGTCTTGTCGCGATTCTCGCGGGCCTCATGGCGATTGCGGGGGTGTCCACCGTCGTGGCACAGCTCGTCGCCGAACGCACGCGCGAGCTCGGCATTCGCGTCGCCATGGGTGCCCCGGCGTCGGCCATTGCGGCAGTCGTGCTTCGTCCGGTCGCCGCCCTTTCCCTTGCGGGATCGATTGCGGGCATCGGCCTGATCCTGGCGTCCACGAAGCTTCTCGCCGCGCGGGTGTATCGAATCTCGGCGGCGGATCCCGTCACGATCGCCCTGGCCGTTGTTGCGCTGCTCGCGGCGGCCGTGGCCGCGGCCGCCGCGCCGATCCGCCGGGCGCTCAGGACCGAGCCCACCGTCGTGCTGAGGGCCGAGTAGGGCGGGACGCTTGCAACTAGTCTCAATACGAGACTAGTATCAGCCTGATGCGCGACCCGCGCGACCTGCTGCCGCTCAAGCCCCTCGTGTTCGAGATCCTCCTCGTGCTGGCCGACGGCGATCGGCACGGCTGGCATCTGGTGCGCGACATCGAACGGCGCAGCGGCCGCGAGCCGCTGCTGCCCGGCAATTTCTACCGGCTGCTGAAGGCCCTGCTCGCCGAGCGGCTCATCGAGGAGGCCGAGCCGTCGCGGGCCGAGCGCGCGCAGGCCGCGGCGGACACCGGCGCCAATGCGCAGCGCCGCCGGTACTTCCATCTGACGACGTTCGGACGCGAGGTCGCCCGGGCGGAGGCGCGGCGCCTGGCTGCGCTCGTCGACGAATCGCGCGGCAAGCGGCTGATCGCCGCGAAAGGCAAGTAGGCCCGCGATGGTCCGGGACCGCAGGCCGGGCGACCGTCTCTATCGCCAGCTGCTCCGGGCGTTCCCGCCCGCGGTCCGCGAGGAATTTGCGGACGACATGGCGCGGCAGTTTCACGAGGCACGCGCCGCCGCCGCCGGACGGCCCGTCGCCCTTGCACGGCTGTGGGCGCGCGCGGCGCTCGACGCGCTCTGGCACGGCGCCGCCGAACGGTGGGCAGGACGTGCCTCGATCACCGACCGATCCAGGAGGCCCATCATGGAACCGCGATCGCGAACCAGCGGCGTCTGGTCGGATGTCCGGCTCGGCGCGCGCCGGTTGCGCAAGGCGCCCGGGTTCACGCTCATCGCGTGCCTCACGCTCACGCTCGGCATCGGCGCCAACAGCGCCATCTTCGGCGTCGTCGACAGCGTGCTCTTGAAGCCGCTGCCGTTTCCGGATGCCGATCGGCTCGTCGGCCTGTTTCAGGTGTGGGAGGGGAAGCGCGACGTCTTCAGTCCCGCGAACTTCCTCGACGTCCAGAAGCGGACGCAGACGCTCGAATCCGCCGCGGCGTACGACGACCATCGGTTCGTGCTGACCAATGCCGGCGATCCCGCCTCGATCATCGGCGCCGAAGTGACCGAGCAATTCTTCGAGACGCTCCGGTCCGCCCCGATGGCGGGACGAACATTTGCTGCCGACGAGCACCAGAAGGGACGCACGCATGAGGTCGTGCTCGGCTACGGGTTGTGGCAACAGCGGTTCGGCGGCGATTCGCGGCTCATCGGCCGGAACATCACGCTCGACGCGGAGTCCTACCAGGTCATCGGGATCATGCCGCCGGGGTTCGAATGGCCGCTCGGCGCGCAGTTCTGGGTGCCGGTCGAGTACAGCGAGAGTTTCACGACGACGAACCGGGGGGCGTGGTATCTGGGCGCGATCGGACGCCTGAAGCCGGGCGTGGCGATGGCGCAGGCCCAAGCGGAATTCGCGGGCCTCGCGCGGCAGCTCGAGACCGAGTATCCGAAGTTCAACACAAAGGTCGGGATGACCGTGCATCCGCTCCTCGACGCGCTGGTCGGCGATTCGCGCACGGCGCTGCTCGTGATATTCGGCGCGGTCGCGTTCGTCCTGCTCATCGCGTGCGTCAACGTCGCGAACCTGGTGCTGGCGCGGGCGTGGGCGCGCGAGGACGAACTCGCGATCCGTGTCGCGCTCGGCGCCGGCCGCGCGCGTCTCGTCCGTCAGTTGGTCGTCGAGAGCCTGCTGCTCGCCGGCCTCGGCGGGCTCGCCGGCCTCGGGCTGGCCGTGGCCGGCACGCGCGCCCTCGTCGCGCTTCGCCCGGCCGGCATTCCCCGGCTCGACGCGGTAGGCGTCGACGCGACCGTCATCGCGTTCACGACCGGCGCCGCTCTCGTCACCGGACTCGTCTTCGGACTCCTGCCGGCGTGGCAGATCGTGCGCCGCGAGTCGCTCGCCGATCGTCTGCACGAGCGCGGCCGGTCCGGACTCGCGAGCCGGCGCAGCCAGCGGCTCCGGAGCGCGCTGGTCGTCGCAGAGACGGCCCTCTCGGTGGTGCTGCTGGCGGGCGCCGTGCTCCTCGTCCGCAGCTTCGTGCTGTTGAGTCACGTCGACCCCGGGTTCACAGTCGGGCGCGCGATCACGTTCAGCATCAACCTGCCGGAGGCCCGGTACAAATCCGACGCACAGCGTCAGGCCTTCTACCGGGATCTCCGCGAGCGGATCTCGAACGTACCGGGCGTGACCGCGTTCGGCGCGGTGCTGGCGATTCCGCCCACGCCGCCGACCTTCAACTGGTCGTTCGGCGTGGAGGGCCGGCCGCCGTCGCCGCCGGGTGACGACCCGACCCTCGAGGTGCGCGTCGCCGACGCGGAGTATTTTCCGGTCATGGGCATCGCGCTGAAGCGCGGCCGCATGTTCGCGAGCGACGACCGGCCCGGCTCGACGCCCGTCGCGCTGCTGACCGAGAGCGCCGTGCAGAAGTTCTTTCCTGGTGAGGATCCGCTCGGCAAGCACATCACGCTCGGCTGGCGTCGCAACGACGGCCGCGTCGGCGGGGACGTCGTCGGCGTCGTCGCGGACGTGAAGTCGTTCGGCCTCGATCAGGACGCGCCGCCGCAGATCTACGTGCCGCTTTCTCAGGTGCCGATCGAGTCGATGGCGTTCGTCGTCCGGACGGCGACGCCCGAGGCCTCGCAGGTCGCGCCGCTCCGCGCGGCCGTGGCCGCGGTCGATCCGAACCTGCCGCTGAATCGCGTCGAGACGCTCGCCGAGCACGTACAGAAGTCGATCGCCACGCCGCGGTTCTTCATGCTGTTGCTGGCGGGGTTTGCCGGCGTCGCACTCGTGCTGTCGGCGGTCGGCATCTTCGGCGTCCTGTCGTACCTCGTCGCGCAGCGCACGCGCGAAATCGGCATCCGCGTCGCACTGGGTGCGGGCCGACGGTCGGTCGTGGGCCTCGTCGTCGGCCAGGCCTTCATGCTCGCGGGCGTGGGCATCGCGATCGGCGTGGCGGGTGCGATCGGCCTCTCACGGTGGATGCGCACGCTGGTGTTCGAAATCAGTCCCACGGATCCGACGAGCTTGACGCTCGTCGCCGCCGGTCTGCTCGTCGTCTCCGGGCTGGCGGCGTGGTGGCCGGCGCGGCGGGCCGTCGGGGTGGATCCGCTCATCGCGCTCAAAGCGGAATAGGTTCCCGAGGGGTTGCAACAGGGTTCCCCGGGGGTTGCTGCGGGGCTCGCCGAGGGTTCGACAACCTGACGTCAAGAACGCGTGTTACTGTCCCCGCATGCGTACGCCGATCCTGGTCCGATTCACTGGTGTAGTGCTCACGGTGGCCGCCGCCGCGGGCGTCACGATCGCGCAGCATGCCGCGCCGCCGGTCACGCTGCCCGGGAGCCTGGGCGGCGGGGAAACGCTCCTGCCGAACGGGTGGCGCATCGCTCCCGCCGGACGGCACATGTCGATCGGCGATCTGCCGCTCAACATGGTGCTGTCGCCGGACGGCCGTTATCTGATCGTCTCGAACAACGGGTACACGAAGCCGACCCTGCGCGTGGTCGATCT
Source organism: Vicinamibacterales bacterium (assembly GCA_035519535.1). Taxonomy (GTDB): domain Bacteria; phylum Acidobacteriota; class Vicinamibacteria; order Vicinamibacterales; family SCN-69-37; genus DATEGZ01. The sequence goes on along the minus strand of DATIWF010000143.1, from coordinate 11,773 downwards.
CGAACGCGGCCTCGTCGCCTCGACCGTGCCGCTCGATGATGCGTGGCTCGGGCTGGCGTGGAACCGGGATGGGACGAAGCTGTACTCCTCCGGCGCCGCGGCCAACAGCGTCGTCGAGCTGGCCTGGCGCAATGGCCGGTTGTCGAAGAGCGGCACGCTGCCGCTCGGCCGGAGCGCGCGGGAGACCGTCGAGGGCGGCGGACGGCGCGAGGTCGTCCCCCAGAGCTTCGTCGGCGGCATCGACGTCAGCCCCGATGGCGCACGCCTCGCGGCCGCGCACGTGCTTGGCGACGTCGTGAGCCTCGTCGAACTCTCGACAGGCAACGTGCGCGCGACCGTCGATGTGCCGGCCGAGCCCTACACGACGCTGTTCTCGAAGGACGGGTCGGCGCTGTTCGTGTCGCTCTGGGGCGGCGCGCGCATCCTGCGGCTCGATCCGAAGACGCTCGCGTCAAACGGCGAAATCGCCGTGGGCGAGCATCCCAACGCGATGGTGCAGGGCGCCGACGGCCGCCTGTTCGTGGCATGCGCGAACACGAACGCCGTCTGGGTCGTCGATCCGAAGGCGATGAAAGCGACCGAGCAGATTTCGGTGGCGCTCTATCCGCAGGCCCCGCCGGGATCGACGCCGAACGCGCTGGCGCTCTCGCCGGACGGCCGGCGTCTGCTCGTCGCCAACGCCGACAACAACACGGTGGCGATGGTAGACGTGTCGACGGCCGGTTCCAGCCGCGTCGTCGGCTTCATTCCGACGGGCTGGTATCCGACGGGCGTCGCGTTCAGCCGGCGCGGCGAGGCCATCTATGTCCTGAGCGGCAAGGGGCTGACGTCGTCGCCGAATCCGCGCGGCCCGCAGGCGGGCGTGCCGGGCGCCGAGGGGCAGTACACCGACGTGATCCTGCAGGGCGCGCTCTCCGTGCTCCCGACGCCCGACGATGAGGCGCTCCGGCGCTACACGAACACGGTGTATCGCGTCACCCCGTACAACGACACCACGCGCCTCGCGCCGGCCTCGGCGCCCGCCGACACCGCGATTCCGCGGCGTGTCGGCGACCCGTCGCCGATCAAGCACGTGTTCTACGTGATCCGGGAAAACCGGACGTACGACCAGATCCTGGGCGACCTCGATCGCGGCAACGGCGATCCCTCGCTTGCGCTCTTCGGCGACAACGTCACACCGAATGCGCACGCTCTGGCGAAGGAATTCGTCACGCTCGACAATTTCTACGTGGACGCCGAAGTGAGCTATGACGGCCACGCATTCTCGACCGGCGCGATCGCGAATGATTTCGTCGAGAAGATCTGGCCGACCAACTACGGCAGTCGCGGCGCGGCGTATTTGAGCGAAGGCGGCGGCACGATGCGCAACGCCTACGGCAACGTCACCGCGCCGCAGAACGGCTACATCTGGGATGCCTGCATTCGCGCCGGGAAGACGGTGCGCAGCTACGGGGAGTTTGCGGATGGCGACTCCGCGGCAGGCAAAGTGACGGCCAACGTGCCGGGCCTCCAGGGCCGCGTGGCGCCGTTCTATCCACCCTGGGATCTGAAAATCCCCGATGCCCGTCGCATCGACGCGTGGCTCGAGGAGTTCCACAAGTTCGAGGCCGACGGAACGCTGCCCGCGCTGTCGATCCTGCGTCTGCCGAACGATCACACTTCGGGCGTCTCGGCAGGATCGCCGACGCCTCGCGCGATGATCGCCGAGAATGACCAGGCGCTTGGCAAGCTCGTAGAGGCGATCAGCCACAGCACGTACTGGAACGACTCGGCGATTTTCATCCTCGAGGACGACGCGCAGAACGGACCCGATCACGTGGACGCGCATCGGTCACCCGCGTTCATCGCCAGCCCGTACGTCAAGCGCGGATCGGTGGACAGCACGCTTTACACGACGTCGGGGATGCTGCGCACGATGGAGCTGATCCTCGGCCTGCCGCCGATGAGTCAGTACGACGCATCCGCGCATCCGATGTACGGATCGTTCACGAACACGCCCGCGCTCGCGCCCTTCACTCGCCGCAACGCCCGCGTGAAGCTCGACGAGATGAATCCGGGCACCGGCCCGGACGCGCGCGCTTCGGCCGCGATGGACTTCACGCAGGAGGACCGCGCGCCGGAGATCGAGCTGAACGAGATCCTCTGGCGCTCCGTGCATGGTCCGTCGGCCGTCATGCCGCCGCCGCGCCACGCCGCCTTCATCCGCCCCCACGTCGCGAGCGAGATCGGGGACGATGACGACGACGCGCCACCGCCAAGACCGATCAAGCGCTGACGCTGGCCGCCTGAGGCGGCCGGTCGGATCGACGGCGCCAGGCCAGCGCTCGGTGACCCTCGGCCTCGCGCGGCATCGGACCCTGCCAGCGTTCCTGGCCGTCGTGGTCGAGAGCGGTCGTGACCTGTAGACAATCGACAAGGGAACCTGTTAGCCTTGTCGAACGTCTACAAGGGGAGACCGATGGCCAAAGCGCCGAAGAACGACCTCCTGCAGGGCACGCTCGACCTGCTGATCCTGAAGACCCTCGCGCTGGGCGCCCAGCACGGCTGGGGCATTTCCCAGCGCATCCAGCAGGTCTCCGGGGACGTCCTGCAGGTGAATCAGGGGTCGCTCTACCCGGCGCTCCACCGGCTCGAGGAGCAGGGCTGGGTCGCGTCCGAGTGGGGCGTGTCCGATAACAACCGCCAGGCGAAGTTCTACCGGCTCACGCGCGCGGGGGAGCGGCAGCTGGCCCGCGAGACCGAGAGCTGGGAGCAGATGGCGGCCGCGGTCGCCCGGATCCTCCAGTCCACCTGAACGGCACGAAGCGAGGCCGACCATGTTCAAGCGACTTCGTCAGGGGCTGCGTTTCTTGCGCGACGGCGATCGTCTGCAGGACGACATCCGCCGCGAGATGGAGTTTCACGTCCAGATGGAGGCGGAGCGGCGCCGGGCGGCGGGGGTCCCGCCCGACGAGGCGCGCCGGACGGCGCTCCGCGATTTCGGCGGCTTCGGCGCTGTCCAGGAGCAGGTCCGCGACGTCCGCGGCCTGAACTTCTGGGACCACCTTGCGCAGGATCTCCGCTTCGGCTGGCGCACGCTGCGGCGATCGCCGGGCTACGCGTTCGCCGCGGTGCTGACGCTCGGACTCGGCATCGGCGCCAACACCGCCATGTTCAGTGTGATCAACGGCGCGCTGCTGCACCCGCTGCCGTACCGCGACAGCGCGCAGCTGATTCGCGTGCGCAACGACGCGCCGCTCGTCAACCAGAGCGACGTCGGCGTGTCGATCGCGGAAGCACGCGATCTCCGCCGCGATCTGACCGGGCTCGAGTCCTTCGTCGAGTACCACCAGATGCATTTCGTGCTGCTCAATCAGGGCGAGCCGCACCGCGTCAACACGGGCGTCGTGTCGTCGCAGTTCTTCGACGTCTTCGGCATCAAACCCGCGCTCGGCCGGACGTTCGTGCCGTCGGACGACGTCCTCGGTGCGGAGCCGGTGCTGATCTTGAGCCATGCGTTCTGGCAGAAGCAGTTCGGCGGCGACGCGAATGTCGTGGGCAAGGTCGTGCAGATGAACGACCGGGCCCACACGATCGTCGGCGTCCTCCCGGCGATCGGACAGTACCCGAATGACAACGACGTGTACATGCCGACGTCGGCCTGTCCGTTCCGGGCCGACGCCGAGCCCGACAGCCACACCAATCACCGCCGGTTCGCCGCGCTGCTGGCGTTCGGTCGGATGAAGCCCGGGGTGACGCTGGCGGAGATCAATGCCGCCGCACAGGCGGACGGACAGAAGTGGAGCCGGGAGGACACGGTCCACTACCGGCCGGGCTCGGGTTTCAAGACCACGGCCGTCTCAATCGACGAGGAGATCACGCACGACGCGCGGCCGATCATGTTCACGCTGATCGGCACGACGGCGCTGGTGCTGCTCATCGCGTGCGCGAACGTCGCGAACCTCGCGCTGTCGCGGACTCTGCGGCGGGACCGTGAGCTGGCGGTGCGGTCGGCGCTCGGCGCGAGCCGCGGCCGACTGACGCGGCAGCTCGTGACCGAGAGCCTGATTCTTGCTGTGCTGGGCGGCGCGATCGGCCTCGCGATCGCCTCACCCACCGCCCGGTTGCTGGCGGCGTTCGCGAGCCGGTTCACGCCGCGGATCATCGAGACGTCCATCGACGGCGTCACGCTCGGCTTCACGCTCGCCGTCGCGCTCGTGACGGGCCTGGTGTTCGGCACCGCGCCCGCGCTCTCGGCTCGTCGCACGGTCGTGACGGCGTTGAAGGACGGCGGCGGCCAGTCGAGCGATGCCCCCGTCCGCCAGCGCCTCCGCTCGGCGCTCGTCGTCGCCCAGGTCACCGTGGCCTTTGCGCTCGTGGTCGGCGCGGGCCTGTTCCTGCAGAGCCTGCACCGCCTCGCCACGGTCGACCTGGGATTCAAGAACGACGACCACGTGCTGACGGCCCAGTTGCACGGCAACTTCTCACACCAGCAGACCGCGGAAGACCTGCTGCAGTTCCTGACCGGCGTGCTCGCCGGCCTCAAGGCGATGCCGGGCGTCCAGGCGGCGGCCATCTCCAATGCCATCCCGCTGACCGGCGCCCCCGGCGCGCTGCCGGTGACCATCCGGGCGCACGCCGACCCGCGCCTGCCGCCGACCGTGGACGGCAACATCATCAGCAGCGAGTACTTCGACGTCCTGGGCACGCCGCTCGTGCGCGGCCGCACCTTCGACTCGCGCGACACACCGACGTCCGCACCGGTCGCGATCATCAATCAATCCATGGCCAAGCTGTGGGATCAGCGCGACCCGATCGGCGACGAATTCACCGTGCAGATTTCGGACCCGCACGGGCAGCCGAAGCCGCTGACGATGCAGGTCGTGGGCATCGTTACGGACATGAAGCAGTATTCGATCGAGCAGGAGCCGTTGCAGCAGTTCTACGTGCCGATGTCGCAAGGGGGCTCCGGGTGGGGACCGCAGGTCCTGTTACGCACGACACGCGACCCGCTGAGCCTCGCCGGCGCCGTCAAGACCGTCGTGCACCAGCTCGACAACGAGATCCCGGTCGAAGACATGCAGACGCTCGAAGATCTGCGACAGAGACAGTTGCGCGATCCAAAGCTGGCGGCCGTGCTGCTGGGATCGTTCGCGGGCCTCGCGCTCCTGATCACGCTGGCCGGGATCGCGGCCGTCATCGCGACGAGCGTCAGCCAGCGGACGCGCGAGTTCGGCGTGCGAATGGCGCTCGGGGCGAGCCGGTCGTCGGTGCTGACCATGGTGCTGGGACAAGGCGCCCGATTGGTCGCCGTCGGTCTCGTGCTGGGGGCCGCAAGCGCTGTCGGTTTGAGTCGCGTCCTCGCGCGGTACCTGTTCGACACCGCGCCGACCGAGCCGCTGGTGTATCTCGCAGTGGCGGGTGTCGTGTTCGCCGCCGGCACGCTGGCATGCCTCGCCCCCGCACGCCGCGCGACGCGGGTCGATCCGTTGAGAGCTCTGCGCGCCGAGTAGCGCTACACGCGACGAATCGCCTGGACCGGCGCGATGTGCGCGGCACGACGCGCCGGCAGCCAGGTCTCGACGAGCCCGGCGAGCGTCAGCACCACCACGGACACGTCAGAATGAGCGCATCGGCGCCGCGCCCGTGGTACGTGAGCGTGCGCATGCCGAGTCCGGCGGCGAACGAGAGGGGAAGGGCGTGCAGGCCCGCGCTCGCGAGCTACGCATTGATGATTGGGGATCGGTGATTGGGAATTGGATTGGGTGATTCGTGATTGGGGATTGGATGGGTGATTGGGGATTGAGTGATTGGGACTAGGAGGTTTTCAGCGTCTCTTGCGGCCTGATGCGCATCGCGCGGCGCGCCGGGACGAGGCAGGCTGCGAGGGCGGCGGAGAGCAGCACGACCGAGACGCCGGCGAGCGTGACCGGATCGGCCGGGCGCACGTTGAACAGCAGCGTCGTTGCCAGGTGCATGAGGGACGTGCCGGCCGCGAGGCCGATCGCGAGGCCGGCGGCCGTCTGCCACGCGCCCTCCGTGAGCAGCTGGCGCAGGATGTCGCGCGGCTGCGCGCCGAGCGCCATCCGGACGCCGATCTCCTGCCGCCGTGCGGTGACGAGCTGGGCCATGACGCCATAGATGCCGATGATCGCCAGCGCCAGCGCAACGGCGCCGAACGCGCCCATGAGCACCGTCTGCGCCCGCTCGCTCCGCACTGACGCGGCCACGACGTCGTCCATCGACCGCACGCCAGCGAGGGGCAGGGTGGCGTCGAAGCCGGCGACGGCGGCCCGCGCCGCGCGTGCGATCGATCCTGCGTCGAGGTCGCTCGCCAGCACGAACGTGAGGAACTGCGAGTTGCCCTGCGCCTGCGGCCAGTACACCATCGGGTTGACGTCGCGCTTGAGCCCCCAGTGCCGCACGTCGCCGGCAATGCCGACGACCGTGCGCCAGACCGAGTCGCCGCCGAAGCGCATCCGCCTGCCGATGGGATCGCGATCGGGCCAGAACCGCTGGGCGGACGTCTGGCTGATGACCACGACGGGATCCCCGCCCGCGCCGTCTGCCGGCGTGAAGCCGCGCCCGCGGACGATCGGCACGCCCATCGCCTGAAAGTACCCGGGCGTGACGATGCGAGGATGCATGCGCGTCGGCGGTTCATCGGGCCGCGGCTCACGGCCGTCGATCGCAATCCCGGTGCGCGAATCCTCGCCGCTGAGCGGCAGCAGGTTGATCGCCCCGACGCTCGACACTCCGGGAATCGCGCGCAGCCGCTCCTCCAGGTCGGCGAGCGCCTGGCGACGAGCCTCCGGCGCGGGATAGCGCGAGGCCGGCATGGTGACCGCGAATGTCAGGCGGCCGTGCGGATCGAAGCCCAGCGATTGCGCCATCGTCGCCGCGAAGCTGCGCAGCACGAGGCCCGCGCCGACGAGCGTGAGTGCGGCAAGCGCAACCTCGCCGATGACCAGAGCGAGACGGGCGCGGCGCTTGACGCCGGGCGCGCCGCGACCGCCATGCGCAAGCGAGCCGCGGACGTCAGGAGCAGACGCGTGAAGGGCAGGAAGCCAGCCGAACGTGAGCCCCGTCAGCGCGGCGAGACCGGCGGCAAACCCGAGCACCCGCCAACTGAGGCCGATCTCATCGAGGGCCACGACCGAAAGTTCTGAGGGCATCACGGCGGGCAGGCCGGCGACGATGAGGTCCGCGACCGCGACGCCCGCGAGCGCGCCGATCCCTGAAAGGACCAGGCTCTCGATGAGCGCCTGGCTCGCGAGCCGGCCCCGGCTGGCCCCGAGCGCGGATCGCACGGCCATCTCGCGCTGCCGCGACGCGGCCCGCGCGAGCAGCAGGCTCGCGACGTTGACGCACGCGATGAGCAGCACGACACCAACCGCGGCAAACAGGGCGATGAGGCTGGTGCGCACCGGTCCCACGAACTCGTCGCGGAGCGGCGAGACGTACGCACCGTGATTCGCGTTCTCCACCGGGTGCTCCTGTGCGAGCCTCGCGCCGAGCTGGTCCATCGATGCCGAGGCCTGCGCAAATGTCACGCCGCGCCTGATGCGCGCGTACACCTCGAGCGCATGCGAGACGCGGCTCGGCGTCGTGCCCGGGGCCTCCAGCACAAGCGGCACAAAGACCTCGGCCGTGTTCACGAAATGGAACGACGCCGGCAGCACCCCGATGATCGTCCACCGGTTGCCATTCAGGCTGATTGGCTTCCCGACGACGTTCTGGTCCCCGCCAAAGTGCCGCAGCCAGAATCCCCGCGTGATGACGACGACCCGGCGATCCTGTCCGAGCCCCTCGTCATCCGGGCGGAACGTCCGGCCGAGCGCCGGCCGGACGCCCAGGACGTCGAAGAACCCCCACGACACGATGTCGGCGGCGACGACGATCGGATCGCCGTCGCCGCTGATGCTGACGGTCGTATCCGCGGCTGCGGCGATGTTCTCGAAGACGTCGTTCTCTTTGCGCCAGTCGAGGAAGTCCGCCGGTGAGACCGGATTGGTGAGGACGTTCTCCTTGATTCGCTTCTCCCACACCATCACGAGTCGATCGGGCTCGGAATACGGAAGCGAGCGGAGAAGGACCGCATCGACGACGGAGAAGATCGCGGCGTTCGCGCCGATGCCGAGCGCAAGCGTCAGAATCGCGAGCGTCGCGCTCGCCGGGTACCGGCGGACCAGACGCAGGCCGTGCCGCAGGTCCGTTCCACAGGCGCGCATGAGCGGTCTCCATCTGTGTGGCCGGTCAGCCGGCTGCCGGCGGCGGCCCGCGATCGCCTCCGCGGCGACGTCGCGCACGGCCGCGATCCAGAGTGAGGCCAGCGCCCACGGCCGCCCGCCGGACGCCAGACGATGGTCGCGAAAGAGCTGCGCCATGTCGCCGCCGAACTCGTGCCTCAGCCGGCGAGGCAGCGCGAGGAGCAGCGCGCGGTACACGCGATCGGCGAGTCCCAGAGCCATGGCGCGACCAGCGTCAGTGACGGGACCGCGCCAGCAGGCGGCGCGTCCGCGAATCCGCGACGAGCGCGTGAAGGCGGTGCGCTTCGAGCCGCGCAGTCTCGCGGCCGAGCGGCGTCAGCCGGAAGTACCGCCGCCGTTCGTCGTCTTCGCTCCGGCGCGCCGCGCCCTCTTCGATCAGACCGTCCGCCAGCATTCCGCGGAGGGTGCGGTAGAAGTTTGCGGGCAGCACGCGCGCGCCGGCCTCGGCCTGCTGGATCTCACGGACGAGACTCCAGCCATGCCGCTCGCCGGCGCTCAACGCGAGCAGCACCTGGAAGACGAGAGGCTTGAGGGGCAGCAGGCCGCGCGGGTCGGGCATGGGCCCAGATTAGTGTCAAAGTGACAACAGTGTCAAGATGACACCATGCCGGTCATCGCTGGTCGACGACCGCCACGCCGCCTTTCATGACCCAGACGACGCGGTGGATGACGACGTCGATGTCGGCGAGCGGATCGCCGTCGACGGCGACCAGATCCGCGTACGCGCCTGGCGCGACGCAGCCGAGGTCGTTCTCGTGGCCGAGGAGCGCGGCCGGGACCGTGGTCGCCGTGGCGAGCGCCTGCGCGGGGGTCATGCCCGCCTTGATCATCCAGCCGAGCTCGCGCGTGTTCTGGCCGAACATCGAGTACACGGCGTCCGAGCCCATCGCGATCTTCACACCGGCCGCAACCGCCCGCTTCGTCGATTCCAGGTTCTTCACGATGTAGGCCTGGAGCGGCGCGATGGTCTCGGGCGCGAAGCCGTACTCGTCCTTGGCGTCCACGTAGTACCGGTTGTGGTCGATCGTCGGCACCCACACGGTGCCGCGCGTCACCATCTCGCGGAGGGTCTCGTCGTCCAGGTCGATGCCATGCTCGACGGAATCGGCGCCGGCCAGGACGGCGTCCTTGACGCCGGACGGGCCGTACGAATGGATGGCGACCTTGTGTCCCAGCGCGTGTGCGGCTTCGACGACGGCCTTCATCTCCTCGAAGGTCACGGTCTGGGTCGTCTCGACGCTCTCGAAGCTGCCGCGCGATCCGTAGAGCTTCACCCAGTCGGAGCCGGCGGTGACGCGCGCCTCGGCCTGCCGCCGCATGGCGTCGGGATTCGGGCCGCCTCGTCCGGCCGAGATGCCCTGGCCCGCGACGAACATCCGCGGGCCGATCGTCGTGCCGGCGTTGACCGCATCGCGCGCCGCGTAGTCGAGCCCGCGTGATGCGCCAAGATCGCGAACGGTCGTCACGCCGGTTTCGAGCGTGCGCCGGCCGTTCGTGAGGACGTCGTCGACGGTGGTCGGCGTCGCGCGGCGCCCGCGCGGCTGCGTGCCGGGAGCGCCGTCCCAGTAGTACGTAATGTGCGTGTGGGCGTCGATCAGACCCGGGATGCCCGTGTAACGGCGAAGGTCGATGACGGCCGCGCCGGCAGGCACGGCGGCGTCGCCCGCACCGACGCTCGTGATGCGGTCGCCGGCGATGACGACGACGGCGTCCTTGATGACGCCGCCGCGTCCGTCGACGAGCACGCCGAACCGGACGGCAACGAGTTTCGGCTGACGCGGCGCGGACGCGGCCCACGCGAGCACCGGAAACAGCGCGCAAATCAGGAGCACGGGGCGCATGCGCGGATTATCCGACGAAAGCTGTCCGGCGCGCGCGGGACGTGCCCGCGCGCCGCTTTACTTTTTTCCGTTTCCATGGAAAATAAGAAGTCCCGCCTGCCGACGCCCGGCCCCGGGACAAGGCAGCACACCACACACAATTTTTCGGGTTCTGTCTTTCGTGTTGCGCATTTGTTGTTTGTTGGGAGGACGCAATGGGTTCGTCAGCGCTCCAGGACGCCACCAAGGGCATCATCGAATGGGGACAATCCGTGGCGAAGCCGCAGCCGCGGCCGAAAGCGACGGAGATTTTCGGGTCGCTCACCTTCAATGACGACGTCCAGCGTCGCCGCCTCCCGCGCGACGCGTACAAGGCGCTCCGTCGCACGATGACGCAGGGCCAGCCCCTCGATCCGTCGATCGCCGACGTCATCGCGACGGCGATGAAGGATTGGGCGATGGAGCACGGCGCGACGCACTACACCCACTGGTTCCAGCCGCTCACCGGCATCACCGCCGAGAAGCACGACTCGTTCATCTCGCCGTCGGCCGAGGGCCGCGCCGTCGCGGAATTCGGCGGCAAGGAGCTGATCAAGGGCGAACCCGACGCGTCGAGCTTCCCGTCGGGCGGGATGCGATCGACCTTCGAAGCGCGCGGCTACACGGCGTGGGATCCGACGAGCCCGCCCTGGCTGCTCGTCGGCCAGAACGGCACGACGCTCGTGATTCCCACGGCCTTCGTCAGCTGGACCGGCGAGTCGCTCGACAAGAAGACGCCGCTCCTGCGCTCGATCGAAGCGCTCTCGAAGCAGGCCGTGCGCATCCTGAAGCTCTTCGGCTCCAAGGCCGAACGCGTGATGACGACGTGCGGGCCCGAGCAGGAGTATTTCCTGATCGACCGGCATTTCTATTTCGCGCGCCCCGACCTCATCAACGCCGGCCGGACGCTGTTCGGCGCGCGGCCGCCCAAGGGCCAGGAGCTCGAGGATCAGTACTTCGGCGCGATTCCGGAGCGCGTGCTGGCGTTCATGTACGACGTCGAGACGGAGCTCTACAAGGTCGGCGTGCCGGTCAAGACGCGCCACAACGAGGTCGCGCCCAGCCAGTACGAAGTCGCGCCGATCTTCGAGAACGCCAACGTCGCCACCGACCACCAGATGATGACGATGGAGACGATGCGGCGGGTGGCGTCGAAGTACGGCCTGGCGTGCCTGTTCCACGAGAAGCCGTTCGCCGGCGTCAACGGCAGCGGCAAGCACCTGAACTGGAGCATGAGCGACGACCTGGGCAACAACCTGCTCAATCCGGGGGACACGCCCCACGACAACATCCAGTTCCTCGTGTTCTGCGCGGCGATGCTGCGCGCCGTCAACAAGTGGCAGGGGCTGCTGCGCATGTCGATCGCGAGCGCCGGCAACGACCACCGGCTCGGCGCGAACGAAGCGCCGCCCGCCATCCTGTCCGTCTTCCTCGGCGACATGCTCACCGACATCTTCGAGCAGATCGAAAAGGGCGGCGCCCGCAAGACGAAGTCGGGCGGCGTCCTCGACACGGGCGTCAGCGTGCTGCCGAAGCTGATCAAGGAGAACAAGCGGATCGTCTTCAACGGCAACAACTACTCGGAGGAATGGCGGAAGGAAGCGGCCAGGCGCGGCCTGCTGAATCTCGCCAATTCGGTCGACGCCCTCGCCGAGCTGGTCGAGC
>DATIWF010000142.1:0-13868 GCA_035519535.1 Vicinamibacterales bacterium | reverse complement strand
CCGCTGCCGATCGGCCGTCGTTTTCGGAACGCGGTCGTGGACGGCGTGCGCTTTGCGCTCAACAGCTTCGTTGGACTCGTGCTCGCCGTTCTCGGAGCCGCGCCTGCGGTGCTGCTGTGGGTCGCGTTGTTGTTCTGGCCTGCGCGGTGGACGTGGCGGCGCATTGCGGGGTTATCGATGCGTCAACGCCGCGCCTAGAACGGGGTCGTTTCCCGCGCGCCAATCGGCGATCGACGTGCGGACGACCATGTCCGGCTCGAAATACGCGGCGCCGCCTTTCACGAGCGTGAAGTATTTCGTCGAGTACTGCACGTTCAGATGCGAGTTGGGCAGCGTCAGCGGTCTCACTTCGCCGTAGGAGTTCAGCCTCTCGCCCGGCGGCTCGCCGACGACGACGGCGTTGAGGTCGTGTCGCAGCTTGATGACCGCCAGCAGGCCTGACGAGAACGTCCCCGGCCCCACGAGCGCGTACAGCCTGCCTTTGGCGCTGAGCGATTTGCGCGCGTGCAGTCCCGTCAGCAGCGGTTCGATGACTTGTGAGTTCCCGCCGCCGTTCGCGCGCAGGTCGATGACCACGCGCTCGACGCCGCTCGGGTTGGCGTCCACCTTGGCCAACAGTTCCTTCGCGAAGTCCGCGAAGGGTTGACGCGGATCGTCCGCGCATCGGTTGTAGCGGATGTAGAGCGTTTTCGTACCGGCCAGGATCTCGTAGCGGTAGTAGCGGAGCGGCTCGATGCGCGCGGGACCCACCGGGATGCCGAGCGCTTCGACGGCGGTCACGAGCCGCGAGCGGTCTGCCCACGGCACGGCCGCGACCCGCAGCGTCGTTGTCGTGCCGTCCGGTCGCGCGAGCGTGATCGCGACGCGTCCATCGGTCTCGACCTGGCCGAGCGCGCGCAGGATCTCTTCCATCAGCATCGCCGACTGGCTCAACTGGTGCAGCCAGCCGTCGTCCTCGTAGGCGAGATACGGCGCGACGGCGGCCTCCAGCTGTTCGGGCGTCATCGTGCCAATCGAGCTGACGCGCAGGCCGAGCGCCTCGCGGTACGGTTCGGTTGCTGCGGTGATGGCCAGACCATCCGAGTACCACTGCAGTCCGAGCGGCAGACGATGGAATGCGAGCGAGCCCTCGGGCCAGCGGAGATTCGTGTGGCCGACGTGCGCGCTTGCGACCAGGCGCATCAGGCTGAGGACGATCTCGGCGTCGGTGGCCGTCGGGATCGCGCGCGTGATGGCGTCGATCTCGCTGTCGAAGCGGTCCTTTGGGTAGAGCTTCGCGAAATCGAGTTGCCTCGCGGGGAACTCGCGCGCGAAGAATGCGAGGTCCTCGCGCCACGCGCGGTCGCGCGGAGGCGGAGCTTGTGCGACCACGGCGGCCGAAATCAGCAGGGTCGCGAGGACTCGGGCGCGCATGACGTTCATAAGCCGGATAGTCGGGTGGTCCGGTCGTCCGGTAGCCCGATGGAGTCTAGAATATCTGCCGAGGCTACTGCCATGACCAACCGCGAATTCCATCTCCAGTGCCGCAAGAACGAAACGCTCGCATTCCAACGCGTGCTCAGTGCGCTCCCGCCCGAGAAGTTTGGTTACACGCCGCACGAGAAGTCCCAGACCGCGTCGCGCATCGTCTGGACGCTGGTCGGCGAGGCGAACGCGTGCGCCGAGCTCATCGACAAGGGCGAGTTCTCGTTCAGCGGGCCGTCCGACATGCCGCCGGCGCATCTGCTCGAGGCGTTCGACAAGGCGTGGGAGAGGCTGCTCCACAAGATCGAGAGGATGGACGACGCGGCCTGGGAGCGGAAGGGCCGGTTTCTGATGAACGGCCAGGTGCGGATGGAGCAGCCGATCAGCGGCTTTCTCTGGCTGTTTTTCTTCGACGCGATCCACCACCGCGGCCAGCTCTCGACGTACATCCGGCCGATGGGCGGCAAGGTGCCGTCGATCTACGGGCCGTCGGGCGACGATCCGATGATGCTGTCGGTGAGTCACCGGAAGATGGAGTAGGCGCGGGTCGTCGCCGGGGCCTGCGGGCGCGCGTGGTCCGGCCGTCTCCGCGCGCCTGGCCTCGTGTGCAAATCTGGTAATTGGAGCCCCGGACGGTGTCCGGCTAGAATGGAAGTTCCTGCCGTGGCTGCGGGAGCGGTCCGAGCGCGCACGCTCGGGCGAGGCCTGCGGCCGATGTTCCTCGGTAGCTCAATGGCAGAGCATCCGGCTGTTAACCGGAGGGTTGCTGGTTCGAGTCCAGCCCGAGGAGCCAATTTACTTTCAAGCAGTTACCGTCATCGCCCTCAACGCGCGATCGTGAGTTGTGCCCCTTTTTGTACCCCCTCTCGCGGCGCCTGCAGCGGCGATCGGGACGCGCTTCGTGTCGGCGTTCGGCGTATCAGTTTAGGCAGGCCGATTCACCGTGCCAGCTTCGATCACCATTCAGGCGAGCGTGAACCATTCGAGCCTGAGCGCCCTGATCCACGTCGAGGAGACGCGGCACAGACGCGCGGTCTACGCCCGCCACCGGCCTGCGACGCCCATGACGGACACCGTCAACGCGAGCAACGCGACCGTCACCGGCCCTGGCGGCAAATCGAATTGAAACGCCGCGATGAGTCCGAGACAGACGGCACCGAGCCCGACGAGCGCCGAGATCACGAACACGGTTCGGATGCGGCGCCCAACGAGCAACGCGGCCATGGGCGGCAACGTCAGGAGCGCGAACGTCAGGAGCGCACCGATCTCGTGGACGGTCACCGCAGCGGTGACGCCGATCGAGAGGTTGAGACCCATGGACCAGAGACGCGTGCGCACACCCGCCACCTGCGCGGCCTCTGCATCGAACGTCACCAACAGGAATCGCGAACCGAACATCACATGGAGGAGGCTCACCACGATCCCGACAGCGACCAGACCAATCGCGTGGTCTCGGCTGACGGCGAGGACGTTGCCATAGAGCAAGTGCAACGTGTCCGCATCGGCGCGGGCGGCGCCCGCAAGGATCAGCACCGTGAGGGAGGCCGCTGCCGCATACGCCCACCCGATGACGGACTCCGCGGCCACGTGGCGGGGCGGCGGCAGTGCACCAAGACCGAATGCTGTCGCGACGGCCGTAATCACCGCGGCTACTTCGGGCGGCCAGTCCACGATCTGCGCGACGGCTGCCCCAACGGTCGCCGCGTTCGCCAGCACCAATCCAAGAAACACGACACGGCGAATGACCAGGTAGACGCCAAGCACGCTCAGAGGCACGCTCGCGGCAACCGACGCGAGAAGCGCGACGCGCATGAACATCGCGTCAAACATCGGATGCCTCGTGTCGGCCGACCACCAGCACCCGTTGGCCGGCGACCCGACTAAGATGCACCGGCACCCCGTAGAGCGCGCTCAAGCGATCTTCTCTGACGATGTCATTCACCGGGCCATGAAGGATGGTCCCGGCGTCCATCAACATCATCGTGCTTGCGAGGTTGATCACCAGCGACAGCATGTGCGTGACGAGGAGGACGGTGACGCCATGCGCGCGATTGAGATCGCGGAGAAAATCGAGGATGGCGGCCTCGCTCGCGATGTCCATGCCGGCCGTGGGTTCGTCGAGCACGAGCACGTCCGGTTCGGCCGCCAGGGCTCTGGCCAGGATCACGCGTTGCTGCTGGCCGCCGGACAACGTGCGAAAAAGCTGCGGTGCAAGCGCTTCCGCATCGACGCGCGCCAACGCTCGCCGAACCGCGTCCCGATCGTTGTGACCGGTTCGACGCCACGCGGCAAATCTCGCGTTTCGACCCATCAGGACGATTTCGAGTGCAGTGATCGGGAGGAGCGTTTCAAGCCGTTCGCGCTGCGGCACGTACGCCACAGTGACGGTGGGATCGCGGGTGACGTGTCCACTGAGCGGCTTAACCAGCCCCAGGATCGTTCGCAGCAGCGTCGTCTTGCCGCAACCGTTGGGTCCGACAATGCCGAGAATCTCGCCGCGGTCGATCTCAAATGACAGGTCCTGGGCCAGGACTCGGTTGCGGTAACCGAGCCGCAGGCGTTCCGCTCTCAGAATCGCCACAGCGCTCACATTACGCGAAATTGCCGGCCCCACCGCGTGACTTTTTGCAGCAGGCCGGTTTCAGGCGGGCCCCGCCACGGCTCGCCGTCTTCAAAAGGCTGCAGCCATGTCGCCGTATGCGCGTTGCTGACGCTGGACATCGTTTCTTGCGTGGTCTTTGGCAGCTGAGCGTTGAGCAAGACCTCGGCGTCGCGCAACTTCGCGTCGAAATTCATCGAATTTGGTCAACGCGCCTTCGCGGGTACTCCACCGTTTGATCGCGGACAGCTTGACTCGTCGGCGAAGCGCAATCTCAACCGCGGCCTCGAGGCTCTGTCGATCGGACCAGTTAAAGAAGGCCGCCAGCCTCTTGGAAACTCCACAAACCACGGCAGGTCTGGATTCACTTACCGATCGCGTTCGCGGCGAAAGCCGATCGATGCCATCGCGTCATCGACGGCCTTGCGCGTGCCCGTGCCGGTCACGATGAAGTCGAGGTCGTGCGACTGGCAGGCGCCTTCCGAATAACGCATCGCGCAAGCGCCGCCTCTCGGAACAGCGTCGACCTTGGCCTCGCGCAGCGCCTTGGCGACGGCAGCCGCGACGTCTGCGACGGTCGTCGGAGCTGCGCACGGCCAGGCGCTTGAAGCGGGCCAAGTCGATGTTTGAGACGGCCACACGGGAATCCCGCCACAGGAAGGGCTCGAAGCACCGAGCCGCCGACGACGTTATTGTCGTCTCGGGTGCCTGATCACGTATTACATTGTGGTCGTGATCGGAACTGGCGTCGTGCCAACCAGGCAGATGATGCGATCTCGCTGCGCGCGCCTTGCCCGCGGTGCGCTGATCGTGCTGGCTCTGCCGTACGCCATGGTGCCGGCTCGGCTCGCTGCGGAACGCCCGGCGGCGCTCGGCCGCGACGCGCTCCAAACCAGCTCCGGAATGGTCACGACGGCCGTCACCGTCCGCGAGAGGAACGGCCGGCTGGTCTCGAACCTCACCGAGCACGATTTCCTCGTCGAGGAGGACGGCCGTCCACAGACATTGACGCGCTTCACCTCGGAGCGGACGCCCATCAGCGTGGCGATTGCGATCGACATCAGCCAGAGTCTTATCGGCGAGCCCATGCAGGTGACGCGCGCCGCGGCGCGACGATTCATCGAGACCGCGCTGCGACCGGACGATGAAGTGGCGCTCGTCAGCTTCAACCACGTGGTGAACGTGGTGGCGAACTGGACGACGGATCGGACCCGGCTGCTGGCAAGCCTGGACGCGCTCGCGCCGAGCGGCAGCACGGCGCTCTACGACGCGGTGTTCAGGACGATATCGCTCTTCACGACGCGCCACCTCCAGCGCGCCGCCATCGTCGTGATCTCCGACGGGGCGGACAGCGCGAGCGACCGGACGCCAACGCAGCTCAAGCAGCAGCTGGCCGGCACGGACCTGTTTCTTTATTGGATGGCCGTGGATCACGCTGATGCGCGCCCTGCGACTCGCGTCAACCCGTACACGATCGCGGAGATCGCCGCGCAAGCCAACGGCTACAGCGAGGTGATCGGCAGGACCGAGGACCTCGACGCCGCGCTGACCCGCGTGTCTGACGAGCTCGATCATCAGTACGTGATGAGCTACGTGCCCGCGACACCGGCAACCGGCGGCATGCACACCGTTCGCGTCAGCGTGCCGAACGGGAACTATGTCGTGCGCGCCAGACGCGGCGTCGTGCGCTAGCTATCCCGCTATTTCAGATTAGAACGAAATCGCCGCGCGCGTGTGGGCGTGCGACTCAATCCATCCGACGGCCAGGCGCCAAGTCCTTCCATACGACGTGAGCGGCCAGGCAAGGGCGCCGCCCGGCCGAGTTGCGCGAGTCGGCGCACTTGCCTCACTATCTGCGCACACGTGATCGGTCGAACGATCGGGCCCTACGAGTGCGTGGCCAAGCTGGGCGAGGGCGGCATGGGCGAGGTCTATCGCGCCCGCGACACCCGGCTCAACCGCGACGTCGCCCTGAAAGTTCTGCCCGCCGGCGTCGCGGCGGCTCCGGATCGGCTCGCGCGCTTCCGCCGCGAAGCCCAGGTGCTGGCGGCGTTGAACCATCCGAACATCGGGCAGATCTACGGGTTCGAGGAGGGTTCGACGGCCGGCGCGTCAGGCCCGTCGGAGGCCGTCACGCGTGCGCTGGTCCTCGAGCTGATCGAGGGTCCGACGCTCGCTGAACGCCTCGCGCACGGGCCGCTCGCGCCGCGCGAAGCGCTGGCGATCGCCCGGCAGATCGCGCTCGCGCTCGAGGTCGCCCACGCCCACGGCATCGTCCATCGCGATCTGAAGCCCGCGAACATCAAGGTTCAGGACAACGGTGCGGTCAAAGTCCTGGACTTCGGCCTGGCAAAAGCGCTCGAGCCGGCCGGCGGATCGAGCCCCGACTCGGAGAACTCCCCGACGCTCACGAATCGCGCGACGATGACGGGCGTCATTCTCGGCACGGCCGCCTACATGGCGCCCGAGCAGGCGAGGGGCAAGACGGTCGACAAGCGCGCCGACGTCTGGTCGTTCGGCGTCGTGCTCTACGAGATGCTCGCCGGCCGCCGCTTGTTTCGCGGCGCGGACGTGACCGACACGATTGCCGAAGTGCTGAAGACCGATCCGGATTGGTCGGCGCTCCCAGCGTCGACCCCGGCGTCGATCCGCACGCTCCTGCGTCGCTGCCTGGAGCGCGACCGCGACAAGCGGCTGCACGACATCGCCGACGCGCGCCTCGAGATTGAGGACGCGGCATCCGGACCGGCCGCCGCGCCCGAACCCGCCGTGCGGCCGTCAATCGGACGCGAGCGCTGGCTCTGGGCGCTCGCGACAGCGGCGCTCGTCGTCGCACTGCTAACCACGATCGCCAGCCGGCGAAGCGCCGACGCGCCTCAGCCGGAGCTCCGTGTGGAGGTGGTGACGCCGCCGTTCTTCACGCCCGGCGCCCCCGCGTTCGCGCTGTCGCCCGACGGACAGACGATTGCGTATCTTGCGATCACCGGGGGTAAGTCGCGCATCTGGATTCGCCAGCTCAGCCGCGACGATGCGCACGCGATCGACGGCACGGAAGGCGCGCTGTCGGTGAACTGGCCAGGCGACGGCCGGTCGGTGCTGTTTGTCCGCGGAGGAGTGATGCAGGAGGTCGACGTGGGCGGCGGCGCGCCTCGCGCGCGCCAGGATTTGCCCGGCGGCGGTTTCGGCGCCTCGTGGAACAGCGCGGGCGTCGTGCTGCACGCGCCGGCAAATGCGGCGCCGATCTCGCGCCTCTCGAGCGGCAGCGCGCCTGTGCCGGCCACGCGCCTCGTGCCGCCGCAGGTCGGTCATCGGTTCCCGCTCTTCCTTCCGGACGGAAGACATTTTCTGTACCTGGCCGCCGGGCCGCCGGATGTTCAGGGTCTGTATCTGGGGTCGCTCGATTCGCTCGATGCCAAGCGCGTGGTGGTGGCCGATACGGCCCCGAGCTTCCTGCCGCCATACTGGATCGTGTTCGGGCTGGCCGACACGTTATACGCCCAGCGCGTGGATCTCGCCCGCTGGGAACCGATCGGCAAACCCGTCTTCATTGCCGATCAGGTTCTACAGGTCCGTAACGTCTTTGGAGCCGTGGCTGTCGCCACCTCGGCTTCGGGGGTGCTCGCGTACCGCAAGGCGGTCCTGCCGCCGCATCAATTGACGTGGCTCGATCGGAGCGGCCGGACGATTTCGACGATTGGCGACATCGACACGGCCGAGCTCGTGCTGGCGGCGTCCCCGCGCTTGTCGCCAGACGGCCGCACGATCGCGCTGGTGCGTCGCCTCAGCGGTCAGACCAGCATCTGGACCATCGAGAATCAGGCCCATGGCGTGATGCAGCGATTCACGTCGAACCAGAACAACGCGCTGTATCCCGTGTGGACGCCGGACGGCACGCGAATCGCCTTCCAGTCCTCAAGGCGCGGCGGCGGCTTCTACGACCTCTTCGTAAAATCGTTTGGCGCCGACGGCGCGGAATCGCCGCTCATGGAATCGGCCGACAACAAGACGATGAACGACTGGTCGCGCGACAACCGCTTCGCCCTGGTGACCGTGCAGTTCCACCAGGAGGTGCAGCGGGACATCTGGGCGCTGCCTGTTGCCGGCGACGATCGCAAGCCGTTTGCCGTCTCCGCGGATCCAGCCGATGAGATCGCCGGCCGGTTCTCGCCAGACGCCCACTGGATCGCCTTTCAATCGAATGACGGCACGGGACCGGAGATCTACGTCCGCCCGTTCCCCGGACCGGGCAGGGCCTTTCGCATCTCATCCGAGGGCGGGGCCGCGCCCGAGTGGGGTCGTGACGGCCGCGAGGTGTTCTACCTCTCGCGCGACAACCATCTGATGGCCGTGCCGGTGACGCTATTGGCAAACGGGATGGTCGAGCGCGGCGCGCCGGCGACGCTCTTTGCGCTGCGAGCAGGCTCGTCCTACTCGGTGGGCCCCGACGGCCGCTTTCTTGTGAATCTTGTCCTCGAGGACGCGCCGACTCCGCCGATCAACTTGATCTTCAACTGGGCCGGCCTGCGGCAGTAGCCGGCCGGCGCGGCGGGTTCATGCCGGCGGCCGCCGGCGCGGCTGCGTCGGTCCGCCTGTGCTACCTTCCACGTCGCGACGAGGCCCACGATGACTCGAAGACTCACCGCCTTGGTGGCCGTCCTGACAACCCTCAGCGGCGCGGCTGCCACGATGGCCACGCAGGGCGCGGGGCGACGCGGCACGCCACCCCCCAGGCCGCAGGGCCCGTGTGACATCTACGCCGCCGCGGGCGATCCGTGCGTCGCCGCGCACAGCACGACGCGCGCGCTCTACGCTGGCTACAACGGCCCGCTCTACCGGGTGCTGCGCCAGTCCGACGGCAAGACCCTCGACATCGGCGTCGTCCAGGCCGGCCTGGACGCGGGCGGGTACGCCGACGCGGCCGCGCAGGACGCGTTCTGCGCCAACACGTATTGCTGGATCACGACCATCTACGATCAGTCCGCCAGCCGCAACGATCTGACGCAGGCGCCGCGCGGCGGATTCAGCGGTCCGGCCATGGGCGGATTCAACAACCTGCCGCTGGCCGACATGGCGCCCGTGACGATCATGGGCCACAAGGTCTACGGCGTCTTCATCGAGCCGGGCATGGGCCTCCGCAACGACGATCCGCGGGGCACGGCCGTCGACGACCAGGCCGAGGGGCAGTACTGGGTGATCAACGGCCACCACTACAACTCCGGCTGCTGCTTCGACTACGGCAACGCCGAGACCGACAGCCGCGACGACGGCAACGGCACGATGGAGACGACGTACTTCGGCAACGCCGGCGCGTGGTACCACGGGCCGCCGCCCGGGCCGTGGGTGATGACCGACCAGGAGAACAACCTCGTCGGCTGCGTGAACGCCGATCGAACCAAGGCGTGTCCGGACCTGCCGAACATCACGTGGCGATTCGTGACCGCGATGGCCAAGGGCGAACCCCATCACTGGACGTCGCTGGGCGGCGACGCGCAACGCGGCGCGCTTCGCGTGATGTTCGACGGCCCGCGCGTTGACGCCAGCTACGACCCGATGCGCAAGCAGGGCGCGATCCTGCTCGGCAACGGCGGCGACAACAGCAACGGATCGCAGGGCACCTTCTACGAAGGCGCGATGACGGCCGCCGGGACGTTTCCGACCGACGCGACCGATCAGCTGATTCAGGCCAACGTCGTCGCGGCGAGGTACGACGTGGCGGCGGTGAATGTCGCGCCTGCACTGGCCACCACGATGCCGCCGGGCGTGCAGACGTTTGCGCCCGGGTCGTCGCAGGACGTCACCGTGACGTTCACGAACACCACAGGCGGCGCCGTGCCGGATGGCGAGTTGAGCCTCGTCGTGCCCGCGCGATGGAGGTCAGTCGTGCGCGGCCCGTCTTCGTTCACGTCAGTTCCGCCGGGTTCGAGCGTCAGCGCGACCTTCGAGATCACGTCGGGGCCGACCGCCTGGAATGGCGACATTGTCGGCAGCGCCCGGTGGACGGATGCGACCGGCGCCAGACACTCCGAGAGTGCGGCAGAGAAAGTGCGCAACGTCTTTCCGATCAAGATCAACGAATTCCAGGTCGCCGCGGGCGCGCCCGCCAACTCGACCAACTCGTTCATCGAGCTCTACAACTCTGGACGAGCGGGTGAGGCCGCCGTCGACCTGTCCAACTGGACGCTCACCGCGCACGGGATCCAGCAAGTCATCTCCTCGACGGTGAAGATCCCCGCCGGGACGAAGCTCGCGGCCGGCGGTTTCTACCTGCTCGGTCTCTCCAACTCGGGCCTCGCCGCCGCGGCCCGCAAGGGCGAGACCACCATTCACGTGAGATCCACGACCGGCATGACCGTCGGCGATTCGATCGTCGTCGACACCGGGTCCGGCACGGAGGCCCGCACGGTCGCCGGCATCGGGACGCCCGCCGCGAACGGCACCACGATCTGGCAGCCGCTGCCGGACGGTCCGGTGATGACGCTCCCCGCCGGCTCGACCAGCGTGCCCGTCACGAGCGTGGCCGGATTCGTCGTCGGCGAGAAGGTTGCGCTCGGCTACGGCGCGATGTACCCGGTCGTCGCCAGAACGATCGAGAAGTTCGAAATCGCGACGGTGACGGCCGTCGGCAAGCCAGGCACGCAGGGCCGCCTCGCCGCGGCGGCGCCCGCCGGTTCGAGCACGCTCAGGGTAACGGCTGTCGACAACATTTCGGCCGGCGACAGGATCAGATTGGACATCGCGAGCGTGGGCCACGGCGTCGAGTGGGTCACGGTCACCGCGGTCGGGACGGCTGGCGCGAACGGGACGGGTGTGGCGATCGCCGAGAAGCTGAAGTTCGACCACGCGTCGAACATGCCGTTCAGCGACCGCGGAACGGGAATCAGTATTTCGCCCGCGACGGCGTTTGCGCACTCGAGCAACGAGCCCGTTCAGGCGCTCGGCTCCGGCATCACGCTGGATCGTCCCTTGACGAATGACCATGCGATCGACGCGGTCGTCCGCGACGAGCGCGTGACAACCGCGGGCTATCAAGGGTCCGCCTCCGCTGAAGCTTCGGCGAGAAAGGCGCCGGACCAGTGGTTTGGCGGTCCAGCGTTGTCGGCGGGCGCCGGCAGTATCGTGCTGCGTGACGCGAGCGGCCTCGTTGTGGACACCCTCAACTACGGCGGCCTCGTCGATCCATGGGCCGCCGAGGGATATCAAGCCACCTCGGGAGCGGGGCAGAGCGGGTGCCGCGCGCCCGTCCCTTCGACAGGCTCAGGGCCGGGCCGTGCGGGTGGTGGCGGCGCGGGTGGCGGCTTCGGAGTCAATCGAAGTACGGGCCGCTTTCCCGACGGCGCCGACACGGACAGCAACTGCACGGACTTCCTGACGCAGATCGCGACGACGATGCCGGCCGGGTCGGCGGCGGGCGCGACCAATATCAAGGTGGCGAGCGTGGCAGACTTCGCCGTCGGCCACACGATCATCGTCGACACGGGCGCGGACGCCGAGACGGCCGTCATCGCGTCGGTAGGCACGGCCGGCGCCACCACCGTGAGCGCCGACGCGGCCGCGGGTGCGACGATGATCACGGTTGCCACGGTGGCGGGCTTCAGCGCTGGCCAGCCGATCACGATCGGCAGCGGCGCGAACGCGGAGGCGGCCGTGGTTCTCTCGAGCGCCGGGGGCCGAGGCGGCGGCAGAGGCGGCGCGCCGACCGCGGCCACGATCACACTCGCCGCGCCGCTCACGCTCGCGCATGCGGCCGGAGCGCAGGTCTCCGGCACCGGCATCACGCTCACCGCGGCATTGAGCCGCGCGCACGCCAGCGGCGCGCCGGTCGCGACGAGCGCGCCAACGCCCGGCGCACCGAACAAGTACGCGAGGATCACCAGCGGGCGGTGAGGTCCGCGCGATGCTCTGGACGTTGACACGACCGCATCCGGCAGCGACGATTGAGTCATGCTTCGCGTGGTCGCGTTCGCGTCGCTTGCGCTGGCCGCGAATCAGGGCGACGCGACGCAGGGCACGAGCGTTCTGCACATCAAGATCTCCGTCGTCGATGCCGACCAGCGGCCAGAGCCGGTTGCGCGCCACGCGCTGCTCGTCAGCGACAACCCGTCGACGACGGTGCCGTTGCGCGTCGTGACCCGGCCGGACGGCACCGCTGAGGTCCGTTTGCGCCCCGGCAGCTACACGGTCGAATCGGATCGACCCGCGGTGCTGCGGGGACGGGCGTACGACTGGACCCAAATCGTGGACATCGTCGCCGGGCGCGACACCACGCTGGAGCTCACGGCGGCCAACGCGGAGGTCGGTCCCGCCGCCGCGGCCATGGAGGCGACGGCCACGCCGGCGGAGGAGCGGCCGGCCGCGTCGCTCCTCGCCAAATGGCAGGGCAGCGTCGTCGCCCTCTGGACCGAACACCGCCATTCCGCCGGCTTCATCGTCAGCGGCACGGGGCTCGTGGCGACCAGCCAGTCTGGAATCGGCGACGCGACGTCCGTCGAAGTCCAGCTCTCGCCGACCGAGAAAGTGGCCGGACGCGTGCTCGCCACCGACCCGGAGCATGACGTCGCCGTCGTGCAGATCGATCCCGCGGCGATGACCAGCGCGCAGCCGGTGCCGTTGGCCTGCGGAGCGGCGGTCGTGACAACCGTCGCGAGCACGCAGGACCTCGTGACGATCGAGGTGCCGTTCCTCGGTGTGAAGAGCGCGACATCCGGTGGCGTGGTGGCGCTGGGCGCGGACGTCATTGACACCGACTTCGCACTGGCGGCCTCGTCGGCCGGCGGACCCGTCTTCGCGGGCGACGGCCCGGCGGTTGGGCTGACGTCGATGCCTGACACGGACGCCGCGATCGGGCCCGTCGACAGGCGCAGGGCAAGCGCGCAGGTACGCGTGGTGCGGGCGCCCGCCATCTGCGCTGCGGTGGCATCGGCGGAGAAGAGCCTGGCAGCCGCCGCGCCGCCGAGCGCTGCGCGCCTGCCGGTCGAGCCTTCGAAGGCGCTGCCGGTCGAACCCGCCTCGGCACGCGGATTCAGCCTGTCGCCCTATGCCAGTTCGTCGTCGGACTTCGACATCCTGTTCATCACGCCGGCCCTGCTGGCCAGTGCGGAGTCGCAGCAGGGACGCACGGGCGGCGCCAACGACACGTTGAGCGGCTTGCGCGCGGTGACCGACTTCGGCGAGTGGTCAGAATATGTCTCGCAGTCGCCGCCGGTGCTGTTCATCCGTGCGACGCCGAAACAGGCCGAGAGCTTCTGGATGAAGTTCGCGCGAGGCGCGGCCTCGACGCAGGGCGCCTCGATTCCGCCCATCAAGCATCTGGGTCCCGGGTTCTCACGCATGCGCGTGCTCTGCGGGAAGACGGAGATTGCGCCCGTTCATCCCTTCAGGATCCGCGCGCGCGTGTCCGCAAGCGACGCCGTGGACGAGGGATTCTACGCGTTCGACCCGATGGCGATCGGACCGCAGTGCGGCACGGTGTCACTCGTGCTGTCGTCGGTCAAGGATCCGGCGAAGACGGAGACGCGGGTCATCGATCCCGCGGTGATCGCTCGAGTCTGGCAGGATTTCGCGGCGTATCGCGAGAAGTCGCCGCTTCCGCGCCCGGCGGCTCGCGAAACGGCTCCATTGGAATCGGCGCGTACTCGACGTCGAGGATTTCGAGGGGCTCCGTTTTCTTCGGCGCGCGCAGGACGACGCTTCTGGATTCTTGATGACGTCTCGCCGCATTGGCAGATCCGCGCGGTGAAGGCGGATACCGCGCCGGTGCATTTCTTTGCGCCGTCGCCCGCGTCGCGGATGCGCTGGGACAACACGC
>DATIWF010000141.1:0-71537 GCA_035519535.1 Vicinamibacterales bacterium | reverse complement strand
AAGATGCCGTTTCACGTTGCGCCTCCTTTGCCTTCTGCTTTCTGCCCTCTGCCTTCTGCCTTCTGCCTTCTGCTTCAGCCCTGTCTCAGAACTTGATCCTCGTGAACGCTCCCGTTGCGGGCACGACGATGAACACGTTGTCGTACTCGTCGTCGCCAATCGTCACAACCGGTCCGCCGAACGCCTTGATGACGTCCGGCACGGTGTTCGAGTGCCCGACGACGAGCACGATGTCACGGGCGTGACGGGCCCTGAGGTCGGCCACGAGCGCCGCCGTGTCATTCGAGGGCATCGTCTTCGGCGTGACGCCGAGCATCGCGGCAAGCGGCGCGGCGGTCTGCTGCGTGCGCTTGAACTCCGTGGTGTAGATCGCCGTGACGCCGGCGGCCGACAGCATGCTCGCGAGCTTCTCCGCCCGCGCCTTCCCGGCCGCCGACAACGGCGGATCCGGCGCGGCCGTCATCCGTCCCTGCGGCGCCCCTGCGTCGGCGCGCTCGGCGTGGCGGACGACGATCACGAGCTGCTGCGCGGCGGCAAGCGCCGGCGCACCCAGCATCCACGCGAGCACCACGACCGCACACGCCGCCCGGGCGAGGATTCGCATGTGGATTATCATGGCTCAGTTTCGACCGATGGCCTTCAAGTCCCGTCAGACCCTGCCGGCGACGGCCCTCACGCTTCCCGCGCGTTACTACACCGATCGCGCCCTGTTCGACAAGGAGCGCGAGTTCTTCTACCGGCGCATGTGGGTGGGCGTCGGACGCCTCGAGGATCTGCCGGCCCGCGGCCACTATCTCGTCCGCGAGGTCGCGGGCGACAGCGTCGTCGTCGTGCGCGCCGCGGCCGAGGAGGACGTGCGCGCGTTTTTCAACGTCTGCCGGCATCGCGGCACGCGGCTCTGCGCCGAGCCGGCCGGCCAGCTCGGCGGCGCGATCCAGTGCCCGTATCACGCGTGGACGTACGACTACGAAGGGCGGCTCATCGGCGCGCCGCACATGGACGGGTCACCCGGGTTCGCCCGCGAGGACTACCCGCTTGGCGCCGTGCGTGCGGCCGTCTGGAGCGGATTTGTCTTCGTGTCGCTCGCGTCGACTGGCCCGTCACTCGCCGATCACCTCGGCGATCTGCCCGCGACGTTCGCGCCCTGGCAGATGGCGGACCTCGTGCGCGCCCACCGGATCGACTACGACGTCGCCGCGAACTGGAAGCTCATCGTCCAGAACTACAACGAGTGCCTGCACTGTCCCACCCTGCACCCGACGCTGAACAAGCTGTCGCACTACCTGAGCGGCGAGAACGAGCCGCTTCGCGCGACGTACATGGGCGGCCGGATGGATCTGAACGACGGTGTGGACACGATGTCCATGGACGGCGTGTGCCGCCGCGACCCGCTGCCCGGCCTTTCGGCGGCCGACCGCCGACGTGTCTACTACTACTCGATCTTCCCGAACTTCCTGATCGCGCCCCATCCCGACTACGTGCTCACGCACACGCTCTGGCCGGTCGCCCCGGATCGCACGCGGATCGTCTGCGAGTGGCTCGTGCATCCGGATGAGCGCGCGAAGGCCGGCTTCGATCTCTCGGACGTGACGTCCTTCTGGGACATGACGAACCGTCAGGACTGGCACGTCTGCGAGCTCGCGCAGGCCGGCATCAGCTCGCCCGCCTACCGGCCCGGCCCATACTCGAATCGTGAAGACCTGCTGTTCGCGTTCGATCAGTTCATCCTGCGCACGATTGGAGAGTGACGATCGTGTCCACGTTCTATCTCACGATGCGGGTGCTGCACGTGCTGTGCGGCGCGATCTGGGTCGGCATGGCGGCGTTCGGCGCCTTCTTCCTCATGCCGGCGGTCCATGAAGCCGGACCCGAGGGCGGCAAGGTCACGGCCGCCCTGGAGCGGCGCGGCCTGGTCGCCTTCATTCCCATCATGGCCGTCATCACCGTCGTGTCCGGTTTCTGGTTGTACTGGCGCTACACGGGCGGCCTCAGCCCGGAGATCAGCCGGACGCACGCAGGGCTGACCTTCGGCGTCGGCGGGGTGCTGGGGCTTGCCGCCGCGATCCTCGGCGCCGGGGTGGTCAGCCCGGCGATGGCGAGGGCCGGCCGTCTGTCGAGGGAGGCCGCGGGCCTGACCGACGCGGCGGCCCGGACGTCCACGCTGGCGGCGGCGCAACAGGCCCGGCAGCGCGGCCAGACAGGCGCGCGGTTCGTGGCCGTGCTGCTCATCGTGACCGTCTCGCTGATGAGCGTCGCGCTGCTGCTCTGACGTGTTCACGCGGCGTCTGCTTCGCGTGCTCGGGCACCAGCGCGGCCTGCGCTTCGGCTTGCGCGATCGCGTCCTGCGCTTCTTCGACAATCCTGACCACACGACGTCCGAGGAGTTCGTCGTGCCGTTCTACGGCGCAAGCTATCGCGGCAACTTCGACACCTTCATCGACTGGAGCACCTACTACTACGGCGCGTACGAACGCGACGACCTCGAGCTCATCGGCGATCTGCTCGCGTGTCTGGACGATCCCGTCTTCGTGGACGTCGGGGCGAACGTCGGCCATCACACGCTCTTCGCGGCGACGCGTTCGCAACGCGTCATCGCGATCGAGCCCTTCCCGCCGCTCATCGAGCGGCTGCGTCAGAAGATCGCGGACAACGCGCTGACCAACGTCACCGTCGTCGTCTGCGGCCTTGGCGCCCAGGACGGCACCGCACCCTACCTGCCCGCCGCCGGACACAACACGGGGATGGGCCGGTTCGGCGAGGGACAGGGCGGCCGGACAATCTCGCTCCCGATCCGCCGGGGAGACGACGTCATCGCGGAGGCGTCGGCGGATCGCGTCAGCTTCATCAAGATCGACGCGGAGGGCTTCGAGCGCGAGGTCCTGCGCGGGTTCAGTCGGACGCTGGCGACCCGTCGCCCGCTGGTCTTCGTCGAGTGGTCGCGCGGGGACTCGGGACGCGCGCTGTTTCCCGAGGGCTACTCGTTCTTCCGGCGTCGGGCGGACCAGATCACCCTCGGCGTCCTCCGCCGCCGGGTTGACGCGCTCGAGCCGCTGACGGCTGTCTGGCCGGAAGCGGACATCCTCGCGCTGCCGAACGAGTTCATCGCGCGAGTCAAGACGATGCCGGCGAGTCCGTGCGCGGCACGCATGGCACAATGATCCGCATGCGATCGCGAGGGTCCTTCGTCGTCGTCCTGCTCGCATTGTTCACGATCACCGGCGTTACGGCAGCGCGCCGCCAGTCGGCAGGGACGCCGCAGAGCTCGCCGCACATCGACGTCCAGAAGATCGCCGCCGGCGTGTACGCGGCGATTCGGACGGAGCCACCCGGGCTCTTCTTCAATGCCAACAGCATCTTTCTGATCAACGACGCCGACGTGGTCGTCGTCGACACGAACATCACGCCCGGATCGGCCCGCGAGTCGCTGGCGGCCTTGCGCGCGATCACGACGAAGCCGGTGACGGCCGTCGTCAACACGCACTGGCACGACGACCACATCATCGGCAACCAGGTCTACCGCGACGCGTTCCCGGGCGTGGAATTCATCGGTCAAGCGAGCACGCTGCAGGATCTGCCGACGATCGGCGCGTCGAACCGCGAGCAGCTCGTGAAGATGGGGCCGCAGATGGTGCAGCAGCTCCAGATGTCGGTGGACCAGCGCAAGAGCCTGACCGGCAACGTCCTGACCGACGAGGAGCGGACGAGCTACCTCAGCGACATCGCGGCCGCGCAGCGCTACTTCGCCGAAGCGCCGTCGATTCAGGTGGTCATGCCGACGACGATCGTGGACAAGTCGCTGACGCTCAAGCGCGGGAAGCGGGAGATCGACGTGCTCTTTCTCGGGCGTGCGCACACGGCGGCGGATCTTGTCGTGTGGCTGCCGGCCGAGCGCATCGCGATCACCGGCGATCTCGTGGTCTCGCCGATTCCTCTGATTGGATCGACGTCGCACCCGCTCGAGTTCGGCGCGACGCTCGACAAGCTGCTGGCGTTGAAACCGGCGATTTTCATCCCCGGCCACGGACCCGTGATGCACGACGACAAGTACGTGCGCCAGGAGATCGCCCTGCTCGCGTCGATCAAGTCGCAGGTCGAGGCGGCCGTGGCGCGCGGCGAGACGCTGCCGCAAGTGAGAAAGAGCGTCAACCTGGACGAGCTCAAGCGTCAGTTCGCCGGCACGTCGCAGAACCTCGGGTTCATCTTCGACAACTACGTGACGTCGTCGGGCGTCGCCGCGGCGTACAAGGACGCGACCGCGGGCAAGGGCCAGTAAGAACGGGCTCACCATCCCGTTCGTTCCTCTCTACAATGCGCGCGTGCCCCTGACGCGCAATCAGATACGCGGGTTCTGGGCCTCGTGGGGCGGGTGGACGCTCGACGGGATGGACTCGTTCATCTACGCGCTGGTCCTGACGCCGGCGCTGACAGAGCTTCTGCCCGCGTCCGGGATTCCAGCCACGACCGGCAACGTCGGCTTCTACGGCAGCGTGCTGTTCGCGCTGTTCCTCATCGGCTGGGGGCTGTCGATGGTGTGGGGCCCGATCGCCGACCGCTTCGGCCGCGTCCGGACGCTGATGCTGACGGTGCTCTGCTACTCGCTCTTCACGCTTCTTGGCGCGGTGGCGACGAACGTCTGGCAGCTGGGCGCGCTGCGGCTGCTCGCGGGGATCGGCATCGGCGGAGAGTGGTCGATGGGCGGCACGTTCGTGGCCGAGGAATGGCCCGAGTCGCGCCGCGTCACGGCGGCCGGCTACCTGCACACGGGGTACTACGTCGGCATCTTCCTGGCCGCGATCGCGAACTTCACGATCGGCGCGCACTACGGCTGGCGGTGGATGTTCGCCTTCGGGGGCACCCCGGCGATCTTCGTCGCGTTCATTCGGTACGCCGTCACGGAGCCGGGGCGCTGGCAGCGCACGCTGCGTACTGCCGGTTCGCGCCCGTCGATGGGTGCGCCGTTTGCCATGCTGTTCTCGCCGCGCTACCTCAGGCGGACGATTCTCAACTCGATCTTCCTGCTCGTCTCGATAATCGGGCTGTGGGCGGGCTCGGTGTACGTGCCGGCATCCGTCATGCACCTCGCCACCGCAGCCGGCTACGCGACGCGCGACGCCGTCCGGGCCGCGTCCAACGCGACGATGCTGCTGGCCACGGGGACGATTCTCGGGTGCCTCGTGCTGCCGTGGCTGGCCGAGCGGCTCGGCCGCCGGCTCACGCTGGGATTGTTCTTCCTGCTGATGTTCGTGTCGATCGCGGTCGGATTCGGGTACGTCTACTACCTCGCCGCGGACGCGCTTCACTGGTTCATCGCCTGCCTGTTCGCGCTCGGTGTCGGCGGCGCGAACTTCGCGGTCTACACGCTCTGGCTGCCCGAGCAGTACGAGACGAGTTGCCGCGCCAGCGCCTTCGCGTTCGCGACGTCTGTGGGACGATTCGCGGGCGCGGGCGTGACGTTTCTCGTGGGCGCGGGCGTCGCGCACTTCCAGTCGATCGGCTTCCCGGTCGCGCTGACGTCACTCGCGTTTCTCGTCGGCATCCTGCTGCTGCCGCTCGGCGTCGAGACGCGCGGGCAGCCGTTGCCGGAGTGAGATGCGCTGGCGATGGGGACGAACGCAACTTGGTCTTCGACGCGGCAGCCTTCGTGACTTTCGTGGTAAACCCGCGATCCGTCACCTGACGACGGCCGCCCGGCTGGCGCGGCTCCAGCCGTCGAGCCGGGCGCGGTAGGTCCGCACCCGGTCCGGGAACTCCGCCGCTCGGTCCTGCGTTTCGTCGGGATCCGCACACAAATCGAAGAGACGTGCGCGGCCCGATTCGATCTCGACGATCGCCTTCCAGCACCCGTCGCGCAGCCCGAGCCAGCCGAGCGCGTAGTCGGTGAAGAACAGCGCCATCCGGGGCGTGGGATCGAGCAGCGAGCGGCCCTCCTGGAGCGGCGACGCGGGCAGGCCCAGGAGGTCGAGTATCGTCGGCGCGACGTCGATCGCGCTCGCAACGCGCTCGACGCGAGCCGCGCCCATCGACTTCTCCTGGGCGTGCGGCGGAATCACGACGAGGGGCACGTGCACGTTCTCGTCGTAGATGAACAACGTGTGGCCGAAATTGCCGTCGTGCTGCCCGAAGGCCTCGCCGTGGTCGCCGACAATGACGAGGAGCGTGCGGCCGGGGAGCCCGCGCGCAGCCAGGCCGTCGACGAGCTCGCCAAGGGCCTCGTCTGCATAGTGGAGCGCGTTCAGGTACGCGCCGAGCTCGCCGGGCTCCGTGAACGGTCCGGGGGCGGGCGTCGCGTACGGATGATGCCCGGCGACCGGCATGTACATCGCGAAAAACGGCTGGTGCGGCGGCGAACTGTCGATCCACGCCAGCAGGCGCCGCACGGTCGACGGCTCGTCGACGCCGAAGCTCGAGTGCATATTGCCGCCGATCGCGCCGGCGTCGTCGGCCGTGTCAAATCCCTGCGCCCTCACGACGGCGTCCATGCCGAGGTAGCCGAATCGGCCCGAATGAAACAACGCCGTCCGGTAGCCCGCGTTGTGCAGCAGGCGCGGCAGCGGCGGGCCGCCGGCGCCGGCGTGCGCCTCGGCCGGCACGTCGAACGCCGGCGATCGCGAGGACAGCAGCGCGAACATGCCCTTGATGCTCTCGGGATACACGGCGTACGCATGATCGAAGACGATCGCGTGCGCGCCGAGGATGGCGAGCCTTGGCATGGGGTCCTTTGCTGCGCCGTACATCCCGAGATATCGCGCCGCGGTCGACTCGAGCACGACGAGCACGACGTTGCTGCCGGCCGCAGCGCGCCTGAACTGGGACAGGTCTTCAGCCGGCGCCTCGCCGCTCAATCCCGAGCGCCAGTCGGCCTCGGCGGCCGGCCCGGTCACGCGCGGCATGATGGTCATCGCGAGCGCGGTCAGGGCGTTCCGGTCGAGACCGCGCGCGTCGACGCGTCCCGCCGCGATCGGACCGCACAGCCCGATCGCCATGCCTGTCGCCACCAGGCCGCGTTGAATGACCACGGGTACGCGCGCGATCGCCCGCGGCAAGAGCGCGCCGAGCGCCAACACCGCGGCGATCGCCCCGAGATTGGCGACCGTCGCTTCGTGACGAATCGAATCGCTCAGCGGTCCGCCGGCTGCCCGAAGCATGGGCACCGTGAGGGGCGACCCGAGCACGCGAGCGACCGGCACGTCGATCGCGGCGGCAACGACGATGGCCCCGTACGGAAGCCACATCCATCGCGAAGATCGCATCGCGCGATCGCCGGCCCAGAACACCGCCGCCACGGCGACGTCCTGCCAGACCAGCGCCGCCACCGCCCACGACGAGTCGAGCAAGGCCTGGCCGGCGACCGTCAGCGCCTTGGCGCCGACGAGCGTCGCCGCCAGCGCAAGGGCGCGCGTCATCCCCGGCGCCGCGCCAGATTCAGTCGCTTGAGGAGCCACCAGGAGATCACCACGCCGCGGCCGCGGCGCGCCCAGATCCAGTCGTGCACGAGAATGACGCGGGCCGGCGGCTCGGCGTAGAGCCGCGCTCGATCACCAGTGAACGCGAGCGGCACGATCACCGCATCCGCGTCGACGGCCGACTCCGGCCCGAAGGTCCCGCACACCATCGACACCTTGTCGTCCACAAATGGCCGCGCGACCGCGAGGTGCGCGGCTTCGGCGTCCACGATCGAAATCGCCGCGGCCGGCAGGACGCGCCGGACGACCAGCGCGGTCCGGGGAAAGAGGCCGCCGCCGACAACGAGCACGCGGTGAACGTCGCCGAGCGCGGGCAGCAGCCGGCGCAGCGCGCGTTCGTGCGTCGAGACCACGTAGCGCTGCAACGCCGGCGATCGGAGGACGACCCGCTCGAGCGCCTGAAGATCGAACACCTCCAGCCAGCGGAGGATCGGAGGCCAGCGGCTCGATCGCCCGTCCGCGCGGCGACCGTCCGGGAGCTCGGTCCAGTGCCGCGCCGGCCGCGCGTGATGTTCAATGTGAAAACCGTCATTGAAGAACAGAAGGTTGTAGAGCCGCCCGTAGTGGCTCGTCGTGCCGCGCGAGTGCTCGTAGTGGCCGTGAATCCGGCACAGCGCGAGACCCAGCGCCCACCCGGGCAGATACACCGTCACGAAGAACGACGGCGCGGCCGCGATCATCGCGGCCCACAGTGAGACGACGACGGCCGAGTCGAGGAGGACGTCGCGATCGAGCCGCACGCGCACCGACGAACCGGCGTGATGTGCCACGTGCCGTGCCCGCCACGCCGCCTGCGGCAGACCCAGGACCGCGCTGAGGAACGCCGAGTAGCCGCGGTTCGCGGCGGGCGACCGGAAGAACGGACGGTGGATGAAGTTGTGCGCGATGGTGTTGGCGTTCCACCACAGACCGAGCGCGATGACCGCGATCGACGGCACGGTCAGGAGGACCGCGGCGTGCGCCACGGAGAGCCCGACGAACGCCGCGTCCCACGCGCGCGCGCCCGGGCGGACCCGGACGCGCTTCGACGCGATCGCGCTCGCGGAGGCCACAGCGCCCTTCTACTTGCCGCGCAGGGCCTGTCGAAGCTGCTGCAGCAGGTCGGGCGGAACCGGGCCGTACTTGCCGAGCTTCACCACGCCGACGTTCAGCGGGTACGCGTCGGGATTCGCGACCGCCTCCGCGCCGGGACGGAACCGGCCGAGCGGCTTGTACCGCGATCCGAATCCGACGACCTCGTCCTTGCCGGCCAGCCCCTTCAGATCCATCCACTCGGCGCGGACCGTGTCCTCCTGCCCCTTCGGGATTGAGTAATAGAAGTAGCCGCGGGCCGGCTTCTGGAATTCACCGCCGGGCTTCTGCACGGCCAGCGCGCACGCGCCCCACACCTGAACGCGCTCGGGACAATCGTTCGGCTCGAACACCACTTTCTCGATCAGACAGTACGTGCCCATCGGGTCGCTCGCTCTGAGCGGAGCCGCCAGCACCACCAGCGACAGACCGGCGAGGACGAGCGGAAGGCTGCGTCGCGTCATGGGTCACCTCTTTCGGACACGATATGGACGGCGGCGGCGGCTGGGCGTTAACGAGGGGGACGGAGGTTTTTTCCACAGATCGGCGTGGGATGGGGACGGAGGTCCTGAGGGCAAATGCCTGCTGGACCTCCGTCCCCATTGGACGCCGATCTGTGGAAAAAACCTCCGTCCCCTACGGCGGCGTCTGCGTCTTGCGCTTGGGGTTGAAGAACGGCGTCGGCGTCACGCGCGCGCGCACGCGGTGGCGCACGGCATCGACCGTGTGCTCGACCGAAACGTCCGTTCCCGGACGGGCGGCGGAGGCCTCGACGGTCGCGAGCCCAATCATCTGCTTCAGCACCGGCGACCAGGTGGACGACGTCATGCGCC
Organism: Vicinamibacterales bacterium; assembly: GCA_035519535.1. Classification (GTDB taxonomy): domain Bacteria; phylum Acidobacteriota; class Vicinamibacteria; order Vicinamibacterales; family SCN-69-37; genus DATEGZ01. The sequence goes on along the minus strand of DATIWF010000141.1, from coordinate 62,170 downwards.
CGACCTGGCGATTGTCGGCATAGACCGGCACGGCCACACGCGACGTCGTCGCAAGCGCGAGCGGCGGCAAGCCGACGGCCTCATACAGCTTTTCGACATCGGGCCAGTGAATGGCGAGGCCGACGATGCGCCGCCTGGGGCCGCGGGCGCGCTCAGCCGCGAGCGCCGCCCGGCCGATGAACGGGCCCTTCTCGAAATCGACGAGCCGATCGAGGCTCATCTCGAACGGCGTGTAGAGCTGCGAGGCGGTCAGCGCCTTGCGGACGCTGAAGAAATCGACATCGATGAGCAGCAGGCCCGCTTCGACGCGCGCGACGTCGAGCGCAAGCAGCCCCGTTGGCCGCAGCCCGAACGGGGGGCCGGCCGCAATCAGCGCGTCCCACACAGCGCCCGCGTCGGCGCGGTCCATCCAGATCTCGTAGCCGAGATCACCGGTGTAGCCCGTGCGCGAGATGTCCACGGGCCGCCCCGCGAGCGTGCCAGACGTCACGCGGAAGTACTTGAGGCCGTCGAGGTCCACGCGCGCCACGGCGCGCAGGACGCTCGCCGACATCGGTCCCTGCAGCGCGAGCGCCGCGGTCTTCTCGGAGATGTCCTCGACCTGCACGTCGAGGCCGGCGGCCTGCCGGCTAATCCAACGCAGATTCGGGTCCGCTGCCGTCCAACGGAACCTGTCCTCCGCCAGCCGGCTCACGGTCCCGTCGTCGATGACGCGTCCATCCTCGTCGCACCATGGCGTATAGACGACCTGACCGGGCGTGAGCTTCGACGCGTCGCGTGTGATCACGCGATTGACGAGCCGCGCGGCGTCGCGTCCGGCGATCAGGTACTTGAAGAGCGGCGAGATGTCGAGCAGCGCCGCGCCGTTGCGAATCGCGTTGTACTCGTGCTCGTGGAGCGGCTCGTACGAGCTCGGCGCGTAGTACCCGGCCCAGTCGCGGTAGCTCAGGCTCTCGCAGAGCGCCAACGTGCGGTCGTGGAAGGGAGTGCCGACGGGCACGGGCTGATTATAGTCAGGCCTGAGGGCCAAGGCCCCGGGCCCCCGAAGAATCCGGCGCCAGGCAGAGAACATGACGAGCCGGAGGAATAATGGAAGCATGCGCGCCGACATCTACGTCAACTATCCCGGCACGTGCGAGCAGGCGTTTCGCTTCTACGAGCAGGAGCTCGGCGGCCGCATCACGATGATGATGCGGCACGCCGACGCGCCGCAGTCGAGGGTACCGGCCGATTGGAGCGCGGCCGTCCTGCACGCGCGTCTCGACCTCGGCAATCTCGCGCTCCTGGGCGCCGACATTCCGAACGCCCAGCCGATGCGCAGCGCGTACGTCACGCTGACGCTCGACAGCGTCGCCGAGGCGGAGCGCGTGTACGCGCGCCTGTCCGATGGCGGCGAGGTCTTCATGAAGATGGAGGAGACCTTCTTCGCAAGGCGCTTCGCGATGCTGAAGGATCGATTCGGCACGTCGTGGATGCTGCTGCACGGCGTGCAGACCACATGACCATTCTCGCCATCGACCACGTGCAGCTCGCCATGCCGGCGGGCGCCGAGGCGCAGGCCCGCGCGTTTTACAGCGGCGTTCTCGGTCTGCCGGAGATTCCAAAGCCGGCGGCGCTCGCGGCGCGCGGCGGCGCGTGGTTCGGCCGCGGCAGCGTTCGGATCCATCTGGGCGTCGAGGCAGACTTCCGCCCCGCCCGGAAAGCGCATCCCGCGCTGCTGGTCGACGATCTTGACGGCCTCGAGGCGGCCTGCCGCGCGGCGGGCTTTCCGCCGGAGCGCGACGCCGACCTGCCGGGCTACGCGCGCTTCTACGTGGCCGACCCGTTCGGGAACCGGCTCGAGTTTCTGCAGCGGCACACGTAGCGAAGGACGTCCATCGTCCGCCTGCGCGCGCCGATCTTGACGAGCCCGCGCTCGCGCCGCAGCCAGCGGCCGATGGCTGGTGCCTGCTTATATGATGTCCCCGGATGCCGAGTCGCTATGACGCCATCGTCATCGGCGCGGGACACAACGGGCTGACGGCCGCCGCGTACCTCGCGCGCGCGGGCCGCAAGGTCCTCGTGCTCGAGCGCCGGCATGTCGTCGGCGGCGCGGCCGTGACCGAGGAGATCTATCCGGGCTTCAAGTACTCCGTCTGCTCGTACGTGGTGTCCTTGCTGCGGCCTGAAATCATCCGCGAGCTCGAGCTGGCGCGGCACGGCCTCGAAATCCTGCCCCTCGACGGCACGTTCACGCCGATGGCCAGCGGCGACTACCTGTGGCGCGTCGACGACCACGCGAAGACGTTCCGTGAGATCGCACGCCACTCGCGCAAGGACGCCGAGGTCTACGACGAGTACGGCCGCGCGATGGTGGAGATGGGCCGCTTCGCGAAAGCGATCCTCGCCATGACGCCGCCCGATCCGTTCTCCATGCGCCTGAAGGACCTGCGGGCGATCGGCGGTCTCGCGAAGCGCTTCCGGGATCTGCCCGACGACGACCGCTACCACCAGCTGCAGCTGCTGACGATGAGCGCGGTGGATTTTCTGGATCAGTGGTTCGAGACCGACGTCCTGAAGGCGACGATGGCGGCGTCGGGAATCATCGGCACGTTCCAGGGCGTGCGATCGCCCGGCACCGCATATGTGCTGCTCCACCACTACATGGGCGAGATCGACGGGTCGTTCCGATCGTGGGGCCTGTCGAAGGGCGGCACGGGCCAGGTGTCCAACGCGCTGGCGGCCGCGGCGCGCGAAGCGGGCGCGGAAATCCAGCTCGGATCGCCCGTCCGGCACATCCTCGTGAGCGGCAACGAAGCGAAAGGCGTCGTGCTCGAAACGGGCGACTATCACATGGCGTCGATGGTGCTCTCGAGCGTGGACCCGCGGCTGACGTTCATGCACATGGTCGGCCCGGATCACCTGCCGGCCGAGTTCGTCGAGGACATCAAGCGGTACAAGTTCCGCGGCTCATCGGGCAAGGTGAATCTCGCGCTCGACGGGCTGCCGGACTTCCGCTGTCTGCCGGGCCCCGGTCCGCACCTGCGCGGCGCGATTTCCATTTCGCCGAGCGTGGACTACATGGAGCGCGCCTACGACCAGGCGAAGTACGGCGAGTACTCGTCGCGGCCGTACATCGACATCGTCATTCCAAGCCTCACCGACTCGACGCTGGCGCCCCCCGGCAAGCACGTGATGTCGTGCTTCGTGCAGTACGCCCCGTACACGCTGCGCCGCGGATCCTGGGAGGACGCGCGCGAGGCGTTCGGCGACACGGTCATCGACACGATCGCCCAGCACGCCCCTAATCTGAAAAGCCGGATCCTGCACCGGCAGGTGCTGACGCCGCTCGACATCGAGCAGGAGTTCGGCCTGTCGGAGGGCAACATCTTTCAAGGCGAGCTGTCGCTCGAGCAGCTGTTCTTTCTGAGGCCGGCGCCCGGCTGGGCGGACTACCGCACGCCGATTCGCCGGCTCTACATGTGCGGATCGGCCACGCATCCAGGCGGCGGCATCATGGCCGCGCCTGGACGCAACGCCGCCCTGCGCGCGATGGGCGATCGCTGACGCCATGCGCGACGTCATCGTCATCGGCGGCGGACTGAACGGGCTGGTGGCGGCGGCGTGGCTGTCGCAGCGCCGCCTGTCGACCGTGATCGTGGACCAGCGGCCGGATATCGGCGGCGCCACGGCGACCGCCGAGATCGGCGAGGGTTTCCGCGCGCCGATGTTCAGTCATTCGCTCGGCCCGATCGACCCGCGCGTCCTGCGCGCCCTGCACCTCGACCGCGCCGGGATCGAGTTCATCATGCCCGACCCGGCGCTGACGTCGCTCGGGCCGGACGGCCGCACGCTCGTCTTTCATCGCGACCCCGTGCTCACCGCGGCCGCGATCAACCAGCTCTCACCCGGGGACGCGTCGCGCTGGCGCGACTTTCTCCACACGACGCAACGCATCGCCGGCGTCATCGCCGCGCTCGGGCATCAGCCGCTGCCGTCGATCGACGACGTCAGGCCGCGCGACTGGTGGCCGCTGCTGGGCGTCGGCCGCAAGGCCCGCGCACTCGGGCGCCGCGATCTGGCCCGGCTGACGCGCTGGTTGCCGATGGCCGTCGCCGATCTCGCGGGTGAGTGGTTCGAGAACGATCTCCTGCTGGCCGCGCTGTGCGCGCGCGCGGTGTTCGGCAGCTTCGCGGGTCCCTGGTCCGCGGGCACAGGCGCGATGCTGCTGCAACGGCTCGCGGAGGACCCGCTGCCGGTCGGCGGCGGCATGACGGCCAGGGGCGGGCCGGGCGCGGTGGCCAAGGCGCTCGTCACGAAAGCGGGCCAGGCCGGCGCGCAGGTGCTGTCGGGGATCCGCGTGACGCGCGTGATCGTGAAGGACGGGCGCGCCACGGGCGTCGAGCTCGACAATGGCCAGACGATCGACGCGCGCGCGGTGATCGCGGCGATCGATCCGCGCCGCGCGATGCTCGATCTCGTGGATCCGGCGGAGCTGCCGGTGCGATTCCGGAGCCGCATGGCGGACGTCCGGGCGCGCGGCGTGACGGCGAAGATCAACCTCGCGCTGTCGGGCCTGCCGGTCTTCCCGGGCCTGCATGGCGACGCGATACCGCTGCGCGGGCGGTTTCTCGTCGCGCCCGACGTGGACTACATCGAACGCGCGTTCGACGCCGCCAAGTACGGCCAGGCGTCTCCCGCGCCGTGGCTCGAGCTCGCCGTGCCGAGCGTCCTCGACCGATCGCTCGCGCCCGAAGAGCGGCACGTGATGTCGATCTACGTCCACTTCGCGCCGCGGCACCTGCGTGGCGCCGAGTGGCGCACCGAGCGCGACGCGCTCTACCGGACCGTGCTCGGCGTCCTCGAACCGCACGCCCCCGGGCTCGACAAGCTCGTTCTCGGCCGCCAGATCCTCACGCCTGAGGATTTCGAGCGCGACCTCGGCTCATCGGGCGGCCACATCTTCCACGGCGAGCCGACGCTCGACCAGTCGTGGATCGCCAGGCCGCTCCTCGGCTGGTCGCAGTACCGCACGCCCGTCCGGGGGCTCTACCTCGCGAGCGCCGGCACCCACCCCGGCGGCGGCCTCACGGGCTTGTCGGGCTGGCTCGCCGCCAGGGTGGTCGAGAAGGAAGTCAGCAGTTAGAAGCCAGAAGTGAGCAGTCCTACTTGACGTCCTCGTCTGAAGTCGAGCGCACCGGTACTCTCACCTCGACGCTCTTTCGAAGCACGAGCGTCATCATGTGTCCGCGCTCGAGGGTCACCGGCTTGCCGGGCGTCGAGAGCACGACCGCCGTCCCGCCGCCCGCCCCGATGGCCGTGCCGATCGCCGCGCCCGTGCCGCCACCGACGATGGCGCCCAGCACCGCGCCGGCCGCCGCGGGGATCCCGATCTTCTTCGCGTCCTCACCCTTCGTCGCGGGCGCCACACGATCGATCTCCGCGGCGATGGGATACTCGCGTCCGCGCGCGGTCAGCTCGCGAAACCGCATCTCGATGCTGGCGCGACCAGACACCTTGCCCGCCGGCTGAACCGACACGACATCGCCGCGCACCTCGGAACCATCGGGCAGCGCGTCGTGGTCGCCGATGACGACGGGGCTGACGAGCGTGGCGGTGACGGGATCCTCCACGCGGCTCGTCTCCGAGCTGACGGTGCTTTCGAGCCGGACCTCAAGCCGCGTGTTCGCGGGCACGGTCACCTCGCGGAACTTCGCGATCGCCGGCAGCGGCGCCGGGTTGCCGTCGGTCACGACCTGGACGTCGGCGATCTCTGCGCGCGCCACTGACCGCGGCTCCGCGCCGGTGTCGACGGTCAGGTCCGTGTCGCCTTTCGCGGCGAGCTTGCCGGACACGACGCCGCCGTCCTGCCGTGTCACCTGCACGTCCGCACCTACTGGAATTTTGTCGACGTCGACGCCGCGACTGCAGCCGACAGCGCCGGCAGCGACAAGCAGCACGCTTGCCGCGTACGTCATCTTCAACATGACGGCCTCCTCTGTTGTCTGGGGAGTCGGGGTCTTCTCTAAAAGACGTCGAGATGCGGGTAGATGGTCTGGCCCGCGGGGATCGACGAATTTTCGCCTGTCGATCGCACCATCATGATCTCGTCGGCGCCGGTTTCCGAGACGACGCGCCACTGCGGCGGCAGGAAGCCCGCGGGCAGCAGCGCGCGAAACCGCATCGGCCCTTCCGCCGGCGCGCGGGCCGCGAGCACCTGCAGCATCGCGCCGACGCGCGCACCGGTCGGATCGCAGTCGCCGCAGTCCTCCAGAAAGAGTCCGTGCGGTCCGCGCGTGAGGACGACGTACGCGACGGCGCGGTAGGCCTCCTCGGTCACGAAGAACTCGACCGCGCGCAGACCCGGGGGACCAAGACCGGCGAGCAGGCGCCGGCGCGTCAGAAAAAAGGCGATGTGATCGGCGGGGCGATCGAGCGCGAACGCGGCGCCCTGGCGCGCGCGCGCGGCGATCTCGGCCATCGCGGGGAAATCGCGGTCGTCGCCGACCCGCACGAGCGCGGCCGGCGCGCCCGGCCGGCCGCCGACCTCGATCGTCGGCACGCGCTGCAGCACGACGCGGAATCCAAGCCGCTCGTAGTACGCGGCGCCGATCTCCGAGAACAGCAGCGCGGTCCTGCAGCCGCGCGCGGACGCTTCGGCCAGCATCCCCTCGATGAGCGCGCGCGCGTGGCCCTGCCCGCGCCCTGCCGGCGGCGTGAACACGGCGCCGATCCCGAGCACGGGCTCGAGCCGGCCGCCGATCCAGGCCTGGAGCCGGTACTCCTTGGCGCTCGCCAGCACGCGGCCGTCGCCGGCGAGCGCGACTCGGCGCAGGTTCGACCGGCCCCAGGCGGTCTCGCCCTGGGCCCGATTCCATTTCTCGTAGGCCTCGCGGCTAAGTCCTTCCCCCCAAATCGGATAGGTGCCGTCCAGAATCTCCCCGAGCACCCGACCCTCCGCCGTCACCAGCCGCATCCGGGCCCCGCCCTCCGGCCTCGTTTACAAGGCCTTTTCCCTTTGTTCACCGTACAGGTCTAATGCAGTATGACGCTTCCCCGCCCAGCCTCCCCCTGGCCGCTGGTAGCCGTCGCCGCGGCCGCCGCGCTTGTCAGCGTCCTCTCGTTCCCGGTCGCCGCGCAGCGTGAGCTCGCGGTCCCCGCGAAGACCGACGCGCGTACCGTGGCGCACGTCCTGGATCGCATCACGTTCGGCCCGCGGCCGGGCGACGTGGAGCGCGTGGAGAAGATGGGCCTCACGGCGTACATCGATCAGCAGCTTCATCCCGAGCGGATCGCCGATCCGGAGATCGACGCGCGCCTGCAGGATTTCACGACGCTGAAGATGAGCTCGCGCGAGCTCGCGGACAAGTACTACCTGCCGGCGCTCGAGCTGCGGCGCGACGCGCAAGTCAAGCAGGCGAAGGCGCAGGAGAAGGCGGCCAAGTCGGATCCGAAGGCCGGCGATCCGTCGATGGCCGACGAGACCGCCGCCAAGCCGGCCGCGCCGCCGCCGCTGCCGCCGGAAGTGCGTCAGGTGCAGCAGGCGCAGCAGAGCGTGATGAACGAGCTGATGGCCTCGCGCATGCTGCGCGCGGTGGACTCGGATCGTCAGCTGCAGGAAGTCCTCACGGACTTCTGGTTCAACCATTTCAACGTGTTCGTCGGCAAGGGCCAGGTCCGCCAGTACCTCACGGAGTACGAGCGCGACGTGATCCGGCCGCACGTGTTCGGCAGCTTCCGCGAATTGCTCGGCGCGACGGCGCACAGCCCCGCGATGCTCTTCTATCTGGACAACTGGCAGAGCACCGCGCCGAACGCTCCCTCGCTCATCACGCCCGAGATGCAGCGGCGCCTCAACAGCGCGCGCGTGACGCCGTCGCAGAAGCAGCAGCTCCTGTCGCGGCTCGAGGCCGCGAAGAAGAACATGCCGAAGGGCTTGAACGAGAACTACGGCCGCGAGCTGATGGAGCTGCACACGCTCGGCGTCGACGGCGGCTACACGCAGCAGGACGTCGTCCAGGTCGCGCGCGCGTTCACCGGCTGGACGATCGACCGGCCGCAGCAGGGCGGCGGGTTCGTGTTCCGGCCGCAGATGCACGACACGGGCGAGAAGACGATCCTCGGCGTGCACTTCCCCGCCGGCGGCGGCCAGGACGAGGGCGAGCGCGTGCTCGACATCCTCGCGAAGCATCCGTCCACGGCGCACCACATCGCCTACGAGCTGGCGCAGCGCTTCGTCGCCGACGAGCCGCCCGCGTCGCTCGTCGATCGCGCGGCCAAGCGCTTCCTCGACACGAAGGGCGACCTGCGCGAGGTCGTCCGCACGATCATCACGTCGCCGGAGTTCTTCGCAGACGATGCGTATCGCGCGAAGGTGAAGACGCCGCTCGAGTTCGTCGTGTCGGCCGTGCGCGCGACGGACGCCAAGGTGATCAACCCGCAGCCGCTCATCGCCGAGCTGCGCCAGCTCGGCATGCCGCTCTATGGCTGCGTGCCGCCAACCGGCTACAGCATGACCGCCGACGCGTGGGTGAACACGGGCGCGCTCCTCAGCCGCATGAACTTCGCGCTGCAGCTCGTGAGCGGCCAGATGACGCCGGCGCCTCCGCCTGGACGGCCGGGCGGGCAAGGCGGGCTCGGCCGCATCGGCCAGCCGCCACCGCGGCTGGGCGGGCCGGGCGGGCGCGGGGGCTTTGGCCGCGGACCGATCCAGGTCGACGTGGCGTCGCTCGCGCCGGACACGAGCGAGCAGTCGCGGATGAGCCTGGTGGACGCGATGCTCGCGGGCCAGGCGTCGGATGCGACGCTCAAGACGCTCGCGCGCGCCGAGACGCCGCAGCAGCTGGTTGCGTTGACGTTGGGATCGCCGGAGTTCCAGCGGCGGTGAGCGGTCGGCCATGGGCACCAGCGAGTACCCAGTGTCGGCGTGCAAATGCCAATGCCAAGTGCCTGATGCCTAATGCCTGACAGGAGATCGCCATCATGATGACGCGTCGAGTCTTTCTCAAGGGCGGCAGTCTCGCACTCGTGAGCCTCGGGTTCGCGCCGGCGTTCATCGCCCGCACGGCGAAGGCCGCCGAGGCCCGCAAGAAGGTGCTCGTCGCGATCTTCCAGCGCGGCGCCGTGGACGGCCTGAACATGGTCGTGCCGTACGGCGACAAGGCGTACTACCAGTCGCGCCCGTCGATCGCGATTCCGCGGCCGCACGAGAACGAAGGGGCCGTCGATCTGGACGGGTTCTTCGGCCTGCATCCACGCATGGCGCCGCTCGCGGACATCTTCCACCGCAACGAGATGGCGGTCGTGCACGCCTGCGGATCGCCCGACGAAACGCGCTCGCACTTCGACGCGCAGGATTACATGGAAAGCGCGACGCCTGGCGTGAAGAGCACGCGCGACGGGTGGCTCAACCGGTACCTGCATCAGAAGGAGCACGAGAACGCGAGCCCGTTCCGCGCGGTCGCGCTGGCGACGCAGCTCCCGCGCACGCTGCAGGGCGTGGCGCCGGCCCTCGCGATCAACCAGCTGAACCAGTTCGGCGTGCACGCCGGCCGCGCGACCGACAGCATGGAGTCCACGTTCGAGGCGCAGTACGCCGCGGCGGCCGACTCGCTCCTCGCCCCCGCGGGCAAGGAGGCGTTCGACGCCGTCAAGATGCTGAAGAACAGCGACCCGAACAGCTACGCGCCCGCAAACGGCGCCGACTACCCGCGGTCGGGCTTCGGCGACGCCATGCGGCAAATCGCCCAGCTCGTGAAGTCCGATCTCGGCCTCGAGGTCGCGTTCACCGAGCTCTCCGGCTGGGACACGCACGTCCAGCAGGGCAACTCGACCGGGCAGCTCGCCAACCGGCTCGACGACTTCGCCAAGGGCCTCGCGGCCTTCAACACCGACCTCGGCGATCGCATGGCCGACGTCGTCGTCGTGACGATGTCGGAGTTCGGGCGCGCGGTGAACGAGAACGGCAACCGCGGCACGGACCACGGCCACGGCAACGCGATGATGATCTTCGGCGGGCCCGTCAAGGGCGGCAAGGTCTACGGCAAGTGGCCGGGCCTCGCCGTCGATCAGCGCTGGGAAGGACGCGACCTCGCGATCACGACGGACTTCCGCAACGTGTTCGCCGATCTCGTGGCGGGTCACCTCGGCGCGAAGGACGTCTCGCCGATCTTCCCGGGGTACACCTACAAGGGACCGATCGGGTTCCTGAGAACCTAGACGGGGTTCCACGGAGGCTCCCGCGGGATTCCTCCGGGGTTCCTATGAGGTTCGCTTGTGTGAGAACCTCCAGGAACCCCTCGGGAACCCTATAGGATCCCCTGGGAACCTCGACATGGATCTACTCTCGATCCCCACTCCCCGCGCATTCATCGATCGGGCGCGCCTCGAGCACAACATCGCGGCGATGCAGTCGCTCGCGACCAGTGCGGGCGTCCGGCTGCGGCCGCACGCGAAGACACACAAGAGCCCGGCGATCGCGCGCATGCAGATCGACGCGGGCGCCGTCGGCATCTGCTGCGCGAAGCTCGGCGAGGCCGAAGTGTTCGCCGACGCCGGCATCACCGACATCCGGCTGCCGTATCCGATCAACCCGTCGAACGCCGGGCGGGTCGTGGCGCTCCTCGACAAGGGCGTGCGCCTGTCGATCATCGTGGACAGCGACGACGTCGCGGCCGAGTGGTCCGCGGCGATGACGCGGGCGAGGCGCCGTCTCGACGTGCTGGTCAAGGTCGACGTCGGGTTCCACCGGTGCGGCGTCGATCCCGACTCGCCGACGGTCATCGATCGGATTCGCGCGATCGGGGATCTTGCGGGCGTGCGGCTGCTGGGCCTCCTCAGCCACGCGGGCCACGGCTACCACGCGTCGTCGGAGGACGAGCTGGCCGGAATCGCCGCGCGCGAGATCGAGATCCTGCGGTCGCTCGCGGGCCGCCTGCGCGACGCCGGCGCGGAGGTTCAGGAGATCTCGGTCGGCGCGACGCCGACGGCGCGGTTCATCACCCGCCAGCACGGCGTCACCGAGATGCGGCCCGGCAACTATGTCTTCTTCGACCGCACGCAGGCTGCGCTCGGCGCGGCGTCACTCGACGACTGCGCGCTCTGGATCGTCTCGACCGTCGTCAGCCGGCCGGCCGCGACGCGCGTGATCTTCGACGCCGGCAGCAAGACGCTCACCAACGACGGCATCCGCGGCTTCGGCGCGCACGTCGGCCACGGGCTCGTGTTCCGCGACGTGCAGGCGCCCGCGGTCGATCGGGCGATCGTCCTCGAGCGGCTCTCGGAGGAACATGCCACCGCGCGCGTGCCGGCCGACTGCCCGCTCGAGCCGGGCGACCGCGTCCTCATCCTCCCCAATCACGCCTGCACGGTGACGAATCTCATGAACGAGCTCCTGGTCGTCGAGGGCACGACGATCGTCGACACGTGGCCGGTCGCCGCCAGGGGCAGGATCTGGTAAAGTGCCACCTGCATTGCGAAAATCTTCAATGCCAGAGAACATTCATGACACCTAAGGTCCTGCCCGGTGAGGCGTTGGGATTGGTCGAGACCCGCGGGTTCGTCGGCATGATCGAGGCGACCGACGCGATGGTCAAGACCGCGAACGTCGTCTTCGTCGGCTGGCAGAAAGTTGACGCCGGACTCGTGACGGCCATCGTCCGCGGCGACGTCGCGTCCGTGAAGGCCGCAACCGACGCCGGCGCCGCCGCCGCGCGCAAGGTCGGCGAGCTCGTCGGCGTCCACGTCATCCCCCGCCCCGTCGAGGGGCTCGAGGACGTCTTCCCGATCGAGTAGCGTCGCGGAGGAGCGAGCCACGTCTTCGCGAATGAGGCCGGGACTCCGACACCCGGCGCGCTTGGGGAGCCAGGCTGACCCTACTCGACGGGCATATCACCGTTGGCGGACGCGAACGGCGAGGTCGGCGCAGCCCCCGTGTTGTTCTGCCAGATCGTGTTGCCCGTGTTCACGGCGAATGATCGTTCGCCGCCAATGCCGAACGTCTGCGGCACGCCCGTGGCATACCACGCGGTGATCGTTGCCGTGCCGTTGCAGTCGTTCGGTCCGGCCTGTGACATCTGATCCGCCACGAGATCGAACTGGTAGCCACTCTTGATCGGCGGCTGATTGTTCGCGTCGCCGAGATCCTGCGAGATGAACGCCTCAGTCGTGCCGTTCGGCGGCGTGCCCAACACGGCGAAGTTCGCCGCGTAGCCCCCCTGCCCGCACGATGCGGAATAGGCGACCTGCGCCGACGTCGTGACCTTCAGCGACGCGATCGCCGACGTCTCGTTGCCCGTCATCCGGGCACGCAGGAGCCCAGGCACGGCAATCGCGGCAATGATGCTGATGATCGTCACGACGAGCAGCAACTCGATGAGGGTGAATCCCCGATCCGCTCCGCCTCTCATGCCAGTCGTCCCCTCCAGGCGACTGCCTAAGGGAGCAACGTGAATGCCGGGCGTCCCTCCTTTTCTGTAATCATCCCCCGAGGCCTCATGTAGTAGCAGGGAAAGGGGATACGCGCGATCCCGTTGTCGACGGCTTCGTCCGACAGTCACAGAATTCGCCGCCGACGACGCGATTCTCGACAATCTCGGGGGGTGATCGCCAAAGCTGTATGGAGAGGCATCCCTGGCGTACGGGCGTCGCTCGGATCGACAGCGCGTCCTGGCGCAGGATGGCCGCCGATCACGCTGGCGGACGTCGACCCTTCGAACGCTCGACGCGGCCGGTCGAGGGGCTCGTCTTGCTGTTGCTCGGCCCTGATTGCGCTGCAGGATTGGGCCGGGCAGATCGGACCCTACCGCATGGCGTCCTGAAAGTACTGCTCCCACGACGAGATCTCGTTTCGCAACGCCGCGATCGAAGCTTCCGTCGTTCGCAGCCTCGACCGTACGCCATCGAGCCGCCGCGTCGCCTCGTCGAGGCGAGCCCCGTTCGCAGCGTCCTGCGCGGCCTGGGCTTGGGACGACCCTGTGGGCGTGGCGAGGCGGGATGTCGCGGGGTTGGCCGCCGCGGCCGAGAGCTGCGTGACCCGCTCGTTCAGCGTGGTCTCCTCCGCCGTCAACTGTTTGCGCTCCGCTTCGAGGCCGGCCATCCGGCCCTCATCAATCTGGATTCTCATCAGGGCGACGAGCATCCGTTGACCTTTCTCGAGCTTTTCAAGCGTCGCGCGGACGCTCTTCAGTTCTTCGAGTACGCCAGGCTGATTGACGTCGGGCGTCTGAGCGAGTGGCAGCAACGGCAGTAGTAGCAAGACGAGCGACGACGCCAACCGCATGCTCACCTCATGATCGCAGGCTGGTCCGGCGGTGCCCAATCCACCCGGCGACGCCAAGCGCGAGCAGCGTCAAGCTCGCAGGCTCCGGAACCGGCGGCGGCTCGGACGCATTTCCCGCGGTGACATGGACCTCATAGTAGTAGGTTCCGCTGCTCGGCACGCCAACTCCAATGAACCCGTCGGCGAACGTGAAGGGAACGCCCAGATTCTCGGCGAAGGACATGTTCTCAAACGATCCGATCGCCACCGTATACGAACCCGCGGCGAGCGACCGTGACAGGGTGAAGTCAATGTCGGGGATGAAGTAGTTCGAGTCGAGGAAGGTGGCCGTCGGGCCGGTGCCTTGGAACAGAGTGAGGTATGGCTCGATACCCCCGAGGCCGTACCCGACACTCTGAAACGTCACGGTGCCTGCCTCGAGTGGCGAGATAACGAGTGAATACAGGGCGACGTTGTTCGCGACGTCAAAGTCGTTACCGAACAGCGCCGGTCCAAGATCGCTGCCGACGAGCGCGGCATTGCCTGAATCGTCCAGACTGCCGCTGAACGTGACCGGAAGCGCGCGTGCTGGCGTGGGCGCCAGCAGCAGGATGCAGACGGCGGCGACGAGGAATCGGGACACAGGCGGCCTCCGGAAGTGTTGACGACGGGTGGCAATAAGGCGACTTGCAAGAAGACCGCCAATGAGTCCGTGAGAGCGCTCTCGCAGCGGCGCCTGCGCGCCAGGCGGGCGGCGCCAATCGGTTTGACTTTAGTCAACTCCAGGTATGTTTCCTTCCGGCATCCGAGACTGGTCGCGCCGATAGGCAGCAGTCGTGCTCGCTGGCATTTCTGTTGCAACTGCGCGGCCGTCGCCGCAGCCAGTGCCATCACAGTCCTTCACGCCCAGAGCGGTGTCGCCCTGCCGGCCCAGCCGCGTGCGCAAATGCGTCGAACCGTCTTTCCGGAGGTCTCCATGCGAGCTCTGAAGAACACCCTCACTGCCCTCGGTGTGATCGCGGTCGTCGGCGTCACCGTCGCCGTGTTCGCTCCAAGAACCGTGGTGGCCCAGGTCCGCGCGGCGCTCATGCGCGACGTGGACGAGCCATCGCGGCAGGCCGTGGTGATCAGGAAGTTCACCACCACGAGCAGCTTCGACACCGTCTATACCGTACCGGCTGGAAAAAAATTCGTCCTTGAGCACATGAACTGCACGTCGCTTGCGTCCTCGTTGTACGCAGGGATTTTCAACGGGACACTAAGCCACGCAAACATCGTGTTCTCGGTTCCGGTGATTAATGTCAGCGGCACAGTCCTCGTGGCCGATGCCGCGGCTCGGGTGTATTTTGATCCGGGAACGGATCTCAATCTGCGGATCTTCACGACTGATCTGACGACATGCACGCTTTCGGGCTACACAGTCGACCAGTAGGCGCACCGCCAACATCGCGTTCGCCGTGGAATTGACGGCGACCGATTTCGCGCAAGCCGCGGTCGGGCTGGACGAGTGAGCGTAGCTGGTCCGGAGCAGAGTCCCGGGATCGAGAGGCGGCGAGCCGTGTGAGCGAAACTACGCGGCCGGCTTGACTCGGAGCGGCGCGATAGCGCAACACGACCCTCGCGTACACACAGGAGCTCGCCCCCAGACGCGGGGCCGGTCGAGTGGCTCGAGGACCTCTTTCCGATCGGATAGCCTCGCGCCCCTCGGTCGGCCGTCGATGTGCGGGACCGGACGCATCCACCCGCTCCCCCTTCATCCCGAAGCGACATCAACCTGAGGTTCTCTCCACAGGCGCAGCCTTGGCACTCGTCGGTCGCGGAAGCTGGACGTATCCGGTCAAGGTCCAGCCTCCGGATCGCAGTCAACGCCCGCTCGGGCGGGCACGACTTCTGCACCTGCGCACGCATTCCCCATGGGTTGTCACGCTGTCGGCACAAGACGAATGGCGTGGATGAGAGGGAGCGACAACATGAAAATCACCAGAAACCGCTGGATGGTGCTGTCAGCCGTGCTCCTGATCGTCGTTCTCCTCGTGGCGTTGCGCAAGGAGGCGTATGAGGTCTATGTCCTGGAGCATTTCGACAAAGAAGCCCCAGCCCTTGAACTGCAGACGCTCGACGGAGAAATCATCACCCCCGACACTTTCAGGAACAAGGTGGTCGTGCTGGACTTCTGGGCCACCTGGTGCGGACCATGTAGAAGGACCTTGCCCTTACTTGAAGAGGTGTACAACGAGTATCGTCAGAATCCCGACGTCGTGATTCTCGCGGTAAATACCTCGTGGAACAATTCGATCGAAGACGCGCGCCGATTCGTTGCGCAATACGACTACACGGTCCCTTTTGCCTACGACAGGGACTCACGGGTCGCCGACGCACTGGTCAGGCCCAGAGGGATTCCGACCTTCTGCATTCTGGACAGATCCGGCAAGCTCAGGCTAAGGCACGTCGGCTACCTCAAGTGGTTCGAGGACTATCGGACCACACTGAAACGACAGTTGGAACGGTTGCTGAAGGAGTAATTCGATCGCGCGCGGCGACGAGTCCGCTGAGCCGTCGCGTCATGGCCTCTCCGACGACTTCGGCTCCCACAGCTCGACCTTGTTGCGGTCCGGGTCCATGATCCAGGCGAACGTGCCGTTGTCGTCGTCACGGCGCGACATGCCAGACGGTGAGGCCTTTGTCTTCAGCACGGTCCTCGGGCCATTTCAGAATGGCGCCGCCCCACGGCTCCAGCGCCATGCCCGCAAGCACCGCACCGAAGCTCAGCAACGCGAACGCGACAGGAATCCCGACTCGTCTCATGGTGTGCTCCTTTGTTTGACCGCTCGAGGCGATGTGTCGGTATTTCGCGGTCGCACTCGCGCCGCGAAACATCACGGTCAACGCCGTCTGTCCGGGCATTACCGATGACAGCATCGTCAACCATCTGCCACCGGAGCTGTGCGCCTCGATGCTCGCATGGTTGCGCAGCGGCTGGGGACCAACCAGGCGCGCCGGTACGCCGGCCGACGTCGGCGGCGCCGTGGCGGCGCTGTGCTCGGCGGACGCGCAATGGATCACCGGCCAGACGATCGCGGCCGATGGTGGCGCGTCGCTGATGAATCCTGTGCTGCCGCTGGACTTGCAGCGACCGTAGACCGCGGCCGCGCCGCGAGCAGACGAGGCCGGCGGCCCTCGGAGCTAGCGGCCGTATATCGCCGCGTTGAAGATCACGCGAAACGTCCCGAACGGCTGTCCGCGCCACTGCGGGCGGAAGCCGAGCAGCACGACGTGCCCGTCGCCGAGCGTGACGTCGAGCGCGGCGGCCTTGCCGTGCAGGTAGCTGTCGCCCAGCATGTAGCCCGACGCGAGCGGCGATCCCGTGTCGGCGTACTTCGCGAGCACGGCGCCGTTGAAGCCCTCGAGCGTTTCGAACACGGGGCCGCCGTCGTAGAAGACCGCGGCCTGCTCCGGCATGCCCGACATCACGCGCTGCGTTCTGTCGACCTGGACGTCGAGCAGCGAGATGCCCGTGAAGAACTGTGTCCGGTTGAGCCCGGCCACGGCGTTTTTCACCGGCAGGTGGAGCTGGTCGATCACGGAGGTGCTGCTGCGATTGAAGCAGACGAGCGTGCCGCCGGCGCGGACGAAGTCGTCGATCGCCTTGACGCGCTCGGGGTCGGGAGGCGCGCCGCCGCGTCCGCCAAAGCCTCCGCCACCAACCGCGCCAGCAGCTCCCGCGGCACCAGCCGCTCCGGCCGCGCCACCCGCGCCTGCAGCTCCCGCGCCTGCCGCGGCGCCGCCTGCGCGTCCGCCGGCTCCCCCGCCCCCGCGCGCGCCGCCGCCGCGCCCGCCGCCGCCGAACGGGCCGCCGCCCTCGTCGGTGACGATGAGCACGTCGTACTTGTCGCGGAGATGGCCGCCCTGGATCTCGTCGGCCGAAAGCAGCGCGAAGTCAAAGCCGTACTGCTCGAGCACCCAGCGCGTCCAGCCCTCGTCCATGCTTGTCGGCGCGTTGTAGAGCGCGAGGCGCGGCTTCTTCACTGGCGTGCCCGTCGCGTTGATTCGCTGTGCGCTGAGCGCGAGCGACTTCACGAGCTCGTTCTGATCGTTCTCGGAAAGCCCGTTGATCAGGTACTTGCCGCTCGCGTACTGGACGTCCAGGCCGGCCTTCCATGCACGATTGAGCGCGCGGAACGTATTGTTCTGCGCCGGATCGAGCGCGAGCGCCGCCCCCGAGCCCGTGATCTTTCCCGCCGGCGGCACGACGGCTGCGGCCGCCGGGCTCGAATCGAAGCCGACGCCCGGCACGCTGTCGAATGCCGCTGCATCCACGGCGGCGTTGGCGGCCAGGTTGTACGGCGTCGGCTTCGCCTTCGGCTCCGGCAGGGATCCAAGTAGCTTCATCTTCGATCGCACGTCGGCGGCGAGCGGCTCCTGAATCGCGTTGACCGTCACGCCCATCGAGAGGGGCAGCGTCCAGCCCGCCGCGTCGTACGGCTGGTTGAGCGGCTCGCTCGGCGACGAACGCACGTCCGGATAGACCTGCGGATCGAGGACCTCGCGCGCGAGCGCGGCGAACTCCTGATCGGTCGGAATCACCCACGTGCCGGCGGGCGCCTGAATCGTCGAGGCGCTGTCGCCCTGCTTCTGCGCGATCGACGCGTCACCGGTCAGCTGGTACACGCGCAGACCCGCGAACGCGAGCCGCCGCAGCAGCTCGACGGCCGCCACGGGATCGCGCTGGTCCTGCGGCACGACGTACGCGTACGGCGCCTGCGCGCGGCCCGCGGCGATCTGGTCGCGGCCCGATTGAAATCGGCTGTAGAGAAGCGACTCCTTGTACTTCGCCGCGTACTCGAGCACGGACAGCGCGGCCGTCTCGTCGTACTCGACCGCATTCCGCAGGTGCCACTCGCCGCCCGGGAAGGGGTCGGTGTAGAGCGCCTTGGGCTGGCGCTGCACGCTGCTGACGTTCACGTTGCCGGGAATCGCCGACGCGCCGGCCGTTTCGGTCCAGAACGACGGGATGTTCTTGAAGATCGGGTTGTAGTCGATGTACCCCGGGTACCACGCATCGTAGGTGTCGAGCATGTGCACGGCGCCGGGCTGGTTGTGCTGCGCCAGCCCCTGCGCGATGGCCATCCCGATCATGTTCACCTCGCCCGACGGAATCGGCGGCGCGTGCAGCGCGATCGGCTCGGCGAACGGCGGCAGCCAGATCCGGTACGGGTTCGGCGGCGCCTGGTGCAGCACGTACACCAGATTCGGCTCCCAGTCGCGCCACGTGTGCTCCATCACGCGCGACTCGACCATGTTGAGCATGTAGGCGTCGCGGTTGTTGTCGTGCCCGACGTACTCCTGATAGAGGTACGGCATCGGCGGCTGCGGCGCGCGCGGGTTCGCCGGATCGACGTGCTGCATGAACCAGTCGGTCACCATCTGCATGCCGTCCGGGTTGATCGTCGGCCACAGCATGAAGATGACGTTGTCGAAGATCTGCGCGATGTCCGGGTCGCTCGTGCGCGTCAGCAGGTCGTAGAGCAGCAGCGGTGTCTGCTGCGGCCCCGCGATTTCGCTCGCGTGCAGCCCGCCGTCGATGTGCACGAACGCCTTGCCCTCGCGCGCGAGCGTGCGCGCCTCGGCGTCCGTCAGCCCCTCCGGGTGCGCCAGCCGCCGCGCGATCTCCCGGTAATGGTCGACCTTCGCAAGGTTCTCCTTCGACGAAATCAGGGCGAACCAGAACGTCCGCCCCTGCGTCGTCTTGCCCGCCTGGACCATCGTCATGCGGTCGCTCGCCGCGTCGACTTTCTGGAAGTAGCTGACCACCTGCTCGTACGTCGCGAGCTTGAAGTCGGCGCCCGGCGGAAACCCGAACACCGACTCCGGCGTCGGAATCGATCCCGATTGCCCGTGGAGGACGATTGGCGCGGCGAGCAGGGAGACAAGACAGAGCCGGGCTAGGGTGCGCATCATGGACCTCAGGCGAGCGTCGCGGTGTCGGACGCTGCAAGCGTAGCGTTGATCTCGCGGATCTGGGCGGCGTGCCGGACGTCGTGCGCCGCGAGGAAGACCGCCCATTGATAGAAGGTGAGGGAGCCGAAGAACGGATGCGGCGCGGCGATCGCGTCGGCGGTGAGTCCGTCGGTGCTCCTCAGGAGATCGACGAACGCCGCCCGCGTCCCTTCGAGGTGGCGCCACGCAGCCTCGGCCGTCAGGCCGTCGCGCGGCTCGCCGGCCTCGGACGTCTTGAAGCGGGTGGTCCGATCCGCCACGCGATCCAGAAACGACCGATCGACGACGGATCCCCTTCCGTCGTCGGCGGGCAGTCCGGCCTCACGCGCGGCGGCCAGCGCCGCGGTCATGCGCTGCGTCACACGCCCTTCGACGATGGCGAGGTGCTCGAGCACTTCGGCGACCGACCAGCGATCCAGCCCCGGCCGGCGCCCCCGGCGGGCCGGCGGGACGTCGTCGAGCGTCCGGCGCAGCTCGGCGCGGTTGGCCTCGAGGTGATGCAGCAGCTCCGTGATTCTCGGACTCATGATCGCTTGACGGCGCGGCGCCTGGCCCGCGCCCGGCCGGTCACGGGTTTCAGCGGCAGCCCGTCGCCCGTGATGAGCGGCTGCGTCGGATCGACGAGCAGATCGAAGATGTGGCCCTGCCGGGTGCGCAGGAAGAGCCCGCGGCCGTCCGTCAGCAGCCGCATCTCTCCGGCGTCGTCGAGCGTCTCGGAGAGACGACGGCGGAAGTACTGGCGGAGGGTGTCCATCATCTGCTTGAGGGCGGCGGGCTGGAAACCCTGCCGGCGCAGCTCGGCGAGCGCCACGAGCTCGATCAAATCGACCGGCGAATACCGGCGCTCCGTGAAGCCGCCGGCGGCCGTGCGCCGCGAGGCGATCGCCGACGGAAAAATTCGAGCCGAGTCCCATCCCTGCAATTGCCGGGCGGACAGCCCGGACAGGGCGGTCACTTCACGCGCGCTGTAGCTGGTCTTGAGGCGCATCGAGAATCAGGCACTAGGCATCAGGCACTAGGCATTAGGCATTAGCGCGCGTGCAGCGGTCAAGGCATCGGGCACCAGGCACCCGCCGGCGCCTCGGGCCTAGCGCCCGGCGCCTGACAGAAACGAGGCGGCGATTCTGTCGGCCTGCGTCGCCCCGGCGAAGTCTTTCTCCGTGACGCCGCCCTCGCTGTGCGTGCTCCACCGTACGGTCACGCGCTTGTAGCTGATCGTGATGTCGGGGTGATGGTCCGCGGCCTCGGCGTCGAACGCCAGCCGCGTGGTGAACGCGATCGCGTCGGGGAACGACGGGAAGCTGAACAGGCGGACGAGCGCCTCGCCGTCCTTCTTCCAGCCCGGCAGCGCTGCGAGCTTGTCGTGAATTTCTTTGTCCAGGAGCTTACCGCCAGCCATGGTTTCTCCGTCTAATGCATACCAGCCTATGTCTTTTCTCGACCTGCGTCATGCCGTCCGCGTGCTTGCCAAGAACCTCGGCGTCACGTCCCTCGTCGTCTTCACGCTGGCCCTCGCGATCGGCGCGACGACGGCGATCTTCAGCGTCGTGTGGGGCGTGCTGCTGAGGCCGCTGCCGTTCCCGGACCCGGACCGCCTGATGGCCGTCTGGGAGGTCAACCATCGCGGCACGTACTCCCGCCTGGCCGACCCCAATTTCGACGACCTGCGCGATCGCAACCGCACGTTTGCGGCGATGGCGAAGTACACCGCGTATGTCACGTCGGTAGCCGGCGGGTCGGAGCCGACGCGGACCACGCTCGGCGTCGTCACCGGTGATTTCTTCAAGGTCCTCGGCGTGTCGCCGGCGATCGGGCGCGGCTTCACGGCCGACGACCTGCACGTCGGCGCCGCGCCGGCGGTGATCGTCAGCCATCAATATTGGACGCGATACCTCGGGGCGAGCGCCGCGCTGCCGTCGCTCGCGCTGACGATCGAGAGTCGCAGCTACGCGGTCGTGGGCGTCATGCCCGCAGGATTCCAGTTCCCGGCGAGCGTGGACCTCTGGGTGCCGGCGGAGCTCGACCGCGAGAATCGCAGCCGCACGTCCCACAACTTCTGGGGAATCGGCCGGCTGCGGGAGGGCGTGAGCGTCGCGCAGGCCGACGCCGACGTCAGCGCGATCGCGAAGGACATCGTTCGCCGCTCCGACGAGCAGGGCGACTACCTCCTGACCGATGCCGCCGCCGTGCCGCTGCAGACGTCGCTCACGGGCCGCGTGGGATCGACGCTGTATGTGCTGCTCGGCGCCGTCTTCTTCCTGCTGCTCGTCGCGTGCGCGAACGTGACGAATCTGCTGCTGTCGCAGGCGGCCGCGCGCGGGCGCGAGCTGGCCATCCGGCACGCCCTCGGCGCGCGGCGAGGACGGCTGATTCGTCAGTTCGTCGCCGAAGCCTCCATTCTGCTTGCGCTCGGTTGCTCCGCCGGCCTCGTCGTCGCCGCGCTCGGGCTGGACGCCCTGCTCGCAATCGCGCCCGCCGATTTGCCGCGCCTCGAAGACGTCTCGCTGAGCTGGCCGGTGATGGCCTTCGCGATGGCGCTGTCGGCGGTCGTCGCGGTCGGGCTCGGCCTGGTCACCGCCATCCGCGCCACCCGCCGCGATCCCCGCGAGACGCTCACCGACGGCAGCCGCGGCCAGGCCGGCGCTTCGAGCCAGCGAGTCGGCCGCGCGATCGTCGCCGCACAGCTCGCCATCACGGTCGTGCTGCTCATCGGCGCGGCCCTGCTTGGCCGCAGCCTGCTGCGCGTCCTGTCGGTCGATCCCGGGTTCCGCACGGACGGCATCGTCGCGATGGATCTTGGCTTGCCGGACTCCGACGATCCCGCGGTCAAGGCGAAGCTGCCGGTGTTCTACGCCGACCTCTTCGATCGGCTGCAGGCGATTCCGGGCGTCGCCGAGGTCGCCGCGGCCAACGCCGTCCCGCTCGACGGCGGCCTGCCGGATGGTCTGTTCGTCGTCCTCGCGCCGCAGGAGGCGCCGGCGAAGATGAGCGACATGATGCCGTTTTTCCAGCAGAAGGATCGCCTGGGCACCGCGGACTACTGCGCGGTCTCGCCGGCCTACTTCCGCGCCCTCGGCATCCCGTTGATTCGCGGCCGGTTGTTCGACGATCGAGATCAGGCGAATCAGCCGCACGTCGCGGTGATCAGCGAGTCGCTTGCGCGCGGGCGGTGGCCGGGCGAGGATCCGATCGGCCGCACGATCGAATTCGGCAACATGGACGGCGACCTGCGCCTGCTGACGATCGTCGGCATCGTGGGCGACACGCACGAATACGGGCTCGAGAAGCCGGCCTTGCCGACGATGTACGTCGACCTCATGCAGCGGCCGCGATTCACGACGACGGTCGTCCTGCGTACCGGGGCGGATCCCGGCGGCGTCATCGCCGCGGCCCGCGGCGTGCTGCACCAGCTGGCGCCCCAGGTGCCGCCGCGCTTCCGGACGTTCGAGCAGATTTACGCGGCCTCGCTCGGCGCGCGGCGCTTCAACCTGACGCTCGTCGGCGTGTTCGCGGGCACGGCACTCATCCTCGCCGTCGCCGGCATCTACGGCGTGATGGCTTACAACGTCTCGCGCCGCCGGCGCGAGATCGGCGTGCGCATCGCGCTCGGCGCCACGGCCGGCGACGTGCTGCGCATCGTGCTCGTCCAGGGCCTCGCGACCATCGGCGTCGGCGTCGTCGCCGGCGTGCTCGGCGCGATCGGGCTCACGCGCGGCCTGCAGTCGCTGCTCTTCGGCGTCACGCCGACCGATCCGCTGACGTTCGGGGCCGTCGTCGGCGCGCTGGCGTTCGTCGGCGCGATTGCGTGCTACGTGCCTGCGCGGCGCGGCACGCGCGTCAATCCAGTTGAGGCCCTGCGGCAGGAATAGATCAGGCGCGTGCGAATCGATCCGGCGACGTGATCGCCAGCACGGGGTCTGATCTCGCGTCCAGGAGCGCGTCCGCCACGATGGTCGCGGTGAGCGGCGCGAGGAGCACGCCGTTCCGATAGTGTCCGGTCGCCAGCATCACACGCGGGGCGCGCGCGATCGGACCGATGATCGGCAGGCCGTCGGGCGACGCCGGGCGGAGTCCGACGCGAACCGCGTCAACCGGAGCGGCCGACGCGTTCGGCAGCAGCTCGGCGACCGCCGTCGTGAGATCGCGCACGCCGGCGACCGTCGAGCTCTCGTCGAAACCCACGTCCTCGACCGTGGCGCCCACCAGGAGCGATCCGTCGGACCAGGGCACGGCGTAGCAGCGCGAGCTCCAGACGATGCGGGAAGGACGATCGGGGCCGGGCCAGCGAAGGTGAAGGAGCTGGCCGCGAATCGGGCGCACCGGCGGACCCTCGACGCCAGCGACGCGAACGCGCCGCGACCAGCTGCCCGCGGCGATCACGACCTGGTCCGCGACGTACGACCGCTCGCCGGCCTGCACGTCCACGCGATCGCGCGCGGGCGTCACGGCCACGGCCTCGACCGGCGCCTCGAACGTCGCGCCGGCGAGCCGCGCGCTCTGCACGAGCGCCTTGACGAGCGACGACACACCGACAAACCCGTGATCGGCGACGAACAGGCCGCACGGCGCGCCCGCGGTGACGGCCGGCTCGAAGGATGCGAGCGCGGCGCCCGCAAGCCACTGGTGGCGCACACCGCGCGCGTCGAGCCACGCCTTGGTCGCGTGGAGCGCTGATTCGTCGCGCTCCGTGAGAGCCACATCGAGCGAGCCGGATCGCCCGTACTCGATCGGCAGCCTCGTGCGGCTCACGAGACGGTCGACGAACGCGTCGTACATCGCGAGGCTGCGCGTGCCGAGCGCGAGGAGCGGCGTGTCTTCGTGCGCTTCGATGTACGGCACGAGCGCGCCGGCGGAGGCCTGCGACGCACCGCGGCCGGGCGATCGCATGTCGAGAACGGAGACGACAGCGCCGCGCGCCGCGAGCGCGTCGGCAATGGCCGCGCCCACGACGCCGGCGCCGATGACAAGCACGGACTCGGACATCATTCTCGTACGTCGGGTACGTCGGGTACGTCAGGTGCCAGGAACCTGTATTTCTGTCATCTTCCTTCTTGAAAGAAAGATGGCGAGCGTCAGCTCGTTCCTCGGACCCGACGTGCCTGACGTACCCGTCGCACCTGACGTACCCGACGCCGCTACCGTCCTGCGCTGAGGTGATCCCAGTTCAGAATCGCATTGAACCAGAGGAAGTAGTTGCCGTGGGGCTCGTTGCGCCAGAACGGCCGGTTCGCGAAGAGCACCATGTGGCCCTTGCCCAGCGGCGCATCGACGAGCACGGCGTTGCCCGCGAGGTTCTCGCCGCCGACGAGCTCGCCCGAGAGGAGGAGATCGTTCGGGTCGCTCGGATACGACAGCAGCACGCGCGCGCCGGCCGGTGTGGCGCCGTTGGCCGCGCCGCCGCGTCCACCGCCGCCGCGGCCGCCACCGCCGCCGCCGCGGCCCGCGCCGCCGCCACGCGCGGCACCCTGCGGCGCGCCAGCTTCAGGCGGCGCCGCTCCCGGGAATCCGCCGCCGCCAAAACCCGCGCCGCCCCCGCGTCCGCCGCGCCCGGCCCCGGCCGGAATCGTCCCCGGCGGTGCAGGCGCCGCGCCGCCTTCGAGCGTCGTCAGCTGCGCCGGCGCGCTCATCGGCTGCAGGTCGCCGCCGCCGACGCCGGCCGGCAGTCCGCCGCCGCGTCCGCCGCGTCCGCCGCCGCCGAATCCACCGAACCCGCCCCCGCCGCCGCCCGCGTTCAGCACCGGGCCGTTCTTGATGAGCACCGCGAGTGCGTTCTGGTCGTAGCCGTAGAGGATCGGGCTCGTCTTGTCGCCGAGCAGCGTCTTGATCACCGAGCCCGGCACGTAGAGCCCGTTCGTCTCCTCGACCGTCACGCCGGGCGCCATCCGGTACTCGACGAGGGTCTGCGTCGTCGACCCTTCCGTGATGAGCACGCCGCCGTCCTCGACGAACTTCTCGAGCTCGCGCATCCCGTCGCGCCCGAGGCCGCCGCGGCGATCGTCGGTCTGATCCGGCGCGGTCGCGATGGTCGGCGTCGCGGCCGTGGGCCGGTACGGCTGGGGCGTGCCGCCCTGCGGCGCGCCGGCGGCCGGGCCGTCGATCTGGACCGGCGCGTTGGGATAGAGGATCACGTCGTATTGCGCGCGCAGGTTGCCCTTCCGCACCTCGTTGTCGCCGAAGTACTTGTAGGGCACCTTGTACATGTCGAGGCCCATCCGCACCCAGCCCTCGTCCTGCGTGCTCGTCCACGAGTGGATGTAGCCGATCCGCGGCACGGCGAGATCGTGCATCGGCACCGCCGGCGCGGCATCGGTCGCCCACGCCTGCAAGCCCATGTCGCGGATGTCGCCCTCGATCGCCGCGCGGTTCGCGTTCGCGATCACGAACGCGCCGGGCGCGAAGTGGTGCCCGGCCAGGTCAAAGGCCTGCTCGGCCGCCGACATCTTCATCGCCGCGTTCTTGAAGCGGAACGTCATGAGCGCGTTGTCCGTCGTGTGGTCGATGACGATCGTGCTCCCCGTGCCGGTGATCGATCCCGTGTACTTCGCGTTCGCGGTCATCGTCGTCATCGGCTGGTCGAGGATCGCCTTGTCGTCGACGCGGTCGACCTTGATGTTGTGCAGCAGCGGAATCGACCAGCCCGTGTCGTCGTACGGCCGCGGGTTGCTCGGCGGATACCACTGCAGGCCGAGGTACATCTCGACGATGCCGCGGTACGGCTGGTCCATGCGCGCGATGTAGTCGCCCGCCTTCACCTGCAGACTCCCCACGCTGAAGTTCGACGACGCCACGCTGATGTCGGCGCCTTCGCGGCGCACGATGTTAACCAGATCGGCGATGTCGGCGCGCTTCCGCTGATCGGCCGGGATGACGTACGCGTACGGCGCCGTCGTCTTGCCCAGCTCGACCTGGTGCTTCATCTTCGCGTAGTAGTTCTCCAGGAACAGCTCGTGGTTCTTCGCGACGTTGTTGAGCGTGATGAGCAGCGCCGACTGCTGCATGTTCACGTTCGCGCGCGAGTTCCACTTCACGTCGCCGGGATTCGGGTTCGGCCGGTACCACTCGCGGCTCTGGCCCGCCGGCGTGCTCACGTTCGCACCGCCGCTCTGCGTCTCGTAGAAGCGCCCGACCGCGTTGTGCGAGACGCCGATCCAGAACATGTAGTTCGGCACCCAGCCGTCGTAGTAGTTGTAGGTCCACACGCCCGGCACGCCGCGCTTGGTCATCTCCATGATTTCCGTCTGCGCCATCGACCACCACTCGTTCACCTGAATCGGATCGACGATCGGGTTGTACGGGCCCGTGCCGGTCGAGGCGTAGAGCAGATCGACCGACTCGTGCAGGTCGTGGAGCACCGTCGGATGCATGTCGAGGAACGCCGCAAGCACGTACTGCGAGAGCTTGAGGCCCTTGCCGATCCCGTCCCGGTTGTTGTCGTGCTGGACGTACTTGCCCCAGTAGACCATCGAGGGCGACGGCTCACCGGCCGCGGCGGCGCGCTGGTTGTCCACCTGGCGATCGTGGCCGTCGACTTCCGTCGTCGGCGTCAGCACGCAGATGACGTTGTTGCGGATCTGCTGGATGAACGGCGTCTCTTCGATCGCGAGCCGGTACGCGAGCTCCATCAGCATCTCGACGCTCCCGGTTTCGGGCGAGTGGATGCTGCCCGTGACCCAGTAGATCGGCTTGCCGGTGGCGATGAGCTGCTTGGCGACGGACTCCGGCGTCCTGCGCGGGTCGGTGAGGTCGGCCGTGATCTTCTTGTACTTCGCGAGGTCGCGGATTGTCGCTTCGTCGGCAACCGCGCAGGCGCGCGTGTCGCGGCCCTCTTCCGTCTTGCCGATCGACCAGCACGTCACGCGAGCGGACGCGGCGTCGAGCGCGTCGAGATACTTGTAGACGTCGGCGCTGTAGGTCAGCTTGCCGTTCTCGCCCGGGATGTAGCCGAGGACCTTGAGCGGCGACGGGACCTTCGGGTCCGCCGGCAGCGGCATGTGATCGATGAGCTCGGTCAGAATGCGCTTGTCGGGCGTGCTGTCCACGATCTTCTTCGTGTACTCCTCGTCCATCTTCTGGACGGGCGCGGCCGCAGGTTTGGCCTGCGGGTCCGGACCGACCGCGCGCGGAACCGTGATGCCGGCCGTGAGCACGAGCGCGAGGACCCAAAGTGCGGCGTGCGCTGCCCCCCGCGAGCGAGCGCGCAAAGGGGATGCGCCGGGGACGAAGTCCCCCCGACCTTCTGTCAGAATTCGAGCCTTCATCGTGCCTCCCTGGCAGCCGCAGGGCTGCTGCCAACCCGCGGTTATAGCACAAGCGGCTGCGCAGGTGTGCGAGGGTTCCTCAGCGCTCCCGCACGATGAGCGTGCCGACCATCTGCGGGTGAATCGTGCAGTGAATCTTCGTCTCGCCAACGGTGTTCATCACGAACGACTGCTCGCCACCCGGAGCGAGAAGGCCGGTCGTCCCGAACTCTGGCAGGGTCATCGTGTCGGTCACGACGTTGTGCTCGACCGTGTCGAGATTGCGCCATCGCATTCGCTCGCCTTTGAAAATGACGATCGGATCGTCGCCGAACGCGTTCGCGCCCAAGTCGATGGCCCCGGGCAGGATGTAGGTGTTCGCAATCGGCGCCTCTGCCGGCGTCGGAAGCGGCGCGGTCGGCGCGCTGGTCTTGAAACATGCGGCCACAAAGAAGAGCGCCGCGGCTATCGTGATGCGAGCGAGAAGTCGTGAGATACGCATTCAGAGATCTCCACTGAGATAGCTGGCACTAACGGCGTCGGCGTAGTGCAAAGCCAACGCCAAGCTGAGCGCGCCCGAAATTCCACGGAGCTTCTGCAGACTTACGCGGCGCGTAAGGCGCTTACGACCGGGAGGTCCGCGCGACTCGGCACGTTCGAGGATGAGCGGCCATCAGCGGCGCGGAGAAGTCACGGCACACGACTTGCGATCACTCGACGCGCCGCGCCGGGGAGATTGTGATGAAGACCAGGAATGCGCTGTGCGTCATCGTTGGTACAGGCCTCGTCGCATCGGTGAGCATCGGATCGGCCGCGGCGCAGACACGTGTAGACTTCGGCGTCCAGGCATCCGTCGGACGATCGGGCGACGCTGCTGGCGCCGGCGCCGGAATCGGCGGACGCGTGCTGTTCGATTTCGCGCGCTCGGCCGCGATCGACGGCGAGGTCAACTTCGCGCCTCGTGACGAATTCGAGCAGACGTCATCGAGAACGCCAACCGGCGAGTACCATCTCATCTACCATCGCACCCGCGTCGACGTCTTCGTCGGCGCGCGCGCCGGACACCGCTTCGATCGGTTCGGCGTGTTTGGTCGGGTCCGTCCAGGGATGAGACGACTGAGCGATGAGGGCCTGGACTGCGGAGGGTCAGTATGCGCGTTCGCCCTCTTCGTGCGGCCCGTCTATCACAATGAATTCGTCCTCGATGTCGGTGGAACGATCGAGTTGTATCCAACGCGACGTACGGTGGCGCGGCTCGATCTCGGGGATGCGCTGGTCCATCATCGCAGCGTCGCTCCTCCGTGCGCGGCGTGCACCAGTCACAACTTCACATCCCGGCTGGGCGTGGGGTTCAGGTTCTGATCGCTGGAAGCCGTACGGTTATGCTGGGTCGTGCATGTGGTTCGTCGTCGCTCCGGCAATGATGTGCTCGCCGAGCTCGCGCGCGGGCGCGATCTGCGCACGGGCTCGGCGCCATGGACGCTGAAGTTCATCGAGCGCGCCACGGCCCAGTTTGGTGAATGGCGAGAGGTTGAGATCGACGCCGCCGCGGCCCTCGAGATCATCCTCCCGCCGCACAACGGTGAGCCGTGCAAGGGCGACAGGCTCGAGCTGGTTCCCGCCGGTGGCGCGACCGTCGCCGAGGCCGCGCGGACACTGGCCGCGATTCAACCGCATTACGAGCGCAACAACCCGACGTGCTGGGGACGAATCGCCCAGGCCAGTGTCGGCCCGATCTCAACGATCATCCTCACCGCCGCGCCGCTGGATGCGCTCGAGTACCGATCCATCCAAGCCGAGCCAGACCGGCTCTATCACCTGGATGGATTCCACCGGCTGATCGGCTGGACGATGGCAGGGCGACTCGGACCCGATGTGAAAATCCGTGCGCTGCTGGCTGGCAGTCTGACTCTGGTCTGACCCGGCCTGACCCCGTTAACCACCGCCCTGACGGATCGGCGGCGCCATCTTCCCCATCGCCGTCGTCGGTTGCGCAACGGGAGGCGGAGTCGGCGTCGGCTGCCAGCTGTCTGGGCGCCGCTGGCCGCCCCAGCCCCAGTAGACAGGCTGCGGGGGCGCGACGACGCGCGGCACCGGCGCGGTGACCAGATAGGAGTACGGATAGTACGCGTACGGGTAGGACGCCCCGTACGCCGGCTGTGCCGCGGGCTGCTCGACTTTCTGCGTGACTTCCTGCTTCACGTTGACGACCACCGGCGCCTTCGGCTGGAACTGTTCCGCGGGCACGTCGCTCGACGGCGCGGCGATCGGCTGACCGTATTGGTCGACGGCCGCACCCGGCGGCGCATACACCGCGACGGGCGGCTGCGATGGCTGAGGCGCAGCCCCCACAGGCGCCGGCTGCGGTGGCGCCGGCCGCTTCGTCGCGGTCTTGAGCATCGCGAGAATCACGCGCTCGCTCAGCCCCTGATCCCGCAGCGCGGCCACGTCCGTAATCGACAGGTGAAACACCGACCCGTCCGACTCGATGAGCGCGATGAGAATGTCGTCGCTGAGTGTGTTCTTGTACTCGAGCAGTTCCTTGACGGTGACCGCCGACGCCCGGCTCGCAAGCGGACCGATGACGATGACCAGCGGGAGGAGGAGGCGAAGCAGGTGACGCATAAAGCACTCCCGGCAACGTGCGGATGCGGGATCCGCGCCAACTGCCAGCATAAGCCCAACAGGGCTGCAATACCCGGCCGATAGTTGGAGTGTGGCCGCCGGATGACGCCCGGTGTCCTCTGGCCGTAGACTGGTCCCTGAAACCAAGGCAAAAGTCGGGGCCCGGGGTACGGTACGGCCCTTGCTCCCTCACACTGACGAGATGTCCACCAGAACCGTCGCTCTTCTCCTGGTTGGAGCCGGCTGCATCGTCGCGGCCGGAACGGGCGGCTTTCTGGCCATGCGGTTTGGGACAGGCACGCCCGCGCGCGGCGCGGAGATGGCGCCCGCACCGGCGGCGCCTGCTGCGCCCGCGCCAGAGTCAGTCAGCGCAGCACAGTCTGTTGCGCCGTCCGTCGACCTCCCGGCGCCAGCGCCGGCTCAGAAACCCCGGCCGGCCGAGCCCCGGCGGCCTCAGCCAGCCCCGCTGGATCGCCAGCCAGCCAGCACTCCCCCTGCGGCCCAGGCGCCGGCGACGCCGGCAAGCGACAGCAGTACGCCGCAGGCCACCCCTCCGCCGGCCACACCGGTGACGACGCCGGACGTGTCGGCGCCGCCGCCGCCCCCGGTGGACGAGGCGCCGCCTCCGAAGCCGGAACCGCCCAAGCCGAGATTCGACGAGCTCACGGTGCCGGAGAATTCGGTCGTCGGCATCCACCTCGACACGATGGTGTCGAGTGACACGGCGAAGGTCGAAGACAAGGTCACCGCGAAAGTGTCGCGCGACGTGATGATCGCGGGGCGCACGGCGATTGCCGCGGGTTCGAAGCTCGAGGGCAACGTCACGGTGGTCGATCGCGGCGGCAAGTTCAAGGACCGCGCGCGGCTCGGCATCAAGTTCACGACGCTGGTCCTGCCCGACAACACGCGCGTCCCGATTCAGACCGAGACGATCTTCCGCGACGGCGATTCGCCCGGCAATGAAGCGTCGGCGAAAGTCGGCGCGAGCGCCGCCATCGGCGCCATCCTCGGCGCGGTGATCGGGGGCAAGAAGGGCGCGGCCATCGGCGCTGCGGCCGGCGGCGGAGCCGGCACCGCCGCGGTCGCGGCCGGCGACCGCAACGCCGCCGTGTTCGCCTCAGGGTCGCCGCTCACCGTGCGACTCACGTCGCCGGTCACGGTCTTCATCGAAAGACAGCAGTAGGGGCGTTCTGCCCTCTGCCTTCTGCCTTCTGCCTTCTGCCCCTTGCCTAGCCCTACTCCCGCCAGCTCTCTCTCCACGTGGCGCCGCCGTCCGTGGTCTCGAGCGCCACGATCCCGTGCATCGGGAATTGCGCGGAGTCACCGACGAAGCGCTGCAACAGCGCCGTGAGATTGGGAATGTGACCCACCAGCAGCAGGTCGCGCGTCTCCTTGAGAATCGCGATCTGAATGACGTCGGGCGGGTCGTCCGGGCCGAGGCCGCGGACCATCTTGAACTCGGCAAAGGGCGCACAGATGCGCCAGAACGGCTCAGCGGTCTGACGCGCGCGCAGCTTGCCGCTGTGCCAGATCGCGGCCGGCGCGCAGCGGCGCTCGCGGGCACGCCCGGCAAGCTGCTCGGCATGCGCGCGGCCCTCCGCCGAGAGCGGGCGCTGCGGGTCGACGCTCGGTCCGACCGCGTCAGCGTGGTGCAGCAGATAAATTCGCATCGATCGCCGGCTCGATCGACTCGGGCGTGTCGTTGGGTCCGTAACGCGCGAGCACCTCGCCGGTCCTCCCCACCAGGAACTTGGTGAAGTTCCACTTGATGGCTTCCAGTCCGAGGAGGCCTTTCTTCTGCGCCTTCAGATAGACATAGAGCGGATGCGCGTCCGGGCCGTTCACCTTGATCTTGCTGAACAGCGGGAACGTCACGTCGTAGGTGAGCGAGCAGAACTGCCGAATCTCGGCGTCGGTGCCCGGCTCCTGGTGGCCGAACTGGTCGCACGGAAAGCCGAGCACGACCAGACCGCGGTCCTTGTGCGTCCGGTACAGCCTTTCGAGCCCCGCGTACTGCGGCGTGTATCCGCAGGCGCTGGCCACGTTCACGATGAGCAGCGTCTTGCCGCGATAGGTGTCGAGCGACACCGGCGTGCCGTCGATGGCCGTGGCCCGGGCGTCGTACACGCTGGCGATCACGGTCCCTCGTACGAGGCAATCGTCGGCGCTTCGAGAATGTCGGTCGCCGCGGCGACGTCTTCCGGGCGCACGAGCAGGTGGACGCCGCTCAGCCACAGCGTCGGGCGCAGGCCGCCGCAGTCGTCCTTGTTGATCGCGAAGGGAATGCCGGCGGCATCGAGCGCGGACGCCGCGACCTCGGCTTCGACGAGATTCAGGAACGTGCGAATCACGACGAGGTCGCCGATCGGCATGATCGCGATGCTACCACGCGGTGTATTCTTGGCGGGTCGTCATGAGCGAGCCCTCGTCGTCGGTTCCCATGCGCCGCGCGGCCGTCGCATTCATTTTTGTCACCGTGATGCTCGACATGCTGGCGCTCGGCATGGTGATTCCCGTTCTGCCGAAGCTGATCGAGGCGTTCCGCGGCGGTGACACCGCCCGCGCGGCGACGACGCTGGCCGTGTTCGGCACCGTGTGGGGCGCGATGCAGTTCTTTGCCGCGCCGGTGCTCGGCTCACTTTCCGACCGCTTCGGCCGGCGGCCCGTCGTCCTCACGTCGAACTTCGGGCTGGGCTTCGACTACATCCTGATGGCCCTGGCGCCGACGCTCAACTGGCTCTTCGTCGGCCGGGTGATCTCGGGCATCACGGCGGCCAGCATTCCCGCCGCGTTCGCGTACATCGCGGACGTCACGCCGGTCGAGGGCCGCGCGAAGTCGTTCGGCCTGATGGGCGCCGCGTTTGGCATCGGCTTCGTCGTCGGGCCGGTGCTGGGCGGCGTGCTGAGTCGCGGCGGGCCGCGCCTGCCGTTCTGGGTCGCGGCGGCGCTGAGCCTGACCAACGCGATGTACGGCCTGTTCGTCCTGCCCGAGTCGCTGCCACACGAGCGCCGCATGCCGTTCTCGTGGCGGCGCGCCAACCCGTGGGGCGCGCTGCGGCTGCTGCGCACGCACCGGCAGCTGCTCGGATTTGCGTCGGTGCACTTTCTCTACTACATGGCGCACCAGTCGCTGCAAAACGTGTTCGTGCTCTACACCGGATATCGGTACGGTTGGGACACCTTCGCCGTCGGGCTCGCACTCGGTGCGGTCGGCGTGACGACGTCCATCGTGCAGGGCGGATTGGTGGGCCCGATCGTGGCGCGATTCGGCGAGCGCCGGACGCTCATCATCGGCCTGTGCTTCGGCGTGACGGCGTTCTTGATCTACGCGCTCGCGCCGACGGGCGGGCGCTTCGCGCTCGGCATTCTCGTGATGTCGCTCTGGGGACTCTACGGGCCGTCGGCGCAGGGGCTGATGACCCGCCGCGTGAGCCCGTCCGAGCAGGGACAGCTGCAGGGCGCGCTCAGCAGCGTCGTGACGATGACCGGGATCGTCGGGCCGACGATCTTCTCGCTGACGTTCGCGACGTTCATCGGCAGCCGGCGCGACTGGCACCTGCCGGGAGCGCCGTTCCTGCTCGCCGCCGCGCTGCTCGTCGTCGCGATCGTGGTCGTGACGCGGATCACGCGGCCACAGGACAGCGGCGCGGCGCAGACGGCAGGCGCCGTCGCGTGACAGGACCGGATTTCTCTAGCGCGCACCCGCCGCCAGACGCGCGAGCGTCACGGCCGCACGCTTGGTCTGCGTCGGCAGCGTCGCGAGGTCGGCCGTCTCGCCCGGCGTGTGGTCGTCGTGGCCCTTCAGGCCGACCGCGTCGATGATCATCGGCACCACACCTGCGACGAACGACACATCCGCGGCGCCGGCCTTGTCGGGGCTCACGGCGTCGACCGCCCCCAGCCCCAGACTGCGGCTCGCGGCGTCGTACAGCGCGAGCAGCCGCGAGTTGCCGTCGCTTGGTGCGAGCGGCGGGTAGCCCTCATCGAAGACGATCTCGGCCTTCGTGTGCGGGAGCGAGCCGCCGACGATCGCCTGCATCACGGCCTTCGCGTGCGCGAACTGCTCCATCGTGAGCGCCCGCAGGTCGCCCGTGACGATCGCGTGCTCGGCGATGACGTTCGTCTTGCCGAAGGCCGTGCCGCGCGACTCGGCGGCGTTGAAATCCACGGCCGTTCCACCGAGGAACACGCCCGGATTGAACGTCAGGTGCGGCTCGCGCGAGAGCTCCGTGCGAAACGCGTCGAGGATGCGCGCGGCCTCGAACGTGGCGCCCGGGCCGATGTCGTCGCGGAAGATCTGGGACGAGTGCGCGGGCGTGCCCGTCACGGTGAGCTGCCACGACGTCGTGCCTCGGCGCGCGACCACGGCGTGCGCCGGATCGCCGTCGCCGTCCTCAAAGCCGAGCGCCGCGGCCGACCCCCGGGCCGCGTCCACGAGCGCCCGTCGCGCGAGCGCGAGCGGCCGGCCTGTGTCTTCCTCGTCGCCGGTCATGACGACCGTCACGTTCATCGCCGTCAGCAGGCCCGCCGCCTGCAGCGCCTTCAGGGCCTGCACGATGACGACGTCGCCGCCCTTCATGTCGATGACGCCCGGGCCCCTGGCCGTGCTGCCGGCGCGCTCGAATTTCTGGAACGGACTGTCCGCGGGAAACACGGTGTCGAGATGTCCGATGAGCAGAATCTTCGGACCGCCGGTCGCATGCGTCGCGACCAGGTGCCCCGCCCGCGAAAACGCCGCGCCATCCACCCACGTCGTCCGGAATCCAAGCGCGTCGAATTCGGCGCGGAAGAGCGCGCCGACCTGCCTCACGCCGGCGAGATTCTCGGTGCCGCTGTTGATGTTGACCGCGCGCTCGAGGAGCGACAGCGCCTCGGTGTTGTGCGCGTCGATCCACGAGGCCAGCCCTCGCTCGGCCGGTGTCGGCGCCTGCGCGGTCTGGCCGGCTCCAAGGCCCGACGCGGCGACCGCGAGCAGCCAGACGAACGCCGCCTTCTTCATGACCGATTCACTCCCGTCTGCCCGCCGGGCGGCACCGTCTCGTCGGGATACTCCGGCCGCCGCTTCCCGGCGCCCTGCTCGACGACGATCTCGAGGGCGTTGCGCTTGTCTTCCGACAGCATCTCGTAGAACGCTCCCGCCGTTCCCGAGCCCACGCCCGGGCCGCGCCGCCGGCGCTTGCGCCAGATCGCGACGAACAGCACGACCATGGCGACCAGCCACACCACACCGGTGACGACCGGGATCATGACGTCCACGTGATCCGGCGTGGATACGGCCGCCTGCGCGGCGCCTACAGCCGCGCGACGATTCCGGCGGCGATGTGCTCGGCGAGCGCGGCAATCGTCCGCGACGGATTCAACCCGAGCGCCTTCGGCACGACCGCACCGTCGGCGACGAACAGATTTGGGTAGCCGAACACCTCGCCCTTGAAGTCGACGACGCCGGTTGCCGCCGACGTGCCCATGTTACAGCCGCCGAGCGGGTGGGGGGTGATGAGATCGTGGCCGAGCGTCCAGGTGAGCGGCGTCAGCGGCAGCCCGCCCGTGAGCTGGGCGAGCTTCTGATGCGCCGACACGACCGCGTCGATGGTCTTCTGGGACGCGGTGATGTCCCAGTCGAGGGCGGCCAGGCCATTCTTCACGGTGATCACGCCGTCGGCCGCGTCGCGCGACTGCGCGAACCACGGCATGACGTGCCGGATGACGTCGATCGCGCTCAGGATCGGCATCAGCGACGCCGTGACGCGCTGCATGAGCTCGCCCTGATGCGGGTTCCCCGCCGCGGCGCGCAGCTGGTCCGCGGCCGGATCCGGCAGCCCGCCGTCCTCGATGAAGATCGACTGTCCCTGGTACGCGCCGTCCAGCAAGTCGATCGCCGCCGTGATCGTCGGCCCGCGCGTCGGAAGCACGTCGCGCAGCGGATGAATCGCCGGCGTGAGAAAGTCGCCGTTGCTGCTCCACCCGCGGCCGAGCCGCAGGCTGAGATTCGGCAGCCCGGCCTTCGATCTGAGCAGCAGCTCGGTCGATCCAATCGAACCGGCCGCCACGATTACCCTCGGCGCGGTGAGCGTCAGCGGCTTGAGCGCGCCGCCGGTGATTTGATCGACCGCCACCTCGTATCCGCCCGCCACGGCCTTGATGCCGCGCACGAGGTGCAGCGGCCGGATCTTCGCGCCCGCCTTGGCCGCGACGGCGAGGTAGTTCAGATCGAGCGTGTTCCGCGCCTTGACGGGACAGCCGATGTCGCACTGCCCGAGGTGCACGCACGTGCCCTGCGTGACGCCGTGGATGTTGGTGACGGTCTTGGACCGGGCCGGGTCGTGTGGATTCGGCAGGTCGTACGACCACGCGGGGTCGTACCGCACGGCCGTGCCGAGCGTGCGGAAGCGCGGGCCCCAGCCCGCGGCCTCGGCCGCCTCCTTGAGCAGCTTCGTGCGCGCCGGCCACTGCGGCTGCGGGACGGGCGCGATCTCCATCATCCGTCCGACCTCCGCGTAGTGCGGCGCCAGCGCGTCGTAGGTGATCTCCGGCGGCCAGCCCGCGTCGAAGCTGTCGCGCTTCGCTTCGACCGAGATGTTCGCGTAGACAAGCGATCCGCCGCCCACGCCCGCGCCGGTCGCGACCGTCATGTGCGGGAAGATCCGCATGTCGAACCAGCCGTTGCGGGCCGCGGGATTGGCCGGGTCGAACACCCACGGGTCGGTCGGCTTGCGTGGAAACGTGTCCGGCCCCCACTCGCGCCCGCGCTCGAGGACGATCACGCTCGCGCCGGCCTGCGCCAGCCGGCACGACGTCACGGCGCCGCCGAATCCCGATCCGATGACGATCACATCCGCGTCAGCCATGGCCTCCTCCTACGCGGTCGTGAGAAACCCGCCGTACACGTCCATCAGCTTGCCCAGAAAGAGCTGCGCGAACCGCGTCATCGCGTTCGTGCGATCGGCGACGGTCGGCCCTTCGACCCGGAACGTCGTCATCTCCTGGAGGAAATCGAAGAACTGGATCTGGATGATCCCGGTCGCGACCTGGTCGGCCGTCGCCTCGGCGGCCGCCGTGACGTGCCCGCGATAGATCGTCGTGTAGAGCGTCGTCGTGTCGGTCCACACTTCGGCGAACGCGCCGCCGTCGTTCTGCACCTTCTTGAAGCCGACGATCGTCCGCTCGGTGCCGTCGGCGTGGTGGACGAACAGGCGGTACCGCATCTCTTTCTGGCGCGGGTCGGCGGTGCTCACGAGCAGGTTGAAGTCGCCGGAGTCGATCGGCACCTTGCCGCCGAGCCAGGGCGAGTCCGCGGTGCCGGTCACCGTCATCGCGTGACTCGGATCGCTGATGAACGCGCTGGCGTCGGTCGTCGCGATCGTGAGCGCCACGTCCAGCTTCTTGTTCTGCTTCTGGCCCAGCGCGAAGCCCGCCTGGAAGTCACCGGCCGGCGCCATGAAGCCCTTCATCTGCTCGCTGAACTGCAGGCTCGTGCGGGTGCTCGCCGGCGTCGGCTGCGTGACCGGCGCGCCGAGCGGGATCCCCTGCGCCCGGCACCACGACCGGGCCATGTCCACGCCGAGGTTGACGGCCTCGGCCATGCGATCGCGCGAGAGGTTGAAGAGGTAGTGGACGGGCACTTCCGCCTGGAGCAGCTTCAGCGCGATCGGCCGCCCGAACTCGCCGGGGCTGCCGGCCGCGATCGCCTGGTTGTTGCGCTCGATGCGTCTCCAGATGTCGAAGAAGTTGCCGTCGGCGACGGTCTCGATGATCTGGAAGTACTGCTCGACGAATCCCGGCCGCCACTCGTTGCGCGTGCTGACCGTCCAGATCGCCCAGATCTCGTCCGCGCCCCGGCGGATCGCCTCCGCCACGTTGGCGTCGGTGAGGTAGACGGCGTCGATGTACAGATCGCCGTTGATCGGCACCGGCGGGAACCAGATCGGCAGCGAGACCGAGCTCACGAGGCGGTCCTCGTCCATGCCCGCGTTGGTGACGATCTCGAGCTGCTTCTTCGAGAAGTTGCACAGGTTGAACGTGCCGAGGCGTGTGCCCGCGCGGATCTTGTTCCAGTCGAGGCCCCACTTCGGAAACAGCTGCCGCCGCATCGCGTCGAGCGTGAAGAACGACTGCTGATGCGCGAACTCGGCGGGCCCGGCAAAGTTCGGGGCGCCGCTGATGAACGGGTCGTACGCGCGCCAGTTGTCCGCGATCTGCTTGCCCGACATCCCCTGGCAGTACATCGCCAGGTTGAAGCAGCCGCCGCTCGCGCCGTCGGCGTGGTCGAACGTCAATCCCGCTTCATCGAGCCAGACCTGCAGCACGCCGGCCTGAAACCCGACCTTCAGCCCTCCGCCTGCCAGAATCAGAGAGCGCATCGGCATAGACCCTCCAGGATGAGCACCGCGCGAGCCAGCGCGCGGCCGGATTTGTCATGGGGAGTGCCCATTAGATATGTCAGACGCGGCGCCGGAAGCAAAGGAAATCCGCGGGGAGGGGCCGACCCTGCTCTACCCGCCGATCACGTTGGGATTCGCCGTGTTCACGTCGCGTTTGAGGTGGACCTCGCCGCCCTGCTTCCAGAAGAAGCTGACGGTACCGTCCTGCGAGACGACGAACGCGGCCGTGCGCTCGGCGACGGCCACGCACCGCAGGGCGGACCGGTGCCGCATGCCGAAGCTTTCGCTGTCCACGCTCGGCCAGGTCGCGCCGTCGCTGAGCGCGCCGCTGACTTCGAACGCCTTCACCGGCTTCGCGGCGTCGAGGACGATTTCGGCGCCAAACCCCAGGACGCGAAGGTCCGACCCGAGCACGACGGCGCCGTCCACGGCGCTCCACCGCGAGATCAGATCCGCGGCATCCGCCAGATCGGCTTCCGCCGCGTAGGCCGCGGTCTGCAGCGCGGCGATCGCCGCCGCGCCGCTCGTCTGCCGGTCGTTCCGGCGGCGGCGCTGCCGGTCCATGAGCGCGAACCCGACGTTCAGAAACCGCACGAAGCGCTGGCCGAGGACGCGCGCGCGCTCGTCGATGTCGTACTTCATCCGCACGGGCAGACTCCACTCCGAGTCGGGGGCAACGAGCAGCACGGTCCCGCCGTGCCCGTGCTCTTTCACGCCGTTGACGATGCAGAGGATCGTGTTGAGCAGTGCGGTCCACGCGAAGTCCGACGACTCGCCGCCCGGCGGACGCGCGGGCGGCGTGATGCCGGGGCGCAGCGCCTGCTCGCCGCGCGTGAGGATGTCGCTGATCGGCAGGAACTCGAGCGCGGAGAACGCGATCTGATCGTGCAGCCGTCCGCCCTTCATCGCCGCGAGCTTGACGCTGCCCTGATAGACGTGCAGCTCGCCGGCCTCGCGCACGTCGATCACGAGCCCGGAGGGCGCGGGCCGGTAGTGGAACGAGCGGCCGCTCCGCGCGCGCGCGAGATGCGCGCCGACGTGCAGGATGCCGGCAATCTCGCACGCCGCCGCGTCCACGCGATCGGGCGACCAGCGGACCAGGATGGCCGCGTTGGCCGGGCTCACGGCCGGCGCGAGCGATCGAATCTCCTCGACGTTGAACGGCCGCGGCGAGACCAGCGGCGCGACCGGCACCGCTTCGCCGAACCCGTCGCGCAGGATCTCCGCTGCGGGTGTGCAGCACAGGACAAAATGGAGGTCCCGGCCTTCCTCGCGCTCCAGGCTGGCGTAGAACGCGGTCTCGAGCAGATGCCTCAATTGCGCCGGCGCGGGCAGAGGCGGCGCCGCGCCGGGCGCGAACGTCTGCCACCGGCGCGCGATCTCGTCGGCCAGCGTGCCGGGAAAGGCGTACTCCATGGCGCGAGGATCGCTACGATAGCACCCGGAGGTCGTGACATGACCGGTTCGCGAAGCGTCGCGGCGAGCGCCGCGTGCGCGCTGGCCCTCTCGTGGGTGGCCGCGTGTCAGCCGCCGCCGGCGGCGCCGCCGCCCGCGGCGTTCGATCTCGAGGAAGCCACGATCGCGTCGCTCGCCGACCGCATGGCCCGCGGCCAGGACACCGCGCGGTCGCTCGCCGAGAAGTACCTCGCCCGCATCGAGGCCATCGATCGCCGCGGCCCGATGCTGAAGAGCGTGATCCAGGTCAATCCCGACGCGCTGGCGGCGGCCGATGCCCTCGACGCCGAGCGCAAGACGAAGGGTCCGCGCGGGCCCCTGCACGGCATCCCCGTGCTCATCAAGGACAACATCGCGACCGCCGACCGCATGCAGACGACCGCCGGATCGCTCGCGCTCGAGGGCTCGATCGCGCCGGCCGACGCGTTTCTCGTCGCGCGCCTGCGGGACGCCGGCGCGGTCATCCTCGGCAAGACCAACCTCAGCGAATGGGCGAATTTCCGGTCGACGCACTCGTCGAGCGGCTGGAGCGGGCGCGGCGGCCTCACGCGCAATCCGTACGCGCTCGACCGCAATCCGTCCGGGTCGAGCTCCGGATCGGGCGCGGCGATCTCCGCGAATCTCGCGGCCGTCGCGATCGGCACCGAGACCGACGGATCGATCGTGTCGCCGTCGAACAACAACGGCCTGGTCGGCATCAAACCGACGCTCGGCCTCGTCAGCCGCACCGGCATCGTGCCGATCGCGCACAGTCAGGACACGGCCGGGCCGATGGCGCGCACCGTCTCGGACGCGGCGATCGTCCTCGCGGCGATCGCCGGCACGGACCCGGCCGATCCGGCGACGCGCGACAGCGACGCGAGGCGCACGCGCGATTACACGAAGGCGCTCGACGCGGGCGGTCTCGCCGGCGCGCGGCTGGGCGTCATCCGGCAGAAGCTGATGGGCTACAGCCCGGCGACCGATGCCGTCATGGAGACGGCTCTCGCGGATCTCAAACGCCTGGGCGCCGTCATCGTCGATCCCGCGGACGTGCCGACGATCGGGACGTTCGACGAGTCGGAGCTCACGGTCCTGCTGTTCGAGTTCAAGGCCGATCTGAACAAGTACCTGGCGGGACTCGGGCCGCAGGCGCCCGTGCACTCGCTCAAGGACGTCATCGCGTTCAACGACGCGCACCGGGACCTCGAGATGCCGTACTTCGGGCAGGAGCTCATGCTGCGCGCGGAGGAGAAGGGACCGCTGACCGATCGGCAGTACCTCGCCGCGCTCGAGCGCAATCATCGCCTGGCGCAACACGACGGCATCGACGCCGTGATGGACCGACTGCATCTCGACGCGCTCGTCGCGCCGACGGGCGGCCCGCCGTGGCTGACCGACCTCGTGAACGGCGACTACGCGACGAATGGCAGCTCGACGCTCGCGGCCGTCGCCGGCTATCCGCACGTCACGGTTCCGGCCGGACAGGTCTTCGGCCTGCCGGTCGGGCTTTCGTTCATCGGCCGCGCCTGGAGCGAGGCGACGCTCATCCGGCTCGCCTATGCCTACGAGCAGGGCACGAAGCGCCGGCGGCCTCCCGAGTTCCTGCCGACCGTGCCGCTCGGCGCGAGCGTGCCGGCGGGATCGCCGCCGAAGTGAGCCGGCGCCGGTCCCCGCCCATTCGGGTGATCTCGGGACGAGAGGCGTCTGCCACACTCGCGTCATGAGTGATGTGTCTCTTTCTGTCGTATCCGATCAACTCGCCGATGCCGTTGCGGCCGCGACGCCGTCGGTCGTGCAGGTGCAGGGCCATCGACGACCCGTCAGCGGCGTCGTGTACGCGCCGGACATCGTCGTGACGACCGCGCGCGCGCTCGGCCGCGAGGAGGGCCTGCACGTGCGCAGCGGCGACGGCCGCACGCTCGACGCCGAATTCGGCGGCTGGGATCCGGCGACGGGCCTCGTCGTGCTTCGCGCGAACGGACTGGGCGCGCCCGCCATCCGCGCCGCGGAGACGCCCGCGCGCGTCGGACACCTCGCGCTCGCGGTCGCGCGCTCCTGGAGCAACTCGGTCACGGCCAGCGCCGGGCTCGTCTCCGTGATCGGCGGTCCGCTGCCAACCGGGCGCGGCGGCAGGATCGACCAGGTGATCCGGACGTCCGCGCCGATGCACGAGGGATTCGCCGGCGGCGCGTTCGTGGACGTCCACGGCGCGCTCCTCGGGATCTGCACGGCCGCGTCGATTCGCGGCCTCGGCGTCGTCATCCCCGCATCGATTGCGTGGAAGACCGCGGCGATGCTCGTCGAGCACGGATCGCCGCGCCGCGGATACCTCGGGCTGGCGGGCCAGCGCGTGCATCTGCGCGACCGCAAGCTCGCGGCGCACGTCGATCGCGGCGCT
The DNA here is from genome assembly GCA_035519535.1 of Vicinamibacterales bacterium. Classification (GTDB taxonomy): domain Bacteria; phylum Acidobacteriota; class Vicinamibacteria; order Vicinamibacterales; family SCN-69-37; genus DATEGZ01. Next base: position 19,861 of record DATIWF010000141.1, on the reverse strand, counting down.
CTTCTCGTCGTCGGCGTCTCGAGCCCGAGCCCGGCCGACGATGCCGGACTGCTCGTCGGCGACGTGCTGCTCGAATTCGACGGCACGCCGGTAGAATCGCCTGACGGCCTGCTCGAGCTGCTCGGCAGCGACCGGATTGGACGCGAGGTGCCGGTGCGCCTCGTGCGCGGCGGCGTCGAGCAGACGCTCACCGTGAAGGTCGGCGAGCGGTCGTCTCGATAACGATGCGTGTCGTGCTCGTGGGATCGCCGGACGAGCGGCGGCGTCTGCGCCGCGCGCTCAACGGCTCGGCCGTGGAGATCGCCGGCGAAGCGGCCTCGACCGCGGCCGCCCGCGCGTCCGGGCTCATCGCCGACGCGTTCCTGCTGGGCTCGGCGGACGATCTGCCCGGAGTCCCGTCCGAAGAGCCGGATGTCGCCGCCGAATCACTGACGCCGCGCGAGGTGCAGGTCCTGGAGCTCGTGGCCGAAGGCCTGCCCAATAAGGCGATCGCCGGACGACTCGGCATCAGCGACCAGACTGTCAAGTTTCACGTCGCGTCGATCTGCGGCAAGCTCGGCGCCTCGAATCGCACGGACGCCGTCAGGAAGGCGCTGCAGCGGGGGCTCATTACGCTGTAACGGCGCTTCGTGCTGGTGCTGGGTGCTACGTGCTGGGTGCGTGGTGCGACTGCGGCGCGGACTTCGATCGGCCGGTTAGTGACCGATGTCGCGCAGCCACGCCCGTGTTTCGGCGAGCGCGGCAGCGACGGCGCCGGGATTGGTGGATTGCGGCGTCCGGCGCGCAGCGACCGCCGCCTCGGGCGTGATCGCCTGGAAGATGCCTTCGTCGAAGTGCGCGTCGTACCCGCGCCAGGCGGCGAGGTCGAGCGAGGAGAAGTCACGGCCGGCGAGTGCGAGGTCGCGGGCGATGCGTCCGGTCACTTCATGCGCGGTGCGAAACGGCAGGCCGCGGCCGACGAGGTAGTCGGCGACTTCAGTCGCGAGCAGCAGCCCTGACGCCGCGGCTCGAGCGGCGTCGGCGCGGAACTCCAGCGTGCGGATCACGATCGCCGTCGTGTCGAGGCAGCCGATCACCGTGTCTTCCGCTTCGAATGCGATGGCTTTGTCCTCCTGAAGATCCTTGTTGTACCCGTGCGCGAGGCCTTTGAGCGTCGTGAGCCAGCCCGCCAGCCAGCCGACCGCACGGCCCGATTTGCCCCGGACCAGCTCGAGCGGGTCCGGGTTCTTCTTCTGCGGCATCAGGCTCGACCCCGTCGCGACGGACTCGTCGATTTCCAGAAAGCCGAACTCCTCGCTCGAGAACAGGATCACGTCCTCTGCCAGCCGGCTGAGGTGGACCATGGTCATCGCACACGCGTAGAGGAACGTCGCGACGAAGTCGCGGTCTCCCGCAACGTCGATGCTGTTGGCCGCCACGCGGGAGAATCCAAGACGCCTGGCCAGAAACTCCACGTCAACGTCGTACGCCGTGCCGGCGATCGCGCCCGAGCCGAGCGGCATGACGTCGGCTTCGCGCGCCGCCGCCTCGAAGCGATCGACGTCGCGCCGGAACGCCGTCGCGTGCGCGAGCCAGACGTGCGCGGCCAGCACGGGCTGCGCTCGCCGCATGTGCGTGTACGACGGCATCACCGCCTGGCCCGCTCGCTCGGCCTGGTCCGCCAGGACCCCGACCAGTCCGGCGATGGCGCGCTGCATCTGACGAACGTGCCGGCGGAGGTACAAGCGGAAATCCACGGAGACCTGCTCGTTGCGCGACCGGCCGGTGTGCAGGCGCTTCCCCAGGTCGCCAATGCGCGCGATGAGCTCGCGCTCGACGAACGAATGCACGTCCTCGTCGGCCGCCGTCGCGATGAGCGACGGGTCGGCGCGCACGGCGTCGCGAACGGCCTCGAGGCCCCGCACGATGGCATCCACGTTCGCGGCGCTCAACACGCCTGCGCGGCCAAGCGCCTCCGCCCACGCCTGACTGCCCGTGACGTCGTCGTCCAGCAGACGCCGATCGACGTCGAGCGACTTGCCGTGCTCGAAGACGGCCTTGTCGGGCTCGGACGCAAACCGGCCGGACCACAGCGTGCTCATTGAAGCGCCTTCTCGTCCACGCCCGCGGTCACCTGATCGTTGAGCGCGAACGGCGACTTGCGCCCGACGACGCGGCAGTCGCCTTTGAAGAGTTTGAGGCGGATCGTGCCGGTGACCCGCTCCTGAACCTTCGAGACGAATGCGTCGATCGCCTCGCGCGTCGGCGTGTACCACTGGCCGTTGTAGACGAGGTCGGCGTACTTGACGCCGAGGTCGGTGGTCAACCGCTCGAGGTCGCGCGGCGTCACGAGCGCCTGGAGGTCGCTGTGCGCGGTGTGCAACGCCACGGCGGCGGGCGCCTCGTAAACTTCGCGCGTCTTCGTCCCGACGAGGTGGCTCTCGACCATGTCCACGCGGCCGATGCCGTGCGCGCCCGCAATGGTTCCCAGGCATTCGATCAACTCGACCGGCGACATCGCCACGCCGTTGATCTTGACCGGCACGCCGCGCTCGAACTCGAGCTCGACGTACGCGGCCATGTCCGGGCTGTCGGCCGCCGCCTTCGTCAAGCCGTAGATCTCCTCGGGCGGCTCCTGCCACGGATCTTCGAGGACGCCGCATTCGATCGACCGCCCCCACAGATTCGTATCGATGCTGTACGGGCTGTCCGCCGTCGCCGGCACCGGGATGCCGCGCGCGCGGGCGTACTCGATTTCATTCGCCCGCGACATGTTCCATTCGCGTGTCGGCGCAATGACCACGAGCGCCGGCTCGAGCGCCCGCAGCGAGATCTCGAGACGGACCTGATCATTGCCGCGGTCCGTGCCGCCGTGCGCGATCGCCGCCGCGCCCTCGATCCTGGCGATCTCGACGAGATGCCGGGCGATCAGGGGCCGGCTGAGCGCGGTCGCGAGCGGATACCGCCCTTCGTACCGCGCGCCAGCCTGCAGCGCCGGCAGGATGAAGCTGCGCGCAAACTCCTCGCGCACGTCGAGGACATGCGCGCGGACCGCGCCAATCGCGAGCGCCCGCTCGCGGACGTCGTCGAGCTCCTTGCCCTGCCCGACGTCCACCGTGACGGCGATGACGTCGACCCGGTACTGCTCGGCGAGCCAGGCGATGGCGACCGAGGTGTCCAGGCCGCCCGAATAGGCCAGAACGATCCGCGACATGCGGCGCGGCCCGCGCGAACGACTGAGTGCGTCTTTCACGGTGACGTCGTCATCCTTTCATCATGCCGTTGAGCTTGGCCTCGAGGGCGTGCGCCGCATCGGCGCCGCGGCACACCAGGAGGATCGTGTCGTCTCCGGCCACGGTGCCCGCGACCTCCTTGAGCTGCGCCCGGTCGATCCACTCCGCCAATCCCTGGGCCTGCCCCCGGTCCGTGCGGACGACGAGAAGCGGCTCGACGCGCTCGAGGCCGCGCACGAGCGACGCGACCGCGCGCCGCAGATGCTCGCTCACCGCCGGGCTGGCGCGCTCGATGCCGGGCCGCACGTACGCCCCATCGCCCGCGCGCTTGACCAGCCCTAACTCCTTGAGATCACGGGAGATCGTGGCCTGCGTGGCGTCGATGCCGCGGGTCTGCAGCTTCTGGCGCAGCGCTTCCTGCGAGGCGATCGGCTCGTGGTCAATCACGTCAAGGATCTGAGCCTGGCGCCAGGACTTCATAACTATTCAAGTGCCGTCATGGATTATACAGCCAATGCATACTCCAAGCGCAAGCAGTCAAGTACGTGTTCATGGTACTGAAGTCGTGATTTTCGCCTTGACTGGCAGTTTGTTGCCATTGTATATACAAAGCTTCGGATGAATAGCTATTCGCGTCCGGTACGTGTCGGGGTGGCAGGCGCCACGGGGTATGCGGGACAGGAGCTGGTCGGCCTGCTGGCCCGGCATCCGCAGGTGCAGCTCGACGCGGCGATGTCGTCGTCGGCGGATTCCGCGGCGCGGCCGCTCCCTCGACTGGCGCGCGTCTGGGGCGGCCGGATCGAGCCCCTTCACAAGGAGCGGCTCGCGTCGAATCTCGACGTCGTGTTTCTGGCGGTGCCGGAGAGCGCCGCGGCCTCTCTTGCGCCGTCCCTCGTCGAGGCGGGCGTGCGCGTGATCGATCTGTCCGGCGCGTTTCGGATCCGCGATGCCGCGGCGCGATCGCGCTGGTACCCCGAAACGAAGACGCTGCCGTCGGGCGCCGCGTACGGGCTCACCGAACATTACAAGGCGGACGTGCGCGACGCCGCGCTCGTCGCCAATCCCGGCTGCTACCCGACGGCCGCGCTGCTCGCGCTGCTGCCGTTCGCGCACGCCGGCCTGCTGGACACGGCGAGCGGTGTGATCATCGACGCCAAGTCCGGCATTTCCGGCGCGGGCCGCGCCGCGAGCGAGCGCACGCACTTTTCCGAGAATCACGGATCGGTCTCGGCCTACGGCGTCTTCGGCCACCGCCACGTCGCCGAGATGGAGCAGGAGCTGGGCGCGGCGATCACGTTCGTGCCCCACCTCGTGCCCCTGGACCGCGGCATTCTCGAGACGATCTACGCGCGCGTGGCGCCCGGCACGACCGCCGAACAGATCGCCGACGTCTTCTCCGCCGCTTACGCCACCGAGCCGTTCGTGCGGCTGACCGGCGACGCGCTGCCGGAGATCAAGCACGTGGCGTGGACGAACTTCTGCGACATCGGCTGGCGCGTCGACGCGGCGTCGGGCCGCCTCGTCGTCGTCGCCTGCCTGGACAACCTCGTCAAGGGTGCGGCAGGCCAGGCCCTGCAGAATTTCAACGTGGCCTGCGGATTCGACGAACGGACGGCCCTGTTGTGACGGGCCCGCTGGTGCTCAAGCTCGGCGGTGAGTTGATCGAGACGCCGGACCAGCGCGCGCGGATCGCCGCATGCGCCGCATCGCTGGCCTCGCAGCGCCCGCTGGCGATCGTGCACGGCGGCGGGCGGGCGATTGACGCCGAGCTCGATCGCCGCGGCATCGCTCCGAAGAAGGTCGATGGCCTGCGCGTCACCGATCCCGCGACGCTCGACGTCGTCGTGTCGGTGCTCGGCGGCACGGCGAACACGGAGCTGGTCGCCGCGCTCGTCGCCGAGGGCGTCGCTGCGGTCGGTCTGACGGGTGTCGATGCCGGGCTCGGCCGCGCCACGCGCGTCGCGGCGCATCGGTCCACGACCGGCGCCGTCGTCGATCTCGGGCTCGTCGGCGATCCGACCGACGTGGACGCGTCGCTCATCGAGCTGCTGCTCGTGCACGGCTACGTGCCGGTCATTGCGAGCCTGGGCGCGGACGGCGGCGCGTCGCGCTCGACGCCCGCGATTCTCAATGTGAACGCCGACGTGATGGCGTGCCGGCTGGCGGCGTCCCTCGCAGGCAGCGATCTCGTGATCGCCGGCACGACGCCGGGCGTGCTCGATGATCGCGGCGAGCCGCTGCCGACGCTCGACGCCGACGCCATCGACGCGCTCGTCGGCAGTGGCACGGCCACCGCCGGCATGATCGCGAAGCTGTCCGCGTGCCGGGCCGCGCTGCTCGAGGGTGTCGCCACCGTCCGAATCCTCGACGGCCGCCAGCTCGACGCCACGCACGGTGTGGACGACGCGCTCGGCACGACGATCGCGCTGGCGATGCGCGTGCTGGAGAACGAGAAGCAGTCAGCCTGAGTCATGAGCCACCCCCTCACGAATTCCGCCACGGATGTCCGGGCCGTTGAGCTGCAGCACGTGCTGCAGATCTACCGGCGGTTCCCTGTCGTCTTCGAGCGCGGCGAGGGCGTGCGCCTGTTCGACGACCGCGGGCGCGCGTATCTCGATTTCATCTCCGGCATCGGCGTGGCGTCGCTTGGCCACGCGCACCCGGCCCTCGCGCGTGCCGTGGCCGATCAGGCAGCCACGCTGATTCACACGTCCAACCTGTACTTCCATCCGCTGCAGGGCGAGCTGGCCGCGCGTCTCGCGTCCCTCACGGGCCTCGAGCGCGCGTTCTTCTGCAACAGCGGCGCGGAGGCCGTCGAGGCGTGTCTCAAGTTCGCGCGCCGCTACTGGCACACACGGGGCGAGACCGGACGGACGAAGTTCGTTGCGTTCACCCACGCGTTTCACGGCCGGACCATGGGCGCGCTGTCGGTGACGTGGGACGATCACTACCGCGCGCCGTTCGCGCCGCTCATTCCGGGTGTGACGTTCGCGGACGCGGCCCGTCCCGACGCGCTCGACGCGCTCGTCGACGGCGAGACGGCCGCGATCATCGTCGAGCCGATCCAGGGCGAGGGCGGCGTACGGCCCATTTCACCGGCGCTCGCGCAGGCCATCGACGCCGCGTGCCGGCGCACCGGGACGCTCCTCATCGCCGATGAAGTGCAGAGCGGGTCGTTCCGGACCGGTGCGTTTCTGGCGAGTCCGGGCTACGGGCTCACGCCCGATCTGGTGGCGCTCGGGAAGGCGCTGGGCGCCGGCGTGCCGATCGGCTGCGCGATGCTCAGCGGCCCGGTCGCCGCCGCGGCATCGCCCGGCGACCACGGCACGACGTACGGCGGCAACCTGCTCGCGTGCCGGGCGGCGCTCACCTTCCTCGACGTGCTCGAGGGCGGACTGCGCGACACAATCGCGCGCACGTCGGCGCACCTGTTCGCCGGGCTCCGCGCGCTGGCCGCACGGTACCCGCAGAAGATCGCGGCCGTCCGGGGCGCCGGCCTTATCGCCGGCCTCGATCTCACCGGGGACGCCACCCCGGTCGTCAACGCCGCGCTCGAACGCGGCCTGCTCGTGAACCGCACGTCCGGAACGGTCGTGCGGCTGCTGCCGCCGTACATCGTGGCGCCGGCTGAGGTCGACGAAGCGATGCACATCCTCGGCGCCAGCCTGGCCGGGCTCTAAGGAGAGAACGGAGTGACTGATTTGATCTTGCGACAAGCGGTGCCTGCCGACGCCGAGGCGCTGCACGCGCTCATCAGCTCGCATCAGCGGGAGGGACACCTGCTGCCGCGCACACTCGACGACCTGCGCAAGCACGCCGCGCGATTCGTCGTGTGCGAGGTCGCCGGCGAGATTCAGGCCTCGGCCGAGCTCGCACCGCTCTCCGGCCGCGTCGCCGAGGTCCGCTCGCTCGTCGTCTCCGACAGCTTCCGCCGGGTCGGTCTCGCCTCCCGTCTGGTGACGTCGCTTCGCGATCGCGCGAAAGCGATGGGCTTCGAGACGCTGTGTGCGTTCACGCACGATGCCCGGTTCTTCGTCCGTCAGAACTTCTCCATCGTCCCCCACCTGTGGCTGCCGGAGAAGATCGTGACGGACTGCCTCAGCTGTCCGTTGTTCCGTCGCTGCGGCCAGTTCGCGATGGTCCTGCCGCTCCGCGCCGTCTCGCGGTACCGCGCGGCCACGCCGCCGGCGCGCCGCGTGGCGGTCGCCTGAGCGCGGAGTCCGACGTGGTACGGCCGGTCGAGGGCGGAGTGACGGCACCCGGAGGCTTCCGGGCGGCGGGGGTCGCGTGCGGCATCAAGCGCCGCGGCCCGGCCGGTGCGCCCGCGCCCCTCGATCTCGCCCTCATTGCCGCCGACGAGCCCGTGCCGGCGGCCGCGGTCTTCACGACCAACAAGGCCGTCGCGGCGCCGGTGGTCGTCTCGCGCGATCACCTGGCCCGATCCGGCGGACGCGCGGCCGCGATCGTCGTCAACAGTGGCTGCGCCAACGCGTGCACGGGCGCGGCCGGCCTCGAGGTCGCGCGGCAGATGGCCAATGCCGCGGCGTCCGCGATCGGCTGCGCCGGTGATCAGGTGCTCGTTGCGTCCACCGGCGTGATCGGCGTGCCGCTCGACATCGTCAAGATTCGCGCCGGCGTCGGCGACGCGTCTCGCGCGCTCAGCGCCGAAGGCGGCGCCGCCGCGACGCGGGCGATCATGACGACCGATCCGTTTCCCAAGTCGTGCGCCGTGGCCGTCGCGGTACCGGGCGGCACGATCACGGTCGGCGGCATGGCCAAGGGCTCCGGCATGATCGAGCCCCGCATGGCCACGATGCTCGGCTTCCTCACGACCGACGCGCGCATCGATCCGCACGTCCTCGACCAGGCGCTGCGGCATGTCGTCGACGAGTCCTTCAACGCGATCACAGTGGACGGCGAGTGCTCGACGAACGACTGCGTATTCGCGCTGGCGTCCGGGCGCTCGGGTGTGGCCGTCACGCGCGCCGACGATCCGATGTTCCTTGACGCCCTGCGCCACGTCGCCGGCCACCTCGCGCGCGAGATCGTGCGCGGCGGCGAGGGCGCGACCAAGCTCGTCACCGTGCACGTCACGGGTGCGGCGTCGCGCGACGACGCGTTTCTGGCGGCGCGGACGATTGCGAATTCGCCGCTCGTCAAGACCGCGATCCACGGCGGCGATCCCAACTGGGGCCGCCTGGTCGCGGCCGCCGGGCGATCCGGCGCCGCGTTCGATCTCGACCATGCGTCCGTCGCGATTGGCCCCGTGCCGCTCTTCACCTTCGGCGTGCCCCACGACGAGCGCGCCGCAGACGCCGCCGAGGTGCTCAAGGCGCGCGAGGTGACCGTCGCGGTCGACCTCGGCGTCGGCGGCCATCACGAAGCCACGATGTGGACGTGCGATTTCAGCGCGGAGTACGTGCGTATCAACGCGGAGTACCGGACATGAGCCTGCAGGCCCGACAGAAGTCGAAGGACGTCGTCCCGTTGCGCCGGATCGATCGATCGACGCGATCGATCGCGGCGAAGGACCTCCTCTCGGTGCTCGACCTCAGCCACACGGAGCTGGCCGGCGTGTTGTCGCTGTCCGAGGAGATGAAGCGGCATCGCGGCAACGGCCAGGCCGCGGACCGGCCGCTCGCGGGCCGCCACGTCGCGCTGCTCTTCGAGAAGCCGTCGCTGCGTACGCGGTCGACGTTCGTCATCGCCGTGCGCGAGCTCGGCGGCGAGGTCATCGAGCCGCCCGCCGACGTCGCGCTGGGCAGCCGCGAGACGGTCGAGGACGTCGCGCGCAACCTCGAGCGCTGGGTGCACGGCGCCGTGGTCCGGACGTTCGCGCAGAACCGGCTCGAGCAGTTCGCCGCGGCCGCGCCCCGCCTCCGCGTCGTCAACGCGCTCACCGACGAGGAGCATCCATGTCAGGCCCTCGCGGACATGCTCACGCTCAAGGAGCGCTTCGGCGAGCTGGCCGGGCGCACGCTCGCGTTCGTCGGCGACGGCAACAACGTCGCGGCGTCGCTCGCACAGGCCGGCGCGATGGTCGGCGTCCACGTCCGCATCGCCTCCCCGGCGGGCTACGAGCTGCCGGCGAAGGTCGCCGCCGCGGCGCAGGCCGCCGCCGCGTTCGGCGCGACGGTGACCGTGACGAACGATCCGGTCGAAGCCGTGCGCGGCGCCGACGCCGTCTACACCGACGTTTGGGCATCGATGGGCCAGGAAGACGAAACCGAAGCGCGCGCGCGCGTGTTCCACCCCTATCAGGTGAACGACGCGCTCATGGCCGCGGCCGGCCCGGACGCAATCTTCATGCACTGCCTCCCCGCGCACCGCGGCCACGAAGTCACCGACTCGGTGATCGATTCGCCGGCGTCCGTGGTCTTCGAGCAGGCCGAAAACCGGCTCCACACGCAGAAGGCGCTGCTGTCACTGCTCATGGGCGCGTGATCAGTTTCAGGCACCACGCAGTGGGCACCCGCGAGTGCCTGATGCCCGATCTGGTCGTCCCGCACCCCGTACGCTAGAGTCCTCCGCATCCGGAGGTCTCCAGTGTCACGTCGATCTCTTCGCCACGCGTTTCTCGCGCTTCTGCTTGCGGTGATCGCGGCGCTGCCAGCGTCGAGCGTCCGGCTGCACGGCCAGGGCGCCGCGTCCGGCGTCGTCGCCATCCGCAACGCGACGATCCTCACGGTCACGCGCGGCATCATTCCGAACGGCACGATCGTGATCCGCGAGGGCAAGATCGCCGCGGTCGGCACGAACGTGCAGATTCCCGCGGGCGCCGACGTCTACGACGCGACCGGCAAGTTCGTCTCGCCCGGGATCATCGACTGCCACTCGCACATCGCGAACGACGACATCAACGAGGGCACGGTCGCCGTGAGCTCGATGACCGGCATGGAGGACGTGCTCAACCCGACGGACATCAACATCTATCGCGACCTCGCCGGCGGGACGACGACGTCGAACATCCTGCACGGCAGCGCCAACCCGATCGGCGGCAAGACCGTCGTGATCAAGCTCCGCTGGGGCGTCGACCGGCCCGAGCAGCTGGTGTTTCAGGGCGCGCTGCCGGGGATCAAGTTCGCGCTCGGCGAGAACGTCAAGCGTCCGGGCCCGCAGACGACGGCGGGGCCGCGCCGCTATCCGGCGACACGTCAGGGCGTCGAGTACGTGATCCGCGACGCGTTCACCCGGGCCAAGGCGTACCAGAAAGCCTGGCAGGACTACACGAAGCAGAAGGCCGCCGGCGGCGACGCGCTGCCGCCCAGGCGCGACCTGCAGCTGGACGCGCTCGTCGAGGTCCTGGAAGGCAAGCGCCTCGTTCACGCGCACAGCTATCGCGCCGACGAAATCCTGATGCTCATCCGCCTCGCCGACGAGATGGGTTTCAAGGTCACCACGTTTCAGCACGTCCTCGAGGGCTACAAGGTCGCGAAGGAGATCGCGGCGCACGGCGCGGGCGCGTCCACCTTCTCCGACTGGTGGGGCTACAAGATCGAAGCCGAGGACGCGATCCCGTACAACGCCGCGATCATGACCCGCAAGGGCGTGCTCGTGTCGATCAACTCGGACGACGCGGAGCAGGCGCGACGGCTGAACATCGAGGCCGCCAAGACCGTCCGCTACGGCGGCCTGACCGACGACGAGGCGCTCGCGACGGTCACGATCAATCCAGCGCGACAGCTCAAGATCGACAACCGCGTCGGCTCGGTCGAAGTCGGCAAGGACGCGGACCTCGCGATCTGGAATCACCACCCGCTCAGCACTGCCGCGATCGTCGAGCGCACGTACATCGACGGCATCGCGTACTACGACCGGCTGAAGGACCTGCAGCACGTGCTGGAGGTCGAGAAGGAGAAAGGCGGCGCGGCCGCGCCTCCGGCCGCCAGCGCCCCCGCGGCGGCGCCTGCCGCTCAGCCCGCACCGGCCGAAACGCTGCCATATCGCTTCAACGCCAACGGGCCGACCTGGGCCATTACGAACGCGCGGATCGTCACCGTCAGCGGCCCGCCGATCGAGAAAGGCACGATCGTCATCAAGGGCAACCGGATTGAGTCGGTCGGCGCGAGCGCGGCCGTTCCAGCCGGCGCGAAGGTCGTCGACGCCGCGGGGGCCAACGTGTATCCCGGCATGATCGACGCCAGCACGGACCTGGGATTGAACGAACCTGGCGTGCGCAACTACGACGACGTCAGCGAAATTCTGCCGTTCAACCAGATGCTGCGGACGCGCGTGGCCTATCAGTCCGACAGCGACGCGATTCCCGTCGCGCGCGTCGAGGGCATCACCACGGTCGGCGTCCGACCGGGCGGCGGCATGATTGGCGGCGAGATTCCCGTGATGAATCTCAACGGCTGGACGTGGGAAGAAAACACGCTGCGTCCGTCCGCCGGCCTCGCGATGACCTACCCCGGTGGCGGAGGCGGACGCGGGGGCGGGGGCGGCGGGGTCGCCGCGTCAACCGAACAGCTCAACGAGTTGAATCGCCTGCTCGACAGGGCTCGCCTGTACGCGAAGGCCGGGGCCTCGCGCACCGTGGACTGGACGCTCGAGCCCTTCCTGCCAATCCTCGATCGGCGCCAGGCGATGTACATCGACGCCGCGACCGAGGCGGCGGTGCGCGAGGCGGTCGCCTGGGCCGAGCGCAACGGCGTGCGCGTCGTGCTGCGCACCGGCGCGGACGCGCAGCGCGTCGCGTCGTTCCTCAAAGACCACAACGTGGCCGTGATTCTCACGTCGGTGTTCACGCTGCCGGCGCGCGAGGACGCGTTTCACGCCTATCCGTACCAGACGGCCGGCATTCTCGCGAAGGCCGGCGTGCTGTTCGCGTTCTCGAGTGGCGGCTTCCAGTTCGTGCGCGACGTGCCCTTCCAGGCGGGGCGGTCCGTCGCCTGGGGCCTCGACCACGATGACGCGATCAAGGCGCTCACGCTGAATGCCGCCAAGGTGCTCGGCGTCGACAGTCAGGTCGGCAGCATCGACGCCGGCAAGCTCGCGAATCTCGTCGTGCTCAAGGGCGACCCGCTCGAAATCCGCTCGCAGATCCTCCACGTCGTCATCGCGGGCCAGGACGTGCCGCTCGAGAGCAAGCACACCGAGCTCTACAAGCGCTACATGGCGCGGCAATAGGAGGGGCCAATGACGACCACTCGACGCACGCTCATCGCCGTTGCCGCCGCGTCGCTGTTCGCGGCCCTGGCCTTCGCTCCCCTCCACGTCGCCGCCCAGGGCGGATCGCGCATCGCCATCCGGGGCGCGAAGATTGTCACGGGCGCCGGCGCCACGATCGACAGCGGCACGATCGTTATGCGCGACGGCCTGATCGAAAGCGTCGCGGCCGGCGGGAACGCACCGGCCGACGCGACGGTGATCGACGGCGCCGGACTGACCGTGTACCCGGGCCTCATCGACATGGCCAACGGCACCGTGCTCGACATGCCGGCGCCAGAGAGCGCGGGGGCCACGGCGGGACGCGGCGCGGCGCCAGCCGCCGGCGGGCGCGGCGGCCGCGGCGCGGAGACCGAAACGTACGCGGACCTCGAGCGCGCGAAACGCGCGCAGATCCTGAGGCCGGACTTCGAGGCGGCGGAGGTCGTGCGATACGAGGGTCCCGAGCTTGCCCGCCTGGCGTCGGCCGGCATCACGAGCGTGCTGGCGGTGCCGACGGCCGGGTTGTTCCGCGGTCAGAGCGCGCTCATCAACGTCGCGGCTCCCGCCAGCGGGCCAGAAGTGAGCACCGTCGGCCGCGACCGGCACGGCCTCGTCGTCGTCAAGGCGCCCGTCGCCGAACACGTGACGTTCGATCCGGGCCGGGGCGGCGGACCCAACGCCTATCCCGGATCCCTGCTCGGCGTCGTCGCGTTCATCCGGCAGTCGTTCTACGACGCAGTGTGGCAGCGCGACGCGCGCGCGTACTACACCCGACACGCCGACGCGCCTCGCCCGGCGTTCGAACCGGCGCTTGATGCGCTGGCGCCGGCGCTCGCCGGCAAGATGCCCGTTGCCTTCGACGCGGCCGAAGAGCGTGAGATCCTGCGAGCGCTCGGGCTGGCGAAGGAGTTCAGCCTCGACCCGATCATTGTCGGCGGCCTCGAGGCGTCGTCGGTCATCGACGACCTTCGCGCCGTGAAGGCCCGCGTGATTTACTCCGTGAACTTCCAGGCCGGCGGTCGCGGCGGCGGCCCGGGCGCCGACGTGCCGATCCGGACCATGCACCTTGCGCAGAACGCGCCCACCGTGCCCGCCGCGCTCGACAAGGCCGGCATCGTCTTCGCGTTCACGTCGGCGGGCCTTGCGACGCCGGCGGACTTCGTGCGCAATGTCGCGCGCACGGTGAAGGAAGGCGGCCTTCCCGCCGATGCGGCGCTCCGCGCGCTGACGTCGAACGCCGCGAAGATCGCAGGCGTCGGCGACCGGCTCGGAACGATCGAGAAGGGCAAGATCGCCAACCTCCTCGTGACGGAGGGCGATCTGTTCGACAACGGAAGAGTGCGCTACGTCTTCGTGGATGGCCGATCGGTCAGCGTCGGCCAATAGACAAGCCAGAAGTTACTTGACGTAGAAGTGCACGCCGAGCAGATAGTTCATGCCGCCGATGTACCCGGTGCCGACGAAACCCGACGGCAGGTGGAAGTAGGCAGCCTCGAACGTCACCGCGAGGTTGGGCGTGTCCTTGAACGACATCTCGACGCCGCCGAACGCCTGACCGCCCGTCCCCGACGTCGTCGCGCCGACGGCGTGGATGTTGTTGGGCTGCGATGACGAGACGTAGTTGATGCCGCCGCCGACATACGGGCGGAAGTTCACGTCCCGCGTCTGATTCGGCTTCGTGAGCAGCACCATCACCGACGGCGCCACCTGGAACGTCGACCCGCTCGACCCGGTGGAGTAGTAGTTCGGCAGGGTGTAGTACGCCACCGACATCTGCACGCCGACCTGCTGCGTAAACCAGTAGTTGACGCTTCCGGCGGCGCCGTTCGATCCGGCGACGATCGATCCCCCGAACGACAGCGTGTGCAGGGCGCTGCTCGACGGCGGCGGTGGTGGCGGAACGGGACGCTGTTCGTCGGGCGCCGCCGCGGGCGCCAGCATCAGGGTCGTCACGAACAGCAACGGAGCGAGAGCCATGATCCCCTCCTGGGGCGAGGCCAGGCGCACTTCAGGGGCGATGGCGCCGCTCCACGGCCCACGCCCCTCGCTCCGATTCTACGCTGATTCCTCCTCAGCCTCCGTGTAGACCCACGCGCCGGCGACGCCGGCCGCCAGCGTGGAAATCAACCCGAGGGCGTTGGACCGGATGAACATGTCCCAGGAGAACAGCCACGGCGCGAAGGTGGCCATCACGAGCGCCTCGGCGAGAAACACGGCGAAGGCGGCGGTCACGGCGGTCCCCGGCCCCTGGCCCAGGCGGGGCCGGATCGCCGCGTACGTCCAGACGATCAGCAGGCCGAGCATGAGGTCGATGGCGACGAACTTCACGAAGTCGCCCGCGCCGCCCATCGCCGACATGTCGACGTTCCGCGCCTGCGCAACGCGCGTCCACGCGTCGGCGAGGATGAACTGGTTGATCACGAAATCGCACGCACTCATCACCGCGCCGGCGGCCACGCCGCCCATGACCACCCGCCCGACGTTGATCGATGCCATCTTCAAGCCTCTTGGTATGCCCACGCGCCCGCCGTGCTGGCGATGGCGACGTTCACCGCTTCGCCGACGGTGTTCTTCAGGAATCCGTCCATCGGAAAGAACCCGATCGTCTGAAAGCCGAACAAGATGAACGTGACCGCGAGAAACAAGATACCGCCGGCAATGATTGCCGTCTTCGGTCCGGGGCCAAACCTCGGGCGAATCGAGGCGTACGTGAAGATCACCAGCAGGCCCATGAGGAAGTCGATCACGATCCAGGGCACCGCGGCGGCAAACGACGTGGCGGCGGCCGGATCGAGATGGAGGCGCGTCAGATTCGCCGCCATTTCGGCGCCAAAAAGCTGCTGCAATCCGAAATCACCGACGTTCAGAAGGAGCCCTGCCAATAGCCCGCCGGTCAGCACTTTGCCCGTGTTGATTCCAGCCATGGAGCCTCCTGTTGGGATTTGCGCGGGAAAAGGTAGCACGTTACCCTGTCCCTGCCTATGCGCACTTCTCTGATTGCTCTGCTGGCGCTGGCCCTGGTGCCGGCCGGTTTATCGTCGCAGCCCGTCCCGACCGACCTCGGCGTCGGCTCGCGCACCGGCCTCGTGGTGTCGTCCTCGGACATCGCGTCCGATCTTGGCGCGAGCGTGCTCGCGAAAGGCGGCAACGCCGTGGACGCGGCGGTGGCGACGGCCTTCGCGCTTGCCGTCACGCATCCGTTTGCGGGCAACCTCGGCGGCGGCGGGTTCATGGTCGTTCGGACGCCGCGCGGCGAAGCCACGACGTTCGACTATCGCGAGACCGCGCCGGCGAAGTCCACGCAGACGATGTACCTGGGGCCGGATGGCAATATCGTCCGCAACCTGACGGCCACCGGGTACCTCGCGCCGGGCGTGCCGGGGACGGTGCGCGGCATGGCGCTCGCGCACAAGCGCTTCGGCAAGCTGCAGTGGAAAGACGTCGTCATGCCCGCGGCCGACCTCGCGGCGAAAGGCTTCGTCATGGCACCGTCGCTCGCCTCCGGTCTCAACGGCCAGGTGAACGGCGCGATGAAGCCGTACCCGGCGTCCGTCGAGGCGTATGGAAAACCAGGCGGCGGGCCGTGGGCGGCGGGCGATCGGCTGGTGCTGCCCGACCTGGCGAAGAGCCTCACGGCGATCGCCAACGGCGGCGCCGACGCGTTCTACACCGGCTGGATCGCGGACAAGATCGCCGAGGACATGGCGGCCCACGGCGGCCTCATCACCAAGGCCGACCTCGCGGCGTACCAGGCGAAAGAGCGCGCGCCCATCACGGGCACGTTCCTGGGGTACGAGATCATCTCGATGCCCCCGCCGAGCTCGGGCGGCGTCGCCCTCGTCGAGATGCTCAACATGCTGGAGGCGCTCAATATCCAGAAGAGGGAGCGCATGTCGGTCGAGGCCATCCATCTCACGACGGAGGCCATGCGCCGCGCCTACCTCGACCGCGCGCGGTATCTCGGCGATTCGGACTTCGTGGACGTCCCGGTCGCGATGCTCACGTCGAAGACGCACGCGCGCGACGTGATCAAGACGATCGATCCCAAGAAGGCGTCGAGCAGCGTCGAGCTCGGCAAGGACATCGTCACCGTCAGACAGATCGAGGAGCCCGACGACACGACGCACTTCTCCGTCATCGACAAGGACGGCATGGCCGTCTCGAACACCTACACGCTCGAAGGGGGCTACGGCTCGCACGTCGTCATCGCCGGCACCGGGATTCTGCTCAACAACGAGATGGGCGACTTCAACAAGAAGCCGGGCGACACCAACCTCACGGGCGACATCGGCACAGCGCCGAATCTCATCGCACCGGGCAAACGGATGCTGAGCTCCATGGCGCCGACGATCGTCACGAAGAACGGCAAGGTCGTTCTCGTCACGGGATCGCCGGGCAGCCGGACGATCATCAACACCGTGCTCGACATCGTGCTGGACGTCACGGCGTGGGATCTCGTCGGGCGGCAGGCCGTGGACGCGCCGCGCATGCACCACCAGTGGCTCCCGGACACGCTCACGATCGAAGCGGACGGCGTCTCGGAGAAGACGATCGATGCGCTCAAGGCGATGGGCCACAACGTGCGGATGGCCGGGCATCAGGGATCGGCGCAGACGATCTGGGTGCATCCGATCACGGGCACCGCGTTTGGCGTGGCGGACCCGCGGGATCCGACGGCGAAGGCGAGCAAAGCGGGGCAATAGCGGACGCGCCTGCGGTCGATCTCGTCACGCCGATGCCATTCCTGCTTCCCGACCCGGCAATCGCCCTTCGTCTCCACCTGAACGAGAACACCGGCGGCTGCTCGCCGGCGGTGCTCGCGGCGCTGCGCAGCCTCGCGGCGATTGATCTGTCGACGTATCCGAACGCCGCGCCCGCGACCGCTGCGGCGGCGAGGTACTTCGACGTTCCGGCGGACTGGGTGCAACTGACCGACGGGCTGGATGACGGGCTGCGCGCGGTGGCGGAGGTGGCGCGCGTGCGACGGCCACGCGAGGACGGCGACCCGCCCGTCGCCGTCATCATCGACCCGACGTTCGAGATGTACGAGATCTACATCGAGGGCGTGGGCATGGCGATCGTCCGCGTGCCGGCTGGCCCGGACTTCGAGTTTCCGACGGACGCGCTCGTGCGCGCGCTGTCTCCGCGCACGCGTCTCGTGTACCTGGCTGATCCGAACAACCCGACGGGCCAGCCGATGCCGGACGGCGTCGCGCTGCGCGTCGCTCAGGCCGCGCCCGATGCGTTCGTGCTGATTGACGAAGCGTACTCGGAGTTCAGCGGCCGGACGCTGATCGGTCCGGCGCTGGAGTCGCACCGCAACCTGATTGTCGGTCGAACCTTCGCCAAGGCGTTTGGTCTCGCGGGTCTGCGCGTCGGTGCGCTGGTCGCACACCCCGAGACGCTCGCGCCGCTCCGCCGCGGCCTGCCGCCGTTCAGCGTCAACGTCTGCGCGCTGCGCGCGCTCGAGGCCGCGCTGGGCGACCGCGATCATCTCGAGTGGTACCTCACCCAGGCTGCCGCCAGCAAAGAGCTCGTCTACGACTTCTGCCGCCGGCGCGGGCTCACGTTCTGGCCCAGTCAGACGAACTTCGTCCTCGTGCGCCTTGGCGACGCCGCCGTACCGGCGGTCAAGGCGCTCGCCGCGGAGCACATCTTCATCAGCCCGCGCGCGCACCAGGCCGGCTGCGCGGGGACGGTGCGCATCACGACCGGCCTCGTCGAGCACACGAGGCGATGTCTCGAGGCGCTCGACCGGGCGCTGGCCTGACTTCGCTCGCTCCAGGCAACCTCGCCTGGACTCCCCTCGTCTATTGCCCTGAGGAGCAGAGCCATGCTTGTGACCACTCTCGGACGGTCGGCCGCCATCGCCGCGGTCGCGCTTGCGTTGTCGGCGCCCGCCCTGGCGGCCCAGAAGGAGACCGAGACCGTGAACAAAACGGTCGCGCTGCCTGCCCACGGCACGCTCAAGCTCCGGAATTTCTCCGGGCACGTGAACCTCACGCCCGCTCCCGGCAACGACGTCGTGATCAAGGCCGTGCGTACGGCCGAGCGCGAGCAGCTCGACCACATCAAGCTCGAGATCGAGACGACGGGCTCGACGGTGTCGATCGACGCGAACAAGCGGGACGCCGGCTGGAACGAGCGCGACCACAAGGACAACGTCGTCCGCACCGACTTCGACATCCAGGTGCCCGCCTCGGCGATGCTCGACGTGTACGGCTTCTCGAGCGACCTCGACATCCGCGGCATCGCGGGCGATCAGAAGCTCGAGACGTTCTCCGGCGACATCACGCTGGACGGCGCGAAGGGATCCGTCGAGGCCAAGACGTTCAGCGGGCGGATCGACATCAACCTCACGGGCGCCGGCGTCGCGCCGGCGCTCTCGGCCGAGACGTTCAGCGCGGACATCCGCGTCCGGCTCGCCGACAACGCCAAGGGTGAGGTCAGCTTCGACAGCTTCAGCGGCCGCTTCGACAGCGACCTGCCGCTCACCGTGCGGTCGATCGGCCGCCACCGGACGTCGGGCGACCTGCCGGGCGGATCCAGCGGCAGCACGCTGCACTTCCACACGTTCAGCGGCGACGTCCGCGTGACGAAGTAGTCCGTCGGTACGTCGGGTACGTCAGGTACGCCGGGTACGTCAGGTACCTCTGGCGACAGGAACGAACTGTCGTTCGCCATCTTTCTTTCTTCAAATAGAATGCTGGCCAGCGCTAGTTGGTTCTAGGGACCCGACGTACTCGATGAGAATCATCCTCGCCGGCGGTACGGGCTTTCTCGGCCGCGCGCTCGCCGCGAGGTTGATCGCCGACGGACACACCGTGGTCGTGCTGTCGCGGCGGCCCGCAGACGCGGCTGACGGCGCCGTACGCCGCGTTCGGTGGAACCCCGATGGCACGGTGCCGCCCGCCGAGGCCGGACAACCCACAGGCTGGGCGCGCGAGATCGATGGCGCTGACGCGATCGTCAATCTTGCCGGCGAAGGCATCGCGGACCGGCGCTGGACGCGCGCCAGGAAGCAGGCGCTTCTCGACAGCCGGCGCCTGAGCACGCGCAGCCTGGTCGCCGCAATTCGCGCCGCCAGCAGGCGGCCGGCCGTCTTCGTTCAGAACGCGGGCATCGGTTACTACGGACTCGGGGCCGACGAAGTCTTCGACGAGTCGTCTCCGCCCGGATCCGATTTTCTCGCGCGACTGTCGGTCGATTGGGAGGCGGAGGCCCGGGCGGTCGAAGCGCTGGGCTGCCGGCTGGTGATTCTCCGCACGGCGGTCGTCCTGGCGCGCGAGGGCGGCGCGCTCAAGCGGATGCTGCCCGCGTTCCAGTTCTTCGTCGGCGGCCCGATCGCCTCCGGCCTGCAGTACTTCTCCTGGATCGATCGGGACGACTGGCTGGCGCTCGTTGCCTGGGCGCTCGCCACGCCATCGGTGACCGGCGCCATCAACGCGGCCGCGCCTGAGCCGGTGACCAACGCGGAGTTCGCCAAGGCCCTCGGCCGC
>DATIWF010000140.1:0-3708 GCA_035519535.1 Vicinamibacterales bacterium | reverse complement strand
ATCGCCAAGGTGCACGCTGCGATGCGCGCGCATCAATTGACCTGCCGCCAGCTGGTGGACGCGTACCTGCAGCGCATCGCCAGGTACGACAAGAACGAGCCGCCTATCAACGCGATTGTCCTCACGAACCCGAACGCGCTCACGGAGGCCGACGAGCTGGATCGGCGCTTCGCGTCGAGCGGCTTGACGGGACCGCTGCACTGCGTCCCGACGATCGTCAAGGACAACTTCGAGACGATCGGCCTTCAGAGCGCGGACGGCTCGCTCGCGCTCAAGGGCTTCGTGTCGGATAAGGACGCGTTTCTCGTGAAGCGGATCAAGGCCGCGGGCGCCATCGTGCTCGCCAAGTCGAACATGGCCGAGTTCGCGTTCAGCCCGAACGAGACCGTCAACTCGCTGTTGGGCACGACGCGCAATCCCTACGACCTGACGCGCGTCCCGGCCGGATCGAGCGGCGGCACCGCCGCAGCCGTGGCGTCCAACTTCGGCCTCGTCGGACTCGGGTCGGACACGGGCAACTCCATTCGCGGTCCGTCATCCCACGCGGCGCTCGTAGGAATCCGCTCGACGATGGGACTCACGAGCCGCGCGGGCGTGATTCCGCTCAGCTATCTGGCCGACATCGCCGGGCCGATGGCGCGCACGGTCGAGGACGCAACGGCCGTGTTCCAGGCCATCGTCGGCGAGGATCCGGACGATCCGATGACGGCGCGCAGCCACGGCCGGCCGGTTCCCAAGTACGCAAACGCGTTGAAGAAGGACGGCCTGAAGGGCGCGCGCATCGGCGTGCTCCATCAGGCGTGGGAGCGCCCGGGCAACCCGAACAATCCGAACGCGAACGCGCCGGTGATTGACGACGAGGTCGCGCGCGTCTTCCATCAGGCGCTCGCCGACATGACGACGGCGGGCGCGACGATTGTGGACGACGCGAAGGTCGATCTGCCGGCGCGGCCGCAGGGCGGCGGCGGTGGTGGCTGCCGTGGATTCAGGTACGACCTCGACGAGTATCTCGCGACGCGCGGCCAGAAGGCGCCCGCGCACAGCCTCGCCGAGATCCTCGCGTCGCCGGCGTTCGCGTCGTTTCCGCAGACGGTCGCGCAGCGCGCCACGCAAGCCGCGCGCGGCACGCCGCAGGGGCCCGACAGCGACGCGTGCAAGGCCGACGCCGCATATCGCCAGGCCTTCGGCGATGCCGTCACGAAGACGATGGACCGGCTGAAGCTGACGGCCTATGTCTATCCGACGTGGAGCTTCCCGCCGCGCCCGCTCGATTCGGCGACGACCCAGGCGGGCGACAACAGCCAGGTATTCTCGCCGACGTCAGGCTTCCCGGCGATTAACGTGCCGATGGGCTTCACGCGCAACAACACGCTGCCGGCGGGGATGACGATCTACGGGCGCGCGTGGGACGAGGCGACGCTCATCCGCGTGGCGTATGCCTACGAGCAGGCGACGCACCACCGGCATCCGCCGACGCTGAAGTAGTCAGCCGCAAAAGAAGATGAGCGGCCCGGGTGGCCCCGGGTCGCTCATGTCTGTGTCAAGCGGTTCGCGCAGGTCCGGCTTACTTCGCGGGCGGCATCACGACCTTGGTGACCGTGATCGCGCCGTCCTTCAGTTCGCCCGTGAGCTGCACCGTATGTCCCGCGTGTTTCTCGAGGTCCGCGAACTTCTGATTGGCGATCTTGAACACCTTCTTGTCCGCGCCATTCACGAAGACGTACTCACTGCCGCCCTTGACGCACTTCACGGCGCAGTCGTGGTCCTTCGCGTCCGTGCCGCCATTGCCACCGTGCGACGCTCCGCACATCGCGTCCGAGATTTTGCCGGTCCAGGTCTGGGGCGCCGCACTGACCGAACGGACGGCCACAAAGGCCACGATCGCGAGAGCCGCCACCAGCCACTTGCTCTGCAGTTTCATCTTTGAAGCCTCCTGAGCGAAACAAAGACGCGGACTCGGGGAGCCCCCGCGTCCTCCCTAGTATGTACGAGAACAGGACTTTGGTCGCCGGATTTAACTCAATCGAAACATGGGCGATTCCTGCGCGTTACACCCGGCCACTAGCCTTCCCCCAGCAATCTTGACGCGCCCATCGCGCGAGGAGGCATCGGTGACACGACGGATTCTGCTCTCACTGCTCGGCCTGGCTCTGCTGGCCCTCCCCCGCCCGGCGGCCGCCCAGGTGACGCCGGCGGCGGGGTCGACCCCGCCCGACGATACCCAGCGCGTGTCGGTGGGCGCCGTCATCTACTACGACTACACCTTCCAGACAGACCCGAAGGTCAAGGACGCGGCGGGCAACGAAGTGTCGTTCAACAATTTCCAGGTCCAGCGGGCGTACATCAACATCCAGGGCCAGTTGTCGCACGTGGTGGCCTTCCGCATCACGCCGGACATCGCGCGCCTGACCGACGGATCGCTCAACGGCAGCCAGGTCTTCCGCGTCAAGTACGCGTTCGCCCAGTTCAACCTCGACCAATGGACGGGCAGCTGGAAGTCGACCTGGATGCGGATGGGCGTCCAGCAGACGCCCTACATCGACTTCTGGGAAGGCATCTACCGGTACCGATTCCAGGGCACGACCTTCATCGAGCGCGTCGGGTCGGCAAGCTCGTCGGACGCCGGCATCTCGTTTCACTCGAACATCCCGAACAACTACGGCGACTTCCATGTTGGCATCTACAACGGCGAAAACTACGGCGCAGCGGAGGTCAACAATGAGAAGGGGTTCGAGGTCCGCGGCACGCTGCGGCCGTTCGGCCGCGGGTCGGCGAACGCGCGCGGCCTGCGCGTGACGGGCTTCTGGATCAACGACGCGCCCGTGCAGAACGGCCGGCGCGACCGCGCCGTGTTCGACGCCAGCTACGAGCACAAGTACTTCACCTTCGGCTATGAGTACCTCAACCGCAATGACCAGGCCCTGCCCACGTCGACCGACGTCAACGCCAAAGGCTGGTCGATCTTCTTCACGCCCTTCTTCAAGGAAAAGAATCACGGGCCCGAGATGCTGATCCGTTACGACGACTACAAGGCGGACGACACCAAGGACGTCATCCAGAAGCGGACGATCGTGGGTTTCGCGTGGTGGTTCGCCCATCCGGGCGGCAACGCGACGGCCGCGCTGCTCTTCGACTACGACGGCCTGACATTCTCGGGCTCGCAGGTGACCGTCGCGAACGTGGACAACAAGAAGTGGGCGCTGCACGGCCTCATCAACTTCTAGGCCCCAGGCAGAAGGCCGCAGGTGGCAGAGCTTAGGATCAAGGACCCAGGACGACAAGGAGAATGGCGATGACCAGACTGACGATGCGCGGATGGCGAGCGACCCTGGCCGGAGCGTGCGTGATTGCGCTCGGCGCCGGCCTCGCCGCGCAGAAACAGCAGATCAACGGCGCGGGCGCGACGTTCCCGAATCCGATCTACCAGAAGTGGTTCAGCGAGTACAACAAGCTGCACCCGAACATCGAGATCAACTACCAGTCGATTGGCTCGGGGGGCGGCATCCGGCAGATCACCAACCAGACCGTGTTCTTCGGGGCGAGCGACGGACCGATGACCAACGACCAGCTGATCGCGGCCCCGGGCAAACTGCTGCACTTCCCGACCGTACTGGGGGCGGTGGTCCCGACCTACAACCTCCCCGGCGTGACGGCTCAGCTCAAGTTCACGGGGCCGCTGCTGGCCGACATCTTCCTCGGCAAGATCAC
>DATIWF010000139.1:0-43983 GCA_035519535.1 Vicinamibacterales bacterium | reverse complement strand
CGTTCACCGCCGGGGCGATCTGGGAAACGACGCTCGCGGGCGCGGGGCAGTACTGCGTGGCGATCTACGACATCGGGTTCCTGACGCAGAGCGAGACGTATTCGATCAAAGTCGTGCATCCGTAAGGCACCGGTCGTTGCCCTCTGCCTTCTGCCCTCTGCCTTCTGCCTTCTGCCCTTCCCTACCCTCCCGCCATCGCCCCGACGATCAGGAACGGCTCGGCGCCGCTCGCGACCGCCTGAGGCACGAGACTGTCGGGCAGCTCGAACGACACGTCCTGGGAGCACGCAAAGAACCGGACGAGCGGGCGGCGCTTGAGCGTGACGTGATCGCGGATCGTCCCGCGCAACACGGGATAGCGCGCCTCGAGCGCGTCGAGGATCGCGCGCTGCGTCACGGCGCCGCCGGGCAGGTCGATCTGGACTTCGCTGCCGACCTGCGCCAGGGTCCGAAGATGCGCGGGCAGGACGACGCGAATCATTTCAGTGTTTGCACCTCGACCGACAGCACGGGCGGCAGGTCGCGCACGATTGGCGCCCACGTGTCGCCCGCGTCCGGAGAGGCGTAGACCTGTCCGCCCGTCGTGCCGAAATAGACGCCGCACGAATCGAGCGAATCGACGGCCATGGCGTCGCGCAGGACATTGACGTAGCAATCCTGCTGCGGCAGGCCCTTGGAAAGCGGCTCCCACTCGTTGCCGCCCGTGCGGCTGCGATAGACGCGCAGCTTGCCGTCCGGCGGGTAGTGCTCCGAGTCGCTCTTGATCGGCACGACGTAAATCGTCTCCGGCTCGTGGGCATGCACGTCGATCACGAACCCGAAATCCGTCGGCAGGTTGCCGCTGACTTCCGTCCACAGGTTGCCGGCGTCGTTGCTGCGCATGACGTCCCAGTGCTTCTGCATGAAGAGGACATTCGGGCGCGTGCGGTGCAGCGCGATGCGGTGCACGCAGTGGCCGACCTCGGCGTTGGGATCGGGCAGCTCCGTGCGGGACTTCAGCCCCCGGTTGATCGGCGTCCACGTCTCGCCGCCGTCGTCGCTCCTGAACGCGCCGGCGGCGGAGATCGCAATGAAGATCCGCTTCGGGTTCGCGGGATCGATCAGGATCGTGTGCAGGCACATGCCGCCCGCGCCCGGCTGCCAGTTCGTGCCCGTCGGATGTCGGCGCAGCCCGGGCAGCTCGTGCCAGCTCTGACCGCCGTCGGTCGTACGGAACATCGCCGCGTCCTCGACGCCGGCGTACACCGTGTCGGGGTCGGCAAGCGATGGCTCGAAATGCCACACGCGCTTGAACTCCCACGGGTGCGGCGTGCCGTCATACCACTTGTGGGTGCCGGGCGCGCCGTCGTAGACGAACTGGTTGTTGACGGCCTCCCAGGTCTTGCCGCCGTCATTCGATCGCTGCACCAGCTGGCCGAACCAGGATGTGCCCTGGGAGGCGTACAGCCGGTTGGGGTCGGCGGGCGATCCCTTCAGGTGATAGATCTCCCAGCCGCCGAACAGCGGGCCCTGCACGTCCCAGTGCCGGCGCGTGCCGTCTGAGGTCAGCACGAACGCGCCCTTGCGCGTGCCGACGAGTACGCGAACTGAGCTCATCGTTTTGCTCCTGAAGGCTCGTGCATCAAACTGCGCCCCGTCCGATTTTACGCCGGGTGAGCCGACGCAAACCCGGGCAAGTAGTGCTACAGTTGGCGCGGCGCCGCGATTTTTCACGAAGGTGGAACCATGTTGCACGAGGCCCAGCCGACGACGGCCGCTCGGTCGCTCCGTCCATTTACGTGCACCCGGCTGGCGGTCGTGCTTATCCGCCCGACCCGCTACGACGAGGACGGCTACGTCGTCCGACACTGGCGCGGGACGCTGCCGAGCAACACCCTGAGCTGCCTGAACGGGCTCACGCTCGAGGCCGTCGAGAGCGGTGCGCTCGGATCGTTGCCGGTCGTGGTCCGCACCCTGGACGAGGCCGTCGACCGCGTGGATCCTGAGCGGCTGGTGCGGCGTCTACGGCGCCCCGGCACGCGGGTGCTCGTGGCGCTGGCCGGCGTCCAGACCAACCAATTTCCGCGCGCCCAGGACCTCGCGCGCCGGTTCAAGGCGCTCGGCTGCGACGTGATGATCGGCGGGTTCCACGTGAGCGGATCGGTGGCGATGGCGCACGCGATTCCGCCCGAGTGCCAGACCATGCTCGACGAGGGCGTCACGCTCGTCCTCGGCGAGGTCGAGGACCGCTGGACGGGCCTCCTGCAGGACGCCGCCGCCGGCGAGCTGCTGCCGCTGTACGACTTTCTCAAGGACTTGCCCGACCTGCGCACGAAGCCGCTGCCGAAGGTCTCGATGCGCCTGCAGAAGAAGTTCGCGGTGCGCGGCTACGGGACGATCGACGCCGGCCGCGGCTGTCCGTTCAACTGTTCGTTCTGCACCATCATCAACGTCCAGGGCCACACGATGCGGAGCCGCGGCGCGGCGCACATCGTCGAGCACATCCGGGCACACGCGCGAACCGGCAAGGGCAAGGACCGCGGCATCTGGCACTACTTCTTCACCGACGACAACTTCGCGCGCAACCCCGAATGGGAGGCGATTTTCGACGGCCTGATCGCGCTCCGCGAATCAGAGGGCGTCGCGATCGACTTCATGATGCAGGTCGACACGCTGGCGACGCGCATCCCGCACTTCGTCGAGAAAGCCTCGCGGGCCGGCTGCGTGCAGGTGTTCATCGGCATGGAGTCGCTTCGCGACGACAACCTCAAGGCCGCCGCCAAGCGGCAGAACAAAGTCACCGAGTACCGCGCGTCGATCGCCCAGTGGCACGAGGCTGGAGTGTTGTGTCATGTCGGGTTCATCATCGGATTCCCGTACGACACGTACGACCGGATCATGGAGGATGTCCGGACGCTGCGCGAGGAGCTGCTGGTCGATCAGGCGTCATTCTTCATGCTGACGCCGCTGCCCGGATCGCGCGACCACCGCACGGCCGTGGACAACCACGTGCCGATGGACTCCGACTACAACAACTTCGATTCCTTCCGGGCGACGACGCCGCACCCGCGGATGTCGCGCGAGGAATGGACGCAGGCGTATCACGACGCCTGGAAGGTCTTCTATTCGTTCGACCACATGCGGACGGCGCTGCTCCGCCAGAATCCGCACACCTACTGGGGCATGTTCAAGTGCTTCATGTGGTACCGCGCGTCGATGGTCGAAGGATCGCACCCGATGGTCACGGGGTTCTTCCGGCTCAAGGACCGGCTCTCGCGGCGGCCGGGCTTCCCCATCGAGGGCCGCCTCAGGTTCTTCCGGCGCCGCGTCCGCGAAGTGGCGCACATCACCGTCGCGTACGCGAAGCTGCTGCTCGAACTGCACGAGCTCTGGCTGGCCACGCGCATCCGGCGCGAGGAATACGAGTTCATCGGCGATCTGCGCGCGATCCGATCGCGCGCCGCGGCCGCGCTGGCCATCAAGGCCAATTGGGGACGGCTGCACGCGGTGCTCGCCGCGCGGTTGCGCGACGCCCGTGCCTCGACCGCCGAGCCGATCGGGCGCCTGAGCGCCGCGATGACCGACCGGCTGCACGCCCTGCGACAGGCCGTCGGCCATCGCGCCGATGACATGGGGGCCGTCGCGCAGGCGACGCTGCGCGACTTCCGTCTGCCGAGCCTGCCGCCATTGCCCGCGCGCTCGGCCCTGCGCCGCCTCGTCGGCCCGCTCAACATCCTGCGCCCGCCCACGCTCGAAGTGCGACGCAAGCTCAGCAACTACTGGGAGCGGACGGAGCAGCGCCTGCGCCGGCGGCAGATCTGGCGCGTGAACCCGATCACGCTCGCCTGGAACGGCGCGCGCGACCTCAAGAACGTGCTCGTGTTCTTCGCGGTCATGAGCAAGGAACAGTACTGACAGAACTCACTTCAGCTCGCTGGCGCAGTCGATCGTCGCCGCCCGTCTGGCGGGACCGACGACCGACGTCCCGATGACGGCGGCCACAAGGGTGAGCGCTCCCGCCATTGCCAGCGGGTCGAAGCGGGTGATCCCGAAGAGCCAGCTCTGGAGGTAGCGCGAGAGCCAGAGCGTCGCGATGAGCCCGCCCGCAATGCCGGGCAACCCGACCCGCCAGGCGTCAGCCGCAATCGACCGCCCGATTGCCGCCGGGCTGGCGCCGAGCGCGACCCGGATGCTCAGCTCGCGGCGCCGCTCGGCGACACCGCGCGCGAGCACGCCCCAGAGTCCAACCGCGGCCAGCACGGTCGCGAGCACGGCGAAGATCGTGGCCAGCCGCATGACGAGCGCGTCCTGGGCCAGGTCGGCCCCGATCGCGCCTTCGAGGGTGCGGGCGTCATAGATCGGCAGCACCGGATCGAGCGAGCCCACCACCTCGCGAACGCGCGGAAGCATGGCCGACGCCGGCGCGTCCGTGCCGACGACGATGGTCACCGGCGTGCCCAGCCCCATCGAGGCCGTGTCGAAGACCATCGACTCGGCCGGCTCAGTGATCGTCATTTGCCGGAGATCGGGGGCGACCCCGACCACGACCTGCGTCCTGGCGGCCGCGGGCGCCCCCACGATCCGGCGCCCGACCGCTGAGCCCGGGCCGAAGAGCGATCTTGCGAGGGACTGCGAGATGATCACCGGAGGATCGGCGGCCCCGTGCAGAGGCACCACCTCCGTGCTGCGGAAGTCGCGCCCCTCGACGAACCGGACGCCAAGGGCCGCAAAGTAGCCCGACGAGACGCCGATGGAAAGCGCGGTGACCTCGGGCGGCGCCGCGGAGTCGGCGAGGAATCGACCCTCCCGTCTGCTGTTCGTCAGCGGCGGCGGCCATGCCGAGGCGGCGGCCCGCACACCCGGCAGCGCGCGGAGGCGCTCGAGCAGCGCCGCGGTGAATGCTCGCTTGCGCGCGAGGTCATAGCCCTGCGTCGATGGATCGGTGGAAAAGGTGAGGACGCGCGACGGATCAAACCCGGGGTCCACCGACCAGCGCTCAGCCATCGACCGCGCCAGCAGCAGCGAGGCGACCATCAGCATGAGCGAGATCGCCACCTGCACGGCCATCAGCGCGCGTCCCCATCGGCGGGATTCGCTGACCGTCCGCCCGCCGCGGCGCAGCTTCGTCATCAGGCCGGCGCGGCTCGCCGCGACGGCCGGTACGAGCCCGCCCATGATCGCCGCCGCGCCAGAAATCGCGAGCGCGACCCCTGCGATGCGCCAGTCCATCGACGCCGCGCCGAGCGGCGGCAGCCCCTGAATCACGACCGTGCCCTGCAACAGCCCGCCCGTCAGCATCGCGACGCCGATCGACACCACGCCTGCGACGGCCGCGAGCATCGTCATCTCGATCATCACGAGCCGCGCGATGGCTGCGCGCGAGGCGCCGAGCGCCGTGCGCGTGGCCAGCTCCATCCGGCGGCTGGCCGTGCGCGCCAGCGCCAGGCTGCTGACGTTGGCAGCCGTCAGCACGAGCAACAGCGTCACGATCCCGAACAGCAGCCCGCTCGCCCGCGTGAGCTGTGACTCGGTCCAGATGCCCTCGCGAAGGCCGGCTCGAACAAGGAAGCGGAAGTGATTCAACTGAGAGTGCGTCGGCAGCGCCGCGGCCAAGCGCGCGCGCACCGACTCGACCTGCCCGCGGGCGCCGTCGACGCTGGCACCCTGCGCCAGTCGCCCCACCACGGCCAGGAACACCCGGTTGTTCGGATCCGTCATCGCCTCGAAGCCGTCGTCGCCCGGCTTCAGCCACCGCCAGATCCGCGGGAACTGGCCAAGCGGCACCCAGAGGTCGGCGGCCGAATTGCGCGATGCGCCGCGAAAACCCGGCGTCGTGACGCCCACGACGGTCCACGCCTCGCCGTCGATCACGACGTGTCGTCCGATCGCGTCGAGGGACGCGCCCAGTTGCTCGCGCCAGATTCGATCGCTCACGACGACGGCGGGCGGCGCGCCGGGATCGACGTACTCGTCTGCGGCAAATCCCCGGCCAATCCCCACGGGCTCGCCGAGCGTCTCGAAGAAATCGGCGCTGACGACCTGGGCGGTGAGGCGCTCGGGGACGCGTCCGGCGATCGCGACGTGGACGGCGGTCTCGCCGTACGCGGTCAGCCGCGAAAACGCCGACACGCCTGCCCGAAGCGCCGCCACCGCCGGCCCGGAGAACCGCGTGCTCGTGCCGTCGTCCTTGCCGAACGTCACCGTCACGAGTCTCCGCTCGTCGACGACGCCGGGAATGGGCCGCAGGAGCCACTGGTTCGCCAGACTGAACACCGATACGTTGGCGCCGATGCCGATCGCGAGCGTGGCGACAACGGCCGCCGTCTGGCCGGGTTGTTTCACAAGGCCGCGCAGCGCAGAGCGGACGTCTGAGCTCACGCCGCTCGCGAACGACGCCCACCGCGCGCCCTCGCGCTCCGGCGAGGGTTGCGGCCTCGACGCGAGGCGCAGGCGCGAGACGAGCGCGATGGCGCCGAAAACGCCAAGGGCGTCCGGCCCGTCTTCGGCGACGTCGCCGGCGATCGAATCGCGCCATGCGGCCGGCACGCCGAGCCGCAACACCCAGGCCGCGAGCCGCTGCGACACGCGCCGGATCATCGCGCGCCCCGCGCGGGTCTCGCCTGGAGGCGCAGACGCGCGACCGCGTCTTCGGCGGCCGCCAGCGCGCGCCGGCCCGCTGGCGTCACGCGGAAGAACCGCTTGGCCTTGCCCCCGCGCTCGGGCGTCGGCGCGCCGAACCACGACGTGACGTAGCCCTTGCGGTCCAGACGATCCAGCGTGACGTAGACGCTCGCCCTCGACAGGTCCACGCGCGATCGGTCGTGGATCTCGTCGCGGATCGACACGGCGTACGCCTCGTCGCCCAGCCGCATCGCTGCCAGTAGGACCAGCTGCTCGAGCTCGCCCAGGAGGCCTTTCTCGGAGAACGCTGACATTATGAAGACATCTTAAACAATATTCCGCCCGCGCGCCACCCGCGCTACACTACGACGCCCCCGGGAACCCGAACTGGACGCCACCGATGAAGTGGGAAGATCTTCGTCAAAGCGACAACGTGGAGGACCGCCGAGGCGCGTCGCCCGGCCTGGGCGGCTTTGGCGGGGGCGGCGTCATCCGCACGGGCGGCCTCGGCATCGGCGGCCTGCTGGTGCTGCTGCTCGTCAGCTACCTCTTCGGCGTCGATCCCCTGTCGCTCCTCGCGCCCGATCAAGGCGCGTCCGACGCCGGCTACGGCGCGCCATCCGGCCCCGCCCCCTCGGCGAACGATCCCGCCGTGCAGTTCGTCCGGCACATCCTCGGCGACACCGAGGACACCTGGAGCGCGATTTTCGCGCGCGGCAACGCCCGGTACCCGGCTCCGACGCTCGTCCTCTTCACCGATGAAGTTGACTCGGCATGCGGCCTGAGCTCGGCGGCCGTCGGACCGTTCTACTGCCCCGGTGATCAGAAGGTCTATCTCGATCTGAGCTTTTTCCGCGAGCTGGCGCAGCGGTTCGGCGCGCCCGGCGATTTTGCGCAGGCCTACGTCATCGCGCACGAGGTCGGTCATCACGTGCAGAATCTGCTCGGCGCGCTCGCGAGCGGCGGCGGGCTGTCGCGCCTGCAGGCCAACGCGCAGTCCGTCCGGCAGGAACTGCAGGCGGACTGCCTCGCCGGCGTGTGGGGGCATTCGGCGGCCTCGCGCGGCGTGCTCGACCCCGGCGACGTCGAGGAAGGACTGAATGCCGCCGCGGCCGTCGGCGACGACCGGCTGCAGCGTCAGGCGCAAGGCCGCGTCGTGCCCGAGTCGTTCACGCACGGCTCGTCAGCCGATCGCGTGGCGGCGTTCAAGCGCGGCCTGGACGGCGGCGAGCTGAGTTCCTGCGGGCTTGGGCGGTAAGCACACGGGCTCGCGCCCGGCGCGTCGCTCCAGGAAGGGGCGTAGAATCCGCGCATGGGCCAACCGATTCCCCGCCGCGATTTTCTCAAGACCGCGTCGGCGGCCGCCGGCGCGATCGCATATGCCGTGACGGCGGACCGCGGCGCCAATGCCGGGCAGGCGCCCGCGCCGGGCCAGGTCACGATCGGCAGCGCCACGTACACTCCCGGCGACTATCCGATTCGCGCGAAGCGGCACTCGGACGTGCGGCTGACCGACGCCTTCTGGCAACCCAAGGTCGCGACGAACGCCACCGTGACGATTCCGTTCGAGGTGCAGAAGCTCACCGAGGGTGGACGCACACTCAGCGGCAACGTGCTCGAGGCGGCGATTCTCTCGGTCGCCGCGCACCCGGATCCCGCGCTGCAGGCGCAGGTGGATGCGGCCGTGCAGGCGCTGGCCTCGCGCCCCGACCGCGGCAACGGCGGCTTCGAGGTCGCCGCGGCCTTGTTCATGACAACGGGCCGGCGCGATCTGCTCGATCCGGCGATTCGCACGGCGGACGCGATCTATGACGATTTTGTCCGCAACAACCCGCCCTTTTCCGGCGGGGAGCGCGACGCGATCAACTGCCTGCAGCTGTATCGCGCCACGCACGACAGAAAGCACCTCGACCTCGCCAAGCACTACCTCGACATCCGCGGCCTCGAGAACTCCGTGGACCGCAGCCGCCACAACCAGTCGTACAAACCGGTGCTCGAGCAGAGCGAGGCCGTCGGCCACGCGGTCAACTGCACGTCGCTGATGGTGTCGCTCGCCGACGTCGGCGTGCTGACGGGGCTCAGGGACTACTTCGACGTGGCGCAGCGCATGTGGACCGACGCCGCGACGAGGAAGATGTACATCACCGGCGGCGTTGGCTCGACCGGCAACGAGGGCTTCGGCGAGCCGTACTCGCTGCCGAACATCTCGGCGTACTCGGAGACCTGCGCCGTCCTGATGTTCATCACGCTCAACCACCGGCTCTTCCTCGCGACGGGCGACAGCAGGTACATCGACGTGATGGAGCGCGGGATGTACAACAACGCCATCGACGGCGTGTCGTCGTCGGGCCACCGGTTCTTCTACGTCAACCGCCTCGCGAGCGCCGGCGACGGGCGCGACGTGCGCTGGGAACGGGCATCGCTCGAGTGCTGCCCGCCCAATCTCGTGCGCTTCCTCGCGGGCATGCCAGGCCTGATCTACGCGCAGGACAAGGCGGACGCCGTCTACGTCAACCTCTACGTGTCGAGCGACGTGTCGTTCAGCGTCGGCGGCAGGGACCTCGGGCTCTCGGTCGAGAGCGCGATGCCGTGGAGCGGCGCATCGAAGATCACGGTCGCCTCCGGTGACGACGTGAGCGGGACGATCAAGCTGCGCGTCCCCGGCTGGGCGCACAACCAGCCCGCGCCCGGGCAGCTCTACCGTTATCTCACCCGCGTCGATCGCGAGGCGGTGGTCGCGGTCAACAACCGGCGAATCAGCGCCGTCCGCGACGGCGCCGGCTACGTCTCGATCACGCGATCGTGGAAGCGCGGCGACGTCATCACGGTCGATTTCCCGATGGACGCTCGGCACGTGGCCGCCGACGAGCGTGTCAAGGCCGACAACGGCCGCGTGGCCGTCGAGCGCGGGCCGATCGTCTACTGCGCCGAATGGCCGGACTGTGAAGGCGGCAAGGTCCTCGACCTGATGATCGACCCGGCCGCGAAGCTGGCGGCGTCGGTGGACAAGGATCTTCCGGACGGCGTGGTCGTGCTTCGGGCCGAGGCCCGACGCCTGACGGGCGCCGAGGCAGGAGCGCGGGCCGTCACGCTCATTCCCTATTTCCTCTGGGCCAATCGCGGCGCCGGCGAGATGAGCGTGTGGCTCTCGACGCGCGGCTACGCGCTCAGCGACACCGGGCCCGCCGGCGGCCTCATCTTCTACGAGAATCCGAACTACGCGGCCGACGGATGGCGCTACCTCGAAGCCGCGCCGGTCGATCAGAGCGCGGGGGCGAAATGGGGCTGCTTCCGCACGCCGATCGCCGGCGCGCGCGGCACCGCCATCGGCACGGGCAAGCAGAACACGCAGGACATGCTCGCCGGATGTGCCGAGCGCGGCACCGCGGCGGACCTGTGCGCGACCTACCAGCTGAACGGCGTGGGCGGGTGGTTCCTGCCGTCCCTCGACGAGCTGGCGCAGCTTTATCGCGCGCTCAAAGCCAGGGACCTCGGGGATTTCGGCGATCGCGGCGCAGCCGACAACGTCAGCTACTGGGCGTCCTCCCAGCAGACGACGGATATGGCCTCGCACATCGACTTCGCCGACAACGGCCGCCAGCACAGCGACGACAAGGATTTTCCTCGGCGCGTGCGCGCCATTCGGATGGTCTGACGCCTCACTCGCCCGCGGCCCGGAGCGCCGCGAGCGGGTCGGCAAGCGTCGCGCGCCGCGCCGGCCACCACGCGGCGAGCACGCTCGCGAGCGATACGGCCGCCGCAAGCGCCGGCACGAGCAGGGCCGTGTCCGCCGGCCGCACGCCAAATAGTTGTCCGGCGAGCAGGCGCGCGGCGATCCCGCTCGCGATCATTCCCCCCGCGCAGCCGGCCGC
Organism: Vicinamibacterales bacterium; assembly: GCA_035519535.1. GTDB lineage: Bacteria > Acidobacteriota > Vicinamibacteria > Vicinamibacterales > SCN-69-37 > DATEGZ01. The sequence goes on along the minus strand of DATIWF010000139.1, from coordinate 33,511 downwards.
TGCCGTCACGAGCGCCTCGCCCAGGATCAGCCGCAGCACCTGCGCCCTCGTCGCACCGAGGGCGATCCGCACGCCCAGTTCGCGGATGCGCTCGGCCACCGAGCAGGCCACCACGGCGAACGTGCCCAGCCAGGCCAGCACGAGCGCGGTGACGGCGAGACCGGCACCGAGCGCAGCGGCAAGCCGACGCGGCGCGGCCGATCGATCGACGAGCGCCTCCATCGTCGCGACTTCGAAGACCGGAGCGTCCGAATTCACGCCGGCGATCGCCCGGCGGACCAGCGGCTCGAGCGAGCCGGCGTCAAGGCCCGGCCGGGCGCGAACGATCAGGTACATCGTCCGTCCCCAGTGTTGGCCCAGGAGGTCGTAGACGCCCGGGGCCGGATCGTCCGACAGGGCGAACCGCCGCACGTCGCCGACGACGCCGATGACCTCGTGCCAGTCGCCGTCGGTCTCGCCGCCGCCCACGGCAACACGCCGTCCAATCGGATTGCCGTCGCCGAACAGCGCGCGGGCCGCCGAGTGGCTGATGACCGTGACGTGCGGTGAGCGATCCACATCGGCGTCACTGAAGTCGCGGCCCTGGAGGATCGGAATGCCGGCGGCCTGGAACATGCCCGGCGTGACGAACGCCCAGGCGGCCGACAGCCGCGCCGCCGGCGGGAGCGGCTGCTCGGCGGACATGAGGCTGGTCATCGAGCCCTGCCCGGACAACGGCAGGCTCGACGCCGCCGAGAGGCGGTCCACGCCGGGCACCGTCGCCACCGCCGCGCGCAGGCGGCCGAAGAACGCCGTCACGTCCGCCTTCGTCGGATAGGGACCGCCGTACGCGCTGACGCGCATCGTCAGGACGCCGCTCGTCGCGAAGCCGGGATCGACGGCCACCAGCCGGCCGAGGGCCAGCGCGAGCAGGGCGGCGCCGCACGCCAGCACCAGCGCCAGCGCCACCTCCGCCGCGAGGAGCACGCGCCGTGTCCGTCGCGCGGCGGCGCCGACGACCCGCGCCCCCGCGTTGAGCCACCGGGCGCGCCCAACGAGACGAAGCGCCGCGAGCGGAGGCAGCAGCCACAGGATGGCGGCGGTTGCGACGGCCCAAAGCGCGACGCCGCCATCGAGGGCGATCGCGTCCGGGCGCGGCAGATGCGCTGCCGGCGCGGAGGCGACGGTGCGGGCGATCGTTGCGCCGAGCGCGAGGCCCGCGGCGCCGCCGGCGAGCGCGACCGGCAGCTCATCGATCACGACCTGACGCGCGACCCGCCAGGCACTCGCGCCCAGCGAGCGGCGGACGGCGAGCTCCGCCTGACGTGCGGACAGGCGGCCGAGCCCGAGCGTCGTCAGGTTGGCGAGCGCGATGGCCAGGACGATCGCCGCGCCGGCACAGGCAAGCGCGATCGGCCGGACGGCGCTGCCGGTGAGCCGCTCACGAAGCGGAATCACGCGGAACTCCCGCCCCGCGTTCGTCGCGGGGAAATCGCGCTGCAGAACGGCGGCCGTCATCTCGGCGCGGCGGCGGAGCTCGTCAATGGTGACGCCGGGTGCAAGCCGCGCGATCGCTTCGTACGCGGACACGTCGCGCCGGGTCACGAACGAGAAGGTCTGATCGAAGCCGAGCCAGATGTCCGCGTGCGTGAGCGTGAAGCCCTCGGTCACTGGCAGCTCCAGATCCAGCCCCGCCGGGAGCACGCCGACGACGGAGTACGCACGGCCGCTCAGCGTGAACGGCCGCCCGATGACGGCGGGGTCCGCGTGGAAGCGCGTCTGCCAGAGCCGGTGACTGATCAGTGCGAATGGCCTGGTGCCGTCCTCTGCCGTGAGCAGGCGGCCGAGTTGCGGCACCGCGCCCATCATCGTCAGCAGGGCGGGCTCGGCCTCGACGACCTGGACGCGATCGGCCGCACCCGGGTCGTCGACGGCGAGGGTTCCGACCCCCGCGGACATCGCCGCGCTCAGGTCGAACGATCCGGTCTTGCGGAGGTCATCGAAATCCGGATAGCTGATCTGAGTCATGTCGCCCCGCGTGAGCTGCCACAGCGTCACGAGGCGGTCGGCGGCGGGATACGGCAGCGGACGTCCGAGGATGCCGAACGCGATCATGAACACCGCGACACTTGCGGCGACCGCGATCGCGACGAGCACCGCCGCGCCCGCGGCCTGGATGGGACGGACGGCGAGGCGGCGCTGCGCCGACCGGATATCGAGTCCGAGACCGGCGGCCAGCCCGCGCCAGGCGGGCGCCGAGGAGATGGCGGGCGATGGGCCGTGCGCTCGACCCTGCCAGTCGTCGAGGTCGAGGCGCGCCGCCGCATCGGCGGCGGCGTCGCTGCCCGTGGAGGCGCGGACTGCGGTCCAGCGATCAGCCAGGTGCGTCGCGACTTCCTCGACGAGATCGGCGTCGGCGCCGGGCAGGGCGTGACCCGCGGCCTGGCGCCAGCGATCGAGGATGTCGTCGCGCGGCCTCATGAGGTCGCCCGCCCCGGCCGCGTCATGCGCGTCAGCGCCCGGATGAAGCGGTGCCAGCTCGCGCGCTGGACGGCGAGGGCGCGGCGGCCGGCGGGCGTCACGCTGTAGAAGCGGCGGCGGCGCTCGCCGGGCCGAGCGTCCCAGCGGCCCCGGACGAGGCCCTGCCGTTCGAGCGCGTGCAGTGCGGGATAGAGCGTGGCCGACGTGAACGTGATCGCGCCCCCCGATCGCTCCGCGATGAGCTGGGCGAGGTCGTACCCGTGGCGCGGGCGCTCCTCGAGGAGCGACAGCACGAGCAGCTCCGCGCTGCCCTTCTTGATATCGCGCGACACAGCCATCGGCTGATTATATATAGGCAGGTTACAGTAATCCAGGCCGGACTGCGGTCCACGCGAAGCGCCCCCGGACGGCCGCCGCCGGGGGCCGCCTAGTCCGGCCGCAGCACGCGCGCCGGATTGATCCGCGCGGCGCGATACGCGGGCCAGAGCGTCGCCATCAGGGCGATGGCCGCCACGATCCCCGCCGCGCCCGCCAGGATGAGCGGATCCGACGCGCGCACCGCATACAACTGGCTCGAGACGAATCGGCCGGCCAGGTAGGCGAGGCCCAGGCCGAGCACCGCGCCCACACCCGTGAGCAGGTGCCCCTGACGCAGCACGAGCCAGAACACGTTCCAGGACGTCGCGCCGAGCGCCAGGCGCGTGGCGACCTCGCCGCGCCGCTCGGCGGCGGCGTACGCGATCACGCCGTAGATGCCCACGGCGGCCAGCGCCACCGCCGCCCCGCCGAACACGAGCATCAACGTCATCCCCAGCTGCTGCCGCTCCAGATTGGACGCCACGACGGCGGTCGCATCCTCGAAGTCGATCGCCATCTGCGGATCCGACGTCCTGATCTCCGCGCGAATGGCCGACCGTACGGCGCTCATGTCGCCGCCCCTCGCGTGCACGACGACCGTGAAGCGGCGCGACGGCCCCTGGCACTGGCAGGTGTAGTACGCCGGCTCGGGCTCGACCGTGAGCGACCGCATCCGCACGTCCTCGACCACACCGACGATCGTGACCTCCGACCGGGGATCGATCGTCGGGTATCCCGAGGCGAACTGCGTCTTCAGCGGGTCCTTGCCGGACAGATAGCGGCGCGCGAACGTGCGGTTGACGATCGCGACGGGCAGCGTGTTCTGCCGGTCGTCGATCGTGAAGTCGCGGCCGGCGAGGAGCTTGATGCCCATCGTCTCGAAGAATCCCGGACCGGACGACCGCTGCCGCGACCCGAGCGGATGCCCGGGATCCATCGGCTCGCCGTGCAACTCGATGAAGAGCGAATTCTCCTGGCCGCTGCCGCCGCGCAGCGGGAAGTTCGACGTCGACGCCGCGGCGGCGACGCCGGGCAGCCCGCGCAGCCGATCCATCAGATCCTGCGTGCCGGCGACGACCGCGGCCGGGTCGCGGTACTTCGGGCCCTGCAGCGTCACATCGAACAGCAGGCGGTTCTCCGGCTCGAAGCCGAGGTCGACCGTCCGGAGCGCGGAAAAGCTGCGAATCAGCCAGCCCGCGCCGGCGACCAGCGTGACCGCCAGCGCAATCTCCGCGACGGTCATCGCGCCCAGCCACCGCGCCGTCCCGCGGCCGCCGGACGCGGATCGCCCGCTCTCGTTCATCAGCGTCTTGACGTCGGTCGCGGCCAACCGCAGCGCCGGCGCGAAACCGACGACAACGCCGCTCACGAACAGCGCGGCGAGGGCGAACAGCAGGACCCCGCCATCGAACGCGACGGCGTCGAGCCGCGGCAGTTTCGACGCGCCGATCGTCAGGAGCACGCGAATCCCGCCGTACGCCGCCGCGACGCCCACCATCGCGCCCGCCGTCGCGAGCAGAATCGATTCGGTCAGGAGCTGGCGGACGATGCGCCCGCGCCCGGCGCCGAGCGCGACGCGCACGGCCATCTCCCGCGCGCGCGCCGCGCCGCGCGCGAGCAGCAGATTCGTCACATTGACGCACGCGAGCGCGAGCAGGAGCGCCGTCGCCGAGAGCACCACGATCAGAATCTGCCGCAGATCGCCGACGATGAACTCGACCAGCGGCCGCACGAGATAGACGCGGCCCAGGTCGCTCGCCGGAAAGTCGCGCGCGAGCCGGGCCATGACGCCCTCCATCTCGCTGCGCGCGCGGTCAATCGTCGTGCCCGGCTTGAGCCGCATGAACCCCTCGAAGTTGTGGTTGACGCCCTCCGGGTTCAGCGCGAGGTTGAACCAGAAATTGGCGCCGTGCGGTGTATCGAAGGCCCGCGGCGCCACGCCGGCGACCGTCGTCGTGATCTCGGCGAAATGGATCGCCTTCCCCACGATGGCCGGGTCGCCATGAAACAGGTCCTGCCAGACCTCGTAGGAGACGACCACCACCGGCGGACCGTTCGTCGCGTACTGCTCGTGGGTGAACCCGCCAAGCGTCATCGGCAGCCCGAAGAGCTCGAAGAACCCCTCGCTGACGCCGTAGACCTGCGTGCGCAAGGGCGCGCCATCGTCGCGCAAGAGCGTGATGTCCTGCGGCAGCAGGCCCGCGGCCCGCACGATCGACAGCGACGGGTCGTTCAACCGGACCAGCTCGGACGGCGACAACATGCCGCTCGTGACGCGCCCGTCGGTCAGGGTCGTCCGCAGTGAGTACAGATCCTCCGGGCTCGGGTACGGCAGCGGCTTCAGGAGCGCGGCGTTGACCGTGCTGAAGATTGCGGTCGTCGCGCCGATGCCGAGCGCCAGCGTCGCGATCGCGGCCAGCGGGAACGCCGGCGTGCGGCGGAGGTTCCGAATCGCGAACCGCAGGTCCTGAAGGAACGTCGCCATGGACTACTCCGCTCTCAGCGTCACCATCGGATCGATGCGGGCCGCGCGCCAGGCCGGCAGGGCGCACGCAAGCATGGAGACGGCGCCCAGAATGAGCACGACACCCAGGTACGTCGCCGGATCGAGCCGGGACACGCCGAAGAGCAGCGCGAGGACCGCGCGGCTCGCGATCGCGGCCGCGACGACGCCGAGGGCCGCGCCCATCGCCGTGAGCGTCACGCCCTGCTGCACGACCAGCATGAGGATCTCGACGGGCGATGCGCCCAGGGCGGCGCGCACCCCGATTTCGCGCGCGCGCTCGGCCACGCTCCCGGACAGAATCCCATAGACACCGATCGCCGCCAGCAGGAGCGCCGCCAGCGCGAACGCTCCGAGGACCGTCAGCACGAAGCGCCGCTCGGCCTCGGATCTCAGGACCAGATCGTCCATCGTCTCGACGCGCTCGATGGACTGTTCACGGTCCACGGACCAAATCGCGCGCTTCACGGGTGCGACGAGCGCCGTCGCATCGCCCCTGGTCCGCACGACCAGCGACATGGCGTTGTCCACCCAGACCCACTGATCGACCACGACGTAGAACGCGTCCGGCTGCCCGAGCGCGAGCGACGCCTGCTTGACGTCGCCGACGACCCCCACGATCACGTCCCAGGGCCGATCGGGGTCGGCGGTCTCGGGGCCGAAGCGCACACGCTGGCCGACGGGATTCCGGCCGGGGAACCTGCGCTTCGCGAACGACTCGCTGATCAGGACGGCCTCGGGCGCGCCCGGAGTGTCGTGGGCGTCGAGCAGCCGGCCCCGCCGGAGCGGAATCCGCATGGCGTCGACGTAGCCGGGCGTGACGGCGTAGCGAAACGCGCTGCCGTCCTGGTCCGGCGGGTCCTCGCGCGCCGATTCGAACCGCGCGCCGTACTTGTCGACGTCCCCGCTCAGCGGCAGCTGGCTGGTGAAGCCTGCGGCTTCGACGCCCGGCACGGCGCGCACCGCATCGAGCGCCTCCTTGAAGAGCTGAGAGCGCGCCGCGTCGGTGCGCTGCTGGCCGGCCGGCTGCACCCGCATCGTGAGGACGTGCGACGCCTCGAAGCCGGTGGGAACGGCCAGCAGGCCGGTAAGACTGCGCCAGATGAGTCCGGAGCCGACGAGCAACACGAGCGCCAGCGCCACTTCGGCGACCACCAGCGCGTGCCGGGTAAGTCGATGGCCGCGCGTCGTGCGCTGCGAGCTCTGCTGCACACCGCGCGTCAGATCGCCGCGAGAGAACTGGAGCGCCGGCGCCAGGCCCACGGCAATCCCGATGAGCACGGTGACGCCAAGCGCGAACGCGAAGGCCGCCGTGTCGAGACGAATCGCGCCCACGCGCGGCAAGCCGGGCGGGCTCAGCGCAACGAGCGCGCGGACGCCGAACGCGGCCACGGCCAATCCGAGCAGGCCGCCGACCGCGCCGAGCAGAACGCTCTCGGTGAGCAGCTGGCGGATCAGCCGCGCGCGCCCCGCGCCAAGCGCGGCGCGCATCGCGAGCTCGCTTCGTCGCTCGGTGCTCCGGGCCAGGAGCAGATTGGTCACGTTGACGCAGGCAATCGCGAGGACCAGGAGGACGGCGCCAACGATCGCGACGAGCGCCGGCCTCACGTCAGCCGTCACGTCATCCTGAAGGCGATCGACGGTCATCCCGCCCGACATGTCGGCCCACCCCGGCCGCGCGAACTCCGGAATCGGCGCGCGCGCGATGGCGTCGACGTCGCGGCGGGCCTGGTCGAGCGACACGCCGGCCCGCAGGCGCGCCACCGTCTGCACGTGATGGCCCCATTCCGGGCCGTCGAACGGCGCCGGTGCCCGGTATTTGAGCGGCGCCCAGATCTCCGCCGAGGGCGCCAGCACGTTGTCGAAGCCTGCGGGCATCACGCCGATGACGAGGTACTCGAGGCCGTTCAGCGTCACCGTGCGGCCCACGATCCCCCGATCGCCGCCGAATCGGCGATCGACCAGACCGGCGCCGAGGAGCGCCACGCGAGGCGCGCTCGACAGCAGATCCGCGTCCGCGAAGTCGCGCCCGACCGCCGGCGCCGTGCCGAGCGCGCGGAAATAGCCGGCGCTCACCCGCTGCGCGACGAGCCGTTCGGGCTCGCCCGAGCCGGTGAGGACCGCCTGCCATCCGTCGCCGACGCCCATCACCTCGAACGATCGCGCCCGCTGCGAAATCTCGGTGAAGGTCCCGTACGTCGTGTCGACGCGGCGGCCCCCGCTCGCGCGATCAGAGATGAGCACCACGCGCTCGGCCTGCGGATACGGCAGCGGCTCGAAGAGGATCGGGTTGACGGCGCTGAAAATCGCCGTGGTCGCGCCGATGCCGACCGCGAGGGTCACGCACGCCACCAGCGTGAACCCCGGCGTGCGGCGGAGCGCCCGCGCGCCCCACCGGACATCGCGCGCGACCGTCTCGACGAGTGCGTCCCAACCGCCGGACCGCACGTGCTCCTTCATCGCCTCGATGCCGCCGAGGTCGAGGCGCGCCAGCCGGGCCGCCTCCTCGGGCGTGCGGCCGGCGCGGATGTGCTCGTCGATCGCCGCCGCGAGATAGTCGCGGACCTCATCGTCCAGGTCCCGTTCGACCGCGCTCTTCCGGAACAGACGCCGCAGCCCCGCCCGCAGTGCGCGCAGTGACGACATGCCTCAGGCCTCCAGCAGCCGGGCGATGGCCGCCACGCGGTCGCTCCAATCGCGCTGTGCCGCTTCGAGCTGCCGCCGGCCCCTGGCCGTCAGCCGATAGAACCGCGCGCGCCGGTTGTGGTCGGACAGGCGCCATTCGCCGCCGATGAAGCCCCGGCGCTCGAGCCGTTGGAACGCGAGCAGGAGCGAGCCGGGATTGACCCGGAACACGCCCCGGCTCACCTGCTCGATGCGCCGGGCCACGCCGAAGCCGTGCATCGGCGCCAGGCTCAGCGCCTTCAGGATGAGCATGTCGAGCGTGCCCTGGATGACGTCGGTCGATCGCTCCGGCATGTCGGCCACGGTGTCCGGTGTTCATCTTGGACGGCAAGAGGAGCGAGACGGTTCCTCTCGCGCGAGAAAAAAGCGTCCTATTTCGGACGGAACGTGATGGCGAGCGTCGCGGTCTGCAGGAGCGGCGCGCCGTTCATCGTCGGGGGCTCGACCCGCCAGTCCGCGGCCGCGGCGAGCGCGGCATCGCGGAGCTCGTAGGGCCCGGCGACATAGGCCGGATAGCGCGGCGTCCCGTCGGCGTCGAGAAACACCTGGACGCGCACCTGGGCGCCGCCGGGCGGAATCGTGACGTCGGCGGGCGCGACGCCGAGCACGGATTTCACGACGCGTCCGCGCTCCGATTTGACCGGCAGGATCACCTCCGCCGGTTCCGCGCCGCACGCCGAGGCGAAGCGCACGCCGATGCGCGCGCCCTCGATGAGCCCTTGCGCGTCGTAGACGATGGCCACGGCGCCGGGCGGGACCGTGAAGCCCGGCGCGAATCGCGCGATGTCCTCGCCCCTGGCGGTCGCCGACGAGTGCGGCGAGTTGCCGCTGGCGTCACTCAGGGTCACCGACTCGGGCGACGCCGTCTGGCCGTCGCACTGGCGCGGATAGGCGATGACGACGGTTCGCGGGCGTCCCCACTCGCCCAGTGCCCGCGGCTGGAGGGGCGTGCCAGCCGCCGCCGCCGCGCGGGCCGCGAGGCCGACCAGGCGCACGTGATCGAAGACGACGCCGTGCACGCTCGAGCCGTCGGGATCGATCGAAATCGGCGCGACCGGTTTGTCGCCGAGCGCGACGGCGAGCGCCATCAGCTGGTCCTGCGTCTCGAACGGATCCGGCCCCGGCGGCACCAGGTTCATGTCCGCGCCGCAGAGCCAGCCTTTGGGCGCCACGGGCTGGGCCCAGTGATAGCCGTCGATGAAGATCTCCACCGGCTTGTCGAGGCCCTGGTACGTCACGGTGTAGCCGTCGAGGATCGTCCCGTCGGGCCCTTTCAGCGACCCGACGCGCTTGAAGTGCAGTCCCTGCCCGTCCGGTCCGCGAAGCGCGCTCATGTACTTCACTTCGCGCGACGCGAGATACATCGCGCCGCCGCCGACTTTGACCGGGTTCTCCTGCGAAACGCCGAACGTCGGGTCGTCGGAGATGTTGCAGGTGCTCGTTGCCGCCGTCAGGCCCGGCACGTCGGCGGTCTGGGTCTCGTGCGTCGGGTCCTGCAACGGGCGCGTCTGCGGCCGCGCGACGAGGGGCGCGGTCGCCAGGCACACGCCGGCGGCCGCGGCACTGAGCCGGATCGGAAGGTATGGCATCACGGAAACCCGGCTCACATTACTCCAAAAACGCGCCGGCGCCACGACTCGTTACGATAGGGTCACGACGCGATGTTCAGCGCGACCGCCGCCTACTACGACCTCATCTACTCGCGCTTCAAGGACTACGGCCGCGAGGCCGACGCGATTGCCGCGATCCTGCGGGCCCAGGATCCGCGGTGCACGACCGTGCTCGACGTTGCGTGCGGCACCGGCGAGCACGCGCGCGCGCTCGCCGCCCGCGGCTTTCAGGTGGACGGCACCGATCTCGATCCGTCGTTCATCCAAATCGCGTCGCGCAAACACCCGGCCGGCCGCTTCGTCGCGGCAGACATGTGCGACTTCCACCTCGACCGCGAGTACGACGCCGTGCTGTGCCTGTTCAGCTCGATTGGCTACGCGCGCACGCTCGATCGCGTGCGCCAGGCGCTCGCGTGCGTTCGCGATCACGTGACCCCCGGCGGCACGATCCTCGTCGAGCCCTGGTTCCCGCCCGGCGTGCTGGATCCGGCGCGCGTCGCGACGAACGTCGGGGAGGGCGACGGCGTCCGCGTGACGCGCGTCAGCCGCGTCGCCATTGACGGGCGAATCTCGCGCCTTCTGTTCGAGTACGAGATCTCCGACGCCGCCGGCACGCGCAGCGTCAGCGAAGTCCACGAGCTCGGGCTCTTCACGACGGACGAGCTGCTCGCGGCTTTTCGCGGCGTCGGCCTCGACGTGCGCTACGACCCGGCCGGCCTCATGGATCGCGGCTTGTTCATCGCGCGTCGGGCGGCGTGATCGGCTACGGGAAACCGAAGATCACGTACGCGAGGGTCAGAACCTTCACGTCTCCCACTTCCGCGGGGCGGAACGTCCACCGGCGCGCGGCTTGAATCACTGCGTCGTCGAAGCCCGGGGCCGAACGCACGATCTTCAGACCAGAGACAGCGCCGTTGGCGCCGACGCGCACCTCGACGAGGGCGACTCCTGGCGTCCCAGCGCGGGGCGGAGCCGAGGGCGTCACGATCCTGAGCGGGAAGGGCGCGTCTTTCGGCGCCGACCCGTCGTCTTTCGTGGGCGCGGTGGTACTGGGCGCGTACATCGAGGGCGGGCGGAACACGACGGCCACGAGCACGGTCGAATCGACCGGCGAGGCCGCCTCGCCGGCGGGACGGAAGCGCCAGCTCTTCACGGTCGCGATGACGGCGTCGGCAAACTGCAGGGTCGACTGCGTGACCTTGATGCCGCGGACGCTACCATCGCGTCCCACGGCCACGTCGAGGATCAACGCGCCGCCACGGACCGCGAGCACCGGAATCGCCGGCAGCTCGCCGGATCGAAACTGCGCCGGGGCGACTCCCGCGGGCGCGGTGACCAGCCCCAGCAGCGCGGAGACGAGCACAAATCGCAGCATAGGACGCCCCCAGTCGACTCACGGCGCCGCGCACTGGCCGCGACGCCTCCATTCTAGACGTCGATCGCGCGAAGCACGCCAGGAGCATCCTCGCGGCTTGCCAAGTCCCTACCGTCGGTCGCATACTCTGCCGGAAATCCCTCACCCTGCGGACTTCTGGAGGATCGACCGATGAGCGACAGGCTTGCAAAGCTATTCCATGAGTACGACCGTGGCCGGCTGTCCCGCCGGCAGTTGCTCCAGGCGCTGGGGATCGCCGTCGCGGTGCGTCCTCTCGCCGTGCTGGGCCAGGGCCAGGGACAGGGGCAAGCTCGGGGACAGGGCCAAGGGGGCCAACGCGCCGCGGGTCCTCCGCCGGACACGACGCCCGGACCGCTCCCGTTTGAATCGACCGGATGGAAGACGGTGCTCCTCGATCACTTCTCGGCCCAGGCCGTGGACTATCAGAAGGAAGCCGCGTACTACGAGGCGCTGATGGGCTGGAAGATTCGCAGCGACGATGGCAAACAGGCGGTGCTCGACATCGGCGACTGGGGCGGCTTGATCCTTCGCGGCGGGTATCAGCCCCCGCCGCCTCCGCCAGCGCCGGCGCCGCCTCCACCGCCCGCGAATCCGCCCGCGGGCGGCGACCCCAATGCGGCCGGACGTCAGGGGCGCGGCGGCGGCCGCGGACCCGCGCAGCCGCGGCAGGTCGTGTTCGACGGCTTCTGCTGGGGCATCGAGCCGTGGGACACGAAGAAAGTCGAAACCGAGCTCAAGAAGCGCGGCCTCAATCCCGTCGCCGATCACCAGGGCAAGGACTTCCAGTCCTTCCACGTGAAGGACCCGGACGGATTCGATCTGCAGATCAGCAACGGCAACATGAAGAACCGCCGCACGTCGCCCGCCAAGGGAAAAACCGCCGCGCCGGCGCCCTTCGACCCGACCGGCTGGAAGACGGTGTGGCTCGATCACATCTCCTTCCAGTGCACGAACTACAAGGAGACGGTCGCGTTCTACCAGGCGCTGCTCGGCTGGAAGCTTGGACGCGACACGGGCAGCCAGAACCAGTGCGAGATCGGCGACGTCGGCGGCACGATCATCCGCCGTGGCGGCGGTGCCGGCCGCGGCGCACCGGACCCGAATGCCCCGCCGCCTCCGCGCCGGGCGACGATCGATCACATCTCGTTCGGGATCCAGCCGTGGGATCCGGATGAGGTGCGGAAGGCGCTGGAGTCGCGGGGGCTGTCGGCACGCGTCGACACGGGCGGCGGCGGCGACATCCATACCGCCGCGTTCCAGAGCTATCACACGACGACGCCGAGCCAGTTCGACCTGCAGATCAGCTTCGTCACGAAGGCCAACCGCAACGCCGGGGCGGGTTAGAGCGCCGGCAGCGGCTAGTCGTTTCTGAGCGCCAGCACAGGATCGACGCGCGCCACGCGGCGCGCCGGGATCGTTCCGGCCGCGATCGCGATGACCACGATCCCGGCGAACGCCGACGCGAGGATCGTCGGGTCCGTGGTCGTGACGCCAAAGAGCATGCCTTCGTGCTCGCCCGGCACGACGTAGAGCGCGCTGCCGATCAGGATCGCGATGACGAGCGCGCTTGCGACGCCGAGCACGCCGCCGATCGCGCCAAGGCTGGCCGCTCGTCCAATCGCCGCGCCGACGAGCCTTCCCGGCCGCGCGCCCAGCGCCAGGCGCACGCCGAACTCCCGCGTGCGCGTCTGCACGCTGTAGGCCACGGCGCCGTACACTCCAATCGCGGCCAGCAGGATCGCCAGCGCCGCGAACGTCCCGACGAGCCGGAAGTTGAAGCGATCGCCCTCGAGCGCGTGGGCGACGCGTTCGTCGAACGTCCTCACGCCCGTGACGGGGATCGCCGGATCGACGTGCGCCATGCGCTGGCGAAGCGCGTCCGCGATCGTCGACGCCGGCACAGCGGCACGCACGACGAGCTCGACGAACGGCTCGGGCGCCTGCGCGTACGGCAGGTAGATGTCGCCGAAGTCGATCTCGTTGAGTCCGACTTCCTTGATGTTCGCGGCCACGCCGACCACGACGGCGTGACCGACGCGCGCGGCCCAGCGCGGCGAGCCGCCGGGCGTGAAGTCGAGGACCCGGCCCACCGGATCGTCGCCGCCGAACACCTGACGCGCGAGCGTCTCGTTCACGATCGCCACCCGCGGCGCGACGGCGCTGTCGGCGGACGCGAAGTCGCGCCCTCGCACGAGACGGATCGCGAGCGTGGAGAAATACCCGGGGCTCGTCGTGCGGACGATCGCCCGCGCCTCGCCGCCAGGCGCCGGCCGCGGCGCGTCGTGCGCGACCAGCCGCACCAGCGGCCCGCTGCCCAGCGGCGTGCTGCTGGCGATCGCGGCCTCGCGCACGCCCGGCACCGTGTGCGCCGCCTCGAGCGCGCTCGACGCGTACGCCACCAACGCGGGATCCGTCGCGTATCGCGGCCCGCTCAGCGACGCGCGAACCACGAGCGCGTTCGCCGGGTCGAATCCGAGCGGCACGTGCGTCAGCGCGATGAAGCTCTTGACGAAAATCCCGGCGGCGGCGAGCAGCGTCACGGTGAGCGCGATTTGTCCGACCAGCAGCACGTGGCGCGCGCGCCCCTCCCCGGCGGAGCGGGTCGTCCGCGCGCTCTGGCTGAGCGCGCTCGAGAGATCGAGGCGCCGTGCGAAGAGCATCGGCGCGAGCGCGAAGATCGCCGTCGTCGCGCCGGTGACCGCCAGCGCAAATCCCGCGACGCGCGCGTCCACGGGAATCGGCGAGCCGTGCTGCAGAAGTGACTCGGGCAACGCCGTGGCCAGAGCCGCCACGACCCAGGCGGTGAGGAGCAGACCCAGGGCGCCGGCCGGCGCGGCCAGCAGCGCGCCCTCGACCAGCAGCTGTCCCGCCAGGGCGCGCGGTCCGCCGCCAAGCGCGCCGCGCAGCGCGAACTCGCGTGTTCGGCTGGCGGCCCGCGCGAGGAGCAGGGTCGCGGCGTTGATGGCGCTCAAGACCAGCACCACCAGCGAAGCGCCGAGGAAGAAATACAGCGGGCGCCAGTTGCTGCTGCGGTTGGATTCCCGCAAATCCTCGACATCGATGGTGTGAACGCCGGCATCGGATTCTGCCTGGGCGCGGCGCGTCCGGATGGCCTGGAGCTGGGCGCGCGCGGCGTCCGCCGTGGCGCCCGGCCGCAGCCGGCCAATCCCGCCGTACAGCGGTGACCGCGTGGAATCGCCCTCCACGGACCCGCTCTCGTCGAACACGACGAACACATCGGGCTCGGGACCGAGCGAGTCGTCGGCCGCGACGATGCCGGCAATCGACAGGGATTCGTCGTCGACCACGATCGAGCGCCCCACGACGGACGAATCGCCGTTGAACAAGCGGCGCCACGTTGGCTCGGTCAGGACCGCCTCGTGCCGCGCGCCGGGCGCAAACGTCCGGCCCGCGATCGGCGTACGGCCGAGGAGCGTGAAATAGTTCGACGTCACCTCCGTCACGAGGACGGACTCGGCGGTGTCACGGCGAAGCACGCGGCGGCCGGACCATCCCGTCGCCGCGAGGTCGGAGAACGCCGGCGCCTCCGATCGCCAGGCATGCAAATCGGCCACGGCAATGGCCTCGACGACGCCGCGCGATTCGCGGCCGCGCGAATACACCTGGACCAGCTGCTCGGGCTGCGGGTATGGCAGCGGCCGCCACAGTTCGGCATCCACGACGCTGAAGACCGTCGTCGTCGTCGTGATGCCGAGCGCCAGCGTCAGCACCGTCGTCAGCGTGAACGTGGGCTCGCGGCGGAGGCCGCGCAGGCCGTGGCGGGCGTCGCGCCACAGCGCGTCGGCCCAGGCGGCAATCCAGACGGCGCGGGCGTCCTCGCGCGCCAGCGTGACGTTGCCCATGGCGCGCCGGCTGGCGGCGGCCGCTTCGCCCGGCGGCACGCCCCGCGCCTCGAGATCCGCCTGAACGAGCGCGCGGTGGTGCTCCATTTCTTCCGCCAGCGCGGCGTCGTGCCGGCGAAGCCAGGGCCAACGGGCGAGGCGGCGCAGCAGCTTCACGGTTTCCTCAGGCCAGCTGGAGAACGCGGGCGATCGCACTCGCGAGCCGCTCGAACTCCGCGCGCTCCGACGCCAGGCGCTTCTTTCCGGCGGCGGTGATCGTGTAGTACCGCGCGCGGCGATTGTTCTCCGACGCGCCCCACTCGGCCGTCACCCAGCCGCTGGCCAGCAGGCGCTGGAGCGCCGGGTACAGCGAGCTCTCCCCCACCTGGAGCACGTCCTGCGAGACGACTTTCAGCTTCTGCGCGATGCCGTACCCGTGCAGCGGCTCGCGGACGAGCGCGCGGAGGATCAGCAGATCGAGCGTCCCGGGGAGGAGGTCAGGCGCGGTGTTGGTCAGGCCCATCGGCGCTTCCCATCGTTAGACGATGGGAGTATCGATCCGGTTCGCCGGCGTGTCAACGCCGGCTTGTATAAGCTAGTCGGGCGAATGCGGGTCGAACCGGGCGCGGTGTTGGGTCCCTATCAGGTCGTCGCGCGCCTCGGCGCCGGGGGCATGGGCGAGGTGTATCGCGCGCGCGACCCGCGGCTCGGCCGCGACGTCGCGATCAAGACGATCGCGCCCAAGCTCGCCGGCGATCCAGAGGCGCTCGCGCGGTTTCAGCGCGAGGCGCGGACCATCGCCGCGCTCTCGCACCCCAACATCCTCGCGATCCACGACATCGGGACCCACGACGGCGTCTGGTTTCTGGTCACCGAGCTCCTGGAGGGCGAAACGCTGGGCCGGCGGATCTCGCGCGGCGCGCTGTCCTGGAAGGCGGCGGTCGAGATCACGGTCGCGGTCGCCGAGGGCCTGGCGGCCGCACATGCGCATGGCGTGGTCCATCGGGACCTCAAGCCCGAGAACGTCTTTCTCACCGCCGACGGGAGGACCAAGGTCCTCGACTTTGGCCTCGCGCGTCAGGTGGCCGAGGACGCCGACACCGAGGCCGTGACGCGCTCGGATCCCACCGAGCCGGGGTCGGTGCTCGGCACTGTGGGGTACATGTCGCCCGAGCAGGTGCAGGGCCGCGCGCCGGACGCCCGCTCCGACATCTTCTCGCTGGGCTGCGTGCTGTACGAGATGCTCGCCGGCCGCCGTCTCTTCCAGCGCGCCAGCGCGGCCGACACGATCGCCGCGATCCTGAAGGACGACGTGCCGGCGCTGGCTGATTCGGGGGCGTCGATCCCGGTCGAGCTCGACCGCATCCTGCGGCGGTGCCTCGAGAAGGATCGCGCGCGGCGATTCCAGTCCGCGCAGGATCTCGCGTTCGCGCTCGGAGCCCTCACGACGGGCGCGGCCGCCGTGAGGCCGCCGGCCGCCTCGAATCGCGCGTCGGTCGCGGTCCTGCCGTTCGTGAATCTGAGCGCGGACCCCGAGAACGAGTTCTTTGCCGACGGCATGACCGAGGACGTGATCGCGCACTTGTCGAAGGTCCGGTCGCTGAAGGTGATCTCGCGCACGTCCGTCATGGCGTTCAAGAAGCGCGAGCAGAGCCTGCGGGAGATCGGCGAGCGGCTGGGTGCCGCGACCCTGCTTGAAGGCAGCGTGCGGCGGGCAGGCAGCCGCGTTCGCATCGTGGCGCAGCTCATCGACCGCGACAGCGACGAGCACATCTGGGCCGAGACCTACGACCGCGATTTGACCGACATCTTCGCGATCCAGACCGACGTCGCGCTGCAAATCGCCGGCGCGCTCAAAGCGGAACTGTCGTCCGACGAGCGCAGCCGCATCCGGCACCAGGCCACGCACGACCTCAAGGCCTACGAACTGTACCTGCAGGGCCGGAGCCATCTGATTCAGTACACCGCCGAGTCCTACCTGCAGAGCGTCCGGTACTTCGAGCAGGCCATCGCGCAGGATCCAGGGTTTGCACTCGCGTACGCGGAGATGGCGGTCGCATACGTCGAAATGGGAACTGAGGCCGTGGGCCCGTTCACGCCGGTCGAGGCCTATGCGCGAGGGCGCGAAGCCGCACAGAGGGCGCTCGCGCTCGACAGCACGCTCGGCGAAGCGCACGGCGCCCTCGGCCTGCTTCTCTTCATCGCCGACTTCGACTGGAAAAGCGCCGAGCGCGAGCTCTTGCGCGCGCTCGAGCTGAATCCTGGCGACACGCACGCCCACGATCACTACGGCTGGTGGCTGTCCTCACAGGGGCGGTTCGACGAGTCGCTGCGCGAGGTCAGACGGGCGCGCGAGCTGGATCCGCTCGCCCACCCAACCGACGTCGCCACGGAGCTGCTCCGTGCCGGACGGTTCCAGGAGGCGCTCGAGGAATCGCGCCGGATCGTCGTGGCCTTTCCGGACTTCCCTCGCACGCACGCCCTGCTCGGCTGGGCGCTGATCAAGACCGGGCGCCAGGACGAAGGGACCAGCGCGCTCGAGCGCGCCGTCGCGCTGGCGCCGAGCCGGACGATCTTCCTCGGGCAGCTCGGTCAGGCGTATGGCATGACGGGCCACGCCGACCAAGCCCGTGAGATTCTGCGCCAGCTGCACGAGCGCGCGACTCGTGAGCGCGTCGCGCCGTACCACTTCGCGTACGTCTACACCGGCCTGGGCGACGCCGACGCCGCGATCGACTGGCTCGAGCGCGGCTACGAGCATCGCTCCGGCGGGATCTACGGCATCAAGGGGTCGTTTCTCTTCACGAGCCTGCACTCGCATCCGCGCTTCAAGGCGCTGCTGCGGAAGATGAATCTCGAGTGATTGCGCGGTGAGCGCAGTGCGCCGAGTGATCGTGTCCGCTGGCGATCATGCGTTGAGTGATCGATCGCACTCACCGCACCCGATTCACCGCGCGACTTGCCAACTGACCACGCACGCGTGCCGTCGAGTTGTGCATCGGCACGTTCCTGCCATCGCCACCGACGCGGACGTCGGCGCCCACGTACGCGCCGGCGCTGGCCGTGATCCTGCTCGCGCTGCCCGCGGCGCTGAATCTCGTTCAGCGCGGCGTCATCAGCGGTTTTGATCTGCCCTACCACGCAGTCACGTTCGCGCAATTCCGCGAGTGTCTGAGGGACGGCCAGTGGCTCGCCCGCTGGTGTCCGGATCTGGGCGGCGGATTCGGCTATCCCGTCTTCCTGTTCTATCCGCCGCTGGCGTACTGGCTGGCGCTGCCGTTCGCGATCGCCGGCGCGAGCGATGCCGCGGCCGTACAGGCCGCGATGGGCGTCGCGATCCTCGCGGCGGCCGCGGCGATGTACCTCATGGCCTCGGCACGTTGGGGATGGCGCGCCGGCGTGCTCGCAGCGACCGCGTACACGTACGCGCCGTATCACCTCGTCACCGCCTACGTGAAGGGCGCGCTGGCCGAGCTCGTGAGCTTCGTCTGGCTGCCGCTGATCGTCTGGGCGCTCTTCCGGCTCGAAGCGCGGGTCACGGCGGAACGCGCCGCGCTGGTCGGCGTGCTCTACGCGGCGCTGATTCTGACGAACAACTCCTCCGCACTGCTCTTCTCGCTCCTGCTGATGCCGTACGTGCTCTACGCCAGCGCGCGGGCACGATCGATGCCGCTGCTCCTGCACTCGACGGCGGGCCTGCTGGGCGGCCTCCTGTTGTCCGCCTATTTCTGGGTCCCGGCGATGCTCGAACAGCCGTTCGTGCAGATCTCGAAGATGACGAACGGCTACTTCGATTTTCGGCAGCACTTCGTCTCCCTCGGCGAGCTCCTGTATTCGCCGTGGCAGTATGGCGGCTCAGGGTTCCCGAACCAGTTCACCCGGATGGCCGGCGCGATGGCGTGGCTGTTCGTCGTCGCAGGCGCGATCTCGCTCCGACGCGCGGGCGGCCGATCGGAGCGGGCCTTCTTCCTGCTGGCGTTTGGCGCGTCCGTGGCGATGATGTTGCCGGTCTCGCAGCCGATCTGGACCGGCCTGCCGCTCCTCCAGTTTCTGCAGTTCCCGTGGAAGTTCCTGGCCGTGGCGACCTTTGCCGGCGCGTGCCTGGGCAGCACCCTCTTCCTGCTGCCGATGGGCGAGCGACTGCAGACGGCGGTGCTCGCGGCGTGCGTGGCGGCGCTGATGGCCCTCGATCTCTCGCACGCAGTGCCGGAGCGCGTGCTCGACCTGCCGAGGGATTTCACGAGTCCGGCCAGCGTGCGGCTGCTGACGATCGAAGACATGAATCAGCACGATTTCACGCACTACTTCACGTCGTACCTGCCCGTGGACGTGCATCGCCCCTCGTCATTCGTGCCCTTGACGAAGCTCGAGCCCGCACCGGGGGTCGCGATCCTCGAGCAGGACCTTCGATCCGACCGCTACGCGTTCCATCTCCAGGCCGAGCGGCCCGCACGCCTCGTCGTCAACACCTTCTGGTTCCCCGGGTGGCAGGCCGCCGTGGACGGGCAGGCGCGAGCCGTGGAGCCGGAGGTCGACACGGGCCGGCTCACCCTCTCGATACCGCCGGGCGACCACCGCGTGACCGTCCGTTTTGGCGACACGCCGCTGCGGTTCTGGAGCCTCATGCTTTCGTGCGCGACCGCGGCCGCCGTGGCCGTCATGATCGCGCGGCCGAGGCTCGCCCGGGCGAGAAGCCGTCCATCCACGATAAGCTCGTGGGACGATGACCGTACCCGCGTACCCGACGGCGCGTCTGGTCGCCGGCAAGGTCCAGGCCCACTTCGCCCAGCACATCGGAGCCGCGCGCGCCAACGGGCGTGAGGCGCTGGCCACCGAACCGGACGACCGCGCGATCGAAGCGATGATCGACGCGGCCTTCTGGGCCAGCCTGCGGCGCGAGGAGGGCCTGACGCCGCGCATCTCGCTCAGCTATCTGCCGAGCGACTCGGGGCCGTCGCTCACCTTCCGACACTCGTTGCCGCTCGAAGCGGCCGCGCTGGCGAAGCTCGCGCCCGCCGTCGAGCGTCCCGGCATCCATCTCGGCGTGTGGCGCGAGGGCGACCAGCTGCGCGTCTGGGGCACGACGCGCAGCCTGCCGCCGTACTGCTTCGTCATCGAAGTCGTCACGTCGGGACTCCTCGTCATCAAGCACCGCAGCGAGGTGTTCGGCAAGTTCGTGAACGTCGCCGTGCTCGAGGGCGACACGGTCAAGTTCGTGGATGAGCGCAGCGCCGCTTTGCCCGAATGTCCGGGGCTGCTGCGGTCGCTCCTGGGGTTCGGCGTCGCGCCGGAGGGCCAGGAGTCGGTCAACGTCCTCGTGCTGCTCGCGGCGTCCATGCGCGCGCACGGCCGCGGCGGCGCGCTGCTCGTCGTGCCCGCCGGTTCGCAGAGCTGGCGCGAGTCGATCGTCGATCCCATTCTCTACGGCGTGGAGCCGCCGTTCACGGAGCTGGCGGCGCTGATGCGCCGGGAAGCGGCGGCCTCGACCGATCACGAGTGGCAGGAAGAGCTCCGGCGGACCGTCGACGCCGTCGCCGGGCTCACGGCGGTCGACGGCGCGACGCTCGTCAGCATGGACTACGCGCTCATCGCGTTCGGCGCCAAGATCATCCGCCGCAAAGGGCGGCCGCCCGTCGACAACGTGATCGTCAGCGAGCCGATCGAGAACAGCGAAAAGACGACGGTCCCGGCGGCGCAGCTTGGCGGCACCCGGCACCTCTCGGCCGCGCAATTCGTCTCCGACCAGCCCGACGCGGTCGCGCTCGTCGCCTCGCAGGACGGCAAGTTCACGATCTTCAAGTGGTCGGCGCGCGATCAGATGGTGCACGCGCACCGGGTCGAGGCGCTGCTGCTGTAGTCAGAGGCGATCGAGCGCCGGCGGCAGATCGGCCAGGCCGCGAATCCGGGCGCAGTCGGCGTCCGGGTAGAGCCCCGCCGGATCGACCAGCACGGGCGTGATCGCCGCCGCCCGGGCGCCCACGACGTCCACGTGGTAGATGTCGCCAACGTGGACGGTGGACGCGGCTGACGCGCCGGCACGCTCGAGGGCGAGTCGAAAGAACCGCGGATCGGGCTTTTCGACGCCCTCGACGAACGAGTCGAAGACCACGTCGAGCAACGGCGTGAGCCCGACGCGATCGAACGCGCGGTGCAGGGTGCCGTTCGCGTTGGAGACCACGACGAGGCGAAGCCCGCGCGCGCGCAGGGCGGCCAGCACCAGCGGCACATCGGGCGCGACCGTCTCCCAGAGGTTGTGCGTCCGATGATACGAATGGAGCTCGGCGAGCGCGTCGGCCGTGGCGTCCGACAACGGCACGCCGGCGGCCGTCAGCACGAGATTGAAGTACGTCCAGCCGCGCTGGGCGTCGTTGGTCGCCTGAATCACCTGGCCGGTGTCGATCTGCTTCTTGGCGCGCGGCTCGGCCGCCGCGAGCGCGGCGGGATCGACCGGAACGTCGCGTCGCGCGAGCGCCTCCGCGATCCGCGTCCAGTTCGGATAGACGAGCACGCCGCCCGCATCGAGGAAGACCGTCTCGATCACAGCCATGGCCGCAGGATTGAAAACCGTGACAATCCTGTCAATCCTACTCCCCGCCGCACAGGTTCACACCCTCGCTGAGCGAGTTCCTCGGAGCAGCGCGGCTGGCATGCGAGTTGGATAGTCCACCTCGCCGACTCCATGCGTCCAGCAATCACGAGATCGTGTGCCCGGACCCTGTGCGTGGCCGCGCTTGCCCTGGCGTTCGCGTGCCGTCAGGCTTCGCCGACGGCGCCGACTGAGACCGCCAGCACGCTGGCGATTTCCAGGCAGCCTCAGAACCAGACCGTCCCCTTCCGCGCCAGCGCGACGCTGACGGTCGCCGCCACCGGCGCCGGAACGCTGGCCTACCAGTGGTACGTCGGCACGAGCGGCACGACGACGACGCCCATTCCCGAGGCCACGGCCGCCAGCTACTCGACGCCAGGCCTGACGGCGACCATGAGCTATTGGGTACAGGTGTCTGACACGAAGGGCCACCTGGATTCGACGACCGCGACGATCACGGTCACGCCGCCGGACATGCCGACGATCACGGCACAGCCCAAAAGCCTCACGATCTCGTCGGGCGAGACGGCGACGCTCACCGTGGAGGCCGCCGGCGCGGCGCCGCTGAGCTACCAGTGGTACGAGATGTCCCACGACGTCGCGCACGTGATCGACGGCGCCACGGCGGCGACGTTCGTCACGCCTGCCCAGACGGGCACGGTCCCGTACCGGGTCCGCGTCTCGAACCCGAACGGCACGGTGGATTCGGAAATCGCGACGATTTCGGTCGCGGCGTCCGGGCAGCCAGCGCCGCCGCCGGCATCGCCGTCCCCATCGCCGACGCCGTCCACCTCGCCGTCACCGACGCCGTCCACGTCGCCGTCGCCGACGCCCACGCCACCCGTCGCGCCGACACCGGCGCCAACGCCCTCGCCGACGCCGATCCCGACGCCGCCGCCGGCACCGTCGTCCCTCGTGATCCTCGAAGACGACTTCGGCGGCCGGCAGCTCTTTCCGGGATCGAACTGGTGGAACGAGGACATCAGCGCGGCGCCTGTCGATCCGAATTCGAGCGCGTACATCAATTTCATCGGCACAGGCCGCACGCTGCACCCGGACTTCGGGCCGCCACCGTACGGCATTCCGTACGTCGGCGTGGGCGGGACGCAGACGCGCCTGCCGATCACGTGGACGGCCTACGGCGGCGAGAGCGATTCAGGATTCGGCGGCGTCACCGGCTATCCCGTGCCCGAGGAAGCGAAGACGCTGCCCAACTACATCGAGGGCGGCGTGCCGGGCGGAGGCTCGAGCGGCGACCGCCACATGCTCATCGTCGATCGCGATCGCTGGGTGCTCTTCGAGCTGTACGCCACGCACTGGAACGCGGGCGCCGGGCGATGGGAAGCGGCCTCCGGCGCCATCTTCGATCTGTCGACCAACAACCGCCGGCCGGACGGCTGGACGTCAGCCGACGCCGCGGGCCTCGCGATTCTGCCCGGTCTCGTGCGGTACGACGAGGTCAGCCGCGGCGAGATCCTCCACGCGTTCCGCGTCACCGTACGGAGCACGAACGGCTACGTCTGGCCGGCCTCGCACGCCGCAGGCTCGACCGGCGGGGCGCTGCCAATGGGCGCGCGGCTGCGTCTCAAGGCGTCGAAGGACATCTCGAGCTTCCCGCCCGACATGCAGCGCATCTTCCGCGCGATGAAAACCTACGGGCTCATCGTCGCCGACAACGGGTCGGACATGTACATCACCGGGACGATGGATCCGCGCTGGAACAACGGCGTGCTGAACCCAGCCTTCGGCGCGCTCAAGGCGAGCGACTTCGAGGTCGTCACGCTCGGCTGGCGGTGAGGTCTTCCCACGACGCCGCGCCGGCGCTAGGGCAGCCGCGAGATTTTCACCACGCTCCGCCCGGCGAATGCCACGTACAGCGCCGGGTCGCTCGGATTCGACACGGGGTCGTAGCAGCAGTTGGCCGGCCGCCCGGCGAGCGCGCCGGTGTGCAGCAAGCGGACCCAGTTGACCCCGTCGTCGGTCATGAACGCGCCGCCCAGACCGACGGCGAACCGGCGCCGCGGGTTCGACGGGTCGAACTGCATGTCGGTCAGGATCAGATCGAAATGGTCGCCGACGCTGCTGGTGTTGTCGTTCGTTGAGAAGGCGATCTTGCGGCTCCAGGTGAGCTGCGTCTCGAGATTCACGTCCACGTGCCACGTCTGGCCTCCGTCGTCCGACCGCTTCACATGGTTGGCGTCGAGGATGTAGATGAGGTTCGGCTGATAGGGACTGACGAAGAACCGGACGGCGAAGGTCGCGCCGTCGGAGACGCCTGGCGTCGCGGCCGCAGGGACGATCTTCGTCCACGCCGGCGCGCCCGCCCTCCACGTCCAGAGGGTCAGTCCGCCGTCTCCGCCAACGTAGAACACGGTCGCGGCGTGACCGCCGGCGGCCTGCACGACGCCCAGGCCCGCGTTCGGCAGCGGCGGCCCCTGCAGAAACACATGGGCGCCCTGGCCCGGCCCGGTCGCGGTCGTCACCCACTCGTCGCGACTCTCGATGTTGAGAATGTTCTGCGTGCGCACGAGCACCGGCTGGATCGTCGGGTTGAGGATGAAGATGTAGTCGCCTTGAGCGGGCGCGGCTTCGCCGGAGAGACCCGGGACGATCGGCCGCGATCCGCGCGAACCGTACCCGCTGCTCGCATTCCAGAGATCGTGGAAGGTCTCCGATTCAGGGAGCAGCGGCGGGCCCGGGATGATGTGGCGATCCCCGGTGTTGGCCGCGGCATTCGGCAGGTGGCCCGGCGAGGTTTCGTAGACCGCGACCGTCTGGCTGTCGCGCGTGCTGTCGGCCGTCGTGCCCTGCAGATTCCATCGCGGGGTCAGAACAAGCAAGGAGTGCGGGCGCAGCGGATCGGCGTACGAACAGTCGTTGTCGCCGCCGCCGTACTGCTGGTAGACCCACGTGGCGCCGCCGTCCTTCGAGAAGAATCCATCGTTGTCGCCCGTGTTGAGCGACAACGCCGGTCCCTGGCCGGGGAGCGCTACGGCCGCGACGTTGACACACGACAGCGTCCGCACGCCGCTCGAGACGTTGAACTGGGTCCCGCCGTTCGTGCTCCGGTAGATGCCACCGTCGCTCAGGAGCCAGATCGTGCCCGCGCCGGGATGATACGTGCCGTTCGTGATCGCCGCCCGGAAGTCCGGCGAGAGCAGCAGGCCGTGCAAGTCGATGTGGATGTTCGAGTCCAGGGTGTGCCAGTCGGCACCGGAATTCGGGTACAGCGGCCCGACGAACGCCACGCGGCGCTGCGCGCCGAGAAACAGCAAGTCACCGCGTCCTTTCTGGGTCGTCGCGAGAAACACGTTGCCGCTGTCCTGCGTGGAGGGATTGGCCGCGATGTCGGGCACGGGCACCGGATCCCAGCTCGACTGATGCGAGCCGAACGGGAACTGCGTGTAGTCGCCGCGAAACAACCGCGCCGCCTGACCTGCGCCGCTGCCGTTCCCGATGACGAAGACCTCCAGCGGGAAGCGCGGCGAGATCACGAACACGGTCGGCGAGTTGAAGTTCGCGGTGATGCCCGCGATCCCGCCGACGCTCGCCGGCAGCGTGCCCTTGTCCTCCATCCAGGTCGCGCCCCCGTCGAACGACAGGAACATCGTGCTGTCGCCGAGCGCGTAGATCACCGCCGGCGCCGGATCCGCCGGCGCGTTCTGCCACACCGCGACGTGATTCACGCGCTTGGCGGGATTGGCGCCCCACGGGAACACGTCTTGAAATGTCGTGCCGCCGTTCCGGCTGATCGCGAGCGAGGGGCCGGTCGCCGCATAGACCAGATGATCGCTGCCCAGCGCCCACTGCAGCTGGCCGAGCGCCATGCCGGTCGTGGCCTTGTAGACCTGCGTCCAGTTGGAGCCCCAGTCCGTCGAGCGCCAGATGCCGCGGCTGCCCGCGGCGAGGTCGTTGGCCATCAGCGCCAGCACGGTGGTGCCGTAGCCGAAATTCGCCAGGACGTAGTTCGAGGCCGGGAAGCCGCCCTGGCCGTCGCCGATCGCCGTCCACACGCCGGCGTCACCGAAGCCGACGAGATCGGCGCGGCCGCTCGGGGTGAGACTGACGACCAGTCGCGGATGGCGATCGGGCCGCCACCCCTGATCGAGACCGAAGTTCGCGAGCACGTACCGCGCGTCCTTGAAGGTACCGTCGCCGTTGCCGATCGCCGTCCACACACCCGCCGTGCCGAATCCGACGATGTCCGCGTGCCCGCTGTTCGTGAGGTTCGCGAGGACGCGCGGATGCTGCTCGACCTGCCAGCCCCCAGCCTCCAATCCGAAATTGGCGAGGACGAACTTGCCCTCCTGAAACGTGCCGTCACCGTTGCCAAGTGCCGTCCACACGCCGGCGTTGCCGAAGCCAACGATGTCCGCGTGGCCGCTGCTCGTCAGATGGGCGAGCAGCCTCGGGTGACTCTCGACGCGCCAGCCGCCGGCCTCATAGCCGAAATTGGCGAGGACGAACTTCCCTTCCTGGAACGTGCCGTCGCCGTTGCCGAGCGCCGTCCACACGCCCGCGTCGCCGAAGCCGACGATGTCCGCGCGCCCGCTGCCCGTCAGGCTGACGACCAGCCGGGGGTGCCGGTCCACCCGCCAGCCCTGCTGGGCGCCGAAGTTGGCGAGCACGTACTTCGGATCCTGAAACGTGCCGTCGCCGTTGCTGAGCGCGGTCCACACGCCCGCGTCGCCGAAGCCGACGATGTCCGCGCGTCCGCTGCTCGTCAGGACGGCGAGGAACCGCGGGTGCGTCTCCACGCGCCAGCCCTGCTGGTACCCGAAGTTCGCGAGCACGTACCGCGGCGCCTGAAACGTGCCGTCGCCGTTGCCGATCGCCGTCCACACGCCCGCGTCGCCGAACCCGACGATGTCCGCGCGACCGGTGCCGCTCAGATCCGCGACAAATCGCGGATGCTGATCGACTTGCCAGCCGCCGGCCTGCGGCCCGAAGTCGGCGATCACCACGTTCGGCGGCGCAAACGCTCCGGCGCCGTTGCCAACCGCGGTCCACACGCCGCAGTCACCAAAGCCGACGATGCTCGGCGGGCCGCCGCGCTTGAGGGGGACCACAACGCGCGGATGCTTGTCCACGCGCCAGCCGAGCGCCGTCGCGATATCCACCGCGCACCACCCGCCCAGCGACCCTGGCGCATCGAACTGATCCGGCGGGGGCTGCGGCCACGTCAACTGCGCGAAGTTCTGCCCCGCATCGTCTGAGGCCCAGAGATTCGCGTACGACCCCAGGTACACGGTCTGACCGTCGGGCGTGCACGCCAGCGAAAGCATGCGTCCCGTGACCGAGTGCCCGGTGGATGGCGCGCTGGTTGGACTGACGTCGGTGATGGTTGGCATCAGCGTGTCCCTGTCTTGGCGGCCGCTGAGCTGGGGGGGAATGCGGATGCTACCCCGGCGCCGGACCGGCAGCAAGCACTATCGACGTGAAAAGTTTCCGAACAGTCACACCGCTGACGCGGTGCTGTCAATCCGGTCTGCCACGCTGACTACCGCTTTGGCTCCCCAACGATGCAGGAGGAAGGTCTCATGGTACGAATGAAGCATCAATTGTCCGTGTGCGCGCTGGCGATCGCCGGTGTCTGGGCGTGGAGCGGCGCGGCCACGCACGCCAACGAATGGCGGGAACGCCGGCACCGGGATGACGACCGTGTGAAGACCGTGTTCGTGATCGCGATGGAGAACCACAACTGGACGCAGCCGAGCGCGGTGACGTCCCCCCAGCAGGAATTCCAGAATCCGTACGCACCCTTTCTCAATAGCCTCATCAACGGCACGTCCGGAATCAGCGATCAGGTCGCGTATGCGACCAACTACCTGAACGCGGGATTTGGCGTGCATCCGTCGGAGCCGAACTACATCTGGGCCGAGGCCGGCACCAACTTCAACGTCTTCAACGACGACAACCCGTATCACGCCGACTGCTCGGCGGATACCGTGCAGACGACCGATCAGCACCTCAGCACGTTTCTCACGAAGGCCCACGAGTCCTGGCGGTCGTACCAGGAGGACACCGACGTCACCGCCGACAACCAGCCGCTGGCGCGGAACCTGTGGACGGTGCCGCTGTTCAGCACGAGCGGAACCTTCACGGGCACCGGGCTCAACGCGTACAACTACTCGAACCAGTTCAACTACGCGTCCAAGCACAATCCCATGGTGTTCTTCACCGACACCAGCGGCGGCTGCAACACGACGACGTCGAACCCCCAGCGCCTGCGGTACGCGCCGCTGCAGCAGCTCGCGCTCGACCTGCAGAACGACGATGTGGCGGACTACAACTGGATCACGCCCAACCAGTACAACGACCAGCACACCCGGCTGAACAACGGGTACGGCGGGGCCTCCGGGGCGCCGGCGAAGGACGACCGCGCGAACATCGCGCAGGGCGACAACTTCCTGGCCCGCATCGTGCCGCTCATCATGGCCTCGGAAGCCTACAAGGATCACGGCGCGATCCTGCTGTGGTGGGACGAGAGCGAGGGCGGCGACACCGACGCCTTCACGCTGCCGTTCATGGTCATCTCGAAGGACGCGCGCAAGAACGTCCACGGTCTGCCGTTCGCGAGCACGGTCAAGCTGAGCCACTCGTCGACGCTGCGCACGATGCAGGAGATCTTCGACGTGGATCCGAAGGCGGGCTATCAGTTCCTGGGCGACGCGGCGAACGCCGACGACCTGTCCAGCCTGTTCCGGCCCGGCGCGATCAAGTAGCCGCTGCACAGACAACCGGCGAAGGGGCCTGCAGACGGATCTGCGGGCCCCTTCGACGCGCTCGTGCCAGATCCGGTCGGACGGCCGAGCGGAGCGCCCGGGTGTATCCTCGCCCTGAGATGGATCAAGGGCTCCGGTTCACGACCGCGCGTCTCGTGCTCGCTCTTCTCCTGAGTGCCGGCCTGGCGGCGGCCGGTGGCCCTTTGCAGCGCGACGCAGCCACCGAGTCGGCGCGCGTCGTCGAGCTGCACATCGACGGCGAAGTCGAGCCAGTGACGGCCGAGTACATCGACGATGGCATCGACCAGGCCAATGACAGCGGCGCGGCACTGATCCTCATCACGATGGACACGCCCGGCGGTCTGGACACGTCGATGCGCGAGATCATCCAGCACATCATCGCGTCACGCGCGCCCGTGGTTGTGTACGTTTCCCCGGCCGGCGCGCGCGCCGCGTCTGCCGGCTTCTTCATCCTTCTGGCTGCGGATGTCGCGGCCATGGCCCCGGGGACCCACACCGGTGCGGCCTCGCCTCTGTTGGCGGTCGGCGGCTATCCAGTCAGCATCGACGAAACGATGGAGAAGAAGATCCTCAACGACGCCACGGCCTACCTGCGGAGCTACGCGGGCCGTCGCGCGCGCAACGTGGCGCTCGCCGAGACCGCCATCACGGACGCGAAGGCCTTTACCGAGCGGGAAGCCCTCGACGGCCGGTTGTGCGATCTCATCGCGACCTCTCGCGAAGGGCTGCTCGCCGAGCTCAACGGTCGAACGATCACGCGCTTCGACGGCCGGACGAGCCAGCTGGCCTTGGCGCACCCGGTGACGACCGTCGTCGAGATGTCAGCGCGGCAGCGCTTTCTTGCACGCATCGTCGAGCCCGACATCATGTTCGTCCTGCTGCTCGTCGGGGTGCTCGGCCTCTACACCGAGTTCACGCATCCGGGGATGATCGCCCCGGGCGTCCTCGGCGGCATCGCGCTGGTCCTGGCGTTGTTCGCGATGCACATCCTGCCGCTCAACCTCACGGGTCTGCTCCTCCTCGCGCTCGCAATCGCCCTGTTCGTTCTCGAGGCCAAGTACACGAGCCACGGCGTGCTTGGCGTGGGCGGGGTCGTCGCCATGCTGCTGGGCGCGCTGATGCTCGTGCGGTCGCCCATCACCGGCGGCGGCGTCAGTCTGGGTGTCGCGGTCGCGGCGACGCTGCCGTTCGGCGCGATCACGATCTTCCTCATGAGCCTGGTGCTCAAGTCGAGGGCCTGGAAGCCGCAGACCGGCGTCGAGGGCCTGGTGCAGGAGGTCGGCGAGGTCGCCGAGTCGATCGGCGGCGGCGCGGCGACGAGCGGCGGTCGCGGCATGGTGCTGGTCCGCGGGGAGCTGTGGCGCGCGGCCGCCGCGACGGCGATTGCCAAGGGCGCGCGCGTGCGAATCGTGCGCGTGGACGGCTTGACGGTCTATGTCGAGCCCCTCGACGCGGCATCAGGCCCGCGGGTGTAGAGTTCACGTTAGAGGTACCGCATGGACTCCTCCTTCGCCCTGCCGTCCGCGATCGTTCTCGCCATCTTCGCGCTCTGGCTCTTCAACTGTCTGAACATCCTGCGGGAGTACGAGCGGGCGGTGGTGTTTCGCCTGGGCCGTGTCCTGAAGCACGAGAAGGGGCCGGGCCTCGTCCTCATCTTCTGGCCCATCGACAAGATCGTGAAGGTCTCGCTCCGCGTGGTGACGTGGGACATTCCGCCGCAGGACATCATCACACGCGACAACGTGTCGTTGAAGGTGAACGCCGTCGTCTACTTCCGGGTGCTGAACGCGACCAAAGCCATCATCGAAGTCGAGAACTTCCGGTTCGCGGTCGAGCAGGCGGCCCAGACGAGCTTGCGATCCGTGCTCGGCGAAGTGGAGCTCGATGACCTGCTGGCGCAACGAGAGAAGCTGAACGCGCGCCTCCAGACCATCATCGACGAACACACGGAACCGTGGGGCATCAAGGTCACGCAGGTCCAGGTCAAGCAGGTCGACCTGCCGCAGGAAATGCAGCGGGCCATTGCGGCGCAGGCCGAAGCCGAGCGTGAACGACGCGCGAAGATCATCGCCGCCGAGGGTGAGTTCCAGGCCTCCGAGCGGCTGGCCCAGGCGGCCGCGGTCCTGAACCGCGAGCCTGTCGCGATCACCCTGAGATACCTGCAGACGTTGATCGAGATCGGCGTGGAGAAGAACACGACGATCGTCTTTCCGCTGCCGCTCGATCTCCTGGGTGGATTGGGCACCACGTTCCGAGCGAGCACCACCCGCGCCGCGAATGCCGGGCCGCCGCCGGCGGTGTGATGAGCGCGATTCGACGGGCGCCCAGGAAGAGCGCGATCGAACCTCCGGCCCTCGGCCCGCCCTACGTGGCCGGCTGGAACTCCCGATGCCCGGTCTGCCAGAGCAAGAAGGCAAATTGCGCGGCGAAGTTCCTGAACGTCACCGTCTTCTCCTCCGTGAAGTGACCGTCGTCATAGTTGACTTTGAGGAGGACCGGCTTGCCGGAGGTGCTCGCGGCCTGCAAGGCGGCGATGAACTTGCCGGGCTGCCATGGCACGACGCGCGGATCGTTCCAGCCGGCGACACCGAGCACCGCCGGGTACTTCACGCCGGACTGGACGTGCAGCACGCCGTCCATCTCGGCCAGCGCCTTCACCTCGGCCGGATCCCTGACGGTCCCGAACTCCGGAACATTGACGGGACCGTTCGGGCTGAATTCCCCGCGCAGCGCGTTGGCAAGACCGACATTGCAGATGGCCGCGGCAAACAGATCCGGCCGCTCCGTGATGGCGCGGCTGATGAGAATCCCGCCGGCGCTCGTGCCCGAACCCGACAGCCGGCCCGGGCTCGTGTAGCCGTGCCTCGTCAGGTACTCGCCGCACGCGATGAAATCCTTCCACGTGTTGGGCTTGGTCGCCTTGTAGCCGGCTTTATACCACTCCTCGCCTTTCTCGCCGCCGCCGCGGACGTGGCAATAGCCGAGCACCACGTCGTGCAGCGCCACGGAAAACCGGACGTCGAACGCCGGGGAGTAGCTGATGCCGTACGCGCCGTAGCCTTCGAGAATCGTCGGCGTGCTGCCGTCCAGCTTCAGATCCTTGCGGTGGATGATCGAGAGCGGCACCATCGTGCCGTCGTAGCTCGGCGCTTGCACTTCCTCGGACACGAGGTTCTCGAACCCGGGATAGGTGACCGGCGTGTTGAAGACGCTCTTGACGAAGAGGCCGTTGTCGCCGTCAAGGTCCCACAGCGTCTCTGGTTGAGTCCACGACGTCGTGAAGACGATGCACCGGTTACTGTGTACGTCCGGACAAGAGATGTTGGCGGTGCCCGAGGCCGGCAAGTTGAGCTGCGACGTTTTCCCGGTCTCGAAGCTGTACCTGACAATGCGACTGAGGATTCCGTCGGAGTACACGACGAACAAGTAGCTCTTGCTCTTCGTGATGTACTGAATTGAATCCTTTGCCTCGGGGATGACGGTCTCGGCCTTCCGCCAATCAGGATGCGCCACGCTCGTGCGCACGAGCTTGTACTTCGGCGCGCCGGCGTAGGTCACCGCGTAGACGAAGGCCCGGTCGAACTCCAGACCGCGCACCAGGTGATCGGTCGTGTTGCACAGCACGCTCCACGTCACCTTCGAACCGGTCTTCATCTGGGCCGTTGGCGCATAGAAGACCCGCATCTCGTTCTGCACCGTGGCGAGCGAGCCGATGACGTAGTCGGGGTACGACTCGTCGATCGAGGCCTGCGGAAATTCTCTGGGCGTGATGCCCAGCGTCGGATCGCTCTCATTGCTGAAGAAGTCGGTGTCGGCCAACACCGGCGAGCCGATCTTGTGGAGGCGTGTCTGGCGATTCAGCTCGATGTCCTGACTCTTGATGTCCGTGACCTTGCCCATGTCGTAGAAGATCGCCTGGCTGTCCATCGTCCATCCAAGCGGTCCATACGAGGGATACATGGTCTCCGGCAGCAGTGCGCCGCGGTCGACGTCGAGCACGCGAATCTCGGAGAACTCCGCGCCCGCGGCCGAGAAACCCAGGGCGACGAAGCGGCCGTCCGGCGACGGGAGGGCCGCCTCGATGGTCGTCACGTCCCCCGGCTTGGCGACTTTCGGCTTGAAGTTCGCGGGGTCGAACAGCAGTCGCTCGGCGCCGTTCCAGCCGTCACGGACGTACAGCTTGCCGACGTTCTCGCTGCCGAGCGTCTTCTTGTAGAAGAGTCGGCCATGCGCGTAGTCGAACGCGCTGTACCGCGCCGGCTTGAGCGTGTCCAGGCGCGTCCACTCGTCGGCCAGCGCGTCCCGAGCCGGAATCTTCGCCAGCAGACTGTCGGTGAGTTCGGCCTGGGACTTGAACCAGGCGCTGACCGCGGGATCCTCGAGATTCTCCAGCCAACGATACGCGTCCTTGTAGGCCATCCCGAAGTACGTGTCCGTCGCGTCCACGGTCCTGGTTGGCGGATATGGCAGCTGCGCCACCGCGCCACTCGCAAGGGCCAGCGCGGCGACGGCGATGACCTTCATTTGCGTGTCTCAGGGTGCGGCCCGGGAATCGAGACCGCGTTCGCGCCGACCTGCGCGAGCAGCACGTCGAGCGTCATGCCGATGAACCTGTTCCATTCGATAGGCGCGATCACAATGGCGCGCTCCTGGTCGGTAATCACCATGCCCGTCGTCACGCGGTTCGCCACGAACCACCACTTGTACGTGACAGGCGGCACCGTTTTGCGGTCGTTCGAGTCGACGTTGGCAACGAGCTTGTCGTACCACGTGTCGCAGAACTCGTCGAAACGATCGAGCAGGCTCCGTGTCCTGGCCATCGGCGGTCTCGCTTTCGAGTGTTGCCACGACGATCTCGGGCTTCGCGTGCATGACCGGCATCGCACTGAGCCGAGTGGATTGACGTTCAGGGGCCAATCATTGTTGCACAGGTCCGAGGCCCCGCTGCCTCCCACCTTCGCTCCTTCGGAGCTACGGTGGGCAGGCGGCGGCTCCTCGGGCCGTTCAATTCGAAGATGGCGCGCATGTGACGCGCACGAGCGAAGCGAGTGCGCCACGCGAACGGAGCGGGGCGAAGGGGTCCCCGCGAGTGAGCGTGTAAGGGGGGGGAAGCGGCGGGGACGAAGTCCCCCTGCCTCATGTTTGGCGCGCCCGGGAGGTCTCGAACCTCTCTTGGTTGTCGCGGGGCCCCACCCCCGCGACGAGAGCGCGCGACCCTCCCACCTTCGCTCCTTCGGAGCTACGGTGGACAGGCGGCGGCTCCTCGGGCCGTTCAATTCGAAGATGGCGCGCATGTGACGCGCACGAGCGAAGCGAGTGCGCCACG
>DATIWF010000138.1:0-8462 GCA_035519535.1 Vicinamibacterales bacterium | reverse complement strand
GACCGCCGCGGGACGTGGCTCAACATGGCGGGGCTCAGCCTCGCCGACCTGCGCACGGCGCAGGCCCTGCTCGATCGGCTCGAGGATCGGCTCGACAACGAGACGCGCGCGTGCGCCTTCTGCGCGGCCAAGCAGGACGAGCTGAGCGAGCTCATGCAGGTCGGCCGGCGTCCATGACGCGCCTGGTCGTCGCGATGGTCGTCGTCCTGACGTGCGCCGGCCTCCAGGCGCAGACGTCACGCAAGCCACTGCTGCCGGTCAGGCTTCCCGGTGACCAGGTCGCCATGCCGCGCGAGATCTCCCGGGTCGTGCCGCCCTACCCTCAGACGACCGCCGGCGGGCCGGTTGACGGCACGGTCGACGTCGAGGTCGTCGTCAGCGCGTCGGGCAGCGTGCTCGACGCTCGCGTCACGAAGCCCTCGAGTTCGACCGTGGACGACGTCTGTCGCGGGGCGGCCGAGCGCTGGACGTTCGAACCTGCGGTCGAAAAGTACCCCGAGCCCGGGCGATCAGGCGCGGTGCCGGCGCTCGTCCTCCTGCGCTTCGAATTCACGCCTCCGCGCGGTGACAAACCGGGGACCGTCTCGGCTCAACTCACGAGCGTTCCGGATCGCGAGATCACGACAGACAGCCTCGGGGCTGGAACGGACGCGAGACCTCCCGCGAAACCTGGCGAGGCAGGCATCCAGCTACCGCGTCTTCTCCGACAAGTCACGCCGTCCTACACCAATGGCGCGATGCGCGCCAAGATCCAGGGCGAGGTTCAAATGGAAGTCGTCATCCTCGCTGACGGCACCGTCGGCGCCGCGCGCGTCGTCAAGTCCCTCGATGCGCGGTTCGGCCTCGACCAGGAAGCGCTGCACGTCGCCCGGCACTGGCTCTTCGAGCCGGGCACGCTCGACGGCAAGCCTGTGCCCGTCATCGTCACGCTCATTCTGAGTTTCCGGTTGCACTGACGTCCGCACCGCCGCGCCCCCGAGATCCGGCCAAACCACGCGCGGCGACGTCGCAACTAGTATCGGGCAGGCAGGAGGTGCGAGATGACCGTTCTCAAGACATCCGCGCTCATCGCCGCTTTTGTGGGCGCCGTCGGGCTCGGCGTCGTGGCGCGTCCGTACGTGATCCATGAAGCCGGCCCATCGCCGAGTGCCGCGGTGCCAGTGAAGGCGACGCCGCAAGCTGACCGGCCCACGCCAGCCAGTTCCGTCGCGGCGCACCCGGAGAACACCGGAATCACGCAGGCACTTGCGGTCCGTCTCAAGCCCCTGCTCAAGCCGGGCGCGAGCATGGCCCTCGCGGCGCAAGGCTTCACTCGGGCCGACGACTTCGCGGCCGTTGCCCATGCGTCGAACAACCTCGACATCCCGTTCGTGCTGCTCAAGCATCGCGTGGTCGATGAGCACATGACGCTGGCACGGGCGATCCACGCTTCGCGTCCATCAGTCGACGCGAGCGTCGAGGCCGCGCGTGCGCGCGCGGAAGCGCGCTCCGACGTCGTCGCGACGCGGATCGGACTCTGAGGAAGAAAGTGAGAAGCCAGGCGTGAGAAGTACGGACGTCCCAACACGGCGCGGTCGGTTGAGGCCGGCCGCGCCGTGTTCGATCAGTGCAATCTGAACGACAGGATGAGCGTGACGATGACGTTCGTCGGCTTGCCGTCGGGCCCGACGCCGGGCTTGAAGAACCACTGCCTGGCGGCCTTGATGGCTTCCTGATCGAGTCCGTATTTGTCGTCGAGAGACTTGACGATCCGCACCTCGCCGACGGTTCCGTTGGCGTTGACGACGGCTTCGAGCTCGACGTCGCCCTGCACTTTGGCGCGCATCGCGTCGCTCGTGTACTTCGGCTCGACCTGTCGAATGAGGGAGGGCGGCGAGACGCCGTTGCCGGGATGGTACGCGCCGCCGCCGAATCCGCCGCCGGTGCCGGGACCGACGCCGTTGCCCCGTCCCGACCCGATGCCGCCGCCGCTGCCGCCGCCGCCAAACGACGCCAACGACACCGCGCTCGAACCGGCGGCCTGAATCACGCTCGCCGCGCTCGTCTCAATCGGCGCGTTGAGCGTCGGAATAGGCGTCGGGGGCGGGGGCGTGGCCACGGGCTCGACCGGCACTGGATCCGGCGCCTTGTGATGCGGCACTTCCATGGGCTTGGGCGGTGCCGGCGCGGGACTGCCCCCGCCGCCGCCGCCGGGACCCGGCTGATTGAGGTACACGAACTTCGGCATCTCTTCCTGCGGGTTGATGATGTCCTGCGAAACCTGGAAACCCGTGAAGAGCAGGAGCAACCCCAGGAACGTGTAGACCACCAGCGTCACGCCGGTCGCGCCCGCGGCACGCCGAAGCGCGTTCTCGTCGCGGCGCTCGAAGATCGATTGCGACGCCAGCCAGCCGGATGACACCACGCCTGGTCCCGTCGCGGCGGGCTGGGGAACGGGCATCGCGGTGGCTGGCTGAGGCGCGTCCATTTGAGCTAAATCGGGGCCGTACAAAACAGTATACTCACGCCCGGCCTCGTCCGTTTCGAGGCTCACCAGTGCAAGACCGGTGCCCCCGGAGAGTGTGCCGCCGGCCGACATCAGGGGCGGGCGTCCTGTTCGGTCGCTGTCCTTTTGACGCCGGGTGTCCCCTTCCAGTCGCGCAGAGCGGACGGCTCGGCGTGGATGTTACAATTAGGTCAGGCCGGTGATTCCGGCGGGAGTCTTCATATGCGCCTCGGCATGCCCGAGCTTCTCATCATCCTGCTGATTGTCCTGCTGATCTTCGGCGCCAACCGGATCCCCGACCTCATGGGCGGCCTTGGCAAAGGGATCAAGAACTTCAAGGACGCCACCCGCGAAGGCGACAGCGCCAAGAAGTCCTGACGCGCCCTGCGTCAGAGCACGATCCGTCGGTCCCCCACGCGCCTCGTCACACGCTCCCGATCGAGCCACTCGAGTAGTGGAATGGCGTGCTTTCGGCTGAGGCCGAAGCGCTGCTTGAACGTCGCGACGTCGATCGTCACGGGTGCGGCGCCGCCGCGCGCCAGGGCGAGTGCCTTCACGTCAGCCCTCAGCCGCTCGAGGGCGTCCGCATGAAACCACAACGCGTCCACGCGCATGGCCGTTCCGGCGCGCGCGAGCGTCTGAAGCGCGCGCTCCACGCGCGGCGGCGCGAGCTTCGTGGCCTGCGCCAGGGCGGCCGCATCGGGCGCGGTGAGACCCGCCTGCCTGAGCGCGGCGTCAATCTGGTCGGCGGCGCGCGTGTCTTCCGGCGAGACCGGCGGCCGATGGGCCGTGAGCGAGATGCGGTCGGCGCCGGCGATGCGACCCGAGCGCGCGAGCGCGCCGAGCACGTCGTCCACCAGGGACGCCGGCGCCTCGGGCGCGGCTTGCTCGCGCAGCGACTCGCGCGGCATGCCCACGGCCAGCGGCTGCGCGGCATGAAACGCCGTCAGCGCCGACACCACGCGCGATTCGATCTCGCGCCACGTCGCCCGGTCGAACACGCGCGCGCCCACCCGTACGGCGCGATCGGCCGCGACGAGCGCCTCGAGCGCGGACCGGCTCGCCTCAGGTCCGAGGCCCCCGCGCGCGATCAATTCCCCGGCGTCGAGCCCCCGCACCCCGGCTTCGCGCAGCCAGACGTGCGCGAACGCATCGGCGCCGTCGAGCGCGATGAAGCGATCGAGCGTGGTGGAACGCCGGAGCCCCGCACGCGGCGGTTCGGGATCGAGCACCACGCCGCCCCCGATCGTCGCCGGCGGCGAATAGGCGCGGATCACGAGGCGGTCGCCGCGGGTCAGCGCCAGGGGGCGCTCGAGCCGAAGCCGCACGTACGCCTCTCCGCCCGGCGGGATCGCGACGGAGGCCTCGCCGACCGACGCGATGGTCCAGGGCGCCTCGCGGGTCGCGCGCGCGGCGCAAATCGCGACCCGCGCCAGACGCTCCGCGGTGCCCGAATGCACGCGCACGCGCGCGCCGTGTTTCAGCGGACGCGCGCCCGCCAGCAGTTCGAGGCGTCCGTCGACGCGGCGCGTCACGGACAACGCGCCCGGCGATGCCAGCGTCATGCCGCGCGCCAGCTCCGCCACATCCACCGCGCCGAGATTGACCGCCACCCGGTGCGGCGCCCTCGCGGACGCGACGTCGCGGCCGTGCACCTGCACACCCCGCACGCGCACCTCGCGCGAGTCAGGCACCACCGACAGATCCTGCCCCGACCGAATCTCGCCTGACACCAGCGTGCCGGTGACGACGGTCCCGAATCCTCTGACGGTGAACACGCGATCGACCGGGAGGCGCGCGATCCCGGCCCGCTCCTGACGCGGCGCGCCGCCGGCGAGCCCGGCCAGCACGCGCCGCAGCGCGTCGAGTCCGGCACCCGTCCGGGCCGAGACGGCGACGACCGGCGCGCCGTCCAGGAAGCTGCCCGCGACGAGCTCGCGCGCGTCGAGCGTGGCAAGCTCCACGGCGTCCGCGTCGACCCGGTCGGCCTTGGTGATGACGATGACGCCGCGCTCGAGGCCGAGGAGGCGGCAGATCTCGAAATGCTCGCGCGTCTGGGGCATCACCGATTCATCGGCGGCGATCACGAGGGCGACGGCGTCGATGCCGCCGGCGCCGGCGAGCATGTTCCGCACGAAGCGCTCGTGTCCGGGCACGTCCACGAACGCCACGTTCACGTCGTCGATCGTGGCGTGCGCGAATCCCAGATCGATGGTGATCCCGCGCGCCTGTTCCTCCTTGAGCCGGTCCGGATCGATCCCGGTGAGCGCCTTCACGAGCGCGCTCTTGCCGTGATCGATGTGGCCGGCGGTGCCGATCACCAATGAACGAGTCATCAATGGATCAATAGCATTGGAGAATGAATGCGTCGTCTAGGCTCGTCCTTTGCGCCGTGTCCGTCCCCTTCGCCGTCCGCGGGGGCGCCGGTCGGGCGGAGCCGGCTTCTCGCGGCGCGGCGCGCGCCCGCGGCCCGACGTGCGCACCGCGGAGAGGATCTCGGTCAGGCCCAGATCGATCTGCCGCCGCTCGAGGTCGACGCGAATCACCTGCACGCGGACGCGGTCGCCCAGCCGGTACACGCGGCCGTTCTTCTCGCCGCGCAGCACGTGCGCCCGCTCGACGAACCGGTAGTAGTCGTCCGCCATCGTCGAGACGTGCACCATGCCCTCGACGAAGTGCTCGACGAGCTCGATGTAGAGACCGAACGCGCTGACGCCGGTGATGTAGCCGTCGAATTCGTCGCCGACCTTGTCGGCCATGAACCGCACCTTCTTCCACTGCACGAGCTCGCGTTCGGCCTCGTTCGCGCGCCGCTCGCGCTCGGAGGTGTGCCGCGCGATGTCCGGCAGATCCTCGGTGAGCTCGGCCCGGCGCTCTCCGCTCATGCCGCGCCGAGATTCGCGCAGCGCGCGGTGCACGACGAGGTCCGGATAGCGCCGAATCGGCGACGTGAAGTGCGTGTAGGCCTCCGCCGCCAGGCCGAAGTGCCCGAGGTTGGCCGGGTCGTACCGCGCCTTCTGCATGGTCCGCAGCAGCAGGAACGCGATGGGCTTCTCCTCGGGCTTGCCCTTGATTCGCTCGACGAGCCGCTGGAAGTCGCGCGGCTCCAGACGGTCCGGCGCGCCCGAGAGCGCATAGCCCAGCGTCGAGATGAACTCCTCGAAGACCTCGACCTTGGCCGGGTCGGGCTCCTCGTGCACGCGATAGAGCGTCGGGACCTGCTGCCGCTCGAGGTGCGCCGCGACCGTCTCGTTCGCCAGCAGCATGAACTCCTCGATGATGCGGTGCGCGACGTTGCGCTCCGCCGCGACAATCGACTCGACCATTCCCTCGTCATCGAGCACGATCTCGGGCTCCTTCAGGTCGAAGTCGATCGAGCCTCGACGACGGCGCCGCGTGTTGAGGATCTCGAACAGCTCGTGCATGCGCTCGAAGAGCGGTACGAGCGGCCGGTAGCGCTCGATGACCTCGGGGGCCTGGTCCGTCAGGATCGCGTTCACGTCCGTGTAGGTCATGCGCGCGTGGCTGTGGATCACCCCGTCGTGCATCTCGTACCGCGTCACGGCGCCCGTGCGGCGATCGACCTCCATCAGGCATGACTGCACCAGGCGATCGACGTGCGGATTCAGACTGCACAGCCCCGTCGAGAGCTCCGACGGAAACATGTGCACGGCGCGTTCGGGGAAGTACACCGACGTGCTGCGCTCGTACGCGTCGGTGTCGAGCGCGCTGCCCTCCGCCACGTAGTGCGAGACGTCCGCGATGTGCACGGCCAGCCAGAAATTGCCGTTCGGCAGCCGGTCGAGCGAGATCGCGTCGTCGAAGTCGCGGGCGTGCTCGCCGTCGATCGTCACGGTCGGCCAGTCGCGAAAGTCCGTGCGGCCGGCGCGATCCTTGTCGCGCACGACGCCGCCCAGGCGGCGCGCCTCGGCAATCGCCGCCTCGCTGTGGACGTCCGAGAGGTTGTACTTGCGGATGATCACCGCGGTGTCCACCCCCGGTGCGTCGAGCCGGCCGAGCACGTCCGTGATCCGTCCGACCGGCGGGCGCGTGGCCGTCGGCCACTGCGTGATCTGCAGCGTCACCATCTCGCCGGGCGCGGCGCCGCGCGTCTCGCCTTTCGGCACCTCGACGTCCACGATCAGCCGGCGGTCGAAGGGCACGACGAAACCGCGCCCCGCCCCGTCCAGCTCGTACCGGCCGACGATGCGCTCGGACCCGCGCTCGAGGATGCGCAGGATGCGCCCCTCGGCGCGGTCGTCCCGCTGGTGTTCGATGCGCACGACGACGCGATCGCCGTGCATGGCCTGGTTCAGGTTGTTGCCGGCGATGTAGACGCTCTTCGGGCCGTCATCGGCCGGTTCTTCCGCGTCCACAAAGGCAAAGCCGCGCGGATTCGTCGAGACGCGCCCGACGAGCAGGTTCATCCGCCCAGGCAGTCCGAACCGATGCCCGCGGATCTCGACCAGTTGGCCCGACGCCACGAGGCTGCGCAGGCGACGCTTGAACGACGCGCGCTCCTCGCGCGGCACCTTCAGGACTTGCTGGAGCTCCTTGAGGGTGGCGGGGTGATCCACGCGTTGCTGGATCAGCTGCAGGAGTTGCTCTTCGCTATTCATCGTCAGGGAGTTTATCTTTCTGGGGTTCCAACGGCGTTCCTTGAGGGTTCCGAACTGGTTCCCAACGGGGTTCCCGAGGGGTCCCCCACCGGGGTTCCTCAGGAGTTCCCGCGGGGTGCCAACGGCGGTTCCCACGGGGGTTCGGGAGCTCAATCCAACCATTGTCTGATTTCCGATGTCTACAGCTCGAGTGACGGCCGTCGTCGCCAATCTCGTGACGCTGACCGACCCGCAGGATTCGCCACGTGCCGAGGGGCGGGAGGCGCCCAACGTACAGGCGCTGGTCCGGGCGGCGCGGGAGGGCGACCGTGAGGCGTTCGGCGATCTGGTCGTGCTCTACCAGCGGCCGGCGATTCATACGGCGCTCGCGGCGCTCCATGACCGGGACGACGCCGAGGACGTGGCCCAGGAGGCCTTCGTTGTGGCCTGGCAGAAGCTGCCCGGCTTCCGCGGCGACGCGACCTTTCGCACGTGGCTGATGACGATCGTGTGGCGAAAAGCGCTCGACCGGCGGCGGCAGCGCCAGGCCTGGTGGACGCGCGTGCGGTCCGGCCCGCCCGATACCGGCGACGGCCTCGATCCCCTGTCGGCCATCGCCGGCAACGGTCCGGACCCCGAGCGGGCGGCGCTCTGGCGGGATCTCACGCGCCAGATCCGCCGCGGGATCGACGGGTTGTCGCCGAAGCTGCGCGACACGCTGCTGCTCGCCGCCTCGGGCGAGCACACGTACGAGGAGATCGCGATGCTGCTTCGCGTGCCGCCGGGCACCGTGAAATGGCGCGTCGCCGAAGCGCGGCGCCTCGTGGCGAAGCAGGTCGATCGAGGTGAGGCGTCGTGATGCGCTCGCATGATCATGATCTGGATGAGGCCGTCGATCGCGTCGCGCGAGTGATGACGGAGGCGGCGCCCGCCCCGGACTTCGCTCGGCGCGTGCGCGCGCGGATCGACGCGGCGGCGCCCCCGCGCAAGCCGTGGACGACGCCCACGCTCGCGGCCGCCGCCATTGTCGTCGCGGCCCTTGCGGCTGGCATCGTCTGGATGCGGGGCCATCGGAATCCCACACCGACCGCGACCGAGGCGACGCGTCTGGCGCAACCGCCGGCGGCGGTCGCGGCCGCTGCGGCCGCGCGGGCGCCGGCGGACGCAGTCGCCGCAACGCCTGCGCGCAAGGTCACCGCAGCGCCCGCGTTCAAGTCTTCGGTGCCGGAGCTGCCGCCGCTCGATCGGCTCGAGGCCATCACGCAGGACTCGATCCAACCGACCAGGCTCACGATCCCTCCATTGACTGTAGAGGCGATCGTGGTGCCGCCCGTTGACGGAGACGGCTCGATTCGCTGAAGGAGTCCCATGAAGAGCAT
>DATIWF010000137.1:0-45467 GCA_035519535.1 Vicinamibacterales bacterium | reverse complement strand
GGCAGGAGCTTGGTCGGCAGCACGCGCTTGCGCGCGGTGGACGCCGCGATGCCGTCGACGTTGGCCTGGATGGACCGCAGGTCCTGGAAGCTCAGCCCGGCCGAGACCTTCCGGACTTTCTGCAGCGTCTGGTTGTCGCCGGCCTCGCGCGCTTCGACGATGACGTTGTGCACGCCGAGCTGCTCGATGAACGCGATGACCTGCTGCTGCGCGCCCGCGCCGATCGACAGCATGGCGATCACCGCCGCCACGCCGAAGATCATCCCGAGCATCGTGAGCG
This sequence comes from Vicinamibacterales bacterium, assembly GCA_035519535.1. Classification (GTDB taxonomy): domain Bacteria; phylum Acidobacteriota; class Vicinamibacteria; order Vicinamibacterales; family SCN-69-37; genus DATEGZ01. The sequence continues at coordinate 45,187 of DATIWF010000137.1, read as the reverse complement.
CCGACCGCAGCTTGTGCGCGCGCAGATTGTCGAGCCCCTGATGGAACTCCGGGAGGAGGTCGAGGCCGCCGCGCGCGTGGCGCGGCGCGGCCGCCGTGGTGGCAGTCATCGCGTCGCTCACGTCACTTCCCCGGCCCCGAGGCCGCGGGTTTCGCCGGCGAGCTCGCCGCTGTGGACGCCGCGACCGGATCGACGAGCGCCACCGTCGTGCCCTCGGCGAGCCCCTCGAGGCCGACGCGCGTTTCCGTGCGGTAGACGACCTTCACTTCCTGCGACTCGAAGCCCGACGCCGTCTTGACGAACACCGCCGGCTTGCCGTTCTTGAGGCGCACGGCCTGGATCGGCACCTGCAGGACGTTGTCCACGCGCTTGCCCTTGAGCAGCACCTGGACCGTGGTGCCGGGGCGAAGGCGCGGATCGACCGTGTCGAGCTTGAGCGTGACGTCGAACTGCCGCACGGGCCCGCTGACGTCGAAGAAGTCCGACGAGTTCAGGCCGCCCGCGACGGCCGAGACCTTCGCCGTACTCACGGCGCCCGCAAGGGCGTCGGATGCCACCGTCGCCTCCTGGCCGACGGCGACGTTCGCGCGATCCTGCTCGCCGACCTTCACGCGCAGCTCCATGCCGGAGAGGTCGTAGACGTCGGCGAGCGCGCGCCCGGCGAACGTGTTGTCGCCCGCGCGGTAGGACGGCAGCGTCATGCCGGAGAAGAAGAAGCCGCCGGCGGCGTCGTTGTTCGGCCGGATCACGACGAGGCCGTCGATGGGGGACTTCAGCACGAGCGTGTCGATGTTCTGCTGCGCGCGCGTCGCGGAGAGCTCGGCCTTCGCGCGCTTCTCCTCGACGAGCGCGAGCGCGGCCTTGTTCGTCTCGACCCGGGTCTTCGCGTCGGCGCGGATCTGCGCGAGCCGCTTGGTCGCCTCGTCGAGCGCCAGCTGGTTCTTCGCGTAGGCGTTCGCGGAAATCAGATCGCGGTCGGCGAGGTTGTCGAGCTCCGCCCGCCGGACGTCGAATCGGGCGGTCAGCTCGTCGAGCGCATCCTGCGCGGTCTGCACGTCGAGGTCGGCCTTCTTCTTCAGGATCTGCTGTTCGGCCTCCTCGAGCTCCGACTTCGCCTGCTCGAGCGCGTAGATCTGCTCCGTCGGATCCAGCTCGGCGACGACGTCGCCGGCCTTGACCGACATGCCGGTGTCGAGCATGCGGAGGATTCGCAGCGTGCCGCCGACCGACGGCGCCATGAGCATCGCCGACTTGGACGCGCGCAGCTCGCCCACGGCATGGACGCCCAGTTCCAGCGGCCCGCGCACCACGCGCGTCGTCGGCACGGCCGGATCCTCGGACGGCGCGGCCGCGCCGCGCGCGCGCAGGACGCGCACGCCGGCCACGCCGGCGATCGCGATGACGACCAGCGCGCCCCCGACCGCGATCCACGCCCGCCTGGTCATTGTTTGCCCTGCTGCGCCTTGTTGGCCGCGGGAACTACGAGCGCGATGTGATCGCCCGGCGCGAGGGCGCCTTTGACGGCAATCTGCTCGCGGCCGCGGCGCACGATCTCGATCGGCACCTCGTCGAAGTGCGAGCCGACGCGCTTGTAGACGATCAGCCGGCCCTCCGACGGAAACACGGCGCCGGAGGGGATGAGCAGCATGTCCGGGATCTTGCCGACGGCGATGCGCGCCACGGCGCTCATGCCGGGCCGCAGGCGCGGGTCCGCGTCGGAGATCGAAAGCGTGAGGTCGAAGTTCTTCGCCGGCGGCCAGCCCGAGGAGAAATCCACGCGCGCGAGCACCGAGATGTCGTCAATGGTCCCGGAGTACGTCCGGTCCGGGACCGCGTCCACGCGCACCGTCGCGGCCTGCCCGACCTTGAGCTGGCCGCGGTCCGACTCGTCGATGTGGGACGTCAGGTGCACCGACGACAGATCGGGCAGCTCCATGATCTGCGCGCCGGCCCAGATGCGGTCGCCGGTGCGGAATTCGGGGGCGGCGCTCATGCCGCTGCTCGCGCGCCAGTTCTGCAGCAGACTGACCGTGCCGTCCGCCGGCGCCTTGACCTCGAGCGAGGACAGGCCGCGCTGCGCCTGGTCGATGTCCGCCTGAATCTTGTCGATCTTGCGCTTGCGCGTCGCCAGGTCGGCCGTGGACGACGCCTTGTCGGCCTCTTGCTTCGCGGTCGCTTCGCGCAGCCGCTGCTCGGCGTCGGCCGTCAGGAGCTTCGTCCGCTCGACTTCGGCGCGCGCCTGCGTTTCCGGATCGGCTTCGTCGAGCTTCGCCCGCTGCACGTCGTACTGCGCCTTCAGCGTGGCCGTCCGATCCGTTTCCGCGTCGATCTTCGCCTGCTCCGTCATCTGATCGAGCTCGGCCTGCGCCTGCCGCAGCTCCGACTGCTTGTCCTGGAGCGTCCGCCGCAGCGTGACGGCGTCGAGGTCGGCGACGACATCGCCTTGCTTGACGGTCGAGCCGTTCGCCGCGAGCTTGAGGATCGTCAGCTCGCCGGCCTGAAACGGCGCCGTCACGAGGATCGATCGATACGGGCGGATGTCGCCGCGCGTCTCGACGATCTCGACGAAGTCGCCGCGCGTGACCTCCGCGGTCGGCACGTCGGGGCCGCGGTTGCGCTTGAGCGCCACCCAGCCGGCCGCGCCAATCGAGAGCGCGACCAGCAGCACGGCACCGGCAACGAGACGCCGCGACAACCAGCGCGGGCGAGCCACGTCAGCGGATCTCCGTGATGTTCTTCGTCATCAACGGCGCCGCGATCTCGACCGACGCGCTGAGGTCGGGCATGAGCTGCGGGCTCGAGCCCTGAATCGACACGAGCGCGATGAACGTGTGGACCTTCGGCGTCATCGAGCTGGCGACGCCGAGCGGCGCGACGAGCTCGATCTTGCCGTCGAACAGCAGCTCGGGATATGCGTCGAGCCGGATCTTCGCCGGCAGGCCGGCGGCGACCGTGCCGACGTCGGCCTGATTCACCTGCGCGCGCACCTGCATCGAGCTCGCGTCGACGATGTCGAGGATCGGCAGCCCGGGCCGCACTTCCTCGCCTTCGCCGACCTCGGCCATGTTGTTGCCCTTCCAGACCTGCTTCAGCACGACCAGGCCCGGAAAGGGCGCCTTGACCGACATCAACTGCGCGTTGCTTTCCGCGTAGCTCAGCGCGCGCTGCGCACGGGCGCGCTGGATCTCGAGAATCTTGATGTCCGCGGCCTCCGACAGACGACGCAGCGCCGACGTCCGCCGCAGCTGATCGAGCTTCGCGTTGGCCTGCTCGAGCGCGAGCGTGTTCTTCTCGGCTTCGACCTTCGAGATCAGGTCATTCGCGAGGATCTTGAGCTTCGCGCGCGAGACGTCGCGCTCGGCTTCCGTGACCGCCGTCTGATCCTTCGCCTGGGCGATGGCCTGATCCGATCGCTTCTTCTGAATCTGGCCGTCGAGATCGATCACGTCCGCGCGACGATCCGCCGCCGCACGCAGCTGGTCCTGGGGATCGAACTCCACCAGGGGATCGCCGGCGTCGACACGCGAGCCCGCGCGGATGAGATGCGTGATGACGAGCGTCGGGGCGTTCTGGCCCGCGAGGCGCGGCACGAACACCGTTCGCGCCCGAGTGGCCTCGACCGTGCCCGCGAGACGAATTGGTCCATTGCGGGCGGCCACGGGCGTGGCGCCGGTCTCGCCGCCAGGCGCTGCCGGACGCCGCAAGAGAATCCAGACAGCCGCGGCGACAATCAGAACCGCGGCGCCAATCATCGGGAGCCGTTTCACGATATCTGATTCTCCAACACCTGGACCGGCTGCGGGGAGATGTCCGATTACAGACAGTTAGACACCAGGCGGCCGCGTTTGGCTGTCGCTTGAGACGCCGCGCGGGGGTAGGTGGTTGGCAGGCTCAGTGCCAGGTGCTGGGTGCTTGGTGCTGGGTGCTGGGTCCTGGGTGCGTGGTGCGTGTGTCAGACTTCCGCCACGATGAGGGCTCGCGCAGCCCGGCGTGTCTGGATCGCGTCACTGACCGCATGGCTGTCGGCGGCGGCGTCCGCAGCCGTCGCGGGGCAGGCGCCGGCCGGTCAAGCCTCGACCCGGCCCGCGCCCGAGACCGTGGACGTCGTGGACCTGATCCGCATCCTTCGTCACCAGCCGCCGCCTGACCGCTCGGTCGCGATCGACTACCGCAAGCCGATGCGCGCCATCGCGCCCGTGATCGGCTACAAGCCGTCGACCGGTTTCTCGTTCGGCGCCGGGGGCAACGTCGCGTTCTACCGCGGCGATCCGCAGACGACGCACGTGTCCTCGGTCGTCGCCAGTCTGACGTTCTCCGTCAAGAAACAGACCGCGCTGTTTGCACGCTTCGGGCTGTTCACCGAGGACGACCGCTGGTTCGTCGAGGGCGACAACCGGTTTCTCTGGACGTCGCAGGACACGTACGGGCTCGGCACGTCCACGGTGTCCGACGATCGCGTGAACATGCGGTACGACTACTTCCGGGTGCACGAGACGCTCTATCGCCGGCTCGTCGATCGTCTGTATGGCGGCGTCGGGCTGCATTTCGGCGACTGGGCGAACATCCGTCCCGGCATGGACGCCGACGCGATCTGGGAGGGCTCGCCCTACATCGCCTACACCGACGCGCACGGTTTCAATCGCGACGGACAGCGGTCGGCCGGTGTCAGCGTGAACGCCCTCATCGACGACCGCGACAACGCGATCAATCCGACGAAGGGCTGGCGCGCGGGCGCATCGTACCGGATGTACTTCGACGGGTTTCTCGGCGGCGATTCGACCTGGCAGGAGCTGAAGATCGACGCGCGCACGTACCGCGCAATCAACGCCGATCCCCGGCACAAGCTCGCCTTCTGGCTCTTCGGCGATTTCGTGACGAACGGCGCCGCCCCATATCTCGATCTGCCAGCGACCGGCACGGACCTCTACGGCCGATCCGGCCGCGGGTATGCGGAAGGCCGGTTTCGCGGCGAGCGTCTGGTCTACGGCGAAATCGAATACCGCACGAACCTGACCGCAAACCAGCTCGTTGGTCTCGTGGTGTTTCTCAACACGACGACGGTGACGAACCTCGAGACCGGCGAGCGACTTTTCGACACGTTCGCGACCGGCGGGGGCGCGGGGCTGCGCCTGCTGCTCAACAAGCGGTCGATGACGAATCTCTGCCTCGACATCGGCATCGGCCAACAGGGGTCGCACGGCGTCTACCTCGGCGTGCAGGAGGCGTTCTGATGGCGGCGCATTTCAGCCCGGGGCTCTTCACGTTCCTGCGGGCGCTCAAGCGGAGCAACACGCGCGAGTGGTTCGCGGACAACCGCGATCGCTACGTCGCCGACGTCGAAGCGCCGGTGCTGCAGTTCATCACGGACGTGGGCCCGCGGCTCCGGGCGATCAGCCGCGCGTACGTCGCGGATCCGCGGCGCATGGGCGGCTCGATGTTCCGGATCTACCGTGACACGCGGTTCTCGCCCGACAAGTCGCCGTTCAAGACGTGGGTGGCCGCGCGGTTCGCTCACGAGGCGCGGCGGCGCGTGGACGGCGTGCCCGGCTTCTACCTCCATCTCGAGCCGAAGGACTCGTACGGCGGCGGCGGCGTCTACCACCTCGAGACGTCTGCGCTCACCCGCATCCGCCAGCACATCGTCGCCCAACCGAAACAGTGGGCGGCGGTGCTGGCGTCGGGCGTCGAGATCGAGGGCGATCGGCTGAAGCGCGCGCCGGCCGGCTTCGATCCGGCGCACCGCTTCGTCGAGGATCTCAAGCGCAAGGACCTCTACAGCCTGGCCGAGTTCCGCGAGGCGGACGTCGTCTCCGCGGACTTCCTCGAGCGGTATGTGGCGGCCTGCGAGCGGATTGCGCCGCTGATGGAGTTCCTCACGAAGGCGCTCGCGCTGCGCTGGTAGCGCGGCAGTATACTCACGGGGATCGGTCCTTCCTGGGAGGCGGCTCGTGGCCTTCGAATTCACTCTGAACGGCAAACGCCAGACCGCCGACGTGCCCGGCGAGATGCCCCTGCTCTGGGTGTTGCGCGACACGCTCGGCCTGACCGGGACCAAGTTCGGCTGCGGCCTCGCCGAATGCGGCGCGTGCACCGTCCACCTCGACGGCCGCGCGGTGAAATCGTGCAGCGTCTCGATCGCCAACGCGGCCGGCAAGCGCGTGACGACGATCGAGGGACTGTCGGCCGATCGGTCGCACCCCGTGCAGCGCGCATGGATGGAAGAGGACGTGCCGCAGTGCGGCTACTGCCAGTCCGGCCAGATCATGGCGGCCGCGGCGCTCCTCGCGAGGACGCCGCATCCGACCGACGCCGACATCGACCAGGCCATGCGCGGCAACATCTGCCGCTGCGGCACGTACGACGCGATTCGGCGGGCCATTCACCGTGCCGCTTCAGATGAGCGCGGGTCTGGCCCCGATCGGCGCAAGGCGGGGCCTGACCCGGTGGTGCGGTCGGAGCTTGGCGTCGTGGAGCAGCAGTCGTGAGCGCCACGCTCTCCGTCGATCGGCGTGAATTTCTGAAGCTCGGCGTCGCAGGCACGGGCGGCCTGCTGCTCGGGTTCTACCTGCCGACACGTGCCGGGGACGCGCAAGCCGCGGCGGCCGCGGTGAAGCTCAACGCCTGGGTGCACGTCGGGACCGACGACGTCGTCACGCTCTTCATTCACAAGGCGGAAATGGGTCAGGGGACGGTCACGTCGCTGTCGATGCTGCTGGCCGAGGAGCTGGAGTGCGACTGGACGAAGATCCGGACGGAATTTCCCGGCGTCGACCGCGCGTTCGGGCCGTCGCAGGGCGTGTTCGGGAGCCAGAGCATTCGGTCGTCGTGGACGCCGCTGCGGCAGGCGGGCGCGGCCGCGCGCCAGATGCTGATCCAGGCGGCAGCCGCGAAGTGGGGAGTCGATCCGTCGGCGTGCCGCCCCGAGCGCAGCGTGGTCGTCAACACCACGACGAACGCGCGGCTCACGTACGGCGCGCTGGCCGAGGCCGCGGGGCAGCTGCCCGTGCCGGCGCCGCCCGCGCTCAAGGATCCGTCGCGGTTCACGCTGATTGGCACGTCCGCGAAGCGCCTCGACACGCCGAGCAAGATCGACGGCACGGCGGCGTTCGGGATCGACGTGCGCCTGCCGGCGATGCTGCACGCCGTCGTGTCGCGCTGTCCGGTGTTCGGCGGCAAGCCGGCGACGGTGAACGACACGAAGGCGAAGCTCGTGCCCGGCGTGAAGCGCGTCGTCACGATCTCGAGCGGCGTGGCCGTCGTGGCGGAGAACACGTGGGCGGCGATGGAGGGGCGCCGCGCGCTCGACATCCAGTGGGACGAGGGGCCGAACGCGAGCCTCTCGAGCGCGAGCCTGACGAAGCTGTTCGCCGATCTCGCCGCCCAACCGGGCGCCGAGGCGAGAAGGGTCGGCGACGCGCCGGCCGCCCTCGCGAGCGCCGCGAAGAAGATCGAGGCGGTGTTCGAAGTGCCGTTCCTCGCGCACGCGCCGATGGAGCCGCTCAACTGCACGGCGGACGTGAAGGCCGACAGTTGTGACGTGTGGGCGTCCACGCAGGGCCAGTCCGCGGCGCGGCAGGTGGCCGCACGTGTGACCGGCCTGGACCCCGAGAAGGTCAACGTCCACACCTTATATATGGGCGGCGGGTTCGGGCGACGGACGGCGTCGGACTACATCGGCGAGGCCGTCGAGATTTCGAAGGCGATCGGCGCGCCAGTCAAGCTCACGTGGTCGCGCATCGACGACACGCAGCACGACATGTACCGGCCGGCGTCGTACGTGCGTTTCGCCGGCGGCGTCGACGCAGACGGCTGGCCGGTGGCGTGGACCGCACGGATTGCCTGTCCGGCGTTCACCGGGCCGCGGCCGGGTGTGGATCGCGCGGCGGTCGAGGGCGCCGCGGACATCGCGTACGGGATTCCGAACATCCTGGTCGAATATCACAACCCCGACGCGCGCATCCCCACGCACTACTGGCGCTCGGTCGGCTACTCGCAGAACACGTTCTTCACCGAGTGTTTCCTCGACGAGCTGGCGGCGCTCGGCGGCAAGGATCCGCTCGAGGTGCGGAAACGGCTGCTCGCGGGGCAGCCGCGCATGGCCGCGGCGCTCGCGCTGGCGGCGGAAAAGGCGGGCTGGGGCACGGCGCTTCCGGCCGGCCGCGCGCGCGGCCTGTCCGTCGTCAACAACATCGGCAGTTTCACCGCGCAGGTCGCCGAGGTGTCGATGGCGAACGGCGCCGTCCGCGTGCATCGCGTCGTCTGCGCCGTGGACTGCGGCTACGTCGTCAATCCCGCGATCGTGCGTCAGCAGATCACGAGCGGCGTCATCTACGGGCTGTCCGCGGCGTTGAAGGGCGCGATCACGATCAACCGCGGCCGCGTGCAGGAAGCCAGCTTCAGCGACTACGACGTCATCCGCATGGCGGAAGCGCCTGTCGTCGACGTGCACATCGTGCCGAGCACGAATCCGCCGGGCGGAATCGGTGAAGCATCGGTGCCGGGCATCGCGCCCGCCGTCGCCAACGCCGTGTTCGCGCTCACCGGCAAGCGCGTCCGGCGGTTGCCGATCCAGACCGAGACGCTCTCATAGGGGCGTCCTCCGCCCGTACGTTTTACACACGTCCGGCGACTCGCCCCCGTCCCGGCGCGCGTACACTCGCGCGAAGCAGCCTCCGCTCGTGGCACGGGCTTTGAGTACATGCCCGGTGGCTTCCCTGGCCACACCGGAAGATCGGTTAAGGAGTACGCCATGAAGCGCACGACAGTCGGAGTCTGCCTTTCTCTCGCCCTCGCGACCGCGATGATCGCCGCGCAATCCCAGAATCCCCCTCCGATGCCGCAGCAGAAGGCGGCGCCGGACGTGACGTTGACCGGATGCCTCACACAGGGAACGGGACCGACGGTGTTCCTTCTCGAGAATGCGCGGCGCAACGCCGCCGACCGCAGCGAGCGTGGCATGAGCTACATGCTCATCGAGGCAGGCGAGGATCTCGTCCTGCGGACGCACATCAACCACGAAGTCTCAGTCACCGGCACCGCCGACGCGAAGGTGCAGGCCCCGCCGCCTGGACAGAAGCCCAGTGAGAAAGACCTGCCCAAATTCTCGGTCAAGACAGTGACCGACGTGGCGGATCGGTGCACGGCCGTCGATCGCTGACCAGGCAGCGGTTGACAACCGCGTGCGGGCGCGCAGGCTGATGCGGCCTGCGTTCCCGCGCGCTCCTGTGCCGCTTACTGTGGATCTGAGGACAGCAGCTGTCCGACGCCGGCGAGCAGGTCGTCCTGGTGGAGATCGACGAAACGGATCACCCCGTTGACGTCGATGACGTACACGGTCGGCCACCCCACGACGTTCCAGGCGGACGCGATGGGTCCGTCCGTCGGCTTGGCGCCCTTGCCGTCCCACCATGAGCGGAAGGTCAGGCCCTCTCCTTCCTGGGCGCGTTGCGCCGCCGCGGGGTCCGCGTCGCTGTTGACGCCGACGATGGCGAAGGGCCGGCCCTTGAAGAGCTCCAGGAGCCGGCGCTCGTACGGATAGTTGCTGCGGCAGATGCCGCACCAGTTCCCGCTGAAGACCAGCACGACGACCTTGCCGCGGAAGTCGCTCAGCTTGAGCGTGCGGCCGTCGAGATCCCGACCGACGATCTCGGGAGCGACGTGCCCCGGGCTCAGCGCATCGAGCATGTGCTGCGATCGTGCGACGAGATCGGCGTCCCGCGGGTGAGCGCCAGCGATGGCTTCCAGGTGCGCCCGGATCTGCGCAGCCTGCGAGGCCGTCAGTTGTCCGGCCTGGAGCGTCCTTGCGAAGTCCCAGAGGGGAAACCGCGCGCCGTCTCCCCACGCGGCGGGATCGGTCAGCGGTGCCAGATCGCGATCGAGCTTGTGGATCAGGCTGGCGACTCGATCGTCGGTGAAGGTTTCGAGCGCGACGTGGCGCGACGCGCGAGGATCCTGCTGTGCGTGCCCGGAGACGGTGAACGCGGCCGCCAGGAGCACGACGGCAGCGGCGCGGGCCAGGGAGCCGGAACCCACAATCATGATCTTAATGGAGGTCGGCTCGGGCCGGACCGGGCAATAGAGGGCGCGGCGGTCGAATCTTGACAGCCATGGCGTCCCCGGCATAGTGTCAGCGCCCTCCCTCCCCAGCACGGCGCCTCGTCGGGGCGCTCGTCCGCCCGTCAGGAGCATCGACGCCGTGTTCAACATCTCGATCGGGCCGCAGAACTTCAGTCGCCAGTTTCTGAATGGACAGGGCAGCGTCGGCTTCGAGCTCCCGGCCGGGTTGAAGCCCGCCGATCCATTTGCAACGACGACCACCGCGGTGACCGCCGCCAACGTCGGCGGCGCCACGAGCGATCTCACGTTCGGGGATCCCGACGGTCTGTCGATGACGGCCTCGGTGTCGGCGGCGGGCGCGACCAGCGTCGAGCTGACCTGGCCGCAGGGAGCCTCCGACTTCACGAAAGCGTACGGGTTGATTGTGCCCGCCGGGCGCGTGGGCGCGCGGCTGCACCTCGAGGGCAAGGCGAGCGGCAAGTTCGGCGGCGGCGTGCCCGTTCCCGCGGCGATGGCGAATTTCGAGTTCGGACTTCAGGCCGGAAGCAGCGTGTCGTACGACCGTTTCTGTCTCTACGACGCCGGGACAACGGCGATGGCGCTGCTGCAGGATCTCGTGACCGCGCTCGCGCTCCCTCAGAACGCCGGCGCGCCCGCGTCGCTGCCGAAGCCAGGGGAGGTGCTGGTGTTCGGCTACAGCGGCTTCCTCGATCTCCAGGCCGCGCTGACGTCCGGGTACGCGCTCGTCGGCCACCAGGGCCTGTCGATCAACGACCTCGAGGCGGCCGTGGAGTACGGCGTTCGGCTCAAGTCCTCGGTGAGTGTGGGCTACAGGATTGGGGGCGACTTCGAGATCTCGGCGCGGCTCGGGTCCCGGCCCGGCTGGGTCGCGCTCGTCGTCAAGAAATCGCGGTCCGCCGGCCTGGATTTCGCCGCCGCGTTCGAGGCATCGGCGATCGCCGCGACCGACGGGCTGCCCGACAGCGCCGACGAGTTCCTGTCGGCGCTCCTCGGCGCCGACGTCCGCAACGCACTCGACGTGTTCCAGCGGATTCGCGCGTCGAGCGATCTCGACACGCTGCAGGCGCAGACGGACAAGGTGCTGGTCGGGGCGGTCACCAACCTCGCGAACAAGTGGCTGGGCCGCGCGCTCGACCGCACGAACGTCGCCCAGCTGCAGACGGCGATCGGGAGCGTCGTCGATGACTATCGCGCCGCCGACGCGCAGGTGACGAACGCCGTCGTCCATCTCTACGAGGACGCCGTCGATCACGGCACGGTCGATCGGCTCGACGCGGCGCTGTCGAAGGTCGCGGCGCTCTCGACCCGCGACGATCTGGCGCGGCTCCAGGACAGCGACGCGTGGGCGGTGATCGACCGGCTGAGCGGCGGCCATCTGTCGTCGCTCGCCGCCGACGACGACGCGCTGGCCCGGATCAGCACGATCGCCGCAACCGCGCGCGACTTCATCCGCGGCCAGTGGCAGCCGAAGCTTCGCGACGTCGTGGACGAGCTGACATCCAGGCTGCGCCCGGGCCCGCTGTTCGCCGCGCTGGCGCGCCAGGCCACGAAGGACGGCCTGATGCGCCTGACGGATCTGACGCTGCAGGGCGTCGCCGAGCGACTGCTGGGCCAGGCGTGGGACCGCATCAAGGCGAGCGACCTGGGTCAGGCCGCGGCGGACCTGCACGCGGCGCTCGATCGCGTCAACGACTTCAAGGACGCCTGGTACAAGAAGCTCGGCGACGCGCTCCACCAGTCGTTTTCGATCAACGCGAACTACGCGTATACACGCGCGACGTCCGACGACGCGCTGATCGACGTGGAGATCGACGTCTCCCAGCCGGCCGGCCAGGCGCTCTTCCGCCTGGCGGCGCACGGCCAGTGCGCGGCGCTGTTCGATCGGCCGAATCTGTCGCTGATTCGAATCCATCGCGGCGTCCTGACGCACCAGCTGACGGACAGCGCGCAGCTGCAGGTCAACGTCTTCAACTGGGAGCAGACGTGCCTGGCAGAGGTCATCGCCCGCACGACCAACAGCGTCGAGGTGCAGTCGACGGGGCTCGTGAACGTCTTCACGACCGAGGCGTCGATTCGCGAGCGCGTCGAGAAAAAGGGCTACCAGCTCGAGAGCACGTTCCTCGTGCGCATGGCCGGCGAGGCCACGCAGTCGGCCCGCGCCGCCGGACCGGGCGGCGACAAGCGGTTCGCCTACCTCATCCGGAACCTGCAGACGATCGGGGTGACCTACAACCTGGCCGTCGCTGACAAGGTCACGACCCCGTCGGAGCTGACGCAGTACCTGGAGCTCGCGGAGTACCTGCGGCTCATTCCGTCGGCGAGCGAGCTGGCGGCCGCGCTCGCCGCGCAGTTTCCGGGTGGGCTCGGCGCGGTGACGGCGACGTACGTCGCGCGGTACGACAACGACGCCATCCTCGAGGCGTTCCGGACCCTGTCGGGGGATCCGCTGAGAGACGTCGTCAGGCAGGCGTCGCGGTACCTCGTGTCGGCGCACCTGATCGCCTCGTCGCGTCCGCTGAGCGACCTCGTGACGATTGGCTTCGCGTATCGCGATCCGGCGAACGCGGCCGTGTTCTACCGCGACGGGTTCACGGGACTGCGCGACGCCAACGGCACGGTGGTGATTCCCGGCTGGTTCACGGGCGGCGCGCCGCGTGAGGTGGCGCTGCCGTCGCGCGATTTCAAGCGCATGCAGCTCGTCACGCTCTACAGCCTGGAGCAGGACACGGCGGAGCGGCTGGCGAAGCTCGACGCGGCGATCGACGCCGCGCGCGATCACCGCGCTCCGGTGGACGAATCGGCGCTCGAGGACGCCGCGGCCAGGTTCGTGGCCGCCGCCGCGGACATCAACAACTACGGCACGATCAACACGTTCTTCGCGATCTTCGATGCGTTCGTGCAGCAGGGCAACGGCGGCCGCGCCCGTCGCGACTCCACACTGATCCTCCAGATCACGCCTGCCGGCAGCGCGCACACCGTGACGAAGTACCTGATGAGCCGGTGAGTTCCGGATGCCCACCTACATCGCGCCCGGCGTCTACATCGAGGAGATCCTGAGCGGCATCCATCCGATCGAGGGCGTGAGCACGTCCACCGCGGCGTTCATCGGCGGCGCCGCGCGCGGATCCACCGACGCGGCCGTCGACGTCCGAAGCGTCAGTGATTTCGTCTGCGAGTTCGGCCCGATCGACGCCGGCGGCGTGCTCGGAACGGCCGTCCGGCAGTTCTTCGACAACGGCGGCACGGAAGCCTGGGTCGTGCGCCTGGCCGATGACTCGGGCGCCGTCCTGACGCCGGACACCGAGCCCTTCGAGCGGCAACTCATCCCGGCCAGCGGCAGGGGCGGCGTCTTTCACCTCGATCGCGTGCCGATCGTGAACCTTCTCTGCGTGCCGGGCGTGACGACGCCTGGGGTGATCGCGGCGCTCGAGGCATTCTGCCTCGCGCGGCGGATCTTCCTGATTGCAGACGGGCCGCCGCGGGGAGCGGCCGCGCCGGACCCGTGCGTCACGGGCGAAGCCGCGCGCAACGCCGCGATGTACGTGCCGTGGCTGACCGTCGTCGATCCCGCGACGGGCGCAACGCGATCATTCCCGCCCGGCGGGTTCGTCGCGGGCGTCTACGCGCGCACGGATCAGACGCGCGGCGTGTGGAAGGCGCCGGCCGGATTGGGCGCGACGCTCAGCGGCGCGACCGGCGTCACCGACACGCTCACCGAGGACGACATGCTGGCGCTCACCGAGCACGGCGTGAACGCCATCCGCCGCGTCTCCGGGCCCGGCCTCGTCGTGTGGGGCAGCCGGACGCTCGCGGGCGCCAGCGGCAGCGGATCAGAGTGGCGGTACGTGCCCGTGCGCCGATTGGCGCTGTTCGTCGAGGGGAGTCTCAGTCGGAGTCTGACGTGGGCGCAGTTCGAGCCGAACGCGCCGTCGCTCTGGGCGCGGATCCGGCTGACGGTGAACACGTTCATGATGGGGCTGTTTCGCGCCGGCGCGTTCGTCGGCGCGACGCCGACATCGTGCTACTACGTCAAGTGCGGCGACGACACGACGACGCAGAACGACCTCGATCACGGCGTCCTGACCCTGGAGGTTGGCTTCGCGCCGGTTCGGCCGGCGGAGTTCGTCGTGTTGCGGATCCCGCTGCGCGCCGAGTCGAAGCCGCTCTGACGCGCCCGCGTCACTTCACGCGAATCGTGCCGCTCTTGCTGACGAGCTGCCAGAGCACGCCGCCGCCGCGGATCGTGCCGTGCGCCCGGCCCTTGTCCACCGTGCCGCCCACGAGTGACTTCTCGATCTCGAGAGTTCCCGACGCCGTCATGGCGTCCAGCGTGACGCCGCCTGATGCCGGCAGGGCGACCTCGATGGCGCCCGATTGCGTGCGCACGGTGACCGCGCCCGTGATCGCCGTGACCGTCACCGCGCCCGAGTCGCTGGCGGCGATCACGACCGTGGTGGGCGGCACGCGCACGACGTAGTCGATCGTCACGGCGCGATCCACGAGCGGATCGGACGGCGGCCGCACCTCGACCGTCGCGCCCTGCTGGCGGATGGGTGGGTGCGCGACGGCATCCGCCACGAGCTGCCCGCGATTGACCGGCATGTTCAGGCCCGACCGCGCGGTCGCCGTCCCCGACACCACGATCTCATCGTTGTCTCCGGCGGTGATGGCGATCTTTCCGCGGTGGGTGGAGACGTCGAGGCGCGCGCCCGGTCCGGCGCGGAACGAGCGCTCGAAGGTGTCCATCTGGGCGTGCGCGATCGCCGCCAGCCCGAGCCCCACGGCCAGCGCGGCGGTACTCGGCCGCAGTGCTGTCAGCATGTGGCGAGTGTACCGCGATAATCTGTATGACGTGGCCGACACTGCCCTCGTCTTTTTCGGCGCTTCCGGCGACCTGGCCTTCAAGAAGATCTTCCCGGCGCTGCAGGGCATGGCCAAGCGCGGGCGCCTGACGATGCCCGTGATTGGCGTGGCGCGGTCGAGCTGGACGGACGCCGACTTCCGCCAGCGCGCGAGGGACAGCGTCACGGCCAACGGCGGCCTGGATCCAGCGGCCTTCGAGACGCTGTCGCAATCGATGCACTACATTGCCGGCGACTACAGCGATCCGGCGACCTTCGTTCGGCTGAAGCAGGCGCTGGGCAGCGCGGCACGGCCGCTCTACTACCTGGCGATCCCGCCCGACCAGTTCCAGACGGTGTTCGAGCAGCTTCGTCGATCGGGCTGCCAGCGCGGCGGCGGCGTTATCGTGGAAAAGCCGTTCGGCCGCGACCTCGCGTCCTCCAGGACGCTCAACCAGATCGTCCACCAGGTCTTCGACGAGAAGGACGTCTTCCGGATCGACCACTACCTCGGCAAGAACGCGGTGGAGAACATCCTGTTCTTCAGGTTTGCGAACGGCTTTCTCGAGCCGATCTGGAACCGCCAGCACATCGAGAGCGTGCAGATCACGATGGCCGAGAGCTTTGGCGTCGAGGGCCGCGGCGCGTTCTACGACCAGGCCGGCGCGATTCGCGACGTCGTGCAGAACCACCTGCTGCAGGTGCTGAGCAACGTCGCGATGGAGCCGCCGCCCGGCGTCGCCGACGGCGAGCTGGTGCGCGACGAGCGCGTAAAGGTACTGAAGAGCATTGCGCCGCTCGCGCCGGGCGACGTCGTGCGCGGCCAGTTTCTGGGTTACCGGCAGGAGAAAGGCGTGCGGCCCGACTCCACGGTCGAGACGTTCGCGGCGCTCCGCCTCGGCATCAACACCTGGCGATGGAAGGGCGTCCCGTTCTACATTCGCGCGGGCAAGTCCCTGCCGGTGACGGCCACCGAGGTCTTCGTCAAGCTCAAGCAGCCGCCGATGCTGTACCCCGAGCTGATGCCGCCGGCGAACTACTTCAGGTTTCGCGTAACGCCGACGCTCGTCATCGCGATCGGCGCGTTCGTGAAGGTCGCGGGCCGCCGATTCGGCGGGGAGACCGTCGAGCTCGTCGTGACCGAGCAGAGCGATCCCGAGGAAGCCAGCGCGTACGAGGAGCTGCTGTGGGACGCGATGCGCGGTCAGCCCGCCCGGTTCGCGCGCCAGGACTACGTGGAAGAGGCCTGGCGGATCGTCGACCCCGCGCTGGGCGATCGCACGGCGATCCACGAGTACGCCCCGGGCACGTGGGGGCCCACCGAGGCCGACTCCCTGACCGCCGCCGACGGCGGCTGGCTCAACCCGCAGTAACGGCGTCCTGCCTCGATGAGGATCCTGGTCATCGACATCGGCGGGACCCACATCAAGCTCCTGGCGAGCGGACGCCGCGAGCCCGTGAGGATTCCCTCCGGGCCGAGGATGACGCCGAAGAAAATGGTCCGCCTCGTCAAGGACGCGGTGCGCGGCTGGAAGTACGACGTCGTCTCGATCGGCTACCCGGGTCCCGTGGCGCGCGGCCGGCCGATCTCGGATCCGAAAAATCTCGGCGAGGGCTGGGTCGGCTTCGATTTCCACAAGGCGTTCGGGCGGCCGGTGCGGATCCTCAACGACGCCGCGATGCAGGCGCTCGGCAGCTATCGCGGCGGGCACATGCTCTTTCTCGGGCTCGGCACCGGCCTGGGCACGGCGATGATCGTCGACGGCGTGATCGAGCCGATGGAACTGGCGCATCTGCCGTACAAGAAAGGCCGTTCGTACGAGGACTACGCCGGCGCGGCCGGGCTCGAGCGCTTCGGAAAGAAGAGGTGGCGCAAACACGCCACCGACATCATCGTGCGCCTGCAGGCGGCGCTCGAGGCCAACGACGTCGTGGTCGGCGGCGGCAACGCCAAGCTGCTCAAGAAGCTGCCTCCGGGCGTGCGGCTCGGGGGCAACGAGCACGCCTTCGCGGGCGGGTTTCGCATGTGGCGGCACGCCGCCGCCCGCACGCGCGGACGATGACGCCGGTTCTGCGCGTGTGTCGCGATCCCGCGGCGCTGTTCGAGGCGGCCGCCGGGCTCTTCGCCGAGCAGAGCGTCGAGGCCGTGCGCGCGCGCGGGTGCTTCCGCGTCGCGCTTTCCGGCGGGTCGACTCCGCGCGGCTTGTTCGCGCGCCTCGCCGCCGGCATCGTCCAGCCGCCGGTGCCGTGGCCGCAGATCGACTGGTGGTGGGGTGATGAGCGCCACGTCCCGCCCGACGACCCGCAAAGCAACTACCGCATGGCGGCCGAGACGCTGCTCGATCGCGTGCCGATCGACCGCCGGCGCATCCATCGCTTCGCGGGCGAAGACCCCGACGCGGCGGGTGCGGCCCGCGCCTACGAGCGCGACCTCGTCGAGGCCTTCGAGCTCGCGCCGGGCGAGCGGCCGCGCTTCGATCTCGTGCTGCTCGGGCTGGGCACCGACGGTCACACGGCCTCGCTGTTCCCCGGCACCGCCGCGCTCGCCGAGCGCGACCGTCTCGTCGTTGCCAACGCCGTGCCCGCGATGCGGACGACGCGCCTGACGATGACGCTGCCCGTGTTCAACGCGGCCCGCCTCGTGGTGTTTCTCGTTGCCGGTGCGGACAAGGCGTCAATTCTCGAGCGCGTGCTGGGCGGCGCCGAGGACCTGCCGGCGCGGCGGGTACGGCCGGCCGACGGCGAGGTGATCTGGCTGGTCGACGACGCCGCGGCCCGCGGGCTCGCTACGCCACGTTGAACTCCACCCACATCGGCCGGTGGTCCGAAATGTAGTACCGGAGATACGCGTCGAAGTCGGCCTTGCCGCGCGCCTGCCAGAGGTCGGGGAAGACGACGGCATCGTAGTCGAACACGCCCTTGTTGCCGGTGAACTGATCGGCGGTCGGCCCCGGGAAGAACGCGACCTCGTCGTACTGCGCGTCGTTCACGATGCTCGATCCGATGATCCCGGAATGATCGGGCAGCTCGAGGCCCTTGGCGACGAGCGCATCGTGGATCGGGTCGCCGGGCGCCGCCTTCGGCATGTTGAAATCGCCGAGCGCGACGATCTCCTTGGTGAACGAGAACGCGCTCTTGCGCCGCTGGTCGGCCCATCGCGCCACCGCGAAGGTTTCGAGCGACCGGCGCTGCAGGTCCGCCGGCGCGTCCGACCCGAAGTAGAGGTGCACGTTGACGAACAGGAAATCCGTCTGGCCGACTTTGAACGTCGCGATGTACGGGTTGCGGTCGAAGCCCTTGAACGCCTGCGTGACCGTCGGCAGCTTGATGAACGGCAGGTCCGAGGGCGGAATGGCGATCTCGCCGATCTTCTCGAGCAGCGTCAGCTTCGACGAGTCGTAGACGAACGTCATGCGTTCGTCGTTGCCCGCGATGTCGGTGAAGAGCAGGCGATACGGCGCCGGCAGGTGCGCGTGAACGGCCTCGAGGTGCGAGAAGTTCTCGCGCACCTCCTGCACGGCGACCACGTCGAACCAGCTCAGGATCTCCGCGATGATCTGGAACTCGGAGTCGCGCCGATCCTGCGCGCCGAAGTTCGCGATGTTCCACGTCGCGAGCAGCATCCGATCCGGCGACTTGGCGGGAATCAACCGGTCCGGTTGCTGCCGGTGCGCGCGCAGGAACCCGACCTGGGTGGGCACGTCGTAGGCGTACGGAAATGAGGGCTTGGGAAAGACGGGCATGAGGCAGTGTAACCGCTAGCTCGCCCGGCCGTGGTCCATCAGCACGACCGTCTGCGCCCGGCCCTGGATTTCCGCCCAGTCGTGCGTGACGTAGATCATCGGCAGGCGCAGCTCGGCGATCAGCCGATCGAGGTATGGAAGGATCTCCTGGCGGCGCGCGACGTCGAGCGATCCGAGCGGTTCATCGAGCAGGAGCAGCCGCGGGTGCGAGAGCAGCGCGCGGCCGAGCGCCACACGACGCTGCTCGCCGCCGGACAGCCGCGCCGGATGGCGAGTGAGCAGCGCGCGCAACCCGAGCAGATCGACCACTTCGTCCATGCCGATGCCGGCGTCGCGGCGGCCGGCAAACCAGCGGCCGAACGCGAGGTTCTGCCGCACCGTGAGATGCGGAAAGAGCCGCGACTCCTGAAACACGTAGCCGATGCGGCGCTCGTGCGCAGGCACCCAGACGCCGCGCGCGGTGTCGGCGAGCGTCGTGCCGTCAATCGCAATCCGCGCCGAGTCGGGCCGCAGGAGGCCAGCGAGCACGTTGAGGACGCTCGTCTTGCCCGCGCCTGACGGACCGAGGAGCGCGGTCAGGCCGCCGCCAAGATCGAGCCGGATGTCGATCGTCAGGCGCTCGAACTCGTGCCGGATCTCGGCGGTGAGCGACGTCATCGGCGTCTCTCGATCCGTCGCGCGAGCGCTTCCGACACAAGGAGCGCCGCCACCGACACGCCGAGCGAGAGCCACACGAGCCGCCACGCATGCGCGTCGCCGCCTGGCGCCTGCGTCAGGCTGTAGATGGCGAGCGCCAGCGTCTGCGTTTCGCCGGGGATGTTCGAGACGAACGTGATCGTCGCGCCGAACTCGCCGAGCGCCTTCGCGAACGCGACGACCATGCCCGACAGCACGCCCGGCAGCGCCAGCGGCAGCGTCACCGCGATCATCGTCCACCACGGGTTCGCACCGAGCGTCGCGGCGGTCTCCTCGAGGCGCCGGTCGACGCCCTCGATCGCGAGCCGGATCGCGCGCACCATCAGCGGGAAGCCCATCACGGCGGCGGCGAGCGCCGCGCCGGTCCAGCGAAACGCAAACGTGAACCCGAGTGCGCTCTCGAGAAGCGCGCCGACCACCCCGCGCCGGCCGAACAGACGCAGCAGGAGATAGCCGGTGACAACGGGAGGAAGGACCAGGGGCAAGTGGACGAGTGCGTTGAGCAGGCCGCGCCCCCAGAACCGGCCGCGCGCCAGCAGCACGGCGGCCGCAATGGCAAACGGCAGGCTGGCGACGGTCCCGACCGTTGCGACCTTCAGGCTGAGCCGGACGATTTCGAGGTCGCTCGCGGTCCAGTCGGTCATTTGACGGGAGGAACGTCCGTGCGGAAGCCCTGGCGCGCGAACGTCGCGCGCGCGGCCGGGCCGCGCAGGTAGTCGAGCACGCTGGCGGCGGCGGCCGAGGCGCGGGCGGTCAGCGCCGCAGGATAGACGATCGGCGGATGCGTCGAATCGGGAAACGTGTCGACAATCACGACGCCGGGATCCACCTTCGCGTCCGTGCGATAGACGATGCCGAGCGGCGCTTCGCCGCGCGAGACGAGCAGGAGCGCGGCGCGGACGTTTTCCGCCGACGCGAGATGCGGAGCGACCGCGTCCCACACGCCGAGCGACGTCAGCGCGGCTTTGGCGTAGAGACCCGCCGGCACCGCCGCCGGGTCGCCCACGGCCAGCCGTCCGCGGCCAATCGCCGCGGCGAGCGGAAAGCCCGGGGCAATCGTGAGCGCCACCGTATGCGACGCGGGCGCGATGAGCACGAGATCGTTGCCGACCAGATTGACGCGCGTGTCCTCCCTGATGAGGTGTCGATCCGCGACGTAATCCATCCACTCGACGTCCGCCGAAATGAAGAGCTCAGCCGGCGCGCCTTCTTCGAGTTGTTTGGCCAGCGTCGAGCTCGCGGCGTAGGACGCGCGCAGGCCGGCGCCCGTCGCCTGGCGACACGGCTCGGCGAGCTCGTCGAGCGCCGTCTTGAGCGACGCCGCGGCGAACACGAGGACGTCGCGCGGCTGTGGCGCGCGATCGACGACCGGCGCACCGACACCCAACGCCAGGGCGCCGGCCACGAGCCCCGGCAGGAGATGCAGTCGCACCAGGGGATTCTACGACCGCTTCCAGGCGAGCCCTAGTCGAGCTTCGGGAGCGGAAACACCGGCGACTCCTTGACGGTCGTGAGCACCATGGAGACGCGGAACGTCGCGCCGCGCGCGGCCTTGGGCAGCACTGCGGCCAGCAGCGACTCGAGCTCGGACGATGAGCGAGCGCGGACCTTGACCAGGTAGTGCGCATCGCCGGCGACGCGGTGGCACTCCTGCACCGCGACGAGCCGCGTGACGACCTGCCGGAACTCGTCGTGCGCCTGCGGATCGTCGAACGTCACCTCGACGAACGCCGTGACGGCGCCCACCCGCTCGGGATCCGCAAGCGCCGCGAATTGACGAATGATGCCCCCCGCCTCGAGCCGACGCACGCGCGCCGCGACCGCCGGCGGTGTGAGCCCGACCTCGGTGGCAAGCTCCGCCCAGGTCGCGCGGCCGTCACGGCACAGGCGGCCAATGAGAGCAATGTCGAGTGCATCCATGTTGATAGATAGCGTAGTGCAATTACATTCAAACTAACGAAACCAAAGTACAAGCGATGTAAACTAGCACTTTAGACTTATGATTATTAGCCTTTAGTCGAACAAGAGTGCTAGTATCCAGGCCCAGTGAAAAACGCGGCGCTCGCGCTCGTTCACGTCCGCTGCGTGACCTGCCGCTCGGCCGTCACCCTGCACTTCCGGAACTGGCCCGAACAGACCGAAGACTCTCAGCAGGAGTGGGACTGCCCGCACTGCAGGACCGCGAACGTCGGCACGTTTCGTGGCCAGTTCGTGCGAGCGATGCCGTGGTACGAGCCCGACCCGGGCTCTTGAGCCCCTACGGTCCAATCGCGAGCAGCCGCTCGGCTTCTCTGACCTGATCCTCGGTGCCCAGGAGCGCGAGTCGATCGCCCACTCGAAGATCGGCGCCGGCTTCGGGATTGGGCAGCAGCACGCCCTGCCGGCTGATCGCGACGATGGACGCGCCGGTGCGCGTGCGCAGTTGCGACGCGGCGATCGTCCGGCCCGCGAGCGGGCTGCCCGTCGTCAGCGTCAGCCAGCTCACTTCGAGGCCCTTCGCCGCGCCGACGAGATCGTGCAGCACGCGCGTTCGTTCCGGGCTCGTCCGCTCGGCGTCATCGAGTCCTTCGC
Organism: Vicinamibacterales bacterium; assembly: GCA_035519535.1. Classification (GTDB taxonomy): domain Bacteria; phylum Acidobacteriota; class Vicinamibacteria; order Vicinamibacterales; family SCN-69-37; genus DATEGZ01. Next base: position 23,259 of record DATIWF010000137.1, on the reverse strand, counting down.
GGCGGATGAGATCCGAGTAGCGCTGGACGTCGCGCACGGGAAGATCCAGCTCGAGCAGCGTGCGGCGGACGATCTCGACGCCGCCTTCCAGTTCCGGGCGCACGACCGTCGTCGCTCCGGCGGCAGTGAGCCGGCGCGCGCCGTCCCACGTCGACGCGCGGGCCACGACGTGAAGGCCCGAGGCGAGGGCGTGCGCGGTCTCGATGACCGCCAGCGCCGCGGCATCGTCAGGCAGCGTGACCACGATGGCGCGCGCGCGCTCGAGTGCGGCATGCTCGAGGATCTCGGAGCTGCCGGCGTCGCCGTAGAGCGTCGGCACGCCGATCTCGCGCAGCTTGTCGATGCGCGCGGGATCGACTTCGACGACGAGCCGCGGGATCCCGAGCCGGCCGAGCGCCTCGGCGATGTGACGCCCCACGCGCCCGCAGCCGACGATCACGACGTGATTCGTCAGCGTGTCCGCGGGCAACGGCGGCTCTTCGCCGTGCCGATCGATCAGCCGCCACAGACCGGGCCACCGCCGCAGTCGGCGCTCGACGGGCCCCACGCTTCGCAAGACGAACGGATTGAGCGTCATCGTGACGATGGCTGCCGCCAGAATCAACGAATACTGCGCGCCGGACAGCAGCCCAAGCGTGACGCCGGCCTGACCGAGGATGAAGGAGAATTCGCCGATCTGGCTGCGCCCGGCGGCCACCATGATCGCGGTGCGCGCCGGATAGGGCAGCACGAATCCGATGAGCGCGGAGACGAGGGGCTTGGCGATCATGATGAGCGCGGTCGTCGTGAGGAGTTGTCCCCAGTGCGCCGCGACGTCGGCGGGATTGACGAGCATGCCGACCGAGACGAAGAAGATGACGGCGAAGGCTTCACGGAACGGCAGCAGGTCGGCGCCGATCTGATGGCTGAACGGCGAGTCGTTGACCACGATGCCGGCGATGAACGCGCCGAGCGCCAGCGAGACGCCGAAGAGCGCGGCCGAGCCCAGGGCAATTCCCACGGCGACGGTGAGCGCGACGAGAACGAAGAGCTCGCGCGACCGCGTCTTGACGATGCCGCCGAGGATCGCGGGCATGACGCGCGTGCCGACGATCACCATGACGGCGATGAACACGAGGCCCTTGCCCAGGGCGACGACCGCCTGGAGCAGCAGGGTCGACGAGCTGGGGGCCGCGAGCACGGGCAGCAGCACGAGGATCACGACTGTCGCGAGGTCCTCGAAGATCAACCAGCCGATCGCCGCTTTGCCGGCCAGCGAGTTGAGCCACCCCTGGTCCATGAACCCGCGCAGCAGCACGACGGTGCTCGCGACCGAGACGGCGACGCCGAAGACCCAGGCACCGCCCTCGGAGTAGCCCCACGCGCGCGCGATCGCCCAGCCCGCGACCGAGATCGCGACCATCTGCACGAGCGCGCCGGGAATGGCGATGTCGCGCACCTGCCAGAGATCGCGGAACGAGAAGTGCAGGCCGACGCCGAACATGAGGAGGATCACGCCAAACTCGGCGAGCTGGTGGATCGCCGCGGGGTCGCCGTGAAACCCCGGCGTCACGGGGCTCAGCGCGACGCCCGCGACCAGGTACCCGACGGTCGTCGGCAGCCCGATTCGGCGGGCCACGAGCCCGCCCGCCAGCGCGTAAGCCAGGGCGACCGCCAAGTTGACGAGGAGGGGCAGTTCGGACATCGACGGATTATTGACGATCGGGCCGTGCAACAATCGGGGAGTATCCTTCGTCTGATTAGTTCGATCCCGCGCCTGCCCCGGAGGATCCTGGTGTTCCACACGCGTGCCGCGCTCGCGGCGGTCCTGCTGGCGGGCTCCAGCCTGCTGGCCGCGCCCGCACCGGCTCCGCAGACCGACCTCGACGCCCTGATGCAACGGGTTCTCGCGCATCGCGACGAGAACTGGAAGAAGCTGCAGCAATACGTCCTCGACGAGCAGGACCGCATCGACGTCCGCGGGCCGTCACAGACGCCCATCTGGGGCGAGCGCCGCGATTTCACGTGGTTCATCCGCGAGGGCTACTTCGTCAAGAGTCCGCTGAAAGTGAACGGCGTGACGGTGTCGGAGGACGAGCGGCAGAAGTTCGAGGCGGATTTCCTGAAGCGCGCGAAGGCGCGCGACAAGCGGGCGCAGCGCGGCGCCGGCGCGGCCGCCGAGCATGCAGAGCCCGATCCCGAGCCGCCGAAGGACCTCGACGCTTTCCTCCATCAGTCCCGGCAGCCGGGGTTCATCGAGTCGGCCTATTTCCTTCGATTCAAGTTCGAGCAGGGCAAGTACGCCCTTGTCGGCCGCGAGAAATTCGACAACCACGACGTGCTGCGGGTCGAGTACTATCCGGCCCGGCTCTTTTCGCACGAGAACGACAAACAACAGCAGAAGAAGACCGAGGAGAAGCCGCCGAGCCGGGGGGACGATCTGGACGCCGCCATCGAGCGCATGATGAACAAGGTGTCGCTCGTCACGCTGTGGATCGATCCGTCCGCGAATCAGATCGTCAAATACACGTTCGACAACGTCAGCCTCGATTTTCTGCCGGCCGCGTGGCTCGTCCGCGTGAGCGACCTCAAGGCCTCGATGACCATGAGCCAGGCCTTTCCTGACGTCTGGCTGCCGAAGGACATCGATATGTATTTCGCGGCGATGCTCGCGGTGGGCTCGTTCGACGCGCGCTACCATCTCGACTACCACGACTACCGGCAGGCCACGACGAGCGGCCGCATCAAGCTCCCCTAGGATCCGCTGACATGCTGACGATTGCTGCCGCCGGCGCCCTTGGCGTCCGGCTCCTGGCGATAGGGCTCGGCGTTCAGGTCGCCGTGCCCCAGCAGGAAGTGATCGCGGAAGTCCGCGTCCACGGCAACCACATCTCGACCGACGACGAGATCGTCGCACTGTCCGGCCTCAAGATCGGCTCGCCGTTCACGACGGCGACGATCGCGGAGGTCACGGCGCGGCTCCGCGCTGCCAAGAAGTTCGAGAGCGTGAGCGTCCTCAAGCGCTTCGCCTCGATCTCCGATCCCACCCAGATCATCGTCGTCATCATCGTCGACGAAGGTCCGGTGCGGATCGAGCTGCCGGACGTGCCCGGATCGCCGGTCACCGTCGTCAAGCGGCGCGGCGTCCACAATCTGATGTGGCTGCCGATTCTGACCGGTGAAGACGGCTACGGGCTGACGTACGGTGTGCGTCTCGCATGGCCCGGCTGGCTCGGCGAGCGCAGCCGCGTGTCTTTTCCGCTGACCTGGGGCGGGTTCAAACAGGCCGGGGCGGAATTCGATCGCACGTTCGCGGCCGGACCGCTCACCCGGGTTCAGGCCGGCGGCAGCCTGCAGAGCGAGCACAACCCCGGCTTCGACGAGGACGACACGCGGCGCGTGCTTTTCGGCCGCGTCGAGCGCGCGATGAAAGTCGTGCGCCTGGCCGGCGATGCGGCGTGGCAGCACGTGTCGTTTCTCGGCCTGACGGACTCGATGCGGTCGTTCGGCGGCAGCGTGACCGTGGACACGCGCATCGATCCGGTGCTGCCGCGCAACGCGATCTACGCGCTCGCGTCGGCAGAGCAGGTGTACACGGACCATGCGGCCGACACGACGATGACGCACCTCGAGGCGCGCGGCTACATCGGCCTCGTCGGGCAGACGACCGCCGTCCTGTCCGTGCAGCGCCAGGATGCCACCCAACCCTTACCGCCCTACCTGAAATATCTGCTCGGCGGGAATTCCACGCTGCGCGGCTTCGAAGCCGGATCCTTCATCGGCGACACCGTCGTGAATGGATCGATTGAGCTGCGCGTGCCGCTGACGTCGCCGCTCGACATCGGCAAGCTCGGGGTGAGCGTCTTCGCCGACACCGGCAAAGCCTACGACAAGGGCCAGCGCTTCGGTGATCAGCCGTACCACACGGGCGTCGGCGGGAGCGTGTGGATGGCGGCGACGGCCTTCCATATGAGCCTCGCCGTCGCCCACGGACTCGGGGCCAGTACCCGCGTGAACTTCGGCATCGGCTTCACGTTCTAAGCGTCCTCACGTCACGAACCGCTCGCCGGTGCCTGGTGCCTCGCGCCTGGTGCCTGGTGCCTACCGCCCGTCCTACCGATATGACTCTTTGGAACTCTTTGTGACAGGAATGATCCGCCCGAAATATTTCTGGCCGCCGTTAAACTTTCTTCGAGGTCGACGAGTCTCTACTCACATGCGGTTTCTTCGTGGCTTGTCGGGTCGCGTGCTGGCCTGCGGCTGCCTGGTCGGTGTGTACGAAACGTACGACGGCGTGGTCGTCGCGACGATTGACGCGCGCGGTGACGCGTGCCAGGACGTCGACCACCGCCTGCATACCGTCGTACCGGCCGAGGTGCTCGACGACCGCGCGCTGGCGTCGAGCGGCCACCCCCCGTCTGCCCGCTAGCCTTCGGTTGCCCCTTCGGACCGGGGTAGCCGGATTCCCCAAACGGTTACATTTGTGTCCTCGGACTCCGGCGGAGTCCAGCGCTCCCGGGGCGTTTCGCAGCGAATTGCGGCCAGCCGATCGGGCGTTGTTCTTGCATCTACGCCGGGCGGAGGTGTGTATGACGCGGCGGGCCCTCACCGCCCTGGCATGGATGGTCGTGGCGCTGGTGGGTGTTCGCCTGGCCGCGCAGGACCTGGACGACATCGTCGCCAAGAACCTGCAGGCAAAAGGCGGCGCCGACAAGCTTCAGGCCGTGCAGACACTGAAGCAGACGGCGCATGTCACGTTCCAGGGCATGACCGGAACGGTGACCGTCTACGGCAAGCGGCCGAACCTGATGCGCCAGGAAATCGCCCTCGGGGGTCAGACCGTCGTCAATGCGTTCGACGGCACGACCGCCTGGAGCATCAACCCGTTACGCGGCTCGCCCGAGCCCATCGCGGTTTCCGGCCCGCAGGCCGCGGACATCAAGCTGCAGGCCGATTTCGACGCGCCGCTGGTCAACTACAAGAGCAAGGGCTACACGCTCGAGCTTGTGGGTATCGAGACCGTCGGCGCCAAGAAGGCCTACCACCTCAAGCTCACGAGCAAGGACGGCCGCATTCAGCACCTGTACCTCGACACCGATACCAACCTCGAGATGAAGATCGTGACCGACACGGAGGCGGGGCCGATCGAAAATGATCTGTCCGACTACCGCGACGTCAACGGCCTCAAGCTGCCGTTCTCGATGCGGACGCTCTCCGGCGTGACGGTCCTCGGTCAGATCGCGGTCGACACGGTGGAGGTCAACCCGAAGATCGACGATTCGATCTTCAAGATGCCCAAGTCATCGGCACTCGTTGATCGATAGTCGGACAATCGAAGATCCGCCGATCATCGGCCAATCGACATCGGATCTCGGCATCGATGATCCATGCGATGGCCGTTCCCTCGATGTCGTTGCATCGATGATCGGATCTCCGCATCGATGATCGATGCGATGGCCGATTCCTCGATGTCGATGCGTCGATGATCGATGGCTCTTCGATTATCCGATTTCCGATCCTCGATTATCGATGCTAGAGCGGCTTGCCGAGCCTTTCCTGAAGGCGGTCACGGTATCCGCGACTGAGCGTCAGCTTGGTGCCGTTGCGGAGGATCACGACGTACTCGCCGTTGAACCACGGTTGGAGCTCTTTGATCCGCTCGATGTTGACGATGTGCGAGCGGTGAATCCGGAAGAATGTCTCGGGGTTCAGCCGGCCCTCGATCGCCGTCATGGTCTCGCGCAGCAGGTGCCCATCCGCGCCGACGTGCAGGCGCACGTAGTTGCCAGCCGCCTCAATCCAGTCGATCTCGTCCGTGCGAAGGAAGAACAGGCGTCCGCCTGACTTGATGACGAGGCGGTCGGTCTTGGCGGGACGATCGCTCCTGAGGTCGCGGACGAGTGCGAGCAGCTTGCGGCTCAAGTCGCCCGTTTCGACAGACTCCATCTGCCGCCGGACCCGGCGGAGCGTGCCTTGGAAGCGATCGCCGTCGAAGGGCTTGACGAGGTAGTCGAGCGCCTGGACCTCGAACGCACGGAGCGCGTGCTGGTCGTAGGCCGTGACGAACACGACCGCGGGCATGCGGTCCGCGCCGACGGTTTCGATGACCTCGAAGCCGTCGAGCTTCGGCATGTGCACGTCGAGGAACACGAGGTCCGGCGACCGATCGAGGATGGCGTCCACGGCCTCGAGCCCGTTGCTCGCCTCGCCCACGACATCGACATCGGACTCGACGCCGAGCAGGGTGCGCATCCGCTCGCGGGCCAGGGGCTCGTCGTCCACGATGAGCGCGCGAATCTTCCTTGGTGCGACCGTCATACCGCCGTCCTTCACGCGACGAACGCCGAAAGCGCGCCCGCCGCGTCGCGCCGGAACGGAATGGCGATGAGCACCGCGAAGCCGCCCGGCCGATGTGTGAACTCGAACCGATAGTGCGCGCCGAACTGATGCGTCAGACGGGCGCGGGTGTTCGAGAGCCCGATGCCGCTGAAGAGCGACGCCATCACGCGCTCGCTTGGACCAGGCCCGCTATCGCCGACCGTCATGACCAGCATCTCGCCATCGCGCTTGGCCGACACCGTCAGCCGTCCGGGAACGCCCAGGGGCGCGATGCCGTGCTCGATCGCGTTCTCCACAATCGGCTGCAGGATCAGCGTCGGCACGGCGGCGTCGAGGACGTCGGTCTCGATGTCGAACAAAGTGGTAAGACGATCTCCGAGGCGAACCTGTTCGATCTGCACATATTTCTCGAGGAATTCGATTTCCTCGCTCAACCGGACCTCCGGCCGTGCGGCCGTGTCCAGTGTGATCCGCAGCAAATCCCCCAATCGGACAAGCATGCGTTCGGCAGCGGACACGTCACGGTGCATCAAGGTCGAGATCGCGTGCAGCGTGTTGAACAGAAAGTGCGGATGGAGCTGATGCTGCAGCGTCTGCAGCTGGGCCTCGACCAGGCGCGTCTCGAGCTGCGCCTCGCGCAGCGCGCGCTGCTGCGTCTCGCGGTAATAGAACACGGCGTGCACGAGCCCGACGATGCCCGCGCCCGTGACGAGCTCCCAGTCGATGAGCTGCGTGAGCTCGATCGGGAAGACGCGCAGCCATTCGGCGACCCAGTCGTTCGCGAGGGCCGCTTCGGGGTGTTCGAGGGCGAGCGAGTGCCAGAGCACGCCGACTTGCGCCGTGGTCTGGATCGCCAGGTGCGCAGCCGCCGCCGTCAGCACGGCCACGATGTGAATCGGCACCGCGAGGCGCGGCGACCGATCGATGCGGAGCCGCTTGGAGAGGAGCCCGAGTGGGAGCGCGAGCAGCGCCCAGCCATACCAGAACGACGTGTTGAGAACCGCCAGTCTCCAGGTCGCGGTCTCCCCGCCGCTCGCCCGCACCGCCTGGTGCGCCAGCACGGTGGAAAAGCCTGAGGCCAGCGTGGCAGCCAGCAGAACGACGAGGACAGCGCGGCCGCCGACTCGCATCTCGCCACTATCGGGGCGGCTCCCGGTGGTGTCAACGACGTTGGGACAAAGTTGGGACGAGCGACCGCGAACTGTGTCCGAAAGGCGACAGATCCGCCTCCCGATTGACATTGTCCCGGGCGGGCCTAAGGGCCTACTGAAGTACTACGATCGAGTAGTGCCTGTAAGTTGTTGAATACAAATTACATAGATGTCAGGGTTCAGGCAAGTTTTGAGTGCCACGACTTCAACTTTTGCTCTCCCGTCCGGTCTAACTCTTGCAGCGCGATTTACTTCCTGTGATGGGTCGTTCCCCCCTGCCCGCCCTCGTGGCCCTCGCTGCCTTGGCGCTCGTCCCCGTCGCGGGACGAATTCATGGAGACGAACCTCTCATCCAGATTGACACGGCGTTTGTTCAGGCCGACGGAGACCGGGCCTGGACCATCGGCAACCCGGCCATCCGATATTCGATCGCGTCGGGCAACAGCGGCATCGTGGCCACGGGCATCGTCGATCCGACGAGCGGCCAGGACTGGCATCAGCGCGATGCCGCCGACGGGTTCGTCACTGTGGGCGGCGTGCGCTACGACCTGGGCTCCAACGCCATGCAGTTCGTCGAAGCGACGACGGGGGAGTGGTGGGGAGGCGTGCGGCTGAATCTGCGCTATCTCCTCGCCGCGCAGCAGCTCGAGATCACGCGGACCTACGCTGTCTATCCGGCGAGCGCCGTGATCGAAACGTGGACGACGTATCACGCGTCCGGTACGCGCGCGGTGACGCTCTCCGATCTCAACGATTACACGCTCACGGTGCCCAATGCCACGGCGCGGTGGATCACGGGCACGAGCGCGCCTGATGAGAGCGGCGGCGCCTTCACGCGCGTGGGCCAGGATCTCGACGACAACCAGGTGTTGGAGATCGGCTCCGACACCCGCGCGTCCGAGCAGCAGGTGCCGTGGTTCGGCCTCGGCGCGGACGACACGCCCGTGTTCTTTGGCGCCATGCTCTGGAGCGGCTCGTGGCGACTCCGCCTGCAGCGTCATGGCGACAGCGTCGACGTCCGGCTCGGGCTGCCGAATTTCGCCACGACCCTGTCCGGCGGTTCGTCGCTCGAGACGCCGCACGCGGTCTTCGGCTTCACGACGGAGGCCATGCCCGTCGTCTCGATGGCGTTGCGCGGCTTCATCGATCACGCTTTGCGGCACGGGCGGCCGTACGGCGCGTACGTCTCCTACAACACGTGGTACTCGTACTACACGGCGCTCGACGAGGGCTCCCTGCTCGCTGAAATGGACATGGCCGCGTCGCTCGGCGTCGAGCAGTTTGTCGTCGATGCCGGCTGGTGGCCCAGCATGGACGGCGATCCCTCGGTCGACTTCGTCCACGGGTGGGGTACCTATCAGGTGGATATGGATCGGTTCCCGGACGGGCTGAGCGCCCTGTCGGACCATGCCCACCAGCTCGGCATGCGGTTCGGTCTGTGGGTAGAGCCGGAGCGGGTGGACCGCAACACGATCGGCCAGCCTGGTAGCGCGGCGGAACGCATGCTCGCGATGCGTGACGGCAGGTACGACCCGTTGGTGCCGAACTCGCAGGCCTTGTCGGCGCAGATCTGTTTCGCCGATCCTCAGGCGCGGGACTGGATCATCGGACGACTGTCCGATCTCATCGACACCGTTCATCCCGACTATCTGAAGTGGGACAACAACTTCTGGATCAACTGCAACCGGTCGGGGCACGCCCACGGCACGGGCGACGGCAATTTCCTCCACATGCGCGGCGTCGATATGGTGCGCGACGAGCTCCGATCCCGCTATCCCGACATGCAGATCGAGGATTGCTCGAGCGGCGGCAATCGCCTGTCGCTCGACATGCTGGCCTACAGCGATGTGTCGTGGATGAGCGATCGCACGGCACCGGCGGGGCGGGTGCGGCACGACCTCGAAGGGCTGATCGACATCTTCCCCGCGCCGTATCTGCTGTCGTTCGCGGTCACGACGGACACCGAGCCGATGAACAACGATGATCCGGTATTCGATCTCCGCACGCTGATGCGAAGCCGGATGCCCGGGGCGATCGGGCTGAGCATGGTGACGCGGGAGATGAGCGGCGGCACCCTGGCCGGGCTGGCCGGCCAGATCGCCCTCTACAAGTACATTCGGCCCATCCTCGTGAGCGGCAACGCGATGCGCCTGACGCCGCAACAGATCGACCACCCCGACGCGCCGTGGAGCGGCTGGGACGTCGTCGAGCACGTGTCGCCCGCGACCGGCGACGCCGTGCTCATGGCGTTCGACACGGCCGACGCGCCGCTGAGCACGCTGGTGAAGCCACGAGGGCTGCGCGCCGACGTCCTGTACCAGGTGGAATCGGCCGATTACGGCGATCTGGGCTCCGTGCGCGGCGCCGATTTGATGGCCCGGGGCGTCGAAATCCAGGCGTCGGACGTCTCGCGCAGCCACGTCGTGATTCTCCACGCGCAGCCCCCGTCGGTCGAACGGCGCTAGCGCAAGAAACGATCCCGCCGGGTCGTTTTTCCTTTATGATTAGCGATCAGTGAGCACGACGAGTCGCGTTACGCGAACCTGGCGTCAGGGGGATCCCTGGACGGTCACCGACGCCACCGAGCTCTACGAAGTCGAACGCTGGGGCAAAGGCTACTTCTCCATCGGGTCGAACGGCCATGTACGCGTCCACGCCACGCGCGACCCCGAGCGCTGGATCGATCTGAAACAGCTCGTCGATCACCTGCAGCTGCGCGGCATCGGGCTGCCGATTCTCATCAGATTCCGCGACATCCTCCGCCAGCGCCTCGCCGACATCCACTCGGCGTTCGCCTCGGCCATCGCGCAGCATCAGTACGACGGGAAGTACTTCTGCGTCTATCCGATCAAGGTCAATCAGCAGCGCCAGGTCGTCGAGGAAGTGCTCGACTTCGGCCAGCCGTACAACTTCGGCCTCGAAGCCGGGTCGAAGCCTGAGCTCCTCGCGGTCGTCGCGATGGCCACCGGCGACACGCCGATCATCTGCAACGGCTTCAAGGACGCCGAGTTCATCGAGATGGCGATGCTGGCCCACAAGATGGGCCGGCGGATCATCCCCGTCGTCGAGAAGTACACCGAGCTCGGGCTGATCCTCGAGTACGCGAGGAAGGTCGGCGTGCGGCCACAGATCGGCATGCGCGTGAAGCTGGCCTCGCGCGGCGGCGGGCGCTGGCAGTCGTCGGGCGGGTACCGCTCGAAGTTCGGCCTGACCGTCGCGGAGGTCCGCCAGGGACTCGACGAGCTGAAGTCGTACGGCATGCAGGACTGCTTCAAGCTCCTGCATTTCCACCTCGGCAGCCAGATTCCGAACATCCGGATCGTCAAGGGCGCGCTGAACGAAGCCGCGCGCATCTACGCCGAGCTCGTGAAGGACGGCGCGGGGCTCGAGTACCTCGACGTCGGCGGCGGGCTGGGCGTCGACTACGACGGATCGCAGACGAACTTCGAGTCGAGCGTGAACTACACGCTCGAGGAATACGCCAACGACGTCGTCTACCACATCCAGACGGTGTGCGACGACGCGGGCGTGAAGCATCCGACGATTGTCTCGGAGAGCGGACGCGCGATCGTCGCGTACCACAGCGTGCTCGTGTTCAACGTGCTGGGCGTCGCGGGCTTCGGCGAGGAAGCGCCGTCCAACGGGCACGGGGACGAGCTCGAGCAGCCGCTCGTGGACCTCAAGGAGACCTACCAGAACCTGACCGCGCGCAACGCCCTCGAGAGCTATCACGACGCGCAGCAGGCGCTGGACATGGCGCTCAACCTGTTCAACGGCGGGTACCTGCCGCTCGGCCAGCGCTGCCTGGCGGAAACGCTGTACTGGGCCATCTGCGGCAAGCTGCGCAAGCTCGTCCAGCAGATGGACGAAGTCCCCGAGGATCTCGCGGGCCTCGACGACACGCTCGCGGACACGTATTTCTGTAATTTCTCGCTCTTCCAGTCGATCCCGGACTCGTGGGCGATCAAGCAGCTGTTTCCCGTGATGCCGATCCACCGGCTCAACGAGCCGCCGACGCGGCAGGCGGTGCTCGGCGACATCACGTGCGATTCGGACGGCAAGATCGATCAGTTCATCGATCGCCGCGACGTCAAGCGCACGATCTCGCTGCATCCGTTCACCGGTGACGCGTACTACCTCGGCGTCTTTCTCGTCGGCGCGTACCAGGAAATCCTCGGCGACCTGCACAATCTGTTCGGCGACACGCACGCCGTCCACGTGAGCCTCGATGCCTCCGGCAACGTGATGCTCGAGTCGGTGATCAAGGGCGACACGGTCAAGGAAGTCCTCGACTACGTCGAGTTCGACGCCGACATGCTGCTGCGCAAGCTGCGCGAGGCCGTCGAGGTCGCCGTGCGCGACGGGCGCATGGACTTCGAGGAATCCGGACGGCTGCTGCGCTTCTACGAAGACGGCCTCCACGGCTACACGTACCTCGAGGATCCGGGAGAGCAGTGATCCCGCCCCGCCAGACCGCCAAACCCCTGGGATAGACTGTCCCGCGTGCGTCGGGTCGTTGCGAGCACGGCTCTCGTGATCGGGCTCGTCGCCTTCGCCGCTGCGACCTGGACGCTCACGGCCGGTGGCGTCGACCTGACAGCGTTCCACATTCCATTCCGCGCGCACGATCCCTGGCGTTCGTCGATCATCGCCGTGGTCGCCCTCATCGTGTTTCTCGCGGCCGGAGGCCGTACGGTCGTGGAGCGGTGGCTCACGGCGGCCGATCGCGTGGACGACCGCGTGGTTGCGGGCGTGCTGGCCACGGCCACTTGCCTCGTGGGGATCGCGTATGCGACGACGGTGGCCGGAGCTGCGGATCCCTACGGGTACGTGTCCGAGGCGGACTTGTGGATCAAGGGGCAGCTCAAGATCCCGCAACCCTGGGCGCAGCAGGCGCCGTGGCCGTCGAGCCAGTGGAGCTTCGCACCGCTTGGGTACCGGCCGGGCCTGACGGACGCCGACGCGTGGTCGCTCGTGCCCGTGTACTCGCCGGGCCTCCCGCTGCTCTTCGCGGGGGCCAAGGTTGTCGGCGGACAGGAGGGAATGTTCTGGGTCGTGCCGATGTTCGGCGGTCTGCTCGTGCTCGCGACCTTTGGCGTCGGCCGGCGGCTTGGCGCGTCGCGCGCGGGACTCGTCGGCGCGTTTCTGGTCGCCACGAGCCCCGCGGTTCTCTTCAATCTCATGGACCCGGCGACGGACGTGCCCGTGGCCGGCGCCTGGATGGTCGCGTGCTATTTCCTGCTTGGCGAGTCGCGCGGGAGCGCGCTCGCGGCCGGGCTCGTGAGCGCGGTCGCGATTCTCATCCGGCCGAACCTCGCGTTCGAGGCCGGCGTCCTCGGGCTGTGGTACGTCTTGCGGGCCTGGCGAACCGGCGAGTGGCGGCGCGAATTCCAGCGGGCCGGGCTCTTCGGCTTGGGCGTCGCACCCGGTCTCGCCGCGGTCGCGGGAATCTACGCCCACCTCTACGGCTCGCCATTCATGAGCGGCTACGGTGCGTTCGCCGATCAGTTCAGCCGCGCCAACCTCCTCCCGAACATGGCGCGATACGCGCGTTGGTTCGTGTACGCGCACACGCCGGCCGCGGTCATCGGGATTGTGTCGCTCGCGGTGCCCTTGAAGTGGTTCTGGCCGGAGGTGAAGGATCGAGTCGTGTTCGTCGTCATTGGTGCGTTCACCTTGGTCCTCATTCTCGAGTTCCTCGCGTATCTGGTCTTTGACGCCTGGTGGAATCTGCGGTTCGTCATTCCGTGTCTGCCGTTCATCATGATCGGCCTTGGAGCCGTGGTGGCCGCGGTGGCCCGCGCGGGCCGGCCGCTCGTCGCGCTCGCCGCGGTCGGACTGATCACCGCGCTCGGCGCACGCGACGTCCGTGTCGCCGTGCGGGAGGGCGCGTTCGATCTCTGGCGGCAGGAACGCCGGTACGTCTCGGTCGCGAGGCTCGTGCGTCGCCTGACGGACCGGACCGCCGTCGTCTTCTGCATGCAGCACAGTGGCAGCCTGCGGTACTATGCGGGCCGGCTCACAGTCCGGTACGACCTGGTCGATCACGACTGGCTCGATCGAAGCCTCACGTGGTTCCAAGCGCGAGGCGTCCACCCATACCTGCTGCTCGAGGACTGGGAGATTCCGCAGTTCAAGGAGCATTTCGCGGACGCACACGCGCTCGGATTGCTCGAGACCGCACCGCTGCTGACCTACGAAGGAAGCGCCCGCATTGTGCTCTTCGATCTGGCCCCAGGCGATCGGTCTGCCGCCACACTGAACGTCGTGGAGACGTTCGCCGATCGTCTGCGCTCGGTGAAGCCTGAACCGCCTTCGGTCGTGACCTTCGGACGCTAGGGAGCCCATCGGATAGACTGTCGGCTGTGCGGCGCGTTGTCAGCTTCGCGGCCTTCGTCACGGGCCTCGTCGCCCTCGTCGTCGCGGCGTGGGTATTCATCGCCGGCCGCGTCGATCTGACATCCCTCAACATCCCGTTCCGCTCGCACGATCCGTGGCGACCGGTGCTCATCGCGATCGTGTCGCTCGTCGCGTTTGTAGCCGCCGGCGGGCGCCAGGCGTCCGCGCTGACATCCGTCGAGCGCCTTGATGAACGCTGGGTCGCGGGAGCGCTGGCGATCGCGATTTGTGTCATCGGCATCACCTGCGCGACCACCGTCGCGGGCGGCGCGGACTCCTATGGGTACGTGTCCGAAGCGGATCTGTGGCTCAAGGGGCACGTCAAGCAGCCGCAGCCGTGGGCGCAGCAGGCGCCCTGGCCGTCCGCGCGCTGGAGCTTCGCGCCGCTTGGATATCGCCCGGGCCTCACGGACCCGGACGCCTGGTCGCTGGTGCCCGTGTACTCGCCCGGGTTGCCGCTGCTGATGGCCGGCGCCAAGCTCGTGGGCGGCCAGGAGGCGATGTTCTGGATCGTGCCGATGCTGGGCGGCCTGCTGGTCGTCGGGGCGTTCGGGATCGGCCGGCGTCTTGGCGCGCCGAAGGCCGGACTGATTGGCGCGTTCCTCGTCGCGACCAGCCCTGCCGTGCTGTTCATGCTGGTGTCGCCGATGACGGACGTGGCGGTGGCGGGCGCGTGGACGGTCGCGTTCTACTTTCTGCTGGGCGAATCACGGGCCAGCGCCTTCGCGGCCGGGCTCGCGAGCGCCGTCGCGATCCTCATCCGGCCGAACCTGGCGTTTGAGGGCCTGGTGCTGGGCCTCTGGTACCTCCTGCGATTCTGGGGCAGCACGGACAAACGCCGCGACTTCGTTCGTGCGTGCCTGTTTGCCGCGGGTGTCGCGCCGGGGTTCGCTGCTGTCGCCGCGATCAACACGTACTTCTATGGATCGCCGCTCATGAGCGGCTATGGCTCGCTGTCTGAGTCCTTCGATCACACCCGCATTGCGACCAACGCCGGGCGCTATCTCGGCTGGTTCGACTACGCCCACACGCCCTGGGCGCTCGTCGGATTCGTGCCGCTGATGCTGCCGCTCAAGGTCTTCTGGCCGAACGTCCGCGATCGCCGGGTCTTCCTGATCATCGGCGCGTTCGTCTCGCTGCTGCTCCTCGAGTTTCTCGCGTATCTGGTCTTCGACGCCTGGTGGTACCTTCGCTTCATCCTTCCGTGCCTGCCGTTCATCATGATTGGCCTGGGCGCGGCGGCGGCGGCCGTCGCGCGGCGAAGCCGGTGGCTCGCGGCGGCCGTCGCGGTGTCTGTCGGCGTGCTCGCCGTGCGCGATGGGCGCGTGGCCGTCAACGAAAGTGCGTTCGACCTCTGGCGAGGCGACCTGCGCTACGTGGCCGTGGCCAAGCTGACCCGCCGGCTCACGGACCCATCGAGCGTGATCTACGCGATGCAGCACAGCGGCAGCCTGCGATACTACGGCGGGCGCCTGACCGTGCGGTATGACGAGATCGACAACGACTGGCTCGACCGGAGCCTGGCGTGGTTCGAATCGCGCGGCGTGCACCCGTACCTGCTCGTCGAAGAGTGGGAGCTCGAGCCGCTCAGGACGCACTTCGCCGGCTCGCGGGCGCTCGCCATGCTGGACACGCCCCCGCTGATGACGTACGAGGGCGGCGCAAGAATCTTCTTGTTCGACCTTGCGCAGTCGCGCAATCCTGCGGTCACGACGCTCACAGTGGTGGAGACGTTCGACGACCGGATGCGCTCGACGAAGCCCGCCGCGCCCCCGGCCGCACCATGGGGATCGCTCAAGTGAGCCGGGGCCTGGCCCTGCGTGGCGATAGCCGGGCCTGACCCCTTGTCGCACGGTCGAAGCTGATCGCCAGATGAGAGGCTCTCATGAACGAAGGATTCTCGATTCGCCTGCGGCGCGGGGGCAAGCTGTGGCCGGTGGACGATCTGACGCCAGCCGATGGATTGATGTTCGACAACGAGAAGGACGCGTTTCCGCGCAGCCTCACCCTGGAGTTCGACGGCGACAACGCCGTCACGACGTATCGCATGAACCGCGTGCGCGAGCTGCGCGGCTGGAACGCCGGCGTCTTCAACATCAAGCTCGAGGAGCACGACGGTCTCCTCTTCGCATCAGGCGTGGATAAAGACGCGTTTCCGCCAGGCTACTATTGGCTCCGCCTTTCGATCGACGACGTCGTGGTGCCGAAGAAACAGTTTCACTTCCACGTCGAGGAAGACACCGACGACACGGTCATCAACGTCGACGTCCAGCCGGATGCCCGTGACATCGAGCTGACGGTTCCCGTGGACGAATTCGACGATCAGATCAAACGGCTCATCACCGCGCCGGCGAGCGAGCTCGACGATCTGACGATCCCCGAGTGGCTGGCTGATGGCGATCCGCGGCCGAACCGCAAGGCATGCCTCCTGAACCTCATGGCCAAGCTGCGGACGGCGCCGGCGCCCGGCGATCCGCTGATTGCGCTCGTGGACAGCATCTTCTTCTGCGGCACCGAGCGCGCCTACGCGCGCGTGCATCCGGAGCTCTTCGAGCGCCTGCAGGATCTGTCCGACGACGACGACCGCCCGTTCTACGCCGAGGGCCCGCCGACCTCGTCGATGCACCAGAAGCTGCTCGCGGCGATCGAGGATCGCGGCTGGGGCCACCGATCCGACTACTCGCTCTGGAGCTTCCGCCAGGAGGGGAACCCGTCGATGCAGATGGTGATCGCGACGCCGAACGTCGCCGGCCCGCCCTTCTGCGCGGATATCGACATCGACCTCGGCAACCCGCTCCAGGATCTGCAGGGCTTCGCGATCCACATGGGCGAGCTCATCGGCGGCGAGGCGACCGATCACCTCGACCTGCACGACAAGCTGGCGAAGGGGGCGACGAAGAAGTTCCTCTACTACGATGTTGAAGATTGAAGGGCAAAGGCAGAAGGAAGGCAGAAGGCAGAAGGCAGAAGGCAGAGGGCAGAGGGCAGAGGGCAAGGGGAGGGCAGAAGCCCGGGTTGACATGGATATGTGTCATTGATACATATTTATGCATGAGGACGACTCTTGACGTCGACGACCGGCTGCTCCGCGAGGCCAAGAAGCGCGCCGCCGAGCGCGGGGAATCACTGACCCGCGTCGTCGAGGATGCGCTCCGCGTTTACCTCCATCCGCCGCGCCGGACCGGCAAGCCCTTCCGGCTGACCCTGCTGGTCAAGCGCGGCCGGGCGCTGCCCGGCGTTGACTGGGACGACCGCGATTCGATCTACGAGCGCATGGAAGGCCGCTCGTGATCGCTGTCGACACGAACATTCTGGTGTACGCGCATCGCGAGGAGCTGGCCAAGCACGACGCAGCCCGGCGCGCGCTGACGGCGCTGGCCGAGGGGACGGAGCCGTGGTTTCTGCCGGTGTTCTGCGTCGCCGAGTTCCTGCGAATTGTGACGCACCGCCGGCTGTTCGATCCGCCCTATGCCGCCGGCGAGGCCGGCGAGGCGTTGCGGCGCGTGCTGGAGTCGCCGAGCGTCCGGTTGCTCACCCCGGGTGACGCCTACGCTGATCTGCTGTTCGAAGCCGTTCGCGAAGCGAATGCCACCGGGAATGTCGTCTTCGATGCGCAGATTGTGGCGGTGTGCCGCGAGTACGGCGTGGACGTGCTGCTCACCGAGGATCGGGACTTCGAAAGATTCAAGGGGTTGACGCTGCGCAGACTGGCGTAGCGTTGAGCCCTTGCCTTCTGCCTTTCTAGGCTCCCGCCACCGCCACCTGCGCCGGTCTCAGCACGTCATCCCCGATCAAATATCCCGGCTTCACCACCCCGGCGACGTGACCGGTCGCCGCCTGGGCCGATGCCGGGACGGTGGCGACCGCTTCGTGGCGGGCCGGATCGAAGGGCTGGCCGAGCGGGTCGAGGCGCGTGACGCCGAGGCCCTCGAGCGTCGCGAGGAACTGCTGGCGCACGAGCGAGACACCCTGAAGGACCGGGTCGTCGCGGCGATCGCCGGCGGCCGCAAGCGCGCGATCGAGGTTGTCGAGCACCTCGAGGAACGACACGAGCATCTGCCGCCGGCCGCGCTCGACGTCCTTCGTCACTTCCTTGCGCAGCCGCGCGCGGGCCTGATCGAACTCGTCGGCCGCGCTGCGGTATTTGGAGAGTATCTGCTGCAGCTCGGCGTCTTTGGCGGCGAGCCGGGCCTCGAGCTCCTCGATGTAGGTCGGCTTGAGCTTCGGTTCGTCCGGCGCACCCGGCGCCTCGGACTCGCCGCGCACCCACCAGCGGCGATCGGTCACTTTGAGATCAGACATAGACAAGCATCAATGGCATTGCAGATTTCTGGATCGCATCATTGCGGATGGATTGCGGATTGGCGATTGGGGGGTGGCACATTGGCGTCCGATGAGCCGCGTGGCTCGTAACCGAACGTCAGCCGCCCCGCGTCGACGCCGATCGTCACCGATCCGCCGTGCTCGAGCTTGCCGAAGAGGAGCTCGTCGGTCAGCGGGTCGCGGACTTCCTTCTGCACGACGCGCGCGAGCGGACGGGCGCCGAAGATCGGGTCGTAGCCCTTCTCGGCGAGCCACGCGCGGGCTTCCGGCGTCAGCGCGATCGCGACGTGCCGCTCGGCGAGCTGCGATTCCAGCTGCAGGATGAACTTCTCGACGATCGTCTCCATCACGGCCGGTGTGAGGCTCCTGAACGTGACGATCGCGTCCAGCCGATTGCGGAACTCCGGGCTGAACACGCGCTCGATCGCGGCCTTGGACTTGCCGGCGGCCGCGCGGCGCCGCGCCTCGTCCTGGTCCTCGCGCCCGCCCTCGCCGGCGAAGCCAATCGCCTTCGTGCTCATCTCGCGCGATCCGGCGTTCGACGTGAGGATCAGCACGACGTTGCGGAAATCGGCCTTGCGCCCCGTGTTGTCCGTGAGCGTCGCGTGGTCCATCACCTGCAGCAGGATGTTGTAGATGTCCGGGTGCGCCTTCTCGATCTCGTCGAGCAGCACGACGCTGTACGGGTGCGTCCGCACGGCGTCGACGAGCAATCCGCCCTGCTCGAAACCGACGTAGCCGGGCGGCGCGCCGATGAGCCGCGCCACCGCGTGCTTTTCCATGTACTCGCTCATGTCGTAGCGGACGAACTCGTTGCCCAGCAGCAGCGCGAGCTGTTTGGCCAGCTCCGTCTTGCCGACGCCCGTCGGGCCCGTGAAGAGGAAACAGCCCGCGGGCCGCTCGGGCAGCCCGAGCCCCGCGCGCGACCGCTTGATCGACTGCGCCACCAGGTGCACGGCCTCCTGCTGTCCGAACACCACGCGCTCGAGCGACTCCTCGAGGGTCCGCAGCCGCTCGCGGTCGGACGACGACGCCTGGCGCGCCGGGATGCGGGCCATTCGGGCGACGACGGATTCAATGTCCTGCGCGTCGACGACGATCGCGGCTCCAATCGGGTTCGCGGGGGTTCCCGAGGGCTTCCCGATGGGTTCAGGGATTTGAGTCCCAGTGCCTAGTGCCTGGTGCCCAGTGCCTTCTTCCCGGGGCCCGGGGCCTGAGGCCTCATGCCGGATCTTCGTCACCGCCCCCGCCTCGTCGATGACGTCGATCGCACTGTCGGGCAGTTTGTAGTCGCGCAGGTGTCGGGCGGCCAGCTTCGCGGCGGCCTCGAGCGCGGCGTCGGTGTAGGTGACGCCGTGGTGAGCCTCATAGCGCGCGCGCAGGCCCGCCAGGATCTTGACGGTCTCCTCGATCGACGGCTCTTCGATCGCGATCTTCTGCAGCCGGCGCGCGAGCGCCCGGTCCTTCTCGATGTGCTTGAACTCCTCGAACGTCGTCGATCCGATGACGCGGAGGTCACCGGCCGTGAGGATCGGCTTGATGAGCGTCGCCAGATCCATCGTGCCGCCCGTCGTCGCGCCCGCGCCGACGGTGGCGTGGATTTCGTCGATGAAGAGAATCGCGCGAGGCCGCGCGCTGAGCGCCCTGATGACGGCCTTGAAGCGCTCTTCGAAATCGCCCCGAAATCTGGTGCCCGCGAGGAGCGCGCCGGTGTCGAGCGAGAAGATCTCGGCGTCCTTCAGCAGGGCGGGGACGTCCTCGGACAACAGCTTCTGCGCCAGGCCTTCGGCCATCGCGGTCTTGCCGACGCCGGCCTCGCCCACGAACACCGGGTTGTTCTTGCGGCGACGGCAGAGCACCTCGATGGTCCGCTGGATTTCGGCGGCGCGGCCGATGAGCGGGTCGAGCTGGCCGCGCTGGGCCCGCTCGGTGAGGTTCGAGCAGTACGCCGCGAGCGGATCGCGCGACGTCGATGAGCCCTCGTTGCCGGCGCCCGCGGGCGCCTCGCCGCCTTCGGGCGCCGGGCCCTCCGATTGCGGAACTTTCGTGATCCCGTGAGAGATGAACTCGAGGACATCGAGCCGCGTGACGCCGTGGCTCTGGAGCAGCCGCGCCGCGTGCGACTTCGGCTGCTGCAGCATCGCGGCAAGGATATCGCCGGCGTTGACCTCGGCCCGCTGCGCGCTCTGCACGTGCAGGACGGCCGTCTGCAGCACGCGCTGGAACGCGGCGGTCTGCTCGGGCTCGCGCTCGTAGCCGCGCTTCAGCTGCTCGACGCTTTCGTCGAGGTACAGATTCAGCTCCTTGCGCATCCGCGGCAGGTCCGCGCCGCACGCCTGCAGAATCCGCTCGCCCTCGTCGTCATGCAGCAGCGCGTAGAGCAGGTGCTCGAGCGTCAGATACGCGTGGCGGCGCGACACGGCCTCGCGGAAGGCGATGGTCAGCACGATCTCGACAGCGGCGGAGAACATCGATCTGATTATGACGTACGTCGGTGCGGAGAGTCTGAGCGTCGCGGTCTCAGATCTCGAGGGCCGGCGTGTTGACGTCGCGGCCGCCGAATCGGGGTGGCGCGATGAGGAACGATGAAACCCGAGCGTAGGGAGCCCAGGTTTCGAGCGCCGGCTCCGTAGGCCGAGCCAATCTGACGGCCGAGTAGGAGCGGCGCGATGCGCGAAAGGACGAAACCTGAGCGGACGGAGTGAGGGTTTCGAGCGCCATTCCCCGCTGAGGCGGCCGCGACGTCAACACGTCGGCCCTCGAGCTAAGCCTCCTCCGTCACCGCCTTCAACGGATACCCGGCCTCGCGCGCGAGTGACGTGACGGTGTCCACCTTCGTCTCGGCGATCTCCCACGGGTACACGCCGGCGATGCCTCGGCCGTTCACGTGGACGTGCATCATGATGCGGAACGCCTCGGCAGGCGATTTCTGAAACACGCCCTCCAACACCTGCACCACGAACTCCATCGTCGTGTAGTCGTCATTCAGCAGGACGACCTTGAAGAGCGAGGGCTCCTGCTTCTTCGTCTTGGGCCGCTCTTTGACCTCGCCGCCCGGCTGTTGAGTCATGCAATTCCCTGGGGCTGGCGTGTCATTTCTTCTCCGCCAGCACCACGATCTCGCTGAGCGTCGTGTCGCCGCGGTCCCAGTCGTACCACGCGAGCTTGCGGGCCGTCCGCTGCTCCATGGGAATCTTGTCCAGCATCGCAAGATACCAGGTCTGCAGCACGGCCGGCCGCTCGACCCACACGCCGGCTTCGACGCCGTCGCGGATGAGCACGACGGTCGGCGTGGCCGTGCGGCCGTCTGGCGTCCGGTGACGTTCGACGATCGGTGTGCCCGTGGCCTTGTCGATGATGCGGAGCGGCACGTCCGTCAGAAAGGCGAGCTTCGCGAGGTACGGCACCGTGTTCACGGAGTCGGTGCACGCGGGCTCGGCGATGACGAGGATCTTGAGTCCGGGCGACACGCGCTTGAGCCGATCGACCAGCTCCTCAGGCGGCGCGGCGCGATCGGCGTTGGCGCGCCAGGTCATCCTTTGGGCCGTGGCATTCGCCAGGAAGTCGTCCCAGGTCACGCCGCGGTCGAAGAGAACGGCCGCGTCTGACGCCGGCGCCTGGGGGCCCGTCAAGAGTGCCAGCACGAGCATGGAGAGCATGGCCACAGCCTACATAGGGCAAAGGGCAGAAGGCAAAGGCAAAGGCGAAGGCAGAAGGCAGAAGGCAGAAGGCAGAGGACGGTACAATCTTTGACGTGACTGCGCTTGCCACCGGCCTGGATTTCGTCGACCTCGACTTCCTGGATAAGCCCGGCATCATCGCGACCGGGATTCTGCACGGCTCGCCCGGCGTGGCGCTGGTCGATCCAGGGCCGTCGACGACGCTCCCGACGCTGCGGAAGAAACTGGTTGGGAAGGGCATGGCGCTCGCCGACGTGCGCGCCATCCTGCTCACGCACATTCATCTGGACCACGCAGGGGCGACCGGAACGATGCTGGACGAGTGTCCAGGGGCGACGGTGTACGTGCACGCTCGCGGGGCGCCGCATCTGTCGGATCCGACGGGCCTGCTCGCCAGCGCGTCCCGGCTCTACGGCGCCGATATGCAGCGGCTCTGGGGCGAGGTGCGCGCGGTGCCGGCCGGGCGGATCCATGTACTCAACGAGCGCGACCGGCTCGAGATTGTCGGCCACGAGGTCGAATCGGTGTACACGCCGGGCCACGCGTCGCATCACGTCAGCTACTTTCTTCCTTCGGCGCGGCTGGCATTCGTCGGCGACACGGGCGGCATCGCGCGCGGCAGCGGGCGTCTTGTCATTCCGCCCACGCCGCCGCCGGATATCGACCTCGAGGCCTGGCGCGCGAGCACGGACCACATCCTCGCGTGGAATCCGGACCTTCTCTTTCTCACGCACTTCGGCCCGCATCCGGCGCCGCGCGTGCACATGCAGGATCTCTGGACGCGCCTCGAGCAGTGGAGCCGGCGCGTGCGCGCGCTCCTGGAGACGCCGGGCACCGACGCCGAACGGGCGGAGACCTTTACCCGCGAAGTGACGGACGACATCGCGCGCGCGACGAGCCGCGCCGAAGCGCAGGCCTACTCGGACGCGGGGCGGTTCGATTTTTCGTGGACGGGACTGGCGAGGTACTGGCGGAAGCAGAAGTAAACGGATGGCGACGAAGGGACTCGCAGGGCCTACGCAGACCCGCGAGCCCTTTGTACCGAATGGAGAACTCGGTTTGCTGTTGGAGCCCACGCGAACCCGCCCACGAGGCTATGACCGCCAGGAGATACTGGCCGGGCGTCAAGGTCCCGGCGGGAATCGCGAACACGTGGCCAGTTCCTCGTGCCTCGTCAAGATTGGATACGGCCGATCGCCACACGATCGCGCCGCTCGCATCTCTGACGATACATACCAGTTCAGGCCGGGGCCCGCTGGGGCCATTCGCGAACACTGGAGCGAATACCGAGATAACATCGCCGCGCGAAAAGTCACGGCTCGCAACCGGCGGCCCTTCGAAAATCGTGCGCGAAATGGCAACGTCACCGATCGTCGGCTTGAGCTCAG
>DATIWF010000136.1:0-16301 GCA_035519535.1 Vicinamibacterales bacterium | reverse complement strand
ATGGCTGCGCCGCCTGAACGCGCGCGCGATCGACGAGCTGCGGGTAGTCCGCATGAGCGGCCTTCCCCAGTGAAGGGAGCGCCTGTTCTCAGAAGCAGACACCCCGATCTGCGGGCGACGACATTGCCGCTTCCGGATGTCTCCGCTGCAGCTGCCTGCGTCGGGCAGGCGCGATCGCGTCGCCGAATGGGAGAAGGTCAGCGCCGCGACGTCGGCGTCGTTCGTCGTTCGTCATGCGGGTCGGACGCGCATCCAGCAGCAGCTCCTGGACGAGGCCGCCGACGACCGTCGCGGGCATCCGACGGTTGCCGCGCGGCTGCCGATGGCAGAGGCGCACGGACAGCTCAGACTCGAAGGAAGCTACCGCCGCGCGCGCAGCCTCCGCCGGAGGCCGAGCAGCACGCCCGCGCCAACCATGCTCATGGTCATGGGCTCGGGGACCGGCGCGGCGATGCCGTACACGAGTCCGCTTGCGCCCGTGATCGGGCCAACAAACGTTGCCGCGCCCGAACCGCTGTTGAACTGGTACAGATTGAGATTGGGCCCGACCTGCCCAGGGCCGAACAGCGCACCGTTGTAGAATCCCAGCCCCGTCGTGGCGTCCGTAGCCGTGGGGCCAATCAGCGTCGTTGCCGCGGTGGCCGGATTGATCGCGTAGAGACCCGACGCCAGCGCCGGGTGGTTGATGTCCGCGTAGATCTGATACGAGTAATACAGCGTCGTGTCGTCGCCCGCGAAGCCGTTGGCAAACTGGCCATCCGCGGGAATCGGCGTCAGGCCCGTCGAGCCCACGAACGTCGCCGCGCCCGTGGTGCTGTTCACCGAGTAGAGATTGTTCGAGAAGTCGAGCGCGTACAACGCCCCGGTGGTCAATCCTCCAAACACCACCAGTGACTGACTGGTGTTGCCGACGGTCGTTGTGCTGGCATTTGACGTGTTGATGAGGACGAGGTTGCTGCCGGCGTCGACGCCGTAGATCTGGCCGGCAGGCGTCGCGGCAATGCCCGCGAGCACTGTCGGCGTGCTTCCAACGGGTGTGACCGCGCCAGTGCCCAGATCGATCGTACCGAACTGGCGGCTGCTCATCGTGACAAATGCGATCGGCCCCGCCGCTGCGACTGACGAGACGACGAACAGCAAGGCCGGAATGAGGACAAGCAATTTGCGCATAGGCCGGATCCTCCGAGATCCGCGGCGTGATGACAGAATCGTCGCCTTCTGGAAGATTCACTCCCGCAAAACCGGATCCAACCCGAGGTGCGTGTGCGAGGCCCACCTGGCCGGCCTGGCGCAAATGCACGCTGCGTGAGGGGTGACTTCCGTCGGCGCCGGGTATGACTCGCGGCCGGATCTCACACCCGATGCGGGCCCGCCCGCCCGTCGCCGGGCCCAATCCACTGCTCGCCGATTTCCCCGATCCTCGCGCTCCCAACGGACGTCTCAGGCGGCATGACCGACACGACCGATACGTTCCTCACCGCGCTCAACGCCGAACGCCGGCGCATCTCGACGACCAGCAAGCGCGGGATCGGCATGCCGGCCGCCGGGCTGCTGTTCTGGTTGGCGGCGGCCTGGCTCACCCGCCGCTTCCCGGCCCCGCAGGCCGTGCTGTACACCTTCTTTCTGACGGGCCTCGTCTTTCCCGTGGGCGTCGCACTGACGCGGGCGGCCGGCGGCAACCTGTTCACCAGGAGCGCCGGCCTGACGCCGCTCGGCCTCCAGCTCGCCGCCCTGCAGGCGTTCTTCTGGCCGATCATCATCCTCGTCTACAGGCTGTCGCCCGAATGGACGCCCTGGGCGATGGCCATCCTCTTCGGCGCGCACTTCCTGCCGTACGCCTGGCTCCACCGGAGCCGCGCGTACGCGTTCCTCAGCGCGTCCGTGGCCGTCTCGCTGAGCGGACTCGCGCTGGTCACGCGCGCCCCGATGACGGCCGCCGTGCCGCTCGTCGCGGCCGCGTGCTATGCCGCCGCGATCGTCTGGATGTGGGCGGAGAACCGCGGGCTCGCGTCCGATGACGACGTCGAGACCCTGCCGCGTGATCGTGGGAAGGTGGCCGTCCGCCGGCATTGACGCGCTTCACCTCGGAGCGGACGCCACGCAGCGTGGCGATGGTGGCTGTTCACACTCAGTCGTCACCTCGCCGCCGCCGCGTTCGACGCCGGCATCAGCACGAACTCACATTGCCGCGCGTCCGCGCTGCACGTGAGCGTACCGCGACGGACCAGGAGCGCCGAGCTCCCTGTCGGAAATCGTGACAGCAGCGTCTGGCCGCGCAAGTCTGCGATCTGCGGCTTCAGCGAAGCATCGCCGGAGATGAACCCGGCGTCCGAAATCTTTCCGTCTGCGCCGCCCAGCACGTACACGTCCGCCTTGCCGGTCGCTTCCGGCCGTCGGGCGATCCGCACGACCATCGGCGGCGGAATGGCTGGACTGGCCGACGCGCCGCTCCTGGGCGGCGCGCTCATTGCCTTCTGCCAGCCGGCGGCGTCGCGCGCCAGAAGCGTTTCGGCGAGGCCGTCGAAGAACGCCGCGACATCCGGTCGCGCCATCGCCCGGTAGATCGCTGCCAGGTGCGACGTCGCGTCAGGATCGAGCATGAGGTCGAACGCCGCGAGATCGTCGCGCTCTGCTTCCTCGAGGTGTCCCAGCTGGAAGTGCGCCCAAGCCAGCGTGTCCCAGTAGGCGCCAAGCGACACCATGAGATTCAGCGACGCAGCGTCGACCTTCGCTAGCGTCAGCGCCTTGGTGCGGTCCTCGGTCGCGTTGACCGCCCGGACCGCCAGTGCCAGCGCGTCGTCCTTGGCGAGCCCGCTCAACGCCAGCTGGTACGCCACGTTGTTCATGACGAGCGGTGATGAGTCCAGCTCGGCAGACCGCTTCAGTGCCGTGACGCCCTCGTCCTGCCTTCCGTCGCCGACGAGCGCCATGCCCATCGCGTATTGGTACCGGCTGCTCTGCGCCTGCGGTCCTGCCTGGGCCTGGAGCACGCCTGCGGCCTCGTGATATTCGCGTGCGGCGAGAAGGGACTCGGCATAGAACAGTGCGAGGCGGCCATCGTCCTTCCCGTACTTCTGCCACGCGGCGCGCCAGACCTCAGCTTGATCGGTCCCGTGCAGCCAGGTGGCCAGCAGCTTGTAGGAGTCGAGGCTGGGCGAAGTGGCGATCCGCTGTCTGAGCGCGGCGATCGCTTCGTCCCGCCTCCCCGAGTTGTACTGCGTCCAGGCCAACATCTGCCAGGCTTTGTCCGATGTGGGATGCGTACGCGTCAGGTCCTGCAGCATCATCTGGGCGTGTTGGTGGTTGCCCTGCTTCTCAGCATCCGCGGCATCTTTGAGCACCGTCACCGTCGCCTCGGCCTCGCCGCCGTACCAGTCGATATTCGGTCGATCGCTCCACCGCCACACGATCGGTTCGATGTTGACGACGTAATCGGCCGACGTGAAGTCGGTGATGAACGCTCGATAGGCGTCGAACTCTGATGGCGCGAGGTTCTTCTTCTTCCAGAGCATCGCGCGCCGGGTTTCGAAGACACGGCCGTTCAGCGTGTTGTCCAGTTGATACCGCGCGAATGGCTCGTCCACCACGAGATGGGCCTTGTCGTCGGTGCCGAGTGTGGCGACAACGCCTTCGGGCAGCGTGAGTCGCGACGTGAACACGAAGTCACTCGCACCAGGGAGGTCGACAGGAACTGGCGGTGCGTCCGCGGCGGGCACGTTCGGAAAGTTCAGCAGCGGCACCGGGGCGGTCACTTCGCCTTTCGCCCAGTCTGAGTAACTGTCCACGGTGTAGCGGTAGCTGATCTTCAGCGGCGTCGCCACGTCCTCGAGCGGCGAGATCTCGAGATCGCTGACGGTTCCGCCGAACCGGCTCGTGAGAGGCAGCTGCTTGGCCGCCGCCTGCCACTGCGTTTGCGGGATTCCCCGGAGCACGGCGCGCATCCCTACTTCCAAATCGCCTGAGACGACCTCATGAACGGTCGCATCCAACGACCCCGTGCCGCTCAATGTCCCGACGACATCGACGTGCCAGCTGCTCTCCCGCACTGGCGTCGCGGGTGTGCGGACGACCCGCGCCGGACCGCGGCTATCGACGAGCAGCGTGTCCTGGTCGCGCTCGGGGCCGATGAGCAGGCCGACGGGCGCGACTTCCAGAGTCGTGTCCATCCAGGTCTCAGCGCCGTTCGTCGTGACTGACGTGATCACGTGATTGAACTGCGACAGCGTCGGCACGTCCTGATCGAGCGGCACGCCCGGCGTGATGAGCGCAGGCTCCGCGGTGATGCCGACGGCCGCGAGGAGCGCGGTCAGCAGCGTGTGCTTGTCCTTGCAGTCGCCGAAACCGTTGTCGAGCACGTCGCTGGCCGCATGTGGTTGAATGCGGCCGATCCCGAACGACACCGCCACATATCGAATCTTCGTGGACACGAACGCGTAGAGCGCCGCAATCTTCTCGCGGTTGGTCGTCATGCCCCGCGTCAGCTCCGCAGCCTTGTCGCGGATCGCCGGCGTGACGGCCGCGCGATCCCTCCAGAGGTCGCGAACGGCCGCGCCAAGCTCTTCCCAGCTGCCGAACGACGTCACCCGCACGTCCGCTGGCCGCAGCTGCCTCTCGTAGCTGCGAACCGCGAGGTCCTTCTCGGAGGGTCGCGTGAGCTCGGCGCGATGCCACCGATACGTCCGCACTCCCTGACGGACTTCGACGGTCGGGTCCGCACCGCTGAGCGTTTTCACCTTGGCGTTGACTGACGCGGGAAACGCGATCTCGAGATCCTGCGCGAGCACGATCGCGCCTTCGGTCCAGTCCTCGTCGATGAAGAAGTGCGGTGGCAGCATGCTCTTCGACCGGATCTGCAGCGCGTACTCGAGGGTGTCCCCAACCGCAAGGCCTTTGACGTTGAACTCTTTCAAGTACACGTCGGCAAACGTCGGCGCCTGGCGCGTGAGATCAGCGGCGACATCGATGGCCGCTGACGCCGGTGTCTCGACCGTCGTCCCGTCCGGCTTGTGCGAGCGGATGTACCTGACGTCGATCGTGCTGACCGCGCGGCTGTAGGGTATGACGAGCGTGCCGACCGCCTGCAGACCCGCCGCGGACTGCACACGCACGCGGACCTCGACATCGCGCGTCTGCGTGCCGTCCGCGTCGACGACGATCCTCGCAAAGCTGCGCTCGACGACGACCGGTTCTTTCGAGTAGTCAGAGCTGCTCGTCTGCGCACCGAGCGAAGACGTCGCGACAAACAGCAGCCACACCATGAACGCGGCGAGCCGGGGGCCAAATCGCATGCGGTAGTCTACCCTGCGGCGCCGCCACCGAAGCGCGCCCGTCGCTGCCGGACGCTGTCGCCGGCGAGCGGCGTGACAGGCGGCCGGCAATGCGCGCGCCCGGCCTGCCCTTGCGCGGCTCCAAGCCGTGTCATATACTGAACCGTATGGTTCAGTATGTGCGGGCCCGCCTCGATGCCTCGTTCGCCGCCCTCTCGGATGCCACCCGACGCGGCGTTCTGGAGCGGCTCGGACGCTCCGACGCTTCGATCACGGACCTGGCCGAGAAGTTCCACATGACCCTCACAGGCATGAAGAAGCACGTCGGCGTGTTGGAGCAGGCCGGGCTCGTCACCACGGAGAAAGTCGGGCGCGTGCGGACCTGCAAGCTCGGCACGCGCCGATTGGAGGAAGAGACGGCATGGCTCGAGAGGTATCGCCGGCTCTGGGACGCACGCTTCGACGAGTTGGACAGGGTCGTCGAGGAATTGAAACGGAAGGAGAAGGTCGATGGACGCAAGAAGAGCGAATGAGGCCACACCGATGAAGAACCGCACGACTGTGGAACGGAAGTCCGAGCGTGAGCTCGTCGTTACGCGAACTTTCAACGGTCCGGCGCGCATCGTGTTCGAGGCGTGGACCAGGCCCGAGCTGTTCAAGCAGTGGTGGGTGCCGAAATCGATGGACATGTTCCTGCGTTCCTGCGAGATGGATGTTCGTACAGGAGGCAGGTACCGTCTGGTGTTCGGCCGCGATGCCTCGCACTCTCACGAGTTCTTCGGCAGGTACATCGAAGTGACGCCGCACTCGCGCCTCGTCTGGACCAATGACGAAGGCGGTGACGATGGGCCCGTCACCACGGTGACGTTTGAGGAGAGAGGCGGCCAGACGCTGTTGGTCATGCACGAGCTGTATCCCTCGAAACACGCTCTCGATGCTGCCGGTACCGGAGCGGCGGATGCGACGGTCGAGACGTTCGAGCAACTGGACGAGCTTCTCGTTGCCCTGGGGGCGAGCGGGGGACGGTCATGAAGTCGTCGACCTCGCACATTCCGCGCGGCGGTCAAGCGGTCGGGGTTCCCACCTGATTTACACAGAGCACTTTGTGATGTAGAGTTGACGCCCGAGGCACAGTCATGAACCTGTCTGCGCTCGACTTCAAGCTCGGCCTGCGCATGCTGCGGCGCTACCCCGGGATCACCGCCATCGGCACGGTCGCGATGGCGGTGGCGATCGCGCTCGGGATGCTGTACTTCGAGGGCCTGAACAAGGCGCTGCACCCCACCCTGCCGGTGTCCGGTGGCGATCGGATCGTCACGGTCCGCTACTGGGATGTCGGGAGGCGCACCGTCGAGGAGCGATCGCTGCACGACTTCACACTCGCCCGCACGACCGTGAAGGCGATCGAGGATTTCGGGGCAGCGCTGGTGTTCACCCGCAACCTCGTCACCGAGGATCACGGCGTCGAGGCGGTGCGCGGCGCCGAGGTGACGGCAAGCGCATTCAGGCTGATGGGCACGCCGCCGCTCCTCGGCCGGACGCTCACCGCGCGCGATGAGGGGCCGGCGGAACCGCTCGCGGTCGTCATCGGCGAGCGGATCTGGACGACGCGTTTCGACCGGGACCCGTCGGTGGTTGGCCGATCCGTCACAGTCGGCGGCGCAGACGGGACGATTGTCGGCGTGATGCCGGAGCGCTTCGGCTTCCCGGTGAACGAGGGTCTCTGGCTCCCGCTGCGCGCGGACGGATCGCGGCTTGCCCCCCGCACCGGACCGCCCGTGTCGATCTTCGGTCGCCTTGCGGCCGGCGTGTCGCTGCGGCAGGCGCAAGCCGAGCTCGACGGCATCACGGCCCGACTGGCGGCAACCGCCCCCGAGGCCTACAAGAACCTGCAGCCGCGGGTCGTCGCCTACGGCACGCCGCCACTCGAAGGCGACACTCCCGTGATCAAGAACGCGCTGTACGCCGCGAACGGATTCTTCCTGCTGCTGCTCGCCGTCATCTGCACGAACGTCGCGACGCTCGTATTTGCGCGCACCGCGACGCGCGGATGGGAGGTCACCGTGCGGAGCGCGCTTGGCGCCAGCCGCGGCCGCATCATCGCCCAACTGTTCGCCGAGGCGCTGGTGCTGGCGGCCGTGGCCGCGCTCCTCGGAATCGGAGTGGC
The DNA here is from genome assembly GCA_035519535.1 of Vicinamibacterales bacterium. GTDB lineage: Bacteria > Acidobacteriota > Vicinamibacteria > Vicinamibacterales > SCN-69-37 > DATEGZ01. Next base: position 8,867 of record DATIWF010000136.1, on the reverse strand, counting down.
GAAGCTCGCGCTGCGCTGGGGAGTGCGCGGCATCGGCGCCGACCTGCTGCCCTTCTGGATCACCGACAGTCTGTCACCAATCACGCTGCTCTATGCGGGGCTGCTCACGCTGCTGGCCGCGGTGATCGTCGGCGTCCTGCCGGCGCTGCGCGTGACGGGGCTCGACGTGCAGAACGCGCTCCGCCGCGATCAGGCGGCCGGCGCGAGCCTGAAATTCGGCGGCCTGTGGACGACGGTGATCGTGGCGCAAGTCGCGATCACGGTCGCCCTGATCCCGCTCGCGCCCGTGCTCGTCATGGCGTCGAACCGATGGGGGCAGCGCGCCGAAGCGGTCGGCGGAGATCGGTACCTGTCGGCGACGGTGGCCTTCGACCGCCAGGAACCGCAAGCCGATTCGGCGGCGCTGGCTCGCGAGCGTCAGAGCCTGGCTGAACTCGAGCGGCGCCTCCGCGCCGAGCCGGGCGTCGAGCAGGTGGCGTTCGCCGACCGGCTGCCGGTGATGGACACCTCCAAGTGCAGCCTCGAGGTCGACACCACCACCGGCGCGCCGGCGACGGGCCTGCGCGTCAGCACGCTCGCGCACGTGTCGTCAGGCTTTTTCGCCGCATTTGGGAGCGCCGTCGTCGCGGGCCGGAATTTCTCGCCGTTGGATGTCGAACGCGGCGACGTCGTCATCGTGAACCAGTCGTTCACGCATCTCGTGTTCGGCGATCACAATCCGTTGGGCCAGCGCATTCGCATCACCCACAGCGAGGAGGACGGCGCGGTGGCCGACGATGGATGGTATGAAGTCGTCGGCATGGTCACGGACGTCGGCTGGCAGATGCCGGAGCCGTCGGAACAGGCGGCCATCTATCATCCGGCGCTGCTCCAGCCGGGCACGAATCTGAGCGTGGCCGTGCGGGTCCACGATCCGGCGGGATTTGCGCCGCGGCTGCGCCTGCTCGCGAACGCCGTGGACGCCGAGATGAATCTGACCGACGTGCGGCTGTTGAGCGACGTCGGCGGCCGCGGGGCGACGCTCACCTGGACGATGACGTACGTGGCTGGCGTCGTCTCATTGCTGGTGTTGCTGCTCTCGGCCTCCGGCATCCACGCCCTGTTGTCGTTCATCGTCACGCGCCGGACGCGGGAGATCGGCATCCGCATGGCACTGGGCTCGCCGCCGGCACGCATCGTCTCGGGGATCTTCATGCGCGCGTTCCTGCAAGTCGCCGTGGGCATCCTCGCCGGCAGCGCAGTCGTGGCGCTGAAGATCGACTTCGGATCGGTGACGCAGGTGCTGATGCTGGTTGGCGCGGACGCCGTCATGCTGATCGCGGGACTCGTCGCATGCACCCTGCCCCTGCGGCGCGCGCTGGCGATCAATCCGACCGATGCCTTGCGGGCGGAGGCCTGAGCGCACGACGACCGCACAACGTCGCTGCCCCGCTGGCGAAAACCTGCGACAGGACCGATACTGGAAGTCAGGGTGCAAGCCGTCATGCACGTGGGGCTATCTCGCTCGCTGGGTCCAATCGCTGTCGCGCTGGGCGTCGTTGTCGCCTGGCCGCTCGCGGCCCAGGAGCCGCATCCGACGTTTCGTGCCGGCGTGTCTCGCGTGACGCTGAACGTCGTCGTGCGCGACGGCCATGGCCGCGCGATCACCGGCCTCACCAACGCCGATTTTCAGGTGCTCGACCAGGGCAGAGCCGTCCAGATCAGCGACTTTCGGACCGGTGAGGAGCCGGTGAGCCTGGCGATCCTCGTGGACACGAGCGGCAGCATGCGGCTCGGGGACCGCCTGACGGCCGCGAAATACGCGGCCGAGACGCTGCTCAACCAACTGCGCAGCGATGACGAGGCCGCGCTGTTCACGTTCGAGACGAGCCTGCACGACGTCGTGCCGTTCTCTCATGACCTCGCGGCGGTGCAGCGGGGATTCGACCGGATCGTCCCCTTCGGATCGACGTCGCTGCACGATGCCGTTGCCGCGGCCGCCCGTCGCGTCGCGGCTCAGCCCTCACTGCGGCGGGCGGTCGTCGCGATTACGGATGGCTTCGACAACAGCAGCAGGCTCACGGCGGCGGCCGCGTCGGAAGTGGCCGGCGCGATCGATGTCCCGGTCTACGTGCTGGCAGTCGCGGACACGTCACAGCCCGGTGACACGAGCGAGGTGACCTCTGAACCGGTCGAAGGGGGCGGCGTGGCGCGGCTCGACGACTTGACGCGGTGGACCGGCGGCGCGTCGATGGCCGCAGACACGCCCACGCAAGCCGCAGCGTCGGTCCATCAAATCATCGGCGACCTGCGATCGGGTTATGTCCTCGCCTTCGAACCCGAGAGAGTGTCCGGCTGGCACCAGCTCACGGTCCGCGTCGCGCGGAAGGGCGCGACGGTTCGGACTCGTGCCGGCTTCTGGATGAGCGCCCCCGGCGCGCGGGCCTCCGGCCCCGGCGCCGACCGTCACGCCTCGACGCGCAGGGCCTCGATGGGATCGAGGCCGGAGGCGTGAATCGCCGGGTAGTACCCGAAGACGAATGACGCGGCCAGCGCGCATCCGGTCGCGAGCGCGATGCTGCCGGCGGAGAGCTCGGTCGGCCACCCGAAGCCAAACCTCATGATCTGCGCGCCGGCGACGCCACAGACCACGCCCGAAACGCCGCCGACGGCGCCCAGCAGCAGGGCTTCGACCAGGAACTGTCGCGTGATGTCGCCGTCGCGCGCGCCAAGCGCCATCCGCAAGCCGATTTCGCGCGTGCGCTCGGCGACCGAGACGAGCATGATGTTCATGATGCCGATGCCCCCGACGAGCAGCGAGACCGCCGCGATGGCCGTGAGCATCAGCGCCAGCGTCTGCGTCGTCTGGGCGCGGAGCGTCATCATTTCGACCGGGCTGCGGAGATTGAAGTCGTCCGGTTCGTCCGGTCCGAGGCGGTGCTGGTCGCGGAGTACCATCGCGATGGCGGCCTCGGCCCGCGGGATGTCCTCAGCCGAGTTCGTCGAACAGACGAGGCCGTCGAGCCACGTCTTGCCGCTGAGCTTTTTCAGTGCGGTCGTGTACGGCAGCAGGACCTGGTCGTCCTGGTTCGTGCCGGCGCCCGAGGCCCCGCGCGCCTGGAGCACGCCAATCACAAGGAACGGGAATCGCCCCATCCGCACGGTGCGACCGACCGCGGACTGATCGCCGAACAGGGCCTGAGCCACGTTCGCGCCGAGGACGAGCACCTTCGCGGTGGCGGCAACGTCGGCGCGCGCGAACGCGCCGCCCGCGGCGAGTCCCCAGTGCCGGATCGCGAGGTACTCGGGCGCGATGCCCGTGTATCTCGTATTCCAGTTCTCACCGTCGGCGACAATCTGCTCGCGGCCGCTGACCTGTGGGGAGCACGCCTTGATGCGCGGGACGCTGGCGAGGATCGCGGCGGCGTCGGCCGGGGTGAGGGTCTGCGTGCTGCCCCAGCCGGCCCGGGCGCCGCCCGTGCGCGCGCTGCCCGGCTGGATCCAGACGAAACTGTCGCCGAGCGCGGCGACCTGCTGTGCAACGGCCGCGGCGCTCCCTTGACCGAGCGCGACGGTGCAGATCACGGCCGCGATCCCGATCGTGATGCCGAGCGTGGTCAGCGCCGTTCGGACGCGGTTGCGCGCCAGGGCCGCCCGCGCGATGCGGAAGGTCGTCACCAGGCCCATAAATCGTACGACGACGGGCGCGGCTGAACGGTCTGCGCGCTACGGTCCGTCCGGCGTCCGGCCCGGCGCCAAGCCCCCCGGAAGGTCCGCGCCCTCCGCGATCCGCTCGTCCAGGGCGCGCGCCAGCGCCGTCAGAACCTGTCGTGCGTGGTCAACGTGGCGGCTGGGCACCGTTTCACGCATCCTCGTGACCGCCACCTCGACCGTGCCGGCCACCGGCCCGATCAGACGGCGGGCGGCCGGCCGGATTCTGAGCTTCACGCGCCGCCGGTCGCGCGGATCGGTCAGCCGCTCGAGCAGGCCCCGGCGCTCGAGCCGCCGCAGCACGCCGGTGAGCGTGCTCGGGTGCAGCCAGGTGACTCTCGCCAGGTCGCCGGCCGAGATCTCGGGAAAGCGCTCGACGAGTCGCAGCACGAGGCGCTGCGGCCCGGTGACGCCCAACCGGACGTTCATGCGTTTGGACGTCGTCTCGAGCGCGTGCTCCACCGCCCAGAGTACGCGCATGAAATCGAGCGTGGAATCGAGCCCGCGCCGGCGCCGCCGCGCTGATCCTCTCGCCATGCCGCTCTTCCTCACGCCCTCATCGCGCCGGACGACACGGTGACATGGACCATCGGAGGCGCCTCACCGGTCGCTCCACGACTGGTCTCGAGTCGACCGCGATGCCGCCGTCGTCCATCATCGTTGGAGATCAAACCTATCACACCCGGGTCGACGACGCGGCCAGGGAGCCGCCGGGTGCTTGCTGCGTTCCGATGAAGGTTCGGGGGCTCAGTGCGCCGTGGCTTCGCCGCGTGCGCGCCACAACCTGACGACCAGCAGCGTCTGGTCATCAGGAGCCGGCGCGCCACCGGTGAATGCTCTGACGGCGGCAAGAATCGCGTCACAAATCGCGCGCGCGGGCAATTCCCGGGCCTGCTGCGCGACCGCGTTGAGACGGTCCTCGCCGAACGGTTCCTCATGACGATTCGGGGCTTCCGTGATGCCGTCCGAGAACAGCACCAGGACATCCCCTTCACTTGCCTGTACCGACGTCGTTCGATACACCGCGGCCGGAAGCACGCCCAGCACCGGGCCGCCTTCAGAGAGTCGGTCATCGTGCCAGGTGCCGTCGGTCTCCCGCCAGAGCCGGAGGGCCGGCAGGTGCCCCGCGTTGAGGTACTGAAGGACCTGCGACGCGGGGTCATACGCACACCAGAACAGCGACGCAAATCGCTGGCCCGATGACTTTGCGAGAAGCAGCTCATTGAGGCGAACGGCGGCGCGATCGGGATCCTCCGACGCGCCCCACGGCGGAGCGCTCATGGCCCCGTGAACGACGCCCATCAGGAGCGCGGCCGAGACGCCATGACCGGAGACGTCGCCGACGGCGAAGGACACTCGTCCGCCTGGAAGTCGGACGATATCGAAGAAATCGCCGCCGACTTCCGAAGCGGGCAGGCATTCCGCCGCGACGTCGACGCCGGACGGATGGGCATCGGCAGACGGAAGGATGTCGCGCTGAACCTGCCGGGCCAGCTCCATCTGCATCTCGAGTTGCTTGCCCCGCACGTACGCAGCCGCCCGCGCCGCGATCAACGAGAGCGCGATGAGCAAACTCAACGCCGCAGACGCACTGATGATCGCGTTCCGTCTCAGGCGAGAGAATGGCGCGGACAGGCTGTCCTCGTACAGGGTGACCTGAACGAGCAGTCGAACGAGATCCGGCCCCTGCGCCGCCTCGTCACCGGCGCGACGCGGGAGACCGCATCGGCAGGGGAACACGCCGGTGAGGACGTCACGCCCTTCAATCGATTCGCGGGTCATGAGCGCGTCTCGCTCAGCAGGGCCTCGCCGCAGCTGGTCGGGGGTTGGCGGCGGCACGTGACCACTCGACGCAACGACCGAGCCGTCGCTCTGGACCAGAGCGATTCCCGCGAGTTGATCGGCGTTGTCGTCTCGAATGTCGTCGAGAAGGACTCGGAACGCCTCGCCGTTCTGTGGACGGCCGAGTCGAGCCGCCCGTTCGACATTGCGCACTCGCTCCTCGGCCACGCGTCGTGCGTCCTGAAGAATGAGACTGTTCGAGACGTACCTGTAGTTGCTGACCGTCTGGACGAGGAGAGCGACCGCGAGAACGGCCCCCGTGCCCAGGAGCCCCTTGAGCCACAAGGTCGACCGGCCACTCATTGGACGCTATCGTTTCGGATATCCGACGGTCTGTGAGAACAGGACCTGCTGGTCGTGTGTCAGGCCAAGGGCCTCCGCGATCGCGTCGCGATCGATCCAGGCGCGGATCACCGTCGCCAGACCGTTTGCGGCGGCATAAAGGTACACGTTCTGGCAGATGGCGCCCGCCGCCGCCGAGGAGTACGACCCGCGCTGGCCGGCCGGCACCATCCGCATGCGCGTCTGGTCCGCCACATAAACGAGGTCCAGCGGCGCCTCGTCCACGAAATCCTGATAACCGGTCACCCGCCGCACGTCGGTCGGCGCCACGAGCGTGAGGGCGTTCCTGGCCGCATCGTACAGGTACGCGCCGGTTGGAAGCGCGGCGAACACGTCAATCTCCTGGGCGTTGATGGCCGTCGGCGCAGTACGGCCGCCGTCCGGCCGATTGATGCCGTACGCCGCCCACAACAACCCTGCAAGCACTGAGGGCGGAAGAGGATCGGGCGCGAACGCGCGCGACGACCGCCGGGCGGCGAGCGCCTCCATCAACGGCATGCCGCCGTGCGGGCTGACCGCGGGCAAGGCAATCGTCGATGCGCTGCCGCCGGGTGCAGGCGTGGGCCGGAGGCGTCCCATCATCCCGAGCACGACCTTGCCCATGGTTGTCACGCGTCACCTCGATCGCAGTATCGCACGCCCCCCAATGGAAACGCGGCGGAGTCGTCGCACCTCAGGTGGATAATGGGCAGCCATGCCCGTGGGTTCATCGCGTGGATGGGAGCGTACGAGATTCCCCGCTGGCCTCCTCGGCGCCGTGCTTGCGCCTCTCCTGCTCGCGGGACTTGTCGCTCAGGGCGACGCGTTCACGGCCGGCGTCTACCAGCCGGCCGACGTCAGCGCTTTGCCGAAGGTCAGGACGAAAGCCGTGCCGCTCTTCGTCGACGGCGTGGTCAAAGGACCGGCGGGCCAGCTGCGCATCGACATCGTCATCGACGCGAAGGGATCCGTGAAGGCCGCGCGCATCGCACGCGCGCTGGCCGGCAGGCGTGAATACGACGCCGACGCACTTGAGGCCGCAAAGGACTGGAAATTCGTGCCGGGCCAGAAGGACGGCAAAGCCGTGCCGGTGCTGGCGACGATCGTCATCGACGTCGCGATGCGGCCGCTCGGCCGCGCGGCCGGCAACGAGATCGGCCTGGGCGCGCGGGTGTTCATCGAAGGCGCCGACGATGAGTTCGCGCAGGGCGCGAGCACGGTCGACGACGTCGGCACCATGCCGAAGCGGCTCAAGTCGATCCCGCCCAATTACCCCGTCAGCGCGATGAAAGCAGGCCAGGGCGGCGAGGTCCTGCTCGAAGCCGTTGTGCTGCCGGACGGCACGGTCGGCCGCGCGCGCGTCGTCCGGTCCGTAGACATCCAGCTCGACAAGGCGGCGCTCACCGCGCTGAAGCAATGGGTCTACGAGCCGCCAACGAAGAACGGCCAGCCGACGAGCGTGCTTCTGGTCGTGATCGTGAACTTCGCGATGCGACCGCCCGCGGTCATTTGATCGCCGGCAGCAACACGTCCTTCACCCGGATCGGGACGACTCACCGCCTGAGCCGGTCGAACCAGCGCAAGTACTGATCGATCGTCGTGTTCAGCCAGCTCTGGAGCGTGCCCGCGCCCGCGGGCGCGTCGTCGAATGCCGTGAGATCGTCCAGCGCCGTTTTCCTGATGGCTGCGAGCGACGAACGCAGGATGGATGCGGTGTGGCTTGGAGACACCGCCGTCGCATTCGGCACGTGTGACCGCGCATCGGCCACCATGTCGTCAGTCACCTCGATGGAGAGGTCGGCAAGTACCGAGCGGAGATCGGAGACGGTCGCCAGCGTCTCGGCTGAACGCGCCCGCTGAAACGCCCCCAGGACGCGGGACAACTGCAGGCGATCCCCATAGTCGGACGTGAGACTGTCTATTGCCGGTCCGACGTCACCGTCGTAGGTGCCGTCCTCCCAGATAACGGTCACGATGTCAATCCGATCAGGCGCGGCCAGTGTCACGGCGCCAGTGGGCCCGGGAGCACCTGCGGGAATGGAGATTTCCAGCGCTTGGACACCACCGGCCTTGATGAACATCTCTCCCAAGTGACCGGCCCGGCGCGCCGACATCGACAGCCGGCCGGCACGGGTCGTCTCGATCGCAATCGCTCTCACTGCCTTGGCGGCGTGGTTGCGCAGCACAATCGTGTACCGTGCGGTGGGCACGGCGCTGACGGTCGCATGCATTTCGATCTGCGGCGAGGCAACCGCCAGGTCCGGTATCGCGAGCTGCGGGATCTCCAGATTCGCCAACGTCAGCGTCACGGGCTGAACGCCGAGCGAGCGGAGATCGTCGACGACGACCGGGGCTCTCGCGGTCACGAGGACGGTCTTGACGGGATCCTCCCGCTGGTGCGGCGAGCCTCGAAATACGCTGACCGCAACGTTGACGCCTTCGTTTGTCCGCTCGCACACGAAATTGATGGCGGACACTGGCAGTTGATTTGGCGGCGGCGCCCATCCCGCAACGCGCGGAAACACGGGCGTCCACATGCCGCCGCTCGTCGGCCCGACCGTGATCGATCCGCGCCGGCCGTCGGCGTACGTCACGACGACGATGACCGAACCCTCAGGTGCCGGCCGGGCCTGCTGGGCGTAAGCGGGCGTCGTCGCGAGCAGCGCCACGCCGCCCGCCGAGAGCCAGGCCAGCCTGCGGAGCATGCGCCCAGTCTACCGCGCCGGAGCCGGGGCGGCGCCAGCAGTTCCAGCCGGCGGCAGCTCGGCGCCCATGCTCAGGACGCCCTGCACGACGCGCGTGGACGCGGCCGCGCCGTTGTCCATGAAGATGACCTTGCCCTGCGCGTGGTCGGCGACGTACTTGAGCGCGTCGGTGTACTCGAGGAACAGCAGGAAATTCGCGTCGACGCCGGCGGCGCGCAGGCTCTCGGCCGCGTCCTTCATGCCGTCTGCGACGTTCTTGCGGAAGAGTGCGAGGCCCTCGCCGCGCAGCGCCGATGCCTTCTTCTCCGC
>DATIWF010000135.1:0-4716 GCA_035519535.1 Vicinamibacterales bacterium | reverse complement strand
CAACACCGCCGCGGGCCGGATGACGACCGAGTTCATCGCCGTCGCCGAAACCGGCGTCGTCGACGATGCGATCGAGGCGCTGAAGCGGTTCGAGGGCAGCCGCGAGGCGGTGGCGACGATCTACCTGACGGGTCCCGCCGGTCGGCTCGTCGGATCGGTGCCGCTCGTCCGCATCGCGACCTCGTCTGTGGCGGCGCAGCTCTCGGACCTCAGCGAACCATACGTCGCCTGCTCGCCCGATACGCCCGAGGACCAGGTCGCCGAGCAGTTCGACAAGTACAACCTGATCACGCTCGCGGTGGTGGACGAGCACGGCCGGCTCGCCGGCATCATCACCGCCGACGACGTGATCGCGATGCTGCGCAGCCGGTGACGCCATGAAGATCTTTCGCATCAAAGGGTGGCGGACGCGGCTGATGCTGTTTCTCGCCGTCGTCGGGCCCGGCTTCATCACGGCGAACGTCGATAACGACGCCGGCGGCATTTTCACGTACTCGCAGGCGGGCGCGCAGTTCGGCTACTCGATGCTGTGGACGCTCATCCCGATCACGATCGCGCTGATCGTCGTGCAGGAGATGGCGGCGCGGATGGGCGCGGTGACCGGCAAGGGGCTGTCCGAGCTGATCCGCGAGGAATTCGGCTTCCGGTTGACGTTCTTCGTGATGGTCACGCTGGTGATCACCAACTTCGGCAACGTCGTCGCCGAGTTCGCCGGCATCGCGAGCAGCCTCGAGCTGTTCGGCTGGTCCAAGTACATCGTCGTGCCGGTCGGCGCCGCCGTCGTCTGGGCCCTCGTCGTGCGCGGCACCTACACGAGCATCGAGAAGGTGTTCCTCACGGCGTCGGGCTTCTACATCTGCTACATCATCGCGGGACTGCTGGCGCATCCGGACTGGAAGGCCGCGGCGGTCGCGACAGTCTCGCGTCCGAAGGTGATCGGCATCCGCGACTACAGCTACGTCTCGATGCTCATCGCCGTCGTCGGGACGACGATCGCGCCGTGGATGCAGTTCTACCTGCAGGCGTCGATCGTCGAGAAGGGTGTGACGGCGCGCCAGTATCGTGCGTCGCGCTGGGACGTCATCCTGGGCTGCGTCTTCACCGACGTCGTTGCGTGGTTCATCATCGTCGCGTGCGCCGCGACGATCTACGCGACCGGCGGACCGCACGAGCTGAACCAGGCGACCGACGCGGCGCCGTTCGCGCAGGCGCTGCGGCCGCTCGCCGGTGAATACGCGTACTTGCTCTTCGCCGCCGGGCTGTTCAACGCGTCGCTCTTCGCCGCGTCGATTCTGCCGATCTCGACCGCGTACGCGGTGTGCGAAGGCCTCGGCTTCGAATCGGGGCTCGACAAGCGATTCGACGAGGCGCCGGTCTTCTACTGGCTGTACACGCTGCTGATCGTCTTCGGGGCTGGCGTGCTGCTGCTGCCGCGCGTCCCGCTGGTGTACGTGTCGGTGCTCTCGCAGGTGGCCAACGGCGTTGTCCTGCCGTTCGTGCTGATCTTCATGCTGTTCCTGACGAACGATCGCGAGGTGATGGGCGAGCACGTGAATGGACGCGCCTTCAACGTCATCGCGTGGACGACCGTCGTCGTCATGATCGGCCTGACGCTGGCGATGTTTGTCTGGAGATAGATACTGGGGGCTGGTGGCTGGGGGCTGGGGGCTGGAAGCTGGGGGCTATCGCGGCTTCGAGTCGTACGTAGTGTCCGCCTTCAGGCGGACCGCGCGAAGTCCGGCTAAAGCCTAATGCCTTTCGGAAATTCGGGGCTCTCCGTCATAGGACTTTGAAGTGCAGCGGGCCGGTGGTCGACTGATTGCGCAGCAGGCGCGGCCACCGCGACACCGTCTGACGCACGGCGCGCGGATAACTGCGCGGCCGCCGCTCGGCGGTGATGCATCGGCCCATCTGTTGATAGGCGCGCGAGACGAACGTCTGCATTTGCTGTGGAGTGACGATGTCGTCGAATTGGGTGACCGCGAGCCACGCGGCGCGGACCCAGTCGAGCACTTTCGGGAAACTCACGCGCAAGACCGGCACGTCGTGGGGCGCGGCCCGCGCGCGTTCGGTGGCGATCAACGCACTCGCCAGAATCAGGGCGGCGATCTCCTGCGCCGCGGTCTCGACCGTGTGACTCTGCAAGACGGCGGTTTTCCGCAGCTGGCGTTTCAGCTCGCGGAAATACAGCTCGTGTTCCCATCGACGCGCATACAGTTGCGCCAGTTCCAGGGCGGGGGCGGTCCGCGCCTCCAGCAGGCTGGTCCACAGCCGCAGCGTGTGCGTGCGGTGACCGGTCCGCCCGACGCGCACCTGGATCTCGCGCACGTCGATCCAGTGGCGGATGTGGCCCCCCGCGCCGGGGGCGCGCACCGGCACGCGCACGAGGCGGCTGCCATCCGAGAGCCGCGTGAGGCGTCGCGCAATGTGATTGCGACGGGCGCGCACCACAAAGTGACTGCCCACGCGCGCGCAGGTCGTCTGCGCCTGCTCGACAAACGCCGCGCAGCCATACAACCGGTCGGCCAGCACCAGCGCCCGCTTCGGCATGCGGGCCAGCAGACTCAGGGCGAGTTCCCACTCCGATTGCCCTCGACGGCCGATGGCGGCGGCCAGCGGATTGTGCAGGCCCACTTCCAGCAGGACGCAGCTCGTGAGTTTGGCGAAGGCGGCGCGGCCCCGCCGCGTGCGGGCCTTCGGCAGCGTGTCGACGATCTGCGGCGTGTTGGTCAGACTGAATTGCGTGCCATCGAGCGCCACGACGCGCCACCCGCGCCAGAAGGCGTCGGGCTGCCGGCGCGTCGCCTGCGGGCGCAGCACGTGCTGCATCAACTCCGCAAAGATCGCCCACGGCAGCCGGGCGCGGCGGTCGGCCCACGAGCTGTCGGCCAACGGCGCATCGAATAGCTGCGAGAAATGCTCGCTCAGCGTGCCCGCCCCACTCAGCACGTGAAAGGTCAGCGCCGGCAGCAGGTCGCGCACCGGCACGCGCGGCGTGCGGCCGCGCCGACGCGGGAGGGCGGGCAGATCCCAGGTCGCGACCAGCCGATTCCACGCCTCCAGAAATCCGGCGGGCGCCTTTGCCTGGGTGAGCGCATCGCGCGGCGGAGTCGCCCCACGCTTCCCCGGTCGGGAATGTCTCGCCATTCCCCGCGTAAGTACCGATTTCTCGTGATCAGTACAAGAGGATTCTCAACTCAGCGAATTTCCGAAAGGCATTAGGCTAAAGCCGGACCCTACGGAGCAGAGGAAACCACTACGGAGCAGAGGAAGCCGCTAGGCGGATGGGCTGTCGCCATTGAAGGCTTCGACGACGGTGATGAGGGCGTCGGGGTGGAACGGCTTCAGCAGGACGGGTCCGTGCGCCCGCGCGGCGGTCACCTGATCGCCGTCGAGCCAACCGGTCATCATCACGATCCGTGCGCCCGGAAAGGCGCGCTGGAGTTCGGTGGCGTACGTGAGGCCACTGATGCCTGGCAGCGCGACGTCCACCAGCGCCGCATCGATCGGCACGCCGTGGTCGATCAGCATCGCCGCGGCGGCCGTTGCCGTCGGCGCAGCGATGACATGATGACCGCGCCGTGTCAGCAGGCGGTCGATCAGGTGGCGAACACTCGGTTCGTCCTCGACGACGAGCACACGTAGTCCCAACGGGGACCGCTCCCGATGCGGGGCCATCAATACATCTCTCATCGAGCCGATTGGGGGAGCCGGCTACGTCGAAGCAAACTTGTTGCCGTTAGTCCACGGCTAGAAATCGGGCGCGTCTTTCCGATCGGATTCGTCGCGAGTGTGGAGAGTTCCGCGCCGGCGCGCAAAATACAGCGCCGTCACGCCAGCCACGATCATCACGCCGCCCCAATACAGGTTGACATTGAGGCCCAGCACCGTCGCGCGGACAAATGCGCCCTGTAGCGCGAGGATTGCGCCGTAGAGCGTCAGCAGTAGACCAATCGGATAACGCAAGTCCAGATGCATGGGATCACCAAAAGACGACGTTGAGTGCAAGCGTGAGCGCCAGCACGATGACGGCGAGCGTCACCGGCCGCCGATACCAGACGGCTTCGGGCGCAGGGTCGTGCTTCGTGAGTCCGTAAACGAGACCGTTCAGTTGGTCGGCCGGTTTCGCGGCGGTGACGCTGCTCACCAATCCGGTGACGACGAAACAGGTCGTCCAGGCGGCAATCGCCCCCCAGAAATTCTGCGCCATGTCGGACGGATACGCGTGCAGCCTCGCCAGCTTCGGCAACAGCGACGCGCCGCCCGCGACCGTCGTCACCTCGTAGTGCATCGCGGTGGCGCCCGTCCCGGCGACGAGTCCCCAGAACGCGCCGTGGCCGGTCGTACGCGCCCAGAACATCCCGAGCAGGAAGGTGGCGAAGAGCGGCGCGTTCACGAACGAGAACACGAGCTGCAGCATGTCGTTGATGTTGTTGAAGCGCATCGCGCCGTACGCCGTCGCCATGCTGACGAGGACGCCGAAGATCGTCGCCATGCGGCCCATCCACAGATAGTGCGCGTCGGTCTCGCGCGGCCGGATGTAGGTCTGGTAGAGATCGAAGGTCCACACCGTGTTGAACGCGGTGACGTTGCCGGCCATGCCCGACATGAAGCTCGCCATCAGCGCCGTCAATCCGAGGCCGAGGATTCCGGACGGGAAGTAGTGGCCGAGCATCAACGGCGTCGCGAGGTCGTAGTCGAGCGATCCGTCCGGCT
>DATIWF010000134.1:0-6740 GCA_035519535.1 Vicinamibacterales bacterium | reverse complement strand
GGCTTCGAGCGTGTCGAGCTTCGTGATGAGCGCCTTCGCGTTCTTCACGAGGTCGGCGGCCTTCGCGTTGTCCTTCAACGTGTCGATGCGGCCCTGCAGCTGCGTCCTCACGGACCGCAGTGACTCGACCATGTCCGTCAGCCTGCTGATGTCGTCGCGCACCTGCAGCGACAGCGCGAGCTGCGCCGCAAGATCCGCGGCCGGCACCGCGCGGCGCGGATCGGGCGTGACGACGATCTTCGATTCGAACGACGCGCCGTTGACGGTCAGCTTCGCGGTGTAGGTTCCGGGGACCACCAGCGGGCCGGTTCTCGGGTCGCCCGCATCGAGCTTCGCGCCCTTGATCATCCGCGCGCCGTCGTAGCGCAGATCCCACACGCCGCGCTGCACGCCCTCGCCGGCGGGCAGCGCCTTCTTCTCGAGGCCCTCTTTCTCGTCGTCCACGTTGTCGTACGCGCGCATCGGCTCCTCGGGCTTGCTGCTGAGCGAGCGCACGTGTTTGCCGGCCGCGTCGAGGATCTCGATCGCGATCGGGTCCTTCGGCTTCTCCTTCAGGAAGTAGTAGATCGACGCGCCGTCGGGCGGATTGTCGCCCTTCGGGCCTTTCGCCCAGGACCGGGGGCCGATCTCCCAGCGCACCGCATCCCCGACGGGGAAGAGGAACGCGGCGCGGCTCGCGATGTCGGACGAGATCTGCCGCACGGGGATCAGATCGTCCAGGATCCAGATCGATCGCCCGTGCGTGCCGACGACGAGGCTGTCGTCCTTGACGATCAGATCGTGGACGGCGACGGTCGGCATGTTCAACCGCAGCGACGCCCATGTCATCCCGTCGTCGGTCGAGAACATGACGCCGCGCTCGGTGCCGGCGTAGAGCTGGCCCCGCTTCTTCGGGTCCTCACGTACGGAATGGAGGTACACGTCGGAGGGCAGGCCGGCGTCCAGGCGCGTCCACGTCGCGCCGTAGTCGCCGGTCCTGTACAAATAAGGGTGCGTGTCGTCGAGCCGGTGGGCGTCGGCGACGACGTACGCGGTGGCCGCGTCGAAGGGCGAGGGCTCGATCATGTCGATCGTGCTCCACGCCGGCAGCCCGGCCATCGCGGCGGTGACGTTCGACCACGCGCGGCCGCCGTTGCGCGTGACCTGCACGAGGCCGTCGTCGGTGCCGGCCCAGATGACGCCGGCGGTCTTCGGCGACTCGGCGATCACGAACACCGTGTCGAACGTCTCGACGCCGGTGTTGTCGCCCGTGATCGGCCCGCCCGACCACGCCTGCTTCGACGCGTCGTTGCGCGTCAGATCGGGGCTGATCGCCGTCCACGTCTGGCCGGCGTCCGTCGATCGGAACACGACCTGCGCGCCGTGGTAGACGACGTTCGGGTCGTGCGGGGAGGTGGCGATCGGCGCGGTCCACTGGAAGCGGTACTTCATGTCGATCGCGCCGTGGCCGGACGGATTCTCCGGCCACGCGCTGACGTTGCGCGTCTCGCCCGTGCGCCGGTCGTAGCGCGAGAGGAAGCCGAGGTACTCACCGGCGTAGACGACGTCGGGGTCGTCGGGCTTCGACACGACCCAGCCGGCCTCGCCGCCGCCGACGTCGTGCCACTCGCCGAGCTCGATGCCGCCGTCGTGCAGGCTGTGGCTCGGGCCCTGCGCGGTGCCGAGGTCCTGCATCGCGCCCGCGACGCGGTACGGCACGTGGGTGTCCACGCTCACGTGATAGAACTGCGCGATCGCGAGCGGCGGCGAGGCCCAGTGCTCGCCCCCGTCGGTCGTGATCGTCACGCCGCCGTCGTTCGCGTCGATGATGCGCCGCGGGTCGGCCGGGTCGATCCACACGTCGTGATGATCGCCGTGCTGCATGTCCTTGACGAACGTGATGGTCTTCCCGCCGTCGATCGTCCGCTGCATCGCGACCTGCGGGAACCAGACGACGTCGGGGTTGCGCGGATCGATCGTGAGCGTCGAGTAGTACCAGGCGCGCTGGCGCAGCCCGCGGTCCGCGCTCGCCTTCGTCCACGTCTCGCCGCCGTCGTCCGATCGGAAGAGCCCGCCCGCGTCGGCTTCGATGAGCGCGTAGACGCGCTGGCCGTTCGACGCCGCGACCGCCACGCCGACCTTGCCCCACGGGCCGTCGGGAAGGCCGTGTCCGGTGAGCGCGGTCCACGTGTCGCCGCCGTCGCGGGACGTGTAGAGGCCGCTGCCCGGGCCGCCGCTCGTCAGATCCCAGGGCGTCCGGCGCGCCTGCCACAGGCCGGCGAACAGAATCCTCGGATTGCCCGGGTCGAGCGCGACGTCGGAGGCGCCGGTGTTGTCGTCCTTCTTCAGCACCTGCGTCCACGTCTTGCCGCCGTCGGTCGTGCGATAGACGCCCCGGTCCGGATTCGGGCCGAACGCGTGACCGAGCACGGCCGCGTACGCCACGTCCGGGTTCTTCGGGTGCACGATCATCGTGCCGATCTGCCCCTCGTGCGCCCACACGCGCGTCCACGTCTTGCCGGCATCCGACGACTTGTAGATGCCGTTGCCGGCCGCGACGTTGCCGCGGATGTTGGCCTCGCCCGATCCGACGTAGATCACGTTCGGATCGGACGGCGCGACCGCGATCGATCCGATCGACGACACCGGTTGGTCGTCGAAGATCGGCTTCCAGGACCGGCCGGCGTCGGTCGATTTCCACACGCCACCGGACGCCGCCGCGACGTAGTACGTGTTCGGATCGCCCGGCACGCCGCACGCGCGCGACACGCGCCCGCCGGCCGCGGGACCGATGTCGCGATACTTCAGGGCCTGGAGCGACTTCGGCCCCTTGTCGGGACCGGACGGCGCAGGCGTCGGGGCTTGCTGCGCCGACGACGTCGCGGTGGCGAGCAGGCAGGCCAGGCCGGCGACGAGTGAGAGCCGGAGCCACGGACGATCACGGCGTACACGGGTCATGGTGCGCACCATTCTAGCCCGCTGCTGGCGCGTCTTCGCCGCCGTCCCCGTCTGGCGTGCCTCGGCGTGGATCCGCTGACCGCGCTCTCGTGGGGCGCGATGCCCATGATTTGAAAACGTCGTGCCATTGATCGAGATCGATCGTCCGATCGGTCGCGATCGCGAATCGGAAAAACGCCCAACCCGTGAGTCCTTGAACGTTTGCTGGGCGCGGAGATTGCGATAGTCGCCGTACGACAACGCGATCATCGGAATGCTGCCGCCATCAAGCGTGCGTGACGCCATGATACCGGGAATGCTCTTCCTGTCCAGGGTCGACCCGTCTAACGGTCGGGTCACCGGCCGGGCGCTGTCATCGGGCGCCTGGGCCGTTGCGTGAGAAATGGTGTCTATAGTCTCGGGGGAGTCCGTCGTGGAATTTCGACATTTCGTGCAACTGATCGCCATTGGGTTACAGGCCCGGATCCCGATGCACATGACCGGCTTCCCCGGGGTCGGCAAGACAGAGTTCACCAAGAGCCTCGAGGCGGGATTCGATCGCGTCGGAATCAAATGCAAAGTGGTGGTCCTGGTCGGGTCGATTCGGGAACCACAGGACTTCGGCGGCTTTCCGGTGTCGACGCCGGATGGCGTGCGCCTGCTGCCCATGGCCTGGGCGCGCGACGCGCAGCGCCTCGCGGAGGACGGCTACCTGGTGGTCGTCTTTCTGGACGAGCTCACCACCGTTCCGCCGACGACGCAGGCGGCGATGCTGCGCCTGCTGACCGAGAACGTCTGCGGTGAGCTGCGGCTGCCGGACTACGCGCCCGGAAAGGGCGGCGTCGTGTATCTGTGCGCCAGCAATGCGGTGGAATGGGCCGCCGGCGGACAGGAAATCCAGGCGCCGATGGCGAACCGGTTGTGGCACGGTGAGTTCCCGATGGATCACGAGACGTGGTGCGATTTGATGGTGAGCGATTTTCCCGCGCCGGGCAGCATGCCCGTGCTGCCGGCCGACTATCTGGGCCGGTACCATCACGGCCAACGGGCAATGATTGCCGCGTATGTGAGGGCCGCCGGTCGAGACGCCTGGCTGGCGCCTCCCGTCGATCCGGCTCGTCGGAGCGGTCCGTGGCCGTCGGGCCGCACGTGGTATCTGGCGTCACGGTTCCTCGCGGCCATCGACGCCGTGTCGCCTGGCAATCGCGTGCTGCAAGGCGCGGCGCTCGCCGGCCTGGTGGGCGACCAGGCGCTGCCGTTCATGGAGTACCGCGAGACGCTGAACCTGCCGGATCCGGAAGACATCCTGAAGGACCCCCGACATTTCGTGCTGCCGGATCGCGTCGATCGCGCCTATGCCGTGTGCTACGCGCTCGCTGGTGCCGTCATCAACAACAACACGCCGGCTCGGTGGGAAGCGGCGATGATCGCGCTCGGTGTCGCGTGCCGAAGCAACGCAGATATCCCGACATCAGCAGCGCGCACGTTGTGCGATCAACGGAACCGTCCCGCCGGCCTGACGAAGCTGCCCGAGGAGTGCCGTCCGTTCTACGAGCTGATGCAGATGGCGAAGCTCGTGCCGCGGGACTGACGTGAAGTTCACATTCCGCGATCTGATTCGCCGCTCGAACCAGGACGCCGACGGGTATTCCCGCGCGCTACAGGCGGCTCGCGTACGGGCGGCCTATCAACGCAGTTATTTCGCGCCGGCGCTGTTCAACTTGATTCCGGTCGCGACTGACCTGATTGACAGCATGGCCGTGGACGCGCACTGGCGCCTCTATTACAACGACACCTGGCTGGCACGACACACGGTCGAAGAGAACGCGACGCTGCTCATTCATGAGGTGGGACACCTGCTGCGCGATCACGAGGCGCGAAAGAAGGCCGCCGGTATCACGGATCATCGGCGCTGGAATACGGCCGGCGACTGCGAGATCAATGACGATCTCCACGCCGAGGGTCTTCCGCTGCCGGGCGATCCACCGTTACCCGCCAAGTACGGACTGAAGAGTGGGGACACGGCCGAGGTCTACTACAAGCAGCTGAGCACGCGAGCGAGCGCCGCGAGCGAGCCACGCGAACGGAGCGGGCCGGCGAAGCGGCCCGCGAGAGAGCGTGTCGGGGAGTCCGAGGGGCGAAGCCCCTCGGACAAGGAGGACTGTGGGTCGGGCGCACACGGCGAACGGCGATTCTGGGAGCTGCCGGCGGACGATGACGGTGAGGGAGGGACCCCTGGTGTCGATCGCCTGAAGGCCGAGCTCGTGCGGCGCGAGGTGGCCCGGCGCATCGACGAGATCTCGCCCTACGCCGGCGAGGTCTCACCAGCGTGGCGCCGGTGGGCCCGCGCCACCCTCGCACCGAAGGTCGACTACCTGGCCACGATCCGTCATGTGGTCCGCAGAGCCTTGCGCGAAAGCACGCTGGGCCGGTACGACCGCACCTACCGGAGGCCGCATCGGCGGCAGGCGTGCTACGGCGAGCTCCTCATGCCCAGCTTCCAGCAGCCGCGGCCGCGGCCAGGGTTTCTGATCGATACGTCGAGCTCGATGGAAGACTCACAGTTGGCGCGAGCCTTGGCGGAACTGGCAGGCCTCACCCGCCAACTCGGGTACGGCGCAGACGTCGTCGTCGCGTGCTGTGATGCCGCGGTCCGTGACGTGCGGAAGGTCTTTGGAGCCGGGCAGGTCGAGTTGTACGGCGGCGGCGGTACGGACCTGGATGTCGGGCTGCGTGCGTTCATCGAGAGGACGCACGATCCGATCGATCTGCTGGTGATTGTGAGCGACTGCCACACGACCTGGTCGAACGACGTGCCTCCGTTTCCCGTGATCACCATCCGCGTCGGCGACGGCGCCCCGCCGCCATGGGGAAATCGCGGCGGCAACAGGGTCATTTCCATCGAGGACAGACGTGGCTAAGTGGACAGCGCAAGAGATCAGCCCGTGGCGGCCGCGCGCGCTGAAGATTCCGCCGGACTCGCTTTACGCATGGGTCCGGCTGGGGGCATGGGAATTCGGCATGGGCGTGCTCTTGTACGTAGTCTTGGCCTTCGGCACGCAACTGATCGCCTCGGCGCCCCACAGCATCGTCACCGTGTACGACTTCACGAACTGCTATGCCGCTCCGCCCATCGCGCTGCCATGCGAACGCGTGGCGTACCGAGTGGGATCGATGAACGCGGCGTTCAACGCGTGGTGCGGGCTGCTGCTGATCGCGGTCGCAGCGTCGCTCGTGTTGGACCTGTGGAGCGCGGCGGCGCCCAAGCCGATCACCGACGACTTTCTGAAGCTGCTCGACGGCTCGTTCGCGCGGGACTGGCGCAAGCCGCGCACCTGGCCATGGACACGAGTGGCGTGGGCCTACGGCTTCGCACTCGCAGGCGTCATCTCGGCAGTCGGCATGTCGCTGCTGATTTCTGCGCTCTCCGCCTCACCGCCTGCCAAGGCGCCGACCGGCAGTGTTACAGCGTCCGAGCAGTTCAGAGTGATTCGGTAAAGTCCGTCGATGAACGCGAGGCCTCTGTGTCAGAGAGAGAACCGGGGCAGGGAGCCGGGGACCGGCGCGACGGACGTCTGAGAAGGCGCGTGATGTTGGCTAATGCGGCCTTCTATGAAGCGGCCTGCTGACGTCAAGGTCCTCTTCGAAACACGTCCTTTTTTCTTAGCCCGCTCTTTCCGAGCTCTGGTCAATCACACGGACTTCGGTCGCGACGACGTCCCTCATCCTTCTATTCGCGCTTTGGGTGGCGATCGAGATCGCCGGCGCAGCATGGGAAACGCTGGCGTGGCGAGCGATCTATCCTTCGGCTCTCACGTGCGGCC
>DATIWF010000133.1:0-17890 GCA_035519535.1 Vicinamibacterales bacterium | reverse complement strand
CTGGTCCCTCGGCGCGATGCGCGGGGCCGCCTGTTGCGCGGCGGCGCCGGCGACCAACGCCGCGGCGAGGCCGAGCGCCCATGCGAGACGTCCACTGCTAGAAGCCATACGTGACGGATCCCCCGATTCTGAGTCCCGAGTAGTTGCGGCCCGCGATCACCGACGTGCGTGCCGTCCGGTCCGCGTCGATGCCGATGCGCAGCGTCGATCCACACCTGCGCCCGACGCCGAAGCCCCAGGTGGTGACGGTGTCCTGGCGCGAGACGATGTCGGGCGCCAGGGCGGCGAGCTCGTTGAGCCCGCGATACGTGAGCGACGTCCGGCCGGCGCGGCCGACGACGTCCCAGTCGGTGCCGAGCGCCTGGGTCACGCTGAAGAGACCGCCGTTCTCGATGTAGTACGGCGACGTCGGCTCGTACGAGTACTCGACGTCGCGGCTGAAACTGACCGCGAAGCGCGTCGTCTCGCGCATGGTGTAGCTGAGGTCGACGGCGGCGACGGGCCCCGAATAGTCCGGCACGCCCGGCGTGAGCGCGTCGAACTGCCGATAGCCGACGCTCGCGCGGCCCGAGAGCAACGCGAACGGCTTGAACTCGAACCCCGGCTCGAAGAGCACGCTGTTGCTGTCACGCAGCGGCGAGAACTCGAAGCGATCGTGTTCGTCCTCGGTCTTGACGACGAGCGTGGTGAGCGGCGTCAGCGCCACACGCAGCGTGCCGGTCATCGTGTTCTCCGTGCGATTGAGGGCCACCGCGAGCGCCGCGTCCTGGATGTGCGTTTCATCGAAGCGATAGGTCTGGCGCCCGGCGTCGAGGTCGAAGCGCAAGCGCGCGCTGAAGTGGATCTCCACGCCCGCGAGCGCGGTGGTCGTCGTCCGCAGAGCGCGTTCGTCGATCTCGAGATTGGGACGCTGGCGCGTGCGCTGGTATCCGCCGCCGACGTGCGGCACGATGCGCGACAGGACGAGATCGAGCCGGGCCTGCTCGTTGAACTCGAACGATCGCTGGTCGGCCGCCGTCTGGAAATAGACCCAGCCGGCGTCGGTGCGCGACGTGACACGCGCCCGCGACACGGTGAGCCAGCTGTCCAGACCCGGCAGGAACGTCGCGGTGAAATCCGGCTGGGGATCGCCCGCCGCGTTCAGGATGTTGCTGTCGAATCCGACATTCTTCAAGGCGATCCGTGGCGTCATCGCCAGCGGCCCGAAGTGCCAGGCCGCATTGACCGCCGGGTTCGCGGCGATCTCCTGCCCCAGGGCCGCCGCAGGCGGCCAGAAGGCCAGCACACACGCAGTGACGCGCACGAGGCGACAGAGTGTCATCGTCTGAGATCTCGCAGGGGCGGTGGAATTGACGGGCGAACGCCGGCGAAGCCGGCGCTTATTCCTGGCTGGCGCTGCGGGTCACGATGGCCACCAGCCCCGCCGTTCCGGCCGCGGCCGCGAGGACCCACGCCACCGCGGGCACGCGGCCGCAATCCAGCCGGATGTTCGTCTTGGCGGTCTGGTCGGCCGACACCACGTAGGGGCCGGAGGTGCAGACGACCATCTTCTTGCTCGGACGGACGAGCTCGAGCAGGTAGGGCTTGCCGAGCGGCACGTCCTTGACGATGAAAGCGCCCGTCGAGTCGAGCGGCACGCTGGTCAGCACCTGGCCCGTCGCGGCGTCGCGCAACTGCACCGCGTAATCGGCGTACGGCTTCTTCGACTCATCGGTGCTCCGTCCGCTCAGCGTTCCCGTGGATTGCGCCAGGCTCGAAGGCACACCCACAGCCAGCATGAGGGCCAGACTGACCGCGATGATCCGTTGAACCGACATCGTTGTGCCTGCCACTAGCCGACGCCGTACTCCCTTGCGCTCGGCCGCACGCCTCCAGTCATTCATCTTCGGGGAACGCTCCGACGCTGTCAAGCAACCGTCATGCGTGCGGCCGTATCGATCGCGATGCACGTTGTCTCGCATTTGATACACGCTAGCGCCTCGCCGCGAGCAGCGACCGCGCGACGTTGAGCTGCCGCACTTTTCGATAGAGATTCGTGCGCTGGATGCCGAGCGCCTTGGCGGCTTCGCCGACCCGGCCGTGGTGTTTGATCAGCACGGCGCTGATGCAATCGTGCTCGAAGCGCGCACGGGCATCACGCAGCGAGAGGCCGGTGTCGATCCGCGCCGAGGCGCCCTCGAGCGTGGCGTGCGCCAGCACGTCCTCGATCTGAATGACGGCGGCCGGCACCGAGTGCACGAGCGTCTCGACGAGCGACGCGAGATCGCGGCCGTTTCCCGGCCACGGAAGCGCGGAAATCAGCGCCAGCGCGGCGCGGCTCAAGCTCTTGGCCGGGACGCCGGCGTGCGTGCACGCGCGCCGGAGGAAGTGGACGGCGAGCACGGGGATGTCCTCACGGCGCCGGCGCAGCGGCGGCACATCGATCCGAAGCGCGGCCAGCCGCTCGTAGAGATCGTCGCGCAGGTGGCCGTCCGCAACCCGGGCCTCGAGGCCGGCTTCGGCGCTCGCCATCAGCCGGACGTCGAGATCGACGGTCGTCCGCTTCTCGGCGACCGTCGCTTCGCGGTCGCGCAGGAGCCGCGCGAGCCGTGCCTGAACGCGCGCGGGCGCGTCGACGACGTTCGCGAGATACAGCGTGCCGCCGCAGGCCTCGAAGATCGCCGCGTCCTGGGTGATCCGCTCGGCCGCCGCCGCCTTTCCACCAGGCGACTTGCGCTCGGCCGGCAGGCCGAAGAGCCGCCGCTCGAGGTCCTGCGGGCCGGCGCCCGTGCAATCGATGCGGACAAACGCATGCGCGGCGCGAGGGCTGAGGCCATGAATGGCCCGGGCAATCCGCTCGCGGCCGGTTCCCGGCTCGCCGCAGAGGCAGACGCCGCCTGGCGCTTCGGCGGCCCGGCGAACCGCGTCCACCACCAGACGCATCGGCGCCGAATGGGCGACGAGTGTGTCGGGCGCATCCGGGCGCTCGCCGTCGGGTCCGGGCCGGAACTCATGTCGATCGGCCATGTTGGCCAGGAGCGTCGCGAGGTCGCGGGCTTCGAACGGCCACGGCAACAGATCGACGGCGCCGAGACTCAGGGCCTCCCCCGCCACGAGCGGGTTGGACGGATCGACGATCGCGGCGAGCGGCACCTGCGGGAACTGGGCGCGCAGCACGCGGACCGCCGGGAGCGCGGAGCGGTCGTCCGCGAGGTCCACCAGACAGAGAGCGAACGGGCGGCTGCCCAGCAGCCGCAGCGCATCGGTGATGTTGACGACGGTCGTCATCGCCACGCCCATGCGGGCGAGGCGCTCCCGGACGCTCGTCCGCTCGCGCGAGGCGGCCGGGACGAACAGCACCGGACCCGTCGCCGGGACCACGCGGTCGCCGCTCTCGGGCATGGCCGCGAGCGCCGCACCCGATCGAAATGGGGTCGGATTCGAGCTCATTGCTTTCTTACCCGCCGCCCTTCCTGGCCGGGGAGGTCCTTCGCGCCGCGGTGCCCAGACCCTCAGCGTCTGACGTGGCCGGCCTGACCTTGAAATTCCCGTGACCGTCAGCATCGACTTCGAGCCGATCGAGCGATCCGTCGGCGCGGTAGACGAACCGGCGATCGGGCTTGCCGCGTCCCTTCAGATCGAGCTCGACAACCGACAGGACGCCGTGGTCGTACGTCTCCCACTTGTCGGTGCGGCCGTTGCCGTCGGTGTCTTCTTCCACTTTGGCAATGACGCCGTCCTGGTAGAACTCGCGCCGTGTGATCTTGCCGTCCTTGGTGTTGGTCTCTTCGGCGCGCACGATGACGCTGCGTCCATCCGGGGAATTGGCCGGCGCCGCCTGCCCGGTCGTCGGCTCGTAGTACTCCCAGCGGTCGGGCTTGCCGCTGCCGTCACGGTCGATCTCGATCGATTTCACGAGCACGCCGTCCATGAACGCCCGGGTGTCGATCCGGCCGTCGCCGTCGCGGTCGAAATCCAGCTCCGAGAGCTTGCCGTTCTGCTGGTTGTAGGTCGGCGTCGGCTTGCGCGAGTCGTCACCGGCAGGCCGCTGGGTCGCCGGACTCTGGCAGGAGATCGCCAGGCCCGCGAGCGCGGCCGCCGACACACGTCGAGCCCACATCGGCCGCCGGGCGCGATGCCGGTCCGTCGTCGAGCGGGAACGCCGAGTCTTCACCGTGGAGACAGCTTCGCCCCGTCACTTACAGCAGTGACTCAGGAAGCCACGAACCGCCCCGCCGGGTCAGCAGGGGCGAACGTCGGCCGCGTCGACTTCGACGCTGACCGCCTGGCCGATGAGGTCCACGGCCAGTACGAGCCTCGCGTGCGCGCCCTTGCGCACGAGCCGTCCGGTCACACCCCGCAGCGGGCCCCAGGCCACTTCGACGCGCGAGCCCTCGCGAATCAGCGGGCACGGGTCGTAGCGGAGCGAGCTCGTGACGAGCGTCCGAACGGCGTCAATTTCTGCATCCGGAATCGGCACCGGCCGGCCGTTGAGCGACACCAGGCTCACGACGCCCGAGCACTTGCGCACGGGCAACGAGTCGGCCAGGTCGATCCGGGCAAAGCAGTAGCCGGGAAACAGCGGCCACTCGATCTTCTTCTTGCGATCCTTCCACCGGCTCCATTTCGTGCAGGTCGGCAGGAAGGCTTCGATGCCCTTGTCGGTGAGCTGATGCAGGACCGCGCTCTCGTGACGCGAGCGGGTCCACACCGCGTACCAGGCGGCAGGGGCGGTATCCTGTGGAGTCTCAGGATCGGCAACGGCGTCGAGCGGGACGTACGAGACGGACGACGGACTACTCGACAGCACGGTGCCTCACTCCTCGGTCTCACTTTGAGCAACGGGCGTACCAGAGTGATACGCAGCGGCTCGAGGTGCCACACCCGGCGTGTTTCCGGCGTTGACGGCGCAATTCACGGGAAAACAGGGGAAATGTGGCCCGAGCGAGCGGAGCTGGCGACGTGAGTGGCGAGGCGCGGCTGGCATTTCCCGCCGCGCGAGTGACAGAACTGTAAGTCTATTTCTTGCGCACGGCCCAGGGGATCGACGCGGCGAGAACCACGCCGATCACGATGAGAGACCAGCGCTGGGGAACCTCCCAGCTGATCCAGCCCTCATCGTGTGCATAACCCAGCAGCAGCCGGACCGCTACCCAGGCGATGATCGCGAAGGCGGCGTGCACGAGCGCCGGATAGCGGCGCATTACCTCGATCAGTTGCGACACGACAAGGCGCATCGCCAGCACGCCGAGGAGCCCGCCGGTGAGCACGACCCAGCGCTTCGGCGACATCGCGACGGCCACGAGGATCGAGTCAATCGAGAACGCCAGGTTGACCAGCTCCACGCGCACGACCGTGGACCAGAAGGCCGGCGCGTGGTCGACGGCGCCGCCGGGGTGCGGCTCGGACTCCCCCGGCCCGAAGAAATGCCGGTAGACCAGGTACAACAGATACGCGCCGCCGAGGGCCTTGATCCAGACCACCCGAATCAGGGCGGTGGCGGCGAGCGTGACGACGATGCGGAGCGCGAACGCGCCGACGAGGCCGTACGTCAGCGCGCGGGCGTAGAGCTCGCGCGGCAGGCGGAGCACCATGACGGCCATGACGAGCGCATTGTCCGCACTGAGCAGGCCCTCGAGGACGACGAGGAGCCCGACGGTGAGCAGGTCGACGACCATTCAGGGCCGGCCTCAAGTATGGCCCGGAGTCCGTGGCGCGCGCACGCCGCCGGAGTTGACACGAGTCGTATCAATATCTATACTCGATGCGTAGCAGGCTATGCGCAAAGCCCCGGAGTTCTACCTCATCAGTCTCGCGGCCGAGATGCTCGACATGCACCCGCAGACGCTGCGGAAGTACGAGCGACTCGGTCTGGTCCGGCCCGCCCGGACGGTGGGCAGCATGCGGGTCTACACGCGCGACGAGCTCGACCGGCTGCGGCAGATCAAGACGCTCGTGGACGGCGCCGGCATCAACCTCGCGGGCGTCCAGCGGCTGCTGTCGATTGCCGAGATCGCCGGCCGGCTGCGTCCGCTCGTCGAGGCCGACCGGCGGGCGTCGCGCGCCGAGGCGCGCCGGCTGGCGACCGAGCTCGACGAGCTCTTTCGCCTCGTCGGCTTGGAAGACGAAGACGAGGACTGACGCGCCATGGACTTCAAGGACTACTACGCGGCGCTCGGCGTGACCAAGCAGGCCTCGGAGGCCGACATCAAGCGCGCGTACCGCAAGCTGGCGCGGAAGTACCACCCCGACCTGAACCCCGGGGACAAGGCGGCCGAAGCGAAGTTCAAGGAGATCAACGAGGCGAACGAAGTCCTCGCCGATCCGGAAAAGCGCCGCAAGTACGACGAGCTCGGCGCGAACTGGCGGCAGTACGAACAGGCGCAGCACGACGGCGGCGCGGGCGCGGCGCCGGGCGGCTGGTCCGCGCACTTCGGGGGCGGACCGGGCGGCGGGACGTATCGCACGATGACGCCCGAAGAGATGCAGGAAATGTTCGGCGACGGCGATCCGTTTTCCGACTTCTTCCACACGTTCTTTGGCGGCGGCGGCCCGGCGAGCGCGGGCGGGGGGACGCGGGCGGCGCGGTCCCAGCGGGGGCACGACGTCGAGCACCCGCTGGACCTGACCCTCGAGGAGGCGTTCACGGGCACCACGCGGCGCCTCGTCACCACGCGCGGCGGCAAGGAGCGAACGGTGGACGTCCGGATTCCACCGGGCGTGAAGGACGGCGCGCGGGTCCGGGCCGCCGGCGAAGGCGGCGCCGGGCGATCCGGTGGCGCGTCGGGCGACCTGTATCTGGTCGTGCATGTGCTGCCCCACCCGCGCTTCGAGCGCCGCGGCCAGGATGTGTACGTCAAGGTCGCCGTGCCCGTGACGACCGCCGTGCTGGGCGGGGAGGCCAGCGTCCCGACCCTCTCGGGGTCGTCGCTGCGCCTGAAGGTGCCGGAGCTCACCGGCGCCGGCCGGGTCTTCCGGCTGCGCGGTCACGGCATGCCCGCGGTGGGCAAGGCCGAGGACAAGGGCGATCTGTACGCGACGGTCGAGGTGCAGATCCCGTCGTCGTTGACGCCCGAACAGCGCGCGCACTATGAAGCGCTCAGAAAGTTAGACGAGAAGCCATGAACCTGAATCGATACACGGAAAAGGCGCAGGAAGCGATCCTCGCCGCCCAGCAGCTGGCCGAGCACGCGGGGCACCCGGAGGTGCTCCCCGAGCACGTGCTGCTGGCGCTCATCGCGCAGTCCGAGGGCGTCGTGCCGGCGGTGCTCGGCAAGATGAACGTCGACGCCGCGCGGCTCTCGGCCGCGGTGCAGGCCCTGGTGGACAAGCTGCCGCGCGTCCAGGGCGGCGCGCAACCGGCGCTGTCCTCGCGCCTGCGCAACGTCCTTCGCACGGCCGAGCAGGAAGCCGAGCGCCTCAAGGACGAGTTCACGAGCACCGAGCACCTGCTGCTGGCCCTGGCGTCGGAATCCGGGCGCGGCCTGGCGGGCGACGTGCTCAAGAAGTCCGGCGTGACGAAGGACGCGATTCTGCAGGCGCTCACCCAGGTCCGCGGCTCGCAGCGCGTGACCGATCAGTCGCCCGAGGGCAAGTACCAGGCCCTCGAGCGCTATGGCCGCGACCTCACGGAGGTCGCGCGCAAAGGCAAGCTCGACCCGGTCATCGGTCGCGACGACGAGATCCGGCGCGTGATCCAGGTGCTGGCGCGTCGGACCAAGAACAACCCCGTGCTCATCGGCGAGCCGGGCGTCGGCAAGACCGCCATCGTCGAGGGACTGGCGCAGCGCATCGTGCGCGGCGACGTGCCCGAGGGCCTCCGCACCAAGCGCATCGTCGCGCTGGATATGGGCGCGCTCGTCGCGGGCGCGAAGTATCGCGGGGAGTTCGAGGAACGGCTGAAGGCCGTGCTCAAGGAGATCGCGGACGCGCAGGGCCAGGTCATCCTGTTCATCGACGAGCTGCACACCGTGGTCGGCGCGGGCGCCGCGGAGGGCGCGATCGACGCATCGAATCTGCTCAAGCCGATGCTCGCGCGCGGCGAGCTGCACACGATTGGGGCGACCACGCTCGACGAATACCGCAAGCACATCGAGAAGGACGCGGCGCTCGAACGGCGGTTTCAGCCCGTGCTCGTCGACGAGCCGAGCGTCGAGGACACGATCAGCATCCTGCGCGGTCTGCGCGAGCGCTACGAGATCCACCACGGCGTGAAGATCAAGGACGCGGCGCTCGTTGCCGCCGCGGTGCTCTCGAACCGCTACATCAGCGATCGGTTCCTGCCCGACAAGGCCATCGACCTCGTGGACGAAGCGGCGTCCCGCCTGCGGATGGAGATCGACTCGATGCCGGCGGAGCTCGACGAAGTCGAGCGGCGCATCATGCAGCTCGAGATCGAGCGCGAAGCGCTGCGCAAGGAATCCGACAAGGCATCGAAGGAGCGCCTGGCGAGGCTCGACAAGGAACTGGCGGCGCTCAAAGAGCAGCGCACCGGCCTGGCCGCGCAATGGCAGCAGGAGAAGGACGCCATCCAGGGATCGCGCACGCTGAAGGAGGCGCTCGAGCAGGTGCGGCTGGACATCGAGCGCGCGCAGCGCTCCGGTGACTACGCGAAGGCCTCGGAGCTGCAGTACGGCCGCCTGCCGGAGATCGAAAGACAGATTCGGGACCAGGAACAGCGCCTGGCCGGGGTGCAGCAGGCCAAGCGCATGCTCAAAGAGCAGGTGGACGAGGAGGACATCGCGGAGGTCGTATCGCGCTGGACGCACATCCCGGTGAGCCGGCTGATGGAAGGGGAAATCCAGAAGCTGATTCACATGGAGGATCGCCTGCATCAGCGTCTGGTCGGACAGGACGACGCCGTGGTGGCGGTGGCGAACGCCATCCGCCGCGCGCGAGCCGGGCTCCAGGATCCGAACCGCCCGCTCGGCAGCTTCATCTTTCTGGGGCCGACCGGCGTCGGCAAGACCGAGCTCGCCCGCGCGCTCGCCGAGTTCCTGTTCGACGACGAGCAGGCCATGATCCGGATCGACATGTCCGAGTACCAGGAGAAGCACACGGTCTCGCGGCTGATCGGCGCGCCTCCCGGCTACGTCGGGTACGAGGAGTCCGGCCAGCTGACGGAAGCCGTGCGACGCCGGCCCTACGCCGTGGTGCTCTTCGACGAGATCGAGAAGGCGCACCCGGAAGTGCTGAACGTGATGCTGCAGCTGCTCGACGACGGGCGGCTGACGGACGGCAAGGGGCGGACGGTCGACTTCAAGAACACCGTCGTGATCATGACGTCGAACGTCGGCAGCCAGTACATCGCCGAGCGCGCCCAGCGCGGCGAGACGGCGATCGACGAGGGCGCGCGGCGCCAGCTGATGGAGGCCCTGCGGCAGCACTTCAAGCCGGAGTTCCTGAACCGGGTGGACGACGTGATCTTCTTCCACGCGCTCAGCCGGGCCGATATCCGGAAGATCGTGGACATCCAGCTGCATGCGCTCCTGCGCCGGCTCGAAGACCGCAAGATCCGGCTGGAGCTCAGCGACGCCGCGCGAGACTTGATCATCGAAGAAGGATACGATCCGGTCTATGGGGCCCGCCCGCTCAAGCGGACGCTGCAGCGGCGGGTGCTCGACCCGCTGGCGCTCGGCGTCCTGCAGGGCGAGTTCAAGGAAGGAGACGTCGTGCGCGCCGTGACCGACAAAGGAGCGATCGTGTTTCGACGGGAGGCGCCGGTTTCGGCATGAGCCCGGAGAGCAACGGTCCCTCGCCGCTGCGGCGGAACCCGGCCCCGCGAGGCCCCCGCCGGGTGTTCTCGCCCGTCTGGCTGATTGTCTCGTTCCTCGCGCTGTTCCTGCTCGTCAATCTCGTCTCGACGGCGCTCCACGAGGGCAAGGTCCTCGAGTACTCGGAGTTCAAGTCGCTCCTGCAGCAGGGACGGATCGTCGAGGTCACCCTGTCCGACGAGCAAATCCGCGGCAAGTACCAGGACGGCGACGGCAACCAGCAGGCGTTCACGACGGTCCACGTGGACGACCCGAAGCTCGTCGAGCAGCTCGAGGCGCAGAAGGTGCGCTTCTCGGGCGAGGTGCAGAGCCGCTGGCTCACGGACGTGCTGGGCTGGGTCCTGCCCTTTGTGTTGATCATCGGCCTGTACGCGTTCCTGTTCCGGCGGATGGGCGGCGCCGAGGGGGGCATCATGTCCTTCGCGCGCAGCCGCGCCAAGATCTACGCCGAGGACGACGTGAAGGTGAGCTTCACGGACGTCGCCGGGGTGGACGAGGCCGAGGATGAGCTCAAGGAGATCGTCGAGTTCCTCAAGAACCCGCGGAAGTACACGACGCTCGGCGGGCGCATTCCCAAGGGCGTGCTGCTCGTCGGACCGCCCGGCACGGGCAAGACCCTGCTCGCGCGGGCCGTGGCCGGCGAAGCGAAGGTCCCGTTCTTCAGCCTGAGCGGATCGGAATTCGTCGAGATGTTCGTCGGCGTCGGAGCGGCGCGCGTCCGCGACCTGTTCCGCCAGGCCGAGAGCAAGGCGCCGTGCATCGTGTTCATCGACGAGCTCGACGCGCTCGGCAAGGTGCGCATGCAGTCGCCGATGGGCGGCCACGAGGAGCGCGAGCAGACGCTCAATCAGCTGCTGGCCGAGATGGACGGCTTCGATTCGAAGAAGGGCGTCATCATCATGGCCGCGACCAACCGCCCGGAGGTGCTCGATCCGGCGCTTTTGCGACCGGGCCGGTTCGACCGGCAGGTGCTCGTCGACAAGCCGGACGTCAGAGGTCGGGAGGCGATCCTGCGCATCCACGTGCGGCAGGTGAAGCTCGCGCCGAACGTCGATCTGAAGGTGATTGCCGCGCGGACGGCGGGGTTTGCCGGCGCCGATCTCGCCAACGTCGTGAACGAAGCGGCGCTGCTGGCGGCACGCCGCGACAAGACCTCCGTCGAGCCGCAGGATTTCGACGAAGCCGTCGACCGCATCGTCGCGGGCCTCGAGAAGAAGCGGGTCATGAGCCAGCGCGAGCGGCGCATCGTGGCGTTCCACGAGTCGGGCCACGCGATCGTCGCGACAGTCCTGCCCAATCTCGATCCGGTGCACAAGATCTCGATCGTCCAGCGCGGGTTCGGCGCGCTCGGCTACACCTTGCAGCTGCCGCTCGAGGACCGGTACCTGATGGCGAAGAGCGACCTGGAGCATCAGCTGGCGGTGCTGCTGGGCGGCCGGACGGCCGAGTCGATCGTCTTCGGCGAGGTCTCCACGGGCGCGCAGAATGACCTGCTGCGCGCGACCGACATTGCGCGCGCGATGGTGACCGAATTCGGCATGAGCGACGCGATCGGCCCCGTGAACCACGAGGGGCGGCGGCGCGGCACGTTCATCGAGACGCCGTTTCTACCCGAGCGCGGCGCCTATGCGGAAGAGACGGCGCGGATCATCGACGCGGAGGTCAAGCGCCTGATCGATGCGGCCGAAGGCCAGGCGCGCCGGATTCTCACGGAGCGGCGTGGCATCCTCACGACGCTGTCCGAGCGCCTGCTCGAGAAGGAAGTCGTCGAGGGCGACGAGCTGCGCCAGCTGGTCGCCGCTACGGTTCCGCAGTAAGCGCGCGCACGGGATCGACGCGCGCCGCCCGGCGCGCCGGGATCCAGCAGGCCACGCCCGCGGCGGCCAGCACGGTGACCAGCGCGACGCCATACAGCGCGGGATCGGCCGCCGCCGTGTCGAACAGCAGGCTCCGGATCGACTGCGCGACGGTGACCGCCCCACCCGCCCCGACGATCGCGCCGAGCCCCACGGGCCACATGCCCTGCCGAAGCACAAGGCGCGAGAGGCTGCCGGGCGTCGCGCCGAGCGCCGTGCGCAAGCCGAACTCGCGCGTCCGCTGCGCGCTCGACCAGCCGACGACGCCGTACACGCCGACCACGGCCAGCCCCAGCGCGAGCACCCCGAAGCACAACGTCAGCGTCGAGAGGAACGCCTCGTTGCCGTAGGCGCGGTTCAGGTGGCGCGCCATCGTGCTCACGCCCGAGATGGGCTGCGTCGGTTCGAGTCGGGCGACGGCCGCGCGAATCGACGCGACCACCGCGAGCGGATCGCCGGTGGTTCGGACGGCCACGGCGAGGAACGGCAGCGAGTTCTGATAGTACGGCTCGTAGAGCTCCGGGCGCGCCGGCGCGGCGGGCCCCAGATGGTGAATGTCGCTCACGACGCCCACCACCGTGAGCCACGTCGACGAGTCGTCTGGAGTCGTGCGGATGCGCCGGCCGAGCGGATCGATGCCCGGCCACACCAGGGACGCCATCGTCTCGTTCACGATCGCCACGGGCGCGTCGCGACGGTTGTCCCCGGCCGTGAAGTCGCGGCCGCGGAGTACACGCACGCCGAGCGTCGTGAACCAGCCTTCGCCGACGATCTGATATCCCACGTGCCGCTCGGCGCCCGGGGCCGGGACCGGCTGCCCTTCGGCGAACACGGGCGCCGCGAAATCGTCGCCGCCGATGGGAAGCGTCACGGCGCCGCCGGCCGCGCGCACGCCCGGAAGGGCACGAATCGCCTGAAACATGTCCTCGAAGAACGCGACCTGTTTCGCCTGGTATTCGGCGCGGTCGCCGGTGAGCGCGACGTCGAACGTGAGCAGGTTGCGCGTGTCGAAGCCGACATCGACTCCCCGCAGCCGGACGAGGCTCTGGCCGAACAACGCGGCGCCGACCACGAGGGCCACCGCGAAGGCGACCTCCAGCGCGACCAGGACCTGGCGAAAGTGCGGGCGCGTCGCGAGGGCGACGCCGGCGGTTCGCAGCTGGAGCATCGGTCGTGCCCGCCAGACAATCACCGCCGGCAGCAGGCCCAGGGCCAGGCCGCAACCGAGAACGGCCAGCGAGGTGATCGCGAGGATCGGGCCGCTGACCGCCACGGCGTCGAGCCGGCCGAGCCCGGCAGGCGCCAGCGCCACGACGGCGCCGAGACTGGCGCGCGCCAGCAGCACACCGGCGATTCCGCCGGTGACGGCGAGCAGCAGCGCCTCGACGAACAGCTGCCGCGCGAGGCGTCCCCGTCCAGCGCCGAGCGCCACGCGAATGGCCATCTCGCGCCCGCGTGCCGGCAGCCGCATGACGAGCAGGTTGGCGACGTTGATGCACGCGAGCAGGACGACGAGGCTGCTCGCCAGCGCGAGGAACAGGAGCGGACGCCGCACCGAGCCGAAGAACTGTTCGTTGACGCCGCGGAGCGTGATGCCGTGGCCGCCGTCCGAGGTCGGAAATTCGCGGCCGAGATCGCGCGCGATGCCGCGCAGGTCGTCGCCCGCGGCGTCGAGCGTGGCCCCGGGCGCGAGGCGCGCCACCATCCGGACGAATCCGGCCGTGCGATTCGTCGCGATCTCGTCGCCCGTCGGAATCGGGCCTTCGGGCACGTCGTTGGCCGGTGCGTTGGCCCAGAAATCCGGGCCGTCGAACATCGTCGGCGCCGCGGTGATGACCGGCCAGAAGAAATCGGCTGACATCACCCCCACCACCGTCCGGGGGCGGCCAGCCATCACGAAGGCCTTCCCGACGACCGTTGGATCGCTGCCGAGGCGCGTCTGCCAGAGCCGGTGACTGAGCACGACGAGGTCGCGTCCGCGGTCGGCGGCGTGGAACGTCCGGCCGAGCGCGGGCGCCGCGCCGACCACGTCGAAGAACGAGGAGGACACGCTCGCGCCGCTCCACCGCTCCGGGGGGCCGAGGCCCGTGACGGTCATCGAGTCGTGGCCGAGGAGCGCGGCGCTCTCGAGCGTGCGCGCGCGACGCCGAAGATCGAGCGCGCGCGCAGGCGTCAGCGGCTCGGCACCGCGTCCGCCGCGGTCGTCCCACACAAAGACGAGGCGTCCGGGATCTCGGAACGGCAGGGGCGTGAACAACACGGCGTGGGTCACGCTCACGAGCGCCGTGTTCACGCCAATCGCGAGCGCGATGGTCACGATAGCTGACGCGGTGCTGACCGGATGGCTGGTGTGTTGCCGAAAGCCGGCGCGCAGGTCCGCCCAAAGAACCGACGGACCGCCGCCGGGGCCGTCGGTCGCGGCGCGCGCGCGGAAGTCGAGCCACGACTGGCGACGGCTGTCGACCGCGCTGCGCAGCAGGTCCGTGAAGAGGATCCAGCCGGCGCGGACGCCGTGGCCCTCGGCGCGTGACGCGTGGTAGTCGTCGACCAGGTCGCCGAGGATCGCGTCCCGGTGCGCGCGCGCAATCGTCCAACCCAGCGCGCGGGCGAGCCAGGGGCCAGATCGCGGCGTCATCGCGCCCGCCCCTCTCCAAGCACGCGCTCGACGCCTTCGGCCAGCGCGGCGTACTGTCCCCACGCGCGGCGGAGCTCCGCGAGGCCGGCCCGGCGAATCACGAAGTGACGCTTCGCCCGGCCGCCCCGCTCCGGGACCGGATCGCCCTCGTACGAGCGGACGAGTCCCTTCCGCTCGAGCCGGTCGAGCGTCGGGTAGATCGCCCCCGGGGTCACGCGTCGGCCTGTCCGCTCGAAGATCTCATCGCGGACGGCCGCGCCGTACGCGCCCTCGCCGAGGCGAAACAGGGCCAGAAGGACGATGAGCTCGAGTTCGCCAAGACTATTGCGTGATGGCATATGAACTATTCAATAACACATATAGACGGCGGCTGGACGAAGAGAGTTAGCCGAGGGCGTGTCGACCTGGAGATTTATCGCGTGACTGGCCCGTACCCTGCCGCGCGCCAGAGCACGTCGCAATCGTACATGCGTCCGTTCGCGACCACCCAACGCGCGCTGCGAATGTTGCGGATGTTCTCCAACGGGTTGCCGGTGAGCACGACGAGGTCCGCGCGCTTGCCGACCTCGAGGGTGCCGACTTCTTTGTCAATCCGCATCGCCTTGGCCGGCATGATCGTCGCGGCCTGGATGGCTTGAAGCGGTGTCATCCCGCCCTGGACGTAGAGCTCGATCTCGCGCGGCAGGCTGAAGCCCGGCACGCCTTTGTCCGTGCCTGTGACGACGAGCAGGCCGGCGTCGACAGCATCTTTAAGGAGCATCAGCCCCGCCGTTTGGCGCGTGCGATAGGCCGCTGGGTCGCCGTTGCCCCACGACATGCTCGCGAACATGCGAGCGAGCGGCGTCGGCAAGCGGTTGACGCCGGGTAAGAGCTCCTCGAGCGGGATGCTCGCGGGATGCCCGCTCAGCTCGTTCCAGGACTCCGTCGGGTCCATCACCGTGTGGTGTGCCTTGAAGAACGCGATCTGCGCCTTCGACGCGTCCGATCCCGATTCGCCGCGCAGCTGCATATGCGCGATGCCGTCGAATCCAGCCTCGACGACGCCCGTGCCGGGCCCGCCGACGCCGTCTTTCCTCATGTCGGTCGGCACGTGGCCGGTGACCGTCATGCCGAGCCGATGCGCCTCCGCGATGATCGCGTTCCCGACGTCGGCCTTCACGTCGTTGTAGAGCTTCATTTCCTGGAAGTGCTCGTCGTGATACTTCCGCGTTACCGCGACGCCTTCCTCAGGCGTGCCGGCCACGACTTTGCCAAACGCGTGCGGCCCGGGGCCGTCGACGAGTCCAGCCAGGAGATAGCGCGGGCCGAGCGCCTGGCCTGAGTCGATGGCGTCGCGAATCGCGACGAGAAACGCCTCTTCCCCGCCCATGTCGCGAATTGTCGTCACGCCGCTTGCGAGATACACGGGCGCCCAGTCGGTCTGGCCCGCGTGCGCGTGCATGTCCCAGAGGCCGGGCACGATCGTCATGCCCTTCGCGTCGGTGACTGGCACGCCGCTCGGCACGGGCGTCGATGCCGACGGGCCGACGGCGGCGATGCGATTGTCGCGGACGACAACGGTCGCGTTTGTGATCGCCGCCGCATCCGTTCCGGTGATGACCGTGGCGCCAACGAGCGCAAACGATCCGCGCTGCATCGTCGATGTCGCCGTCGTCAGCTTCTCGAGATCGTCGATGCGGTCCTTGACGGCTTCGCCGATGAATCGATCGCTTTGTGCCTGCCAGCCGTCCGCGACCGCCTCGAATGGCAGCGCGCCCGCCCAGGTCGTGAGCGCAATCAGGTTGTAGGACCGCGCGTCGATCCAGGCGGTCTCCGTCCCCCACACGACACCATCGATGGAGAGCCGTTCGAGCTGGGGCGCGTGATTGGGAAGCCGCGACTCCTCGTTCCCTCGAGACGTGATGCGCACAACCGGCCCGCTCGGCGCGGCCGAGATGTCCGTGGGGCGCCCGTGGGCGATCCAGAACTTGATCAGGTCCTCCTGCACGCCTATCGGCGCGTAGTTGTCGATGGGGAAGAAAGGCTTGCCAGCGAGATCAATGTCGCGTTCCTTGGTCAGATCGCGGACGTGCGCGCGGCCATCTCGCACCACGACCTCGGAATCGGAGCTGAAGAGGCGGTAGTTGCGGCCCTTTACGGTGAGGTGCATGCCTTTCCGCAGCGCCGAGAGATCGAGCGAAGCCCTCAGTTCGACCGTCGTGCCGCGATCGACAAACCGGAAGAACGAATTGAGCTCGTCAAGCTTGCTGTCAGGGTCGGGCGCCGTACCGTCGCGGAACATCGTGGACCGCACGTCGTGCTCGGTCCCGATCTCGTGTCCCAGAAAGAACAGGCGAAATGTTGGCGGGCCCTCGGGCCACGGCGGCATGACCTGAACCTGGTTTTGAGCGGCCAGGGCGGTCGCCACCGACAGGCAGCCAGCAAAGACAAACGCTCTGCGCATGCCGCCCATCATCGGCGGACGGACGCAGAGCGTCAATGATCAATCTTCAATGGAGCAATTCACTCACCAATGGCCCACTCGCCACTGGCAATCCCCGATCGGCGATCACCAATCGCCGATGGCTCTCAGCCCATCTTCTGCATCGCCGCCAGGAACTCGGCGTTGCTCTTCGTCTTGCCCATCTTGTCGAGGAGCAATTCCATCGCTTCGACCGGCGACAGCGGCGTGAGCACTTTGCGCAGCACCCAGATGCGATTGAGGTCGTCCTTCGGAATGAGCAGCTCTTCCTTGCGGGTGCCCGACTTGATGATGTCGATCGCCGGAAAGACGCGCTTGTCCACGAGCTTGCGGTCAAGATGGATTTCCATGTTGCCCGTGCCCTTGAACTCTTCGAAGATGACGTCGTCCATGCGCGAGCCGGTGTCGATGAGCGCGGTGGACATGATGGTGATCGAGCCGCCCTCTTCGATGTTGCGCGCGGCGCCGAAGAAGCGCTTCGGCTTCTGGAGCGCGTTCGAGTCGAGACCGCCCGAGAGCACCTTGCCCGACGGCGGCGCGACCGTGTTGTAGGCGCGCGCGAGGCGCGTGATCGAGTCGAGCAGGATCACGACGTCCTTCTTGTGCTCGACCAGGCGCTTCGCCTTTTCGATCACCATCTCGGCGACCTGCACGTGGCGCTGCGCGGGCTCGTCGAACGTCGAGGAGATGACCTCGCCGCGCACTGACCGCTGCATGTCCGTGACTTCTTCCGGCCGCTCGTCGATGAGCAGGACGATGAGGTAGATCTCCGGGTGATTGGTCGTGATCGACTGCGCGATGTTCTGCAGCAGCATGGTCTTGCCGGTGCGCGGCGGCGCGACGATGAGGCCGCGCTGGCCCTTGCCGATGGGCGTCATCAAATCCATGACGCGCGCCGAGAGGTTGTCGCCGGTCGTCTCGAGCTTGATGCGCTCCTGCGGGTAAAGGGGCGTCAGGTTCTCGAAGAAGAGCTTGTTACGTGCCTGATCCGGGGACTCGAAGTTGACGGCCTCGACTTTGATGAGCGCGAAATAGCGCTCGCCGTCCTTCGGCGGCCGGACCTGGCCGGAGACGGTGTCGCCGGTCTGGAGGTCGAACTTGCGGATCTGCGACGGCGACACGTAGATGTCATCCGGGCCGGGCAGGTAGTTGTAGTCGGGCGCGCGCAGGAAGCCGAAGCCGTCGG
>DATIWF010000132.1:0-30660 GCA_035519535.1 Vicinamibacterales bacterium | reverse complement strand
GCGTCGGCAACTGGATGAACACCGGCGGATGCGAGGACGCGTTCGCCGTTCCCGATCCGACGGACCCGAACATCGTCTGGTCCGGCTGCGACAACGGGCGCGTCGTCCGCATGGACTATCGCACCGGCATGGCGCGCGACGTGAGCGCGTGGCCAATCACGAGCTACGGGTGGGCGCCGGCCGACATGAAGTACCGGTGGGATTGGATCACGCCGATCGCCATCTCGCCGCACGATCACACGCGCGTGTACGCCGGCGCGCAGGTCGTGTTCATGACGACCAACGGCGGTCAGAGCTGGAAGGTCATCAGTCCCGATCTGACGACCAACGACAAATCGCGTCAGGGCAATTCGGGCGGCATCTCGTCGGACAACCTGACGACATTCGATGGCGCCACGCTGTACGCGATCGCCGAGTCTCCGGCGAAAGCCGGGGTGATCTGGACGGGCAGCACGGACGGACAGGTGAACGTCACGCAGGATGCCGGCGGGCACTGGGCCAACGTCACGAAGAACATCCCCAACCTGCCGCCGTGGGGCACGGTGTGGAGCATCGCGCCCTCGAAGTTCGACGCCGGCACGGCGTACGTCGTCGAGAACCTGCAGCACGAGGGCATCTACGACGCGCTGGTGTACAAGACCGCCGATCACGGCGCGAGCTGGAAGCTCATCACGTCGAGCGTGCCCAAGGGCGTCAACTCGAGCGCGCACATCATCGTCGAAGATCCCGTGCGGAAGGGGATGCTCTACCTCGGCACGGACAACGCGCTGTACGTGACCTGGGACGACGGCGATCACTGGACGCGCCTGCGCAACGACCTGCCGCCGGCGCCGGTGTACTGGATGCAGGTGCAGCCGACGTTCAACGACCTCGTGATCGGCACGCACGGCCGCGGCGTCTACATCCTCGACGATGTGACGCCGCTGCGGACGTGGGATGGGGCTCAGTCGGAGGGCTTTCATTTGTTCCCGCCGCGCCCCGCCTATCGGTTCCGCGCCACCAACGACGCCCGCGAGAGCGAGCCGGACGCGCACGTGCAGGGCGAGGGCGCGCAGTACGGCGCGGACATCAACTTCTCACTCAAGGCGATGACGCCGGACGTCCAGATCTCGATGATCGGTCCGAACAACGAGACGATCCGCACCTTGACGGTCGCGGGACATCCCGGACTGAATCGGGTCTGGTGGGATCTGCGCTACGACAACGGCTCGACGATCACCATGCAGACGCCGCCGCTCTACGAGCCCTGGGCGCCGGCGCGCCGGCAATACGCCGCGTACGGCACGCGCATTCCGCCCGCCGGGCCGATCGTGCCGCCGGGGGCCTACACCGTGCGCGTGAAAGCGGGATCGACGGAACAGACGGCCAGGCTCACGATCCTGCCGGACCCGAACTCGCCGGGCACGCAACAGACGATCGAGGCGCAGGTGGCGTTCTCGCGTGAGGTGCTGGCGGAGATCGATCAGGTGGCGCAGATGGGCAACGCGCTCGAGTCGATGCGCAAGCAGTCGCAGGATCTGATGGCGACGCTCGCCCAGGATCCGCAGAAGGCGCCGCTGCTTCAATCGGTGAAGACGTTCGAGTCGAGCATGAGCAAGGTGGAAGCGAAGATGATCGACCTCCGGAACACGGGACGCAGCGAGGATGCCTTCCGCCAGCCGGTGCAGCTGTACGAACGCATCAGCTGGATGATCGGCCAGATGGTCGGCACGCCGGGCGGCGGCTCCGGCGGCGGCGATCTCGGACCGACCGATCAGCAGGTCGCCGTGAACAACGGCTTCAAGGAGGAGCTGGCGGCCATCGCCGGCGAGTACAAACACCTCGTCGATACGGACCTGCCGGCGATGAACGCGCAGCTCAAACAGAGCGGGATCGCGACCGTGATCGCGCTCCCGCCGCGCGTGCCCTAGCGCCGCGGTCAGGCCGCGCTACTCCGCCGGCGGCAGGAGCTTGCCGGGGTTCATCAGGTTCAGCGGATCGAGCGCGCGCTTGATCGCGCGCATGACGTCCAGCCCCGCGCCGTGCTCGCGCGCCAGGTAGCTCTGCTTGCCCAGGCCGACGCCGTGCTCGCCGCTGCAGGTGCCGCCCAGCCGCAGCGACCGCGCCACCAGCCGCTCGCTGAAGGCCGACACCGTCGCGAGTTCGGCCGGATCATCCGGGTTGAGCATGATGATCAGATGGAAGTTGCCGTCGCCGGCGTGGCCGACGAGCGGCGCGTCGAGGCCCGTCGCGCGGACGTCGTCATGCGTTTCGCGGATGCACTCCGCCAGCCGGGAGATCGGCACGCAGACGTCGGTCGTCCACGCGCGGGCGCCGGGCCGAGCGGCCACGGTGGCGTAGTACGCGTTGTGCCGCGCCTGCCACAGCGTCGCGCGCGCCTCGGGCGACGCGGCCCACTCGAAGCCGCGCGCGCCGTGCTCCCGCGCGATGGCCTCGACGGCCCGGATCTGATCCCCGACCATCACGTCACTGATTCCGTGAAACTCGAAGAACAGCGTCGGCGCCACCGGATAGTCCGTCTTCGAGTACGCATTGACGATGCGGAGCTGTGACTCGTCGACGATCTCGATGCGCGCCACCGGGATGCCGAGCTGGATCGTCTCGATGACGGTCCCGGCCGCGTCGTCCATCGACGCAAACGGACACACGGCCGCGCGCACCGATTCCGGGCGGCCGTACAACCGCAGCGTCACCTCCGTGATGACGCCGAGCGTGCCTTCCGATCCGACGAACAGACGCGTCAGGTCGTAGCCCGATGATGATTTTCGCGCGCGGCCGCCGGTCGTGACGACGCGGCCATCGGCCAGCACGACGGTCAGGCCCAGCACGTTCTCGCGCATCGTGCCGTATCGCACGGCGGTGGTCCCCGAGGCGCGCGTGGCGGCCATGCCGCCGATCGTGGCGTCGGCGCCGGGATCGATCGGGAACCACAGGCCGGTGTTCTTGAGGTGGTCGTCGAGGCGAAGCCGCGTGACGCCCGCCTCGACCGTGACATCGCAATCCTCCGGGCTGAGCCGCAGCACGCGCGCCATGCGCGTGAGATCAATCGACACGCCGCCATGAATGGCGTTGACGTGGCCTTCGAGCGAGCTGCCCATGCCGAACGGAACCATCGGCACGCGCGCACGGGCGCAGGCCGAGACGATCGCGCTGACCTCGGAGGTCGAGACCGGAAACACCACGGCATCCGGGACGCCCGGTGGATGCCACGATTCCCCGTGGCTGTGGTTGGCGCGGACCGACGCGCCTGTGGAAACGCGGTCGCCGCAGATCGCGCGGAGGTCGTCGAGGAGGCCGGAGGTGAATGGACTCATGCCTGCGTCACTCCCCCGCCGCCGCCAATTCCCGCAGCTTGAAGCGCTGGATCTTGCCGGTCGCCGTCTTGGGCAGCGCTGCCACGAACCGGACCCATCTCGGCCGCTTGTACTCCGCCAGCCGCTCGCGCACGAACTGCTGCAGGGCCTTCGCCAGCTCGGGCGAGCCCGCGCACCCCTCGCGCAGCACGACGAACGCCACCGGCTTCGTCAGCCCGTCGCCATCTTCGCGGCCGACGACGCCGCTCTCCAGCACCGACTCATGCGCGGCCAGCGCGTTCTCGACCTCGACCGGACTCACCCAGAGGCCGCCGACCTTGAGCATGTCGTCCGACCGGCCGGCGTACCAGAAATAGCCATCCGCGTCCCGCGTGTACTTGTCGCCGGTGCGGATCCAGCGCCCCGCGATCGCCTCGCGCGTCTTGTGGGGTTGATTCCAGTAACCCGCGCACGTCGAATCGCCGTCGATCCACAGGTTGCCGATCTCGCCGTCAGCCACGGGCGCCCCGCCATCGTCGAGCAGGCGTGCGTCGTAGCCCGGCACGACGAGGCCGCTCGATCCCGGGCGAATCGCGTCCGGCCGGTTCGAGATGAACATGTGCAGCACTTCGGTCGATCCGATGCCGTCGAGAATGTCCACGCCGAAGCGCTGCTTGAAGCGGGCGTAGAGCGCGGCCGGCAGCGCCTCGCCGGCCGACACCCCGAGGCGAACGCTCGAGAGATCGAAATCCTGTCGATCCGGCGGCGGCGCCTGTGCGAGCAGCATCGCGTAGCCGGTCGGGACCGAATAGAAGAGCGTCGGACGATGCCGCTCGATGACGTCGTAGATCGCCAGCGGCGTCGGGGCGCCCGCCCACAGGATCGTCGTCGCGCCGACGGCAAACGGCATGTAGAGCGCGTTGCCCAGGCCGTAGGCGAAGAACAGCTTCGCGACGCTGAACGTCCGGTCCTCGGGCCGGATGCCGAGCACGCGCCGGCCGAACAGCTCGGCGCACACGGCCATGTCGTGCTGCAGGTGCACGCAGCCCTTGGGCGCGCCGGTGCTGCCCGATGAGTACAGCCAGAACGCCGGCGCGTCACGGCTCGTCGGCTCGGCGTCGAGATCGGGCGACCCGGCCTCCAGGAGATCATCCAGCCGGGCGTCTCCCAGGCCCGCCGGCTCGCCGGCGACGATGATCTGCCGCAGCGAGCGGCGGCTTGCCGCAGGTACCCGCTCGATCTGCGGCACCAGCGAATCGCTGACGACGAGGACCGTGGCGCCGGAGTCGTCGAACACGAACCCGTAGTCCGCCGGCGTCCACAGCGTGTTGAGGGGAATCGGCACGGCGCCGGCTTTGATCGCGCCGAAGAAACAGTACGCGAAGGCCGGACCGTCGGTCAGCAGCAGGGCGATCCGTGCCTCGCGCCCGACGTCGAGCGCCGAGCGCAGCGCGCTGCCGAACCGATTGACGCGCTCGAGCACCTGCCTGTAGGTGATGCGATCGTCGCCGCATTCGATCGCGACGCGGTCGCCGCGCCCTGCCTCGACGTTCCGGTCGACGAATCCCGTCGCCGCGTTGAAGATGGCCGGAATCCCGAGGTCCGCGGCCGTCAGGCTCATTCGCGCATCCCGGGCGGCGGCAGATGCGGAGCGGCCTTCATCGCTGGCCGGAGCAGCTCCGCGATCTCGGCAGGAAACGCCCTGGGCGCGAACGTCGCGGCCTCGACGCACGCGACCCGGTACGAGGCCTCGCAAATCAGGCGCCCGGTGCCGCGCTCGTGGACATCGAAGGCGTAGCCGATCCGGCGGTCGCTGATGTCGGCGACCCCGATGCCGATCGACACGTCATCGCCCAGCTTCGCCGGCGATCGGAACCGCGACTGCAACGACGTGCGCGGCATGTAGATCCCCAACTCGTGCAGCATCGCCGTCCGCTCGCGACCCAGGCGGCGGAACAGATCCTCTTCGGCGTTCTCGAAATACCGGAAGAACACACCGAACCACAGGATGCCCGCCGCGTCGGCGTCGGCCCACATGACGCGCGTGTTCCAGTGGTGAAAGAGCGACATGGCGCGGCTCGTGGTTAGAAATCGCGGCTGCAGACGAAGTTCGCGGCATCATCTGTGCTGCCCGTCCCTTTGTATTTGGCGACGAGCGGGTACCGGCAGAGCGGGCGCGACCGCGTGACCGTGCCCGTCTGGTCGCGCTTGACGCCCGCCAACGTCTGCGGCGCCCTGCCGTCCTCGACCCACGAGAGCAGCGCGTCGAGCAGGCCGGCGGGCGCGGGGCCAACGCCGCCGCCGCAGTGCCCGACGCCTGGCGCGAGAAACAGCCTCGCGAACTCCGACGTCTTCTCCGCCCCGCCCATCCGCTGCTGCACGCGCGTGTAGTAATCGATCGTGCCCGCAGGGGTGATCAACGGATCCGCCAACCCGTGCCAGATGATCGTCCTTCCGCCGCGGTCACGGAAGGCGGTGAGGTCGGGATTGTCGGTGCCGATGACGATGCCGTACTGCTCGGCGGATTGATCCCAGAGCCGCTGATAGGCCTGCGGCGTGACGGTCGTCCAGTCGAACTGCGGGTGCTGCGTGAGGAAGTACCGCAGCCAGTCGACCGAGAACACGAACGCCTGCGGTGCGAGCGGCGTGCCGCGGCTGCCGGCCAGAGGATTCAGATCCGCGCCGCGTTCGGGTCCGTACCAGAGCGGGCCCCCGTCCAGACGCCTCGGGCCCTCCCACAGCTTGCGGATGATGTCGGCGTCTGTCTGGGTGAACCTGCCGCAGTCGCCGGCCGGCGTGCCGACGAGCGCTTTCGGATCGTACGTGCATCGCTTCGGATCCTCGATGATGCCGTCCTTGACGCCGTCGAGGCCGTCGCAGGCGGTGATGGCCGCTGCAGTCGCAGCGGCGAGCTTGCACTGCGGGATTGGATTCGAGGCCGCGTTCATCAGCATCGAGCCCCAGAAGGACTGCATCATCAGGTTCGTCCAGTTGATGGCGGGGGCGCCGGCGACGATGCCGTCGTAATCCTGCGGGTAGCGCTGGGCTTCCATCAGTCCCTGACGGCCGCCGGTCGAGCAGCCGTTGAAGTACGAGCGAGCGGGCGCGACGCCATACAGAGCACGCG
Organism: Vicinamibacterales bacterium; assembly: GCA_035519535.1. Classification (GTDB taxonomy): domain Bacteria; phylum Acidobacteriota; class Vicinamibacteria; order Vicinamibacterales; family SCN-69-37; genus DATEGZ01. The sequence goes on along the minus strand of DATIWF010000132.1, from coordinate 24,240 downwards.
TCAGCGCCTGGCCCGTAACCGTCATCTCGTGGATGCCGACGTGCGCGAAATCGCGAATGGCCTGCCAGTTGAGCCGCCCGCCGGCGTCGAGCGCGAACGATCCGCTGCCGCCTTCGTGTCCCGTGTCGGTGGCGCCGGCCGCAAAGCCGAGCGCGGCCGGTTGATTGACGCTGCCGGCGCTGCCGCCGGAGAATCCGCCGCCGCCCGTGCCGAGGAACCGTCCGTTCCAGTTGGCCGTCGGAATCGCGAGCCAGATGCGCACGTTGTCGCCGGACGGCGGGTGCGTGGTGATGGCGACGACGCGACAGATGCCCGCGTTGGCCGGGTCGATCGTCGCCGATTCGATCGTCGTGTCGGGCAGCGCGACGCTGGCCAGGCTCTCGCACGAGCGCACCGGTTTGGCGCCGGCGATGAGCGGCCTGGGCGGCGCTTGCATCAACGGCGGTGGCGGCGGACCGCCCGCGCGCTGGCCAGCGGGCGCCGCCCCACCGCGGCCCTGCGGGCTCTGGGCGTGACCGGTCGTCGCGAGGGCCGCCGCGATCGATGCCGAGACGAACGTCCGGGTCAGTCGAGTCATCGCCGTGTGCTCCTCGAGAGGTGCGCGCCCAGTTTACCGTGTCGGCACTGGAGGGTCGCGCCTCTGCCCGGTCCGCTCGTCGAGGATGAGCGGCGCGCCATCCGGGCTGCTGAAATCGAAGAGGCCGTAGAGCGAGCCCGCGATCGCATCGAACGACCCGCCGCCGACGCGACGGCCATCGAGGAACGCGTCCTCGATGAAGCGGAGGATCGACGTCATGTCGGTCACGGCGGAGTCGACGTGGTTGCGCCGCGCGAACGGCGAGATCGCGAGCAGCGGCAGGCGCGGGCCGTAGCCGCACCGCCCGAGCGCGTGGCGGGTCTTCGGCGAGACGCCGGGCAGAATCGCCCTGCCGTCCCCGCAGATGCCATCCCCGTTGAGCGCGTCCACGGCGCCGACCGACGAGTTCACGATCGGCCCCATGAGGTGGTCGTACCACCCGTCCGAATCGTCCCACGTGAGCAGCACGACGGTGTTCTTCCATTCCGGCCGCCGCTGCAGGTCGTTCAGCACGTGCACGAGAAATGCCTGCTCGTCAATCGGATCGGAATACCCGGCGTGGCCGTTCTGGTAGGCCGCCGGCTTGAGGAACGCGACGGCCGGAAAATGGCCGGCATCGAGCGCCGCGAAGAAGTCGGCCAGATCATATTGATGATTCGCCGCGTCGCCTTTCTTCCCGATCGTCGCGACCGACGAGGGCCGCACGTGCTTCGGGTTGGCGGTGGACGGGTAGTACTGGAACGGCTCGTGGTGCGCGACGTAGTCCTTCGACGCCAGGCCCGTGATCGCCGACGTATGCGATCGATCGCAGCCGGTCGTCCCGTTCTCGTTGACCGCCGTGACGTCGAATCCCTCCTCGAACCAGCCCCACGAAACGCCCGCCGCGTCGAGCAGATCGCCGACGTTGCGCCCGGCCATCGTGACCTGAATGCGCTTGGACGACGAGCAGCTGTCGCCGATGGGATCGACGTCGCCGATCACCGAATACGATCCCGCGCCGCCGTCGATGAGGACGTTCGGACTGACGCCGCCTTTGACCGCGATGACGCCGTTCGTCTGGCCGGAGACCAGATTCAGGGCTCCCAGCACCGACGGTCCGAACGTCGCCTGAAAGAAGTGATCGCTCATCGCGAAGCGCTGGGCGTAGTGCCAGAGCGCGGTGACAGTGTTGCCGTCGAAGTACGCGAGGTTGAGCGATCGCGGCGCCTGGCGCGCGCGGCCGCCCGGGGGCGTGTCGCCCTGACCGAGCGACCCGGGGAAAAAGTCCATCTTGCCGTGGTCGTAGGCGAGCTGCTCCTGCGTGTAGCTGTGATCCTGATCGGCCGTCGCCGCCTGCGACGGCGCCAGGCGGTAGGGATTGACCGCGTCGACGCCGTTGGCGGGATTGAGGAAGTTCGGATTCCTGGTCAGGAGCTCACCACTGAGGCCGGCCACGGCCGGCGTGCCAGGAAGCGCCGTGAAGACCGGCTCGCCGGGCAGGTTCGCCGCGTGCGGGTAGGTCGCGAAGTAGTGATCGAACGAGACGTTCTCCTGGAAGATGACGACGACGTGCTGGATGAGCGTCGAGGGCGCAGCGATTGCCGGGTCCTGCGAGCGCACCCCAGGCGCGACGAGGCACGCCACGGCGAGGCACACGCCGAGGCCCACCTTCGCGCCAGCTCTGCGGCTCGCCGCCATGCAAATCCAGACTCTATCGCGATCTTCGCGGGTAGAATTCGCCTATGAAACGTCCGACCCTTCCGTATCTCTTCGCGGTCGTGGCCTCTGCCGCCGCCGCGACCGGTTTTGCCGCGCAATCGGCGGATCTCGCCGCGGAAGGCAGGGCCTGGTGGGCGCACATTCAGTACCTGGCCGACGACAAGCTCGAGGGGCGGAACGTCGGCACGCCGGGCTTCGAGGCCGCGGCGAAGTACGTCGAAGGCCAGTTCCAGGCGATCGGCTTGAAGCCGGCCGGCACGAGCGGCTTCCGGCAGCCGGTGAAGCTCGAGGCGCGGTCGCTCGTGCCGGAAGCGTCGAAACTCGCTCTCGTGCGCGACGGCCGGGAGACGCCGCTGGCGATCGGCCAGGACGCGACGCTCAGCGCGCGCGCCGAGCTCGACGGGTCGATGGACGCGTCGATGGTGTTCGTCGGCTACGGCATGTCGATCGTCGAGGCGGGCTGGGACGATTTCGCGGGCCTCGACCTCAAGGGCAAAGTCGCCGTGTACGTCAACGCGTTTCCGCCCGTGACCGTGTCCGACAACGTGAAGTCGCACGTGAACACCGCCGACGAGCGCTGGCTCGCGCTGAAGCGCGCGGGTGCGATCGGCGTGGCGACGATTGCGGCGCCCAGGGCCGGCGGGCCCGGACGCGCGGCCGGAGCGAACGCCGGTGCGCCCGAGGGCCGCGGCGCGGCGGCGCAAGGCCGGCCGGCCGGCGCCGCACCATCCGGTGCGCCGGCGCAGGCGGGCGGCGGTCGAGGCGGCGGCCCGCCACAGCCGACGATCGCCCTGGCCGATCGCGATCTCGTGGGCGCCGCCGGCGAGCAGGTCGCGATCGCGCTGACGCCGCGCGGCGCCGCGGCCGTCCTGGCAGGCACCGGCCACACGCTCGACGAGATCAACCAGCTCCTCGCGGACAACAAGCCGCTTCCCCGGTTTGCGATTCCCGGGACGCTGAGGGCGCAGGCGCACCTCACACGCGATCCCGTGGAGTCCGCCAACATCGTGGGCATGGTCGAGGGGTCCGACCCGGCGCTCAAGTCCGAGTACGTGATCATGTCGGCGCACCTGGACCACTTGGGCGTGGGTCGCGCCGTCAATGGCGACGCGATCTACAACGGCGCGATGGACGATGCGTCGGGCGTGGCGTCGGTGATCGAAACGGCGAGGCTGCTGAAGGCGTCAGGCGTCAAGACGAAGCGCTCGGTGATCTTCGTCGCGGTGACCGCCGAGGAGAAGGGCGAGCTCGGCTCGCAGTATTTCGCCGCGCACCCGACGGTGCCGTTCGACAGGATCATCGCCGACATCAACCTCGACATGTTCCTGCCGCTCTACCCGCTCAAGGTCATCGAGGTTCAGGGCCTGACCGAGTCGTCGCTCGGCGACGCCGTGCGCGCGGCGGCCAGGTCGCTCGGCGTCGACGTCCAGACGGACCGCGAGCCCGAGCAGAACCGGTTCATCCGCAGCGACCAGTACAGCTTCATCAAACGGGGCGTGCCGGCGCTGGCGTTCAAGTTCGGGTACGAGTTCGGCTCGCCGGAGGAAACGATCCGCCGCACGTGGGTGCGCGACATCTATCACAAGCCGGCCGACGACCTGAATCAGCCGGTCGACAAGGACGCCGCCGCGCTGTTCGACCGCGTGATCATGACGCTCCTGCAGAGCGTCGCGAACGATCCGAAGCGGCCGACGTGGAACGCCGACAGCTTCTTCAGGCGGTTTGCAACCGGGCGTTGACGCCCCTCGACGCCGGCGGCTCGCGCTCGCTCGCGCCGGTCAGCGCGACGGCATGCGGCCGAGCAGCATGTAGGCCACCTGCGCGACGGCGACCAGCGTCCCGTTGGCATCGAACAGATCCACCGCCACCGGACACAGCGTCCGCCCGCGCTTGATGACGCGCGCGCGGACCCGGACGTCCGTGAGGCACGGCGCCAGAAAGCGGATGTTCATGTCCGTCGTCGTCAGGGCCTGCTCGGCGCCGGTCAGCGTCAGGATCGCGTAACACGCCGCCGAATCGGCGATCGTCATGAGCAGGCCGCCGTGGAACGACTCGAAGACGCCGTCGTACCGGCGCTGGCGAGGCACCGTCAGCTCGCAGACGCCGTCGTCGAGGACGACGTCCCGCATGCCGAGGGTTTCGGTGATGGGAATCGTCGCGACGCGCGCGCGGATCGCGGCGAGGCGGTCGGGGTCCACGGTCACCTGGCCGGGCAGCTGAGGACCGGCACGCTGCCGGCGATCGGCACCGCCGCCAGCCTGCGCCTCGCGAGCTCGACGTTGAGGCGCGGCACGTCCTGCGCGTTGATCCCGCGCCACTGGTCGAGCACGCTGGCGAGCTGCTCGCATTTCGTCGCGTAGTCCTGAGCGGCCAGCGCGTCGGGCGCGCCGGCCGCCCGGTCGATCCGCGCCAGCGTCTCGCCGAGCGTCGTGCCGACGATCGCAAACGCGGGCGCGTGATCGACGTTCGCGAAGTTCCGGCCGAGGACCGACGTCGGGTCGTCGTAGTCCTTGCTCAGCGAGACCGGTTTCGGCGGGACGAAATCGGGATGTTTCCCTTCCTTCGCGTCCTCCTCGAGGTCCAGCGACTCATCGTCGGCGTCTGGAATGACGAGGCCCGTCCAGTCGCTGCCGTCGAGGGCGGCCAGGCGCGCATCGAGATCGGCGGCCGCGGACGCGAGGTCCGGATCGGGCGAGGCCGCCAGCGCCTTGATCGGCGGCCGCGCGCGCGCGAGCTGCAGGAACCCGCGATGCGCGGACTGCATCGCGTCGTACGCCTGCATCGCCAGCGCGAATCGCCGGCGCGCGGCCTCACGCGCTTCAGGCGTGGACGCCGGATCGTCGCGGACGACAAGAGGCTGCGTGTAGGTCCGACCGCCAACGACGAGCGTCACGCGATAGCTGCCGGCGAGCACGCGCGGCCCGTCGGGATCGGACGGGTCGTCGACGAGCGCCGGCGCGAGCCGCGCGAAGCGATGGTGCGGCGACGGAGGCGGATCGAACCGCAGATTCCAGGCGACGCGGTGATGACCGGGACCGTCGGGCAGCGGACGTGCGACCGGCAGCCAGCGATCGTCGCCGTTCATCGCGGCGCTGCCGGCGGCGTGCACGACGCGCCCGGCGGCGTCGCTCACCTGGAGCGTGATCTCTCCCGTCGGTGGCGCGCCGAGGTAGTAGTCGAGATAGACGCCGTCCGACCTCGCGACGGCGGCCGCCGGCGTGTACAGCATCGCCGGAGCCGACGCGCTTGCGGCGGTCACCTGCCTCAGCGGCGAAATGTCGTCGAGCATCCAGATCGATCGGCCCTGCGTCGCGGCCACCAGATCGTCGCCGCGGATGTCGAGGTCGTTGATCGCGACGGCCGGCATGTTCAGCCGCAGCGGGTCCCATCGCACGCCGTTGTCGAACGACACGTAGACGCCGTCGTTCGTGCCGGCGAAGACGAGGCCGGCGCGCACGGGATCGGCGATCGACACGGTGACGGCCGCGCCCGCGATCATTCGCCTCGACGTCGCGGACTCGAGCGGACGCTCGTGCGGCGCGAGGCGCGCGACCTCGGCGATGGGCAGGTGACGGAACGGCGTCCACGTGGCGCCCGCGTCGAGGCTGACCGCGATGCCCTGGGCCTCGGTTCGCGCGATGCGCCGCGGGTTCGCGGGATCGACCCAGCGGCGCGCGTCCCCGCCACCGGGCTGGTTCGTCGACCCTCCTGCCGAGGGGTCACTGACCCGCGATAAGCCGGGGAGCTCGATCGACGACCACGTGTCGCCGCCGTCGATCGTCCTCCACGCGCCGCCGCTCGGCGTCGTGATGGTGTAGGCGCCCGGCACGCCCGCCTCGCCCACGACCGACGCCACCGGCCCGCCGTCGAACGGCCCGATGCAGCGCCACGTCAGCGAGGCGTAGAGCGCGGGCGGAATCGCACCCGAGTCCTGCGCGTCGAGCCGCAGGCTGCCGCTCGCCGCGGCGGCCAGCAAGCCGCCGACGAGCGCCAGCCCGCGTCGCGCGCGCGGTGCGATTATCTTCCGCCTCCCCGGCCGGTCGCCGGCGCCGCCGGCGGCACGAACGTGCACGACGCGGGCGCCGAGAGCGCCGTCGGCGCGATCTTGAGCGCCGGCTTGCCGGCCTTCGTGAGCTGGTCGTTGAAGCTCACGAGATCCACGCTCAGCATCTGCTTCCACGCGACGATCGTCGCGCTCAGTTCCTTGCAGGCGGACTCATACGTGTCGATCTGCGCCTTGCTGGGCGGCATGTCCATGCCGTTCTGCGCCATCGGCGCGAGCACCGTGTTGAACGTGCCGTTCAGCGCGTTGAAGGCGACGACGGCGCCCGGCGCGGGCCCGCCGCCGCGGCCGCCAAAGCCCCCTCCCCCGCCTCCGCCGCCACGACCTCCACGGCCCGTGGCGCCACCGAACGTCGCCAGCTTGGCGTCGAGCGCCGTCGACGACGATGCGAGCTCCGCCGGCAGCGCCGCCGACGCGAGCGCCGCCACCTGCGCCCTCATGGCCGCCACTTCGTCATTGCCGGCGTGGCTGTCGATCATGCCCTGCGTGGCCGCCATGGCCAGCTTGTGCTGCGTCCGCAGCGCCGACATCACCGCTGCGCCCTCGCCAACGCGGGGATCGTTGTGCACCACGAGCGTCTGCGTGTACGTCTGGCCATCCGCCAGCAGCTTCACCGTGTACGTGCCCGGCAGCGCCAGCGCGCCGTGCGGCGCGGGCGTGACCGAGCCGGGCGACGAGTTCATCTGGTTGTTGATGTCCGGGTTGAAGCCCGGTGGATCGTCGTACCGCAGATCCCAGTTGGTCCGATTGGTCCCGACGGCCGTCGAGAGCGCCCGCTCCTGCGGCGGCTTCAGCCAGTAGTCCGGATACGGCGGCCGCTCCACCGCCGGCGGCACGGTGCTCGACAGCGTCCGCACGAGCTTGCCGCCCGCGTCGGAGATCTGAATCTTGATCTCGCCGGCGGGCGGTTTGCTCAAGTAGTAATAAAGGATCGCGCCGTACGGCGGGTTCGGCGCGTGGAACAGCTCGGGATTGAGCGGCTGATCCCAGTTCGAGTTCTGGCGCGCGCGGATCGCGTCGCCCGGCTTGAAGAGATACGCGGGCGCCGACGCGATCTGCGGCCCCTTCGCCGCGATGTCCCGCAGTGGACTCATGTCGTCGAGCACCCAGAAGCCGCGGCCGTACGTGCCGATCACGAGGTCGTTCATGTGGTCGTCGGTGTGGAACGCCATGTCGCGGATCGACGTGCTCGGCAGGTTCAGCCGCAGCGACTGCCAGTGGTCGCCGTCGTCGAACGAGACGTAGACGGTCGTCTCGGTCCCGATGAAGAGCAGCCCTTTCTGCTTCGGATCTTCGCGAAGCACGTGCACCTGGCTGCCCGTGCGCTCGTCGATCGGCAGCCCGGTGACGATGCGCGTCCAGGACTTGCCGGCGTCGTGCGTGCGATACACATAGTGCTGCTCGCCGGCCGGCGCGCCCGCGCCGCCGCCGCGGCCGGCGGCCACGTTCGCCGCGACGTACGCCGTGTTGACGTCGCCGTGACCGGCCTCAACCGTCACGAAGCTGGCGTTCGGCGGCAGATCCGTGAAGTTCGTGACGTTGGTCCACGTCTTGCCGCCGTCCATCGTGTTGTAGATCTGCCCGGTGCTGCTGCCCGACCAGACGACGCCCGCCTTGACGGTCGAGAGCGAGAAGTCCGAAATCGAGCCGGCGCCGCCGCCGCGCCCGCCGCCCGCCGGGGCCGCCGGCGCCGGGGTGGGTGTCGCCGCGGCCGGGGCGCCGCCGGCGCGCGTGCCCGTCGGCGGATTGGCGCCGCCCGCCGCCGGTGGTGTCGCCGCGCCCGCTGCCGCACCCGCGCCGCGTGCGCCACGACCGCGTCCGGCTGCACCCGCGGCCGGGGCGACGCCGCACGGCGCCAGCGGCTGGCCCTTCGGCGTCGTCAGATCCGGACTGAACTTCTGCCACGTCTGCGCGCCGTCGCGCGTGACGAGGATGCAGTTGTAGCCGACGTACATCGCTTTCGGCTCGAAGGCCGTATCGAAGCGCTTCCAGAAATCGCGGCCGGCCGCGTACAGGTTCGAGTCCGCGCCGAAGTTGGGCGCCACGTTCCCCCACTGGCCGGTGTTCAAATCGATCTTGATCATCCCGCTCCCCTGACCGGCGCCGTACCCGACGCCGTAGACGATGTTGGGATGCAGGGGATCGGGCACGACCGTGCCGAATTCCGATGAGGGCAGCGGCAGCCAGTCCACGATCGCGATCTGCCCCTGATCGCTCCGGCTGCGCGTCATGATGGCGCCGGTGTCCTGCTGCGACGCCAGGACCCAGTAGGGATAGCGCGTGTCGGTCGCAATCTTGTAGACCTGCGCGATCGGGATTTGATAGTAGCCGCTCCACGTCTTGCCGCCGTCGAGCGTCACACCCGGTCCTTGATCCATGCCGAACAGCATGCGCTGGCCGTTGGTCGGATCGACCCAGAGGTCGTGCGGGTCCTCGCCTCCAGGCGCGCCTTTGAAGCCGGTGAACGTCTTGCCGCCGTCCTCCGATCGATACACGGTAGTGCTGACGGTGTAGAGGATGTCTGGATTCTGCGAGTCCACCCACACGCCCGAGCTGTAGGCGCCCTGGCCGTTGCCGACGCGCGTGTCGGTGCCGGCCATGTGCTGCCACGTCGCGCCCTGATCGTCTGAGCGATAGAGACCCGAGCCGCCCTGCAGCGCGCCGCCGACGACGTAAATCCGCTGACCGTTCGTGTGCATCGCCACGGCGACGCTGATGCGGCCGGTGTACGGCGGCAGCGTGTCGACCTTTTTCCACGTCCTGCCGGCGTCGGTGGATTTGAAGAGGGCTGTGCCGTTCGGCGGCGCCGGTCCGCCGGCCGGCGCGCCCGCGCCTGCCGCGCCGCCGCCGAAGCCGCCGCCGCGGCCCGTCTCGCCCATGCTGGTCGCGAACATCAGGTTCGGCATGTCATACGCGTACTCGACGTCGCGCGTGCCGTTCGCGTTTTCCGGCCGCAGCGTGTTTTCCCACGTCTTGCCGCCATCCGCGCTCCGATAGATGCCCTGCCCGTTGTGCCGCGCGTCGCCCTGCGTCGAGGCGACGACCAGATTCGGATCCTTCGGATCGACGACGATCTTGTTGATCTTCGTCGTCTCCTCGAGCCCGATGTGCGTCCACGTCTTCCCCGCGTCCGTGGACTTGTACATGCCGTCGCCGAGCGACCCCTGCACCGAGTCGCCGGTGCCCACGTAGACGACGTTCGGATCCGACGGCGCCACCTGGACCGCTCCGATGCTGTCGACGTTGGTGAACTGATCGAAGATCGGGAACCACGTCACGCCGGCGCTGGTCGTTTTCCACACGCCGCCGGCGGGCGTCCCGACGTAGAAGACTCCGGGCTGGCCGATCGCGCCGGTGACCGCCGAGATGCGGCCCCCGTGGAACGGCCCGATGTTGCGCCACTTGAGCCCCGCGAACAGGTCCGGGCTCACATCGGTGGCGGCGCCCGTCATGGGCACGGTAGCAGCAGCAGCGAAGACGACGGCAAGGAACAAGAAATGACGCATGAGGCGTGATGACATCCCGACCCTCCGGCCCCCAGGCCAGGGATAGCCTACCGCGTTCTGGCGTTCCGCCAGCAGCGAGCTGGCCGGCGATCCTCCCCGGCAGCTGCGCGGCCCTGATGCGGCCTCCGCGGACGGGCTGGTGGCCGTTGAGGTGACGTCTGGCGGCCGAATCGGCCTGCGCGAACGGCGAAGCGCCCGGCGGGCTGACGCGCGACTCAGCCGTGGCGCTCGAAGCGGTACGAGAGCTTCGGACCGCCCTTGCCCTCATAGGCGAGCCGGGCGATGAGCAGCGTGAACGGCTCGAGGAAGCGCGCGATGCGGAGCGGGCCGGCGTCCACGGGGTCGAATCCGGCGTCGCGGATGAGCCGCGCGGCGACGCGCCTGGCCCGCGCGTGGTCGCCGCAGTAGAGCAGGCTCGGTCGCCGGGCGCGGCGCCTGCCTTCGAACACGCTGAGCAGCACCTCGCTCGGCACGGTGCCGAAGGCCGACACCACATGGGCGCGGGGGGCCTTCCTGGCGAGGACTTCCGCGCCGGACAACGTGTGCGCGACGACCAGATCCGTGTCGTCTGCGTTCATCGGCAGCGAGCAGGTCACCACCACTTTGCCCGTCAGGTCGCCCGCCTGTTTCAGCACGTCGCCGACGCGGGACCAGTGGACGGCGAGCAGGAGCACGTCGGCGTGCCGCGCAGCGTCGCGCGGCGTGCCGGCGCGCGCGTGCCGTCCGGCGCGACGCGCGAGGCGCGTCAGTTTCTGCGGTCTGCGCGCGTAGCTGAAGACCACGTCGTGGCCGGCGCGCGCGAAGATCGTCCCGAGCTTGCCGCCCATCAGCCCCGATCCGAGAATGCCGATGCGCATGTTGGCGTCTGGCCCCGCGCCGGCCGCGCGCTACTTCTTCACCGGCGCACGCCGCCGGAGTTCGTCGAACCAGTTGGTCACCGTCGCCAGCGAGGCGCCCTCCGCGACCGACTCGATCAGAAAATGCTGGGCATCGGGCGCGACGCCCCAGGTCGTGCCGGCAAACATCGAAAACAGATGCACGGGCGTGCCCGCGGAAAAGGGCGAGAGCTGAACAGGCACGCTGTACAGCCCTGCGGAGCCGCCGTTGGAGTCCCAGAAGAGCAGCTCGCGTCCGGTCGCCGACCAGCGCGGGCGCGATCCGCCATGGTCGGAAACCTGGACCTTGGGGCCGGGACCGGGATACGGCACGACGTACACCTCGCCGCGGCCGCTCTCGTTCGAGACGAAGGCGACCCAGTGCCCGTCAGGGGAGAAGTGCCCATCGGTGTCGCTGCCGGTGCTCTCCCGAAGTGGCCGCGGCGTCGGCGCGCCGCCGCCGCCCTCGAGCGGGAGCACCATGAGCTGCCCCTTGCCGGACGCCGTGGCGACGCCGAACATCAGCGTCTTGCCATCCGGACTGACGGAGGTGGGCGCCATGCCGGCGCCCTCGAAGACCAGCGTCGGCGGGGCGCTGCCATCGACGGGCAGCTTGTAGAGCCCGACCCTGTTGTCCTTCGTGCCGCCATAGATGAGCGTGCGGCCGTCCGGCATCCACACCGGATTGTCGTTGTTGCCGCCGAAGGTCAGCCGCGTGGGGTTGCCGCGCGAGAGATCGACCACCCACATGTCCGTGCCGCGGTCGGCGGTGATGCCGTTCGCGACGCGGCGTCCGTCCGGTGACAGGCTGCCCGTCCCCCACGCGCGCGGCACCTGACCGGCGAGCGGCGTGTCCTCGCCCTTCCGATCGCGCCAGGTCAGCAGTGTGCCGCCGAGCGAGGCGGACTCGGAGTACACGAGCACCCCGTCCGCCGAGACCGCGTAGTCGGCCGTTCCCGACGACGGACCAACGACCGAGATGCCCTCGATGACCGGCGCCTCCGACCCGGTCGTCGCAGCACGCGCGAGATCGAACGCCTGCGCGAAGAGCGTGCCGCCTCGCACACTGAGCAGGTGACCGCTCGCGGCGTACTGACCGTTGTCCCCGCTGCGCGCCACGGTCTTGTACGTGCCGCGCGTCAGATCGAGGATCGCAAACTGCGGATCCGCCGACGCGTAGTTGACCGTGAACAGCAGCTGGCGCTCGCCGGGCAGGAACTGCGGGCGGATGTGACGGACCTCGCCCTTGGACTTGTCGACGGTCGTGAGCGGCGTCGGTGCGCCGCCGGATGCCGGCATGCGCACCAGGCCCGTGGATCCGACGTACACGATCGTGTCGTCGTCACCCCAGGTCGCGCCGTCGAAGAAGGATCCTTCAGTGAGGGTGATCGCCGTGCCGCCGGTCGCGGGGATCTTCTTGATCCTGTTGTCCGTACCCGAGTACGCGACCCAGTCGCCCGCCGGGGAAAAGACCGCGGAGATTCCTCCATCGCTCCCCGGGATCGGCCGGCCCTCGAACTGGTCCATGTCGCGGAGCTCGAGGTGAAACCCCTGCGGCCCCCCGGCACGCGTGTAGACCAGCTTCGTGCCGTCACGGGAGATCGCGACGAGGCCCGTGACCTCCTTGAACGCGACGCGGGAGCGCGTGACTGGCGCCGGCTGCGGCGCGACGACCGTGGTGGCCCGCCACGCGGCCGCCGCGGCGGCGACGAGCACAAGCGCGCCGATCGTCCAGAGCATGGCCCGGCGCCACAGCGGCGTGCGCGGCGCCATCGTGACAACCGGCGCCGGCGCAGTGGTCGCGCCGCTTGCGGTGCCAGTGATCATCTGCTCGATGATGCGGCGCGCCTCGCCCATATCACGGAGGCGCTGTTTGGGATCGCGCACGAGGCAGTCGTGCAGCAACGCCACCAGGCGCGGCGGGGCGGTCGCCGGCACTTTCGACCAGTCCACCTCGCGCAGGAGGACAGCCGCGAGCGTGTCCGACACGTCCTCGGCCTCGTACCCGCGCTGTCCGGTCAGCATCTCGTACAACACGACGCCAAATGCCCAGATGTCCGCGCGCTTGTCGACCGTCCGGCCCTTCGCCTGTTCGGGCGACATGTACGCCGCGGTGCCGACGATCATCCCCATCTGCGTCGCGCGCGCGGTGAGCGTCGGTGAGTTCGCCAGTTCTCCGCCCGAGGTCGCGGGATCGGCCGCCTTGGCGAGGCCGAAATCGAGGACTTTCACCGTGCCGTCGGACTTGACCTTGATGTTGGCGGGCTTGAGATCGCGGTGGACGATCCCCTGGTCGTGCGCCGCCTCGAGCGCGTCGGCGATTTGTCGCGCGATCGGGAGCACGTCGCCGGCCGCCATCGGCCCGCGCGCGATGATCCGGCTCAGGTCCTCGCCGTCGACCAGCTCCATGACGAGCGCGCGCGTCTCGCCGGATTCTTCGATGCCGTAGATGGCGGCGATGTTGGGATGGCTGAGCGACGCGAGCGTCTTGGCTTCACGCCTGAACCGCGCCACGCGGTCGGCATCGAGCGCGAACGATTCGGGCAGGACCTTGATGGCCACGTCGCGATCGAGCCTGGTGTCGCGGGCGCGGTAGACCTCGCCCATGCCGCCGGCACCCAGCTTGCCCACGACCTCATAACTGCCAATTCTCTGGCCGATCATCGTCGTGGCCTCCGGGGCGATTCGGCAAGACCTCGCCGAAGCTCGCGCGCGAGCGGAGGCGGGCCGTCGGCGCCGATCAGCGCCGGACTACTTGCACGCCTGGCACTTGTGGTTGTTCTTCGCGCCCATCCCCTCGAGCAGCTTGATCGTGTCGGGGAACGGCTGGGTGCGCTGTTCGGGGCTGTTCGCCATGTCGACCGTCGTCTGGCCCGAACGCGCGACGGCCATGACGTCGGCGCCGTGCTGGACGAGGTACATGATCACCTCGTTGTCGCCGCGAGCCGCGGCGTGGTGGAGCGCCGTGAAGCCGTCAGCGTCGCGCGCGTTGACGTCGACTTTCAGCTCCTCGACGAAATACTTCGCCGCCGCCATCCAGCCGTCCGGCACGTGGCGGTGCTGCTGGGCGACGCGGGAGGTGCCGTAGCCGACGCCGCTCGCCGCGTGGAACGGCGGCACGTGCGGGCCGCCGGCGGGCACCGCGGGCAGGCCCGACGGATCGTTGGGCCGCTTCGGCGTCCCGAACGACATCGTCGGGATCGTCGGATCGGCGCCGTACCTGACGAGCAGGCGCATGGCGTCGACGTCGAGCGAGTAGGCGGCGCGCCAGAACGGCGTCGCGCCCGCAAAGTCCACGCCCATGCGCCCGGTGTTGTACGAGGCGTACCAGATGTGCGACATCGTCCGCGCGTTCGGATCGGCGCCCGCCTTCAGCAGCGCGTCCATCAGGTCCAGGTACGACGTCTTCTGCTGAGATCCCGCCGTGGGCTGCGGATACCACGTGCGGAGCGCCCACTCGTTGTTGATCGTCGCGAAGAGCGGCGTCACGCCGTCATCGCCGGGCAGGTTCGGATCGGCGCCGCGCTTGAGCAGCATCGTCGCGATGTCGTACTGGCCGTTGAGCGTCGCGACGACGAGCGGCGTGGACTTGTCGCCGTCGGATCGCTTGTTCACGTCCATGCCGGCATCGAGGAGCAGCGCGACCGCGTCGGCGTAGCCGTCGCGCACCGCGTAGTGCAGCGCGGTGAAGCCGCCCTGCAGACCGATCTGCTGGATGTCGGACGGACCGCGGCCGCCGCCTCCGCCGAATCCGCCGCCCCCGCCGCGCGGGCACGGAATGTCCGGATCGTTCGGGTCACAGGGCGCCGCGCCGCGCCCGGCGCCTGCGCCGCCGGTGCGCCCGCCCGCAGCGCGGCCGCCGCCAGCCGCCGCGGCCGCGGCGGCTCCCCCGGCGCCGCCTGAAGGGTCAGCCGCCGGTGCCTTGCCGGTCGCCGCCGTGATTGCGCGATCCCGCGCGACCCGGTCGGCCGCGTCGGCCGAAGAGCGCTGCGGATAGTCGATGACCTTGGTCGTCTGCGCGACGTTCGCGCCCCGCGCGATCAGGACCTTCATCGCGTCGACGCGGTCCTCGGAGACGGCGAACACGAGCGGCGTGCGGCCGTGCGTCTCGTCGCGGACGTTGACGTCGGCGCCGTGGTCGAGGAGCGCCTTGAGCGCGTCGGCGCTGCCGGCCTCGGCGGCGAGGTGGATCGGCTGCACGCCGGTGCTCGTCACGGCCTTCGCGTTGCTGCCGGCGTCGAGCAGACGAGCCACCGCCGCCCCGTGCCCGCGCGCGCTCGCCAGGTGAAGCGGCGTGTAGCTGCCGAGGCGCGTGACCGGGTCGGCCTTCGCGCCCGCGCCGAGGAGCGCGTTGATCATCGGCACGTCGCCGTTGAGCGCGGCCCAGTGGAGCGCGGTCATGCCGTCGCCCTGGGCGGCGTTGACGTCGGCGCCCTGGGCGATGAGCGTGCGAACCGCCGCCGCGTCGCCGCGTTCGGCGGCGTCGGCGACGGGCGCGTTCGCGGTCATGCGCGCGCCGAGCGAGATCCCGGCCAGTCCGATCGCCACGACGCAAAGCACAGCCAGGCGTTTCATAAATCGTGTCCTCGTCGTTTCCCTGCTCGTGGGGCCTGCCTCCGCGCTGCTTCGGCCAGGCTCGCCGGAGCCTGGCCCGCCGCTTTCGCCAAGCGGAGGCGGCCCACCCCCACTCTTACGTGAATGAGAACTCCCCCGTGCTGTCGCCGAAGGTCTTGACCTCGTCCAGGCCGAGTTTGTGCATTACGGTCAGCATCACGTTGGCCATCGGCGTGCCGTCGGCGGCCTTCACGTGGAGGCCGCCCTGGAGCGCGCCGTTGCCGCGGCCCAGGACCATCAGCGGGCAGTTGCGGTGGTTGTGGCTGTTGCTGTTCGCCATGGGCGAGCCGTAGAGAATCAGCGTCCGGTCGAGCAGCGAGCTGTCGCCGTCGGCGGTGTTCTTCAGCTTCTCGAGGAACGGCACCAGCGTCGCGACGTGGCTCTTGTTGATCTCGGCGAACTCCTTGATCTTCGTCTCGTTGTTGCCGTGGTGCGACGCGTTGTGGAAGCCGGCGTCGACCCCGCTCGAGGGATACACGCGGCCCGACCCGTCGCGGCCCAGTTTGAAGGAGAACACGCGCGTCGTGTCCGACTGGAACGCGACGGCCTGCAGGTCGAACATGATCTTCACGTGCTCGTCGAACGAGTCGGGCACGCCGGCGGGCGCGCCCGGCAGATCGCGCGACTCGCCGCTCATGTTGCGCGCCTCGATGCGCTGAATGCGCTGCTCGATCTCGCGGATGTTCGTGGCGTACTGATCGAGCCGCTGCCGATCGGTCGGCCCGAGCGAGCGCTGGAGCCCCGCCAGCTGCTCGGTCAGCATGTCGAGGATGCTGCGGTCCGTCGCCCGGCGCTGCGCGCGCTGCTCGGGCGTCCCGCCGGCGCCGAACAGCATCTCGAACACCATGCGCGGGTCGCGCACCATCGGGAGCGGCTGGTCGGGCGCCGCCCAGCTGATCGTGTCCGTATAGACGCACGCGTAGCCGTACGCGCAGCCGCCCGACTGATCGACCGGCTCGATGCTGAGCTGCATCGACGGAATCGGCGTGTCCTGGCCGAATTTCCGGACGTAGAGCTGGTCCATCGACGTGCCGGCGTGCACGTCCGACCCCTCCGTCAGCTTCGGGTGGGACTGCGTGTACATCACCGCGCTCGACCGGAAGTGGTCGCCGCCCACTTCAGGCGCCGAGAGCGCCTCGGCCATCCTGGCGTCGGTGTTGCTGATGATCGTGAGGTAGTCGCGGAACGGCTCGAGCGGCGCGAGGCTGCCCTTCGACAGGTCGAACGTGCGGCCGGTCGCGGCCGGGCTCCACAGGCTCTGCGCCATGCCGAACTCGGTGGAGCCGGCGGCGCCGTGCACCTGCTCGATGCAGACCAGCCGCGTCCTGCCCGCGGCCTTGCCGGCGGCGGTCTGCGCGAAGACCTTCCGCGCCGGGATCATCGCGTCGAGGAGCGGCAGCGCCATCGTCACTCCCAGACCCCTGAGGATCGTGCGCCGCGAGATATGTTTGCCCGTGACCGTCATCTTCTCCTCCATCCGATCGCCTCGAAGACTTCCCGACTTCCTGACTGCCTGACTTACCGGCCTTCCTGACTCGTGCCCTCGGCCACCGCGCTCCGGAACGCCGGGCTGTTGACCACGCCCAGGATCAGCGCCGACATGCGGTACTCGCGCGGCGCGGCCTCGCGGACGATCTTGCGAATCGTCGGCATGTCGTAGTACTCGACGCGCCGGCCGATCGCGTACGCCATCAGCATTTCGGTCAGGTGCGTCACGACCACATCCGAACGCGCGACGAGCGCCGCCCGGAGATCCGCCGCGCCGTGGAGCGGCGTGCCGTCGTAGAGCTGGCCGTCGGTGTTGACGGGCACGCCCCGATCCTTGATCCGCCACCCGCCCGTCACGTCGAAGTGATCGAGCGACAGGCCGATGGGATCGATGACGTTGTGGCACGAGCTGCAGAACGGGCTCTTGCGATGCTGCGCCAGCTGCTCGGCCACCGAGAGCAGCCGGCCGTTCGCCGTGTCCCCGGTCTTTTCCAGATCCGGCACGTTCGGCGGCGGCGGCGGGGGCGGCGTGCCGAGCAGCACCTCGAGCACCCACTTGCCGCGCAGCACCGGCGACGTCCGGTTGCCGTGCGACGTGAGCGTGAGGATGCTGCCGTGGCCCAGGATGCCGCGCCGCGTGTCGTCCGGGTACGTGACCTTGACGAAGTCCGGGCCGGTGACGCCGCGGATGCCGTAGTGGCGCGCGAGGCGCTCGTTGACGAACGTGTAGTCGGCCGTCAGCAGCTCGAGCGCCGGCCGATCCGCGCGCACGAGGTGATCAAAGAACAGCTCCGTCTCGCGCATCATCGCGTCGGCGAGCGTGGCATCGTAGTACGGGAACAGCAGCGCGTCGGGCTCGACCTTCTTCAGGTCCTGCAGGCGCAGCCATTGCGCGGCGAACCGGGTCCCGAGCGCGTCGGCGCGCGGATCCTCGAGCATGCGCCCGATCTCGCGCTCGAAGACGTCCGGCTTCGACAGCGTGCCCTTGCGCGCGAGGTCGATGAGCTCCTGATCGGGGATCGTGCCCCAGAGGAAGAACGACAGCCGCGACGCGAGGTCGGCGTCCGCCAGCTTGTACACGGCGCCGCCGCGAACCCCCGGCGGCATCTCCTCGACGCGGAAGATGAAGTGCAGGCTCGAGAGCATCGCCTGGAGCGACGTCCGGATCCCCGCGTCGAACCCGCCGGCCTTCGCGCCCTGCTGATAGAACGGCATCAGCTCGGCGACGTCGCCCGGCGTCGACGGCCGCCGGTACGCCACGGTCGTCAGCCGCTCGAGAATCTGCTTCGCGCACGCCGTGCCGTCCTCCGTCTTCGCGGGATGGCACGTGAAGACCCGTTGCCGGGCCGGATTGTCGGACACGCCCGTGACCTTGAACGGCCCGACGATCGCGAGGTTCCGAAGATGCGGCAGGGTCGTCACGCCGTAGCCGACGCCGATTTGCGTGTCGGCCAGCGTGTGGTCGATGGGCTTCATGAGGTCGTCCTCTTCGCCCTCGAACTCGCGGATGAAGGTCGCCGCCACCTTGTGCGGCCCGGCCCTGACGGCCACCGGCGGCGTCGAGACCGTCAGGCCGTCCGGATCCGATTCCGACATCCAGCGATCGACCTGCACGAGCGCCGCGCGCTCGCCGTCGATCGCCACTTCCATCTGAATCTTGCCGATCGTCCGGCCGAAGAGCGCGCCGGTCGGCTCGCCGTGGAGCAGCAGCTGGAAGCGGTAGTCGCCGTCGGCGAGGAAGTTGTGGGTGACGACGATGCCGCCGCGCGTGCCGAACGGGGCGCCCTCGACGCGCTCCTTCTGCGACTGCGTCCGCGGCACCTCATACGTCGTCGACGCCGCGTCGGCGTTCGGATCGCCGGCGACGGCGCTCGCGACGTACGCGGCGGCCCGCAGGTAGCCCTGCATCACCGTGGCCGACGGCATCTGCACGTCCGCGATGTTGTCGAAGCTGGCGCTGATCGTGTCCGACGGCAGGTACTCCGTGACGTCGACGTCGATGCCGAACATCGCCTTGACGGCGGCCGCGTACTCGGCGCGGTTGAGACGCTGGAACGTTCGATGCCCGGGATTCGGCTTGGCCGCCGCGGCGTCGAGCGTCGTCTCGAGCGCCGTCACGAGCGCGAGGCGCGTGTCGTGGTCCGGCTGCTTCTCGCCCTTGGGCGGCATCAGCCCGGCGCGCAGCTTGCGGATCATCTTCTCGGCCGTCGCCGCGTGCTGGTCCGCGTGCGCGACGTCGAAGTCGTCGAGCGACAGCTCGCCCTTGAAGTCGTACTGGTTGTGGCACCCGCTGCAGTAGTCGCGGATGGTGTCGTTCGGCGAGGGGCGCAGCGGCGCCGCGGAGGCGACCGCCGGCGCGGGACGAATGCCGGACGGTATGGGACGACCCGCCGGACCCGCACGCAGGGTCAGGACCGCGCAGAGTACTCCCGCGACACACACCACGGCCGCTCTCGTCATCACGCCCCCGGGAAATCTAAGGAAAATTTACACCTCCGCGACGGGCGCGTCGAGTCCGATTTCGCACGGTTCCCGCGGAAAACCCAGGAAAACAGGTCAACCTGGACGATCCACCGACTGTGATAGGCTTCCTGCCCCGATTTCGGCACGAGATGAAACCGGCGGGAGGGCACGCGATGTCCGCCAAGGCGTCCCAGAGGAGCTCACGTACCGCCTCCCGCCATCGGGTGCGGCGGTCCGTGCCCCGGCGCTCCCGAATCAGGAGTCACGCCGTGGAAACCAAGAACGGTTCAGCCAAACCTGACGGCAAAGCGCCGGTCGGCGACGACGCCGGCGCGGGCAATCTCGACAAGGTCCGCGACATTCTGTTCGGCGGCCAGGCGCGCGACATCGACCGTCGCTTTCAGCGGCTCGAAGAGCGCCTGCTGAAGGAAACGGCGGATCTGAAGGACGACGTCCGCAAGCGGATGACGGCGCTCGAGCAGTTCGTGAAGCAGGAGTCGGCGACGCTCGCCGAGCGCATCAAGACCGAGCACGACGAGCGCACCGACGCGACGAAGGACCTCGCGCGCGACGCGCGCGAGACCGTCAAGGCCTTCGAGAAGAAGACCGGGCAGCTCGACGATCAGGTCGGCCGGGTGCAGCGCGAGCTGCGGCAGCAGATCCTCGACGCGCGCCAGAGTCTGACCGACGATCTCCGTCAGAAGATGGACGACGTGCTGCTCCGGCTGTCGCAGGAGTCGTCGGACCTGCGGAGCCAGAAGGCGGATCGCGCGGCGCTCGCCGCGCTCCTCACCGACATGGCCCTGCGGCTCTCGAACGAGCCGGACGCCAGTGCTGAGCCCAAACGGAAGGGATGAACCGGGCGGCGGAGCGATCCCCGCCGATCGCGACGCGGACGTCGAGGATCTGACGGCGCTGCGTGACGTCATCGTCGGGCCCGAGCGCCAGCGTCTGGCGGCGCTCCAGGCGCGGCTGGACGATCCGGAGGCGCGCGCGCACGACGTCGGCGAAGTGCTGCCGCAGGTCCTGCTGCAGCACGCGCAGGATCCGCACTTCGCCCGCGCGCTCACGCCTCCGCTCGAGAAGGCGCTCACGGCGGCCGTCCGCCGCGATCCCAAACCGATGGCCGACGCGTTGTTCCCGGTCATGGGGCCGGCGATCCGCAAGGCCGTCGCCGCGGCGCTCTCGGGCATGGTGGATTCGTTCAACCGCGCGATCGAGCACAGCCTGTCCTGGCGTTCGCTCCAGTGGCGGCTCGAGGCGCGCCGTACCGGACGCTCGTTCGGCGAAGTCGTCCTGCTCAAGACCCTCGTCTACCGCGTCGAGCAGGTGTTTCTGATCGATCGCCGGACGGGCCTGCTGCTGCAGCACGTGCAGCACGACGCGGGCCAGGTGCAGGACGCCGACATGGTGTCGGGCATGCTCACCGCGATCCGCGACTTCGCGCAGGACTCGTTCAAGCTGTCCGACGCGGACTCGCTCGAGTCGCTCACGGTTGGCGATCTGTCCGTCTGGATCGAGGCGGGCCCGCTCGCGTTCATCGCGGCGGTGATTCGCGGCACGGCGCCGCGCGAGTACCGGCAGACGCTGCAGAGCGCCGTCGAGGAGGTGCACCTGCGCTTCGGCGACGCGCTGCAATCGTTTTCCGGCGACGCGACGACCGTCGCCGACGCGCGGTCGGTGCTCGAAGGCTGCCTGGGGATGCGGTATCGCGCCGACGAGCGGAAGCCGCGCCCACGCGCGGCCTGGATCGTCGTCGGCGTGGTCGTGCTCGCGCTCGCCGTCTGGGGCGTGCTCGCGTATCGATCGCAACAGCGATGGTCGCGCTATCTCGACGCGCTCCGGGCGGAGCCCGGGATCGTCGTCGTCTCGACCGCGCGCGAGGGTGGCCAGTACGTCGTCACCGGCCTGCGCGACCCGCTCGCGCGCGATCCGCAGACGCTCCTCGCCCAGGCCGGCCTCGACGAGACGGCGGTGGCCGGCCGGTGGTCGGCTTACCAGTCGCTCGACCCAGGCATCGTGCAGGCGCGGGCGAACGCCGAGCTCGCCGCGCCGGTCCGCGACACCGTCGCCTCGATCGAATCGACGGCCATCCTCTTCGTCAAGGGCGTGGCGAAGCCCGCGGCTGATCAGCAGGCCACGCTCGAGCGCGTGATCGCCGCAGTCGGCAAGCTCGAGGGCCTCGCCGCGGTGACCAACACGCGATACCGTCTCGCGATCGTCGGCCACACGGATGCGGACGGCCCGCCGGAGTCGAACGTGCCGCTGAGCCGCGCGCGCGCCGACGCCGTCGCCGCGGCGATCGCAGCCGCGGTCGGCCCGCACGTGACCGTCACGGCGTCCGGGGTCGGCAGCACCGAGCCGGCCGTGACGGGTCAGACCGAGAACGACAACCGGCAGAACCGGCGCGTGACGATCCGCGTGACCGCCCTGTCCGCGCGCTGAGGCCCGCGATGATTCAGAAGAAGGTGTGCATGCTCGGCGGCTTCGCGGTCGGCAAGACGAGCCTCGTCGCGCGGTTCGTCAGCAGCATCTTTTCCGAGAAGTATCTGTCCACCGTCGGCGTCAAGATCGACAAGAAAGTCGTCGCTGCCGACGGGCGCGAGACGATGCTGATGATCTGGGACATCTACGGCCAGGACGATTTCCAGACCGTGCAGCCGTCGCAGCTGCGCGGGATGTCCGGGTACCTGCTGGTCGTCGACGGCACGCGCCGCGCGACCCTGGAGGTCGCCCGCCAGCTGCACGACAAGGCCCGGGAGATCGCCGGCGACGTGCCGTTCGTCGTCGTCCTCAACAAGGCCGATCTCGCGACGTCCTGGGAGATCGACGACGTGGCGTTTTTCAAGCTCGTGGAGCAAGGGTGGCGCGTCGTGAAGACCAGCGCCAAAACCGGCGAGGGCGTGGAGCACGCGTTCGAGACGCTGACGCGCGCGATGCTGAACGCGCCCCCCCACGCCTGACGAGGCCCTGTGACGGACACGCTCTTCGGTCATCTCTTCCGCGCGCTCGACCTCGCGATCGTCGAGCGGCTCTCGGACGGCTTGTTCCAGCTGCTCACGCCCGCACCGGTGTGGCTGGAGCAGGCGTTCGAGGCGGCGCCGGCCGGCGCCCGGGCGTCGGTCGACGGCGCGTTTCCGTTCCTCGAGGACGTGGTGCACCAGGCGCGCGCCGCGTGGCGCCCCGACGGCACGCCGCAGTCGTTCGGCCCCTTCGCGGCGCCCGTCGGCGACGAGGAGCTGCTGCTGCGCGCGACCGCGCTCAACGTGGAAGGCCGGACGCTGCTCGTTCTGGAGCGGCTGCAGGGCGTCGCTGACGCGCGGCCGATGCTGCAGAAAGCGCGCGAGCGCATGCTCGAGGGCGAGGATCTCGTTCGCCGAGTGCACGCGCTGCACCCGCCCGCGGTCGCGATCGACAGGACGATCGCGTCGCTGCGCGCCGCCGCGCTGCCCGCGGATCAACAGGCGCTGGTCACCGCGCTGTACGAGGCCAACGAGCGGCTGCGCGACGCGCTCGGCAGACTCCCCGCGCCCCCCGTCCGGCAGCGGCGATAGACGCGGCGCACGCCCGGCCAAGTTGACACGCCCGGCCGCGGGCGCTACGGTGACCGTATGGCCACCAACGGACTCGAAGGCGTCGTCGCCGCCTCGACGCATCTCAGCCTCGTGGACGGCGAGCGCGGCGAGCTGGTGATCAGCGGCTTCCGCGTCGACGAGCTCGCCGAGCACGCGACGTTCGAGGAGACGACGTGGCTGCTCTGGCACGGCGACCTGCCGTCGGCCGCGCAGCTCGAGCCGTTCCGCGCTGCGCTCGCGGCTGAACGCGCGATTCCGGAGACCACGCTCGCGGTGCTTCGCGCATGCGCCGAGCGGAAGGTCGACGCGATGGACGCGCTTCGGATGGCCGCGGGCACGATCTCGCTCGTCACGTCCGAGGCGCCGGGGATTGTCGCCCGCATGCCGACGATCGTCGCGGCGTATTCGCGGCTCCGGCAAGGACGCACGCCCATCGCGCCGCGGACGGACCTCGGCCACGCCGCGAACTTTCTGTACATGCTGAACGGTGAGGTGCCCGATCCCGAGCGCGTGCGCGGCCTCGAGACGTACCTCAACACGGTCGTCGACCACGGCCTGAACGCGTCGACGTTCACCGCGCGCGTCATCACCTCCACCGGATCCGACCTCGTCTCCGCGGTCGTCGGCGCGCTGGGCGCGCTGAAGGGCCCGCTGCACGGCGGCGCGCCCGGCCCCGCGCTGGACATGGTGTTCGAGATTGGCGACGCGTCGCGCGCGGAGGCCGTGCTGCGGAAGAAGATCGAGGCGGGCGAAAAACTGATGGGCTTCGGGCACCGCGTCTACAAGGTGCGCGATCCCCGCGCCGACGTGCTCGCCAAGGCGGCCGAGCGAATGTACACGCGCGCGGGAGACATGTCGCTGTACACGCTGGCGCGCGCAGTCGAGGCCGAGGCGCTGCGGCTGCTCGAGGAATACAAGCCCGGCCGCCGGCTGCAGACGAACGTCGAGTTCTACACGGCGCTCCTGCTGCACGGTCTCGGGTTCGACGTGGATCTGTTCACGCCGACGTTCGCGATCAGCCGCGTCAGCGGATGGATCGCCCACGCGTTCGAGCAGCGCGCCGCCAACCGCATCATCCGGCCGCAGTCGGAGTACGTCGGACCGCTCGGCAGAACGTGGGTGCCGCTGGCCGAGCGCGTGGAGGCGATTCCGCACCGGCCTTGACGCCCTCAGCGCGGGGTCTGTTCGATCGGCCGGTAGCGCGCCACAGGCACGTCGATTCGACCGGTGCGCGGGTCTGTCAAACGTCGCCGCCTTGCGTGGACCCCGAGCTTCTCACTTCTGCCTTCACACTTCTGACGTGTCTACGAGACCTTCGTCAGTTTCTGCTCGACCCAGGGCACCCAGGTCTTGCCGCCGTCGGTCGAGAGCTCGGCTTTCC
>DATIWF010000131.1:0-11057 GCA_035519535.1 Vicinamibacterales bacterium | reverse complement strand
CGACCGGCGCCGGATACTGGACGACGGCCGACGAGCCGGTCGTCGACGCGGAGATATCCGCGGGACACTGGATCGAGGGCGAGTCCACCGGGGGCGGAGGCGGCGTGCTGTCGGTGCCGTGACTGCCGCACGCTGCGGCGGTCACCGCCAGCACGGATGCGATGCCAAACGTCTGCAGGAGTCTGGGGAGGGCAGACACAGTTTGCGCGCCGGACGGGGCCTGGGGCTCCGCCCGGCGCGCTAGAGAATGAAGGTACCGGCCACGGCGGGCTGACGTCAAGCGACCGAGGCCCGGTCAGCGCTGCCCGCCTACTGGCCCCATTTGACCAGCACGACGTTCGAGCGCTCGTCGACCGTGCGCATGTCCGGCCACGCACGAGCGGGCGTTGACACGGCCAGGCCGAAGGTCTCACCCGGCCTCGGCGACCACGACTTGAGCGGCTCCCAGTTGTAGAACCCGTCAGATCCGATGTTGGCGGCCGTGACGTCCTTGCAGGCCTGTCCAGGCCGCAGCCAGTCGCCGGCGCCGCCGTACCAGGTGCCGTTGATATTCGCGAAAATCCACTGGTTGCCTTCGATGAGCGTGCCCGGGTCGCCGAAGAACGGCACGGTCGGCCACTGCCCCTGCTTCGTGTGGTTGATGCAGAGGCTGTGATCCTGAGTGGTCGTGCTCGTCACGGTCGAGGTCTGCGCCCAGGTCGAGATGTTCGGCCCGAGCACGTAGACGACCGTCCGCAGGTCGAGCTGGTCGCCCGGCGCCACGCTGCCGCCCGGCGGCGGCGTCGGGCCCGGCGCGGGCGTGGGCGCGGCAGCGGGTGTCGTGAACGTCAGCGTGGCCGACCACGGGCTCTCATGGCCCGGGTCGGTCGCCTTCACGTGCCAGTAGAAACGCGTGTTCGGCGCGAACCCGGTCGTCGGGGTCATGCTCGTCGTGCCCCCTGGACTCTCGGCGTACTGGACGGCCATCACCTTGTTGGCGAAGGCCGAGTCGGTGGCCACTTCGAGCACGTAGGAAATGTCTCCGACCGGGCCGGTGTGCGAGGCATTCGTGAGCGTGAACTTCGGCGTCGTCGTGGTCAGCGTCGCGCCATCCACGGGCGCGGTCGGCACGGGCGCCTGAATGACGACGGGCGTGTACACCTTGAAGTTGAGCGCCGCGGCATAGTCGCCGACGTTGGCGCCGTCCTCGGCGCGCGCGCGCCAGAAGTACGTCCGGTCCGCCCCGAGCGACTGCGGCATTCGGAGGGTCGTCTGGCCGTTCCCGCCGGGTGTGACGCCGGTCTGCGTGAAGATCTTGTTCGCGAAGCCGGAGTCGGCGGCAATCTCAAAGACGTAGGTCAGCGGCCGCACGCCGGTCGTCGTGGAATTGGCGACCACCAGGGCGATCGGCTGCTGGTCGAACGAAATCTGCGACCCGGCGGCAGGTTGCAGCAGCCGCGGCGCGGAGATCGTCACGCCGGCAATCGGCCCGGCGACGGACGGACTCAGGGGGTTCGAGCTCTTGGTCTGCTCGCAAGCCGCGAGGACCAGGACAGGCAACAGCACGGCGGCCGATCGGGACGTCAAAGCACGCATCGACAAACCTCAGAGCCAGGGTCGCCGGAGCAGAATGGCCCCGGCTCTGGGTCTTATCGGCGGTGCGCGAATGTGTAATTAGCGGCAGAACCATGCCGGGTATATTTTTCGAAAATCGAAAAATATACCCGGCTTAATTTCCTACCAGACGATGAAGACGACGTTGCTGCGATGGTCCAGGGACCTGCCCGCCGGCCACGCGCGGGCCGGCGTGCTCAGCGCGACGGCCCACACGTCGCCCGGGTGCAGCCTGACTGACCCAATGGGCTGGATGCCGGGAAAACCGTCAGAGAAGTAGTCCGCGCCGCCCTCAGTCTTGCACTCCTGACCAGGCCGGTACCAGGAATTGGCGCCGCCGTACCATTGGCCGTTAATCTGGACGAAGCTCCACTGGTTGCCCTCCACCGTCACCGATTCGTCGAACGGGAACGGCACGGCGGGCCAGTCCTCGCCAGTCGCGGAGATGCAGAGCTGGCCGGCGTCATGGTCGAACGTCACGTTCGTGATCGTTTTCGTCTCCGGCCAGCTCGCGATGTTCGGGCCGAGCTGGTAGATCACGGTCGAGAGGTCGAGACCGGCCTTGCGCTCGAATGAGGCCGAGGCAAAGGGGCTGTCCACGCCGTTCGTCAGGTCGCGCGCCCGGGCGCGCCAGAAGGTCGTCCCGACCGGCAGATCCGACGCCGGCGTGAACGACGTTTGCGCCGCCGACTGCGTGACCGATCCGGACGCGATGAGCGAGTTGAAGTTCGACGTCGCCGAAACCTGGAACTCGTAGGTAATCGGCCCCGGCGACCCCGAAAACGTCGAGTTCACGACCGTGAAGGTCGGCCGCGGCACGTTGACTGACGCGCCGCTCGCCGGCGTCAGCAGCG
This sequence comes from Vicinamibacterales bacterium, assembly GCA_035519535.1. GTDB lineage: Bacteria > Acidobacteriota > Vicinamibacteria > Vicinamibacterales > SCN-69-37 > DATEGZ01. The sequence goes on along the minus strand of DATIWF010000131.1, from coordinate 8,610 downwards.
TCGGCGGATTCAGCACGATGTTCGGCTTGACGAAGAAGCTCTGCGTGGTCGAGGGCTCGCCCGCGATTCCGCTCACGACCGCCCGCCAGCGCCAGTAGTAGTTCGCGTTGCCGTTCAGCACGCTGATCGTGACGGCGGTCGTCCCCCCCGACCCTTCGGGGATGCCGTCGCGCGTGAACACCTTGTTCGCAAACCCGCTGTCGCTCGCGACTTCGACGTTGTAGACGATCGTGTCGCCGCCGGTCCGCGCCGAGTTGGTGATGACGAGCGTGACGGGCTGCTGGTTGTAGTTGTAGATGACGCCGTTCGCCGGCTGCTGCGCGAGCGGCGCCGTGAAGCTCATCGTCGGACGATTGGGGTTCTGCGCCGTGCACGCAAACAGGGATGACGCCACGGCAAGAACGACCGCGAACAGAACTACAGGCTTGACCTTCATTGCTCTTGAATCTCCCTACGTCTTGCTTGAACGCCTAGAACTTGAACGCCTAGAACCGGTAACCGCCGCCGACGAGGAGCCGCTGCACGTTGGTCCGTTGATCGGCCGTGCCGATGCTCGTCAGCCGGTACCCGAAGTCCGTGTACCACGACCCGAACGTCATGAGAATCCCGACGCCGCTGCTGACCGTGAAATCGTTCGCCTTGCCGATGAGGTCCGAGCCGAGCGTCACGCCGTACGTGGGCAGCGAATTGGTGATGTCGGTTCCGCCCAGCGTGAAGGTCGGCTTGCGCTCGGTGTGTCCGCCACCGAACGTCGTGATGACATACGGCTTGACGCGATTCACCTGCTCGAACACCCATCGGGCGCCCACGCCGCCGTACAGGGCCGGCACTTCCACATCGCTGGTGGCCGGCTGGCCCTGCGCGGCCTGGATCGACTGGGCGATGGTGTTCGCCTTGTCGAGCGTCGCGCGCGTCACGACGTCCTGCATCCAGGTGATCTCGCCGACGAGATCGAGGTTTTTCCACACCCGAAAGCCGACTTCTCCGCCCGCCACGGCGCTCGCGTGATCGACTACCGCCACGCCGGTGGTGGCTCCGATGTACCAAAGATTGACGCTGGGGCCCTTGGGCTGCGCGCCGCTGGGGGTCGTCTGGGCTGTGGCAGCCGTCGGAAAGAAGGTGAGCGCAGCGACGAACGCCGCCGGTATCGCGTGTTTCATCAACCAGTCTCCGCCCGCGACGCCTCAGTTTGGATTCGCCGGCCGGGGCATCACGCGGCGATCCGAAGAATTGTACCAGAAGCGTCAGGCGCCTCCCGCGTTCTTCGCGACTTTATTTCGGCACGAACACGCCGCGGGATGAGGGGTCTCGCATTGATTGCGATCAAATCAGCTGTCGGGTGGCAGCACCTGACGGATCGCGTACACCGGCTTGCCCTGCGACTCGTGGTACGTCCGCGCCTGCATCTCGGCGAGTAACCCCAGCGTGACGAGCTGCAGACCGGTGAAGACCAGCAGGATCCCGAAAAGCACGGAGGCCGTGCGCTCGGTCAGCGACGCGTACCCGAGCAGCCGGCTGACACCGAGGTAACCGAGCAGGAGCACGCCGGCGCTCCCCATCAGCCCCCCGAGGAGGCCGAAGATCTGGAGCGGACGCGTCGAGTAGCTGACCAGGAACTTGACCGTCAACAGGTCGAGGATGACCCGAATGGTCCGCGAGATCCCGTACTTGGAGCGGCCGTGCACCCGCGGCCGATGATTGACGGGCACCTCGATGATGCGGACGCCCATCTCGCTCGCCAGGGCCGGAAGGAACCGGTGCATCTCGCCGTACAGCCTGAGCGGTTTCACGACCTCGGCGCGGAACACCTTCAGCGAGCACCCGTAGTCATTGAGCGGCACGCCGGTCGCCCACGAGATCAATCGGTTGGCCAGCATCGAGGGCACCCGACGCGTCAGGAAGGGATCCTTCCGGTCCTTCCGCCAGCCGCAGACGATGTCGTACCCCTGATCGATGCGCGCGACCATCCCCGGAATGTCCCGGGGGTCGTTCTGCAGGTCCCCGTCGGAGGTGGCGATCAGCCGGCCCCGCGCGAGCGCAAACCCGGCGGCAAACGCCGCCGTCTGACCGAAGTTGCGGCGGAACTGCGCGACGCGGACGGCGCCGTCCGTCGCCTGCAGGCGCCGCAGGATCTCGAACGACTCGTCGGTGCTCCCATCGTCGATGAAGATCAACTCGTAGGCCCGGCCCCAGCCCTTGAGCGTCTCGCTCAGTTCGCGGTACAGCGGCTCGAGATTGGGCGCCTCGTTGAAGATGGGGATGACGACCGAGAGCTCGGGGGGCACGCTAGGGCCTCATTCTACGCTGTCGGGTTCCGGCGACGCCGCCACACGACGTAGATCACGCCCGCCAGGGCAATCGCGCCGGCCAGCCACAGCGAGACCTGGGCGAGGTGTTCCCGGATGAAGTCCGTCGCCTGCTGGCCGTAGAAATATGCGAGGAGAGCCTCCCCGCCGTAGCGAACCCCCCGCCCGAACGTGAGGGCCGCGAGGAAGGTGCCGGGGGAGACATCGGCAACACCCGCCAGCAGGATGAAGATCTTGAACGGCATCGGCGGCGGCATGAGGGACGGCACGACGAGGGCGAGCAGCCCGTACCGGCGGAACGCCGCCAGCCCCCGGTCGACGTGCCGTTCGTGGAAGCGCTTCCGCAGGAAGGCTTCCCCGCCCTTCCGCGCCAGCGCGTAGAGCACGTAGCAGCCCGCCACCGACCCGGCCGTGGACGCGAGCGCGTAGTACCACCACCGCGCCGGGTTCTGGATCACCAGCCAGACGATCGCCAGGTCGGCGATCTCCGGCAAGGACAGAAACGACGAGTCGAGAAACGTGACGAGCGCGAGGCCCGCGCCGCCGAAGCCCTGCGCGAGCGGCTGAAAGAACGCGACGAGGCGCTGCAAGCGGCCGAGATTATAGTCCGCTCTTAGAACCTGATGAAGAACGCGAAATTGAACGTCCCGCCCGACAGGTCGATCTTCGGGCCGAGGAAGCCGTTCGAGAGGCCGCCCGTATTCGCGGTGACGAACTGATACCGGTACTCGGTCGTGAGGCCGTAGATGTCGCCGTTGATCGGGAAGCGGACGCCGCCAAGGACGATGGCCCCGATGGGCGTGCCGGTCGTCGTGTACTGCGCGCTGTAGACGCTGAAGTCGGTCGGATCCACGAACTGACCGTACTCGCTGTAGCGGAAGTTGCACGCGCAGACCCCGACACCGAAGTACGGCTGCACTCCACCCGGCCGACCGGCCAGGAACCGCACGATGCCGGTGATCGGCGTGATGCGCAGCTTGAGGTTCTGCACGATCTCGGTGCCGTCCGCGTTCACCAGATCGCGATACACGCTGGGGATCGTGTCCTGGTAGTAGCCGATCCCGGCGCTGGCTTCCAGGTGGGGACCGAACGCCACGCTCCACTCGCCGTTGACGGTCACCGACGTCAGGCGGCCGAAATCAAAGGCCAGGGCATTCTGATCGTTGACGTCGGCCACGATCGTGTCGCCCGCGACGCGGGTGTCGAGACCGCGCGGAAAAAACGCGCCGATGCCGATGTGCGCCGATTGGACGATTTGCGCCGACGTCGGGCGCGCAGCGAGCAGAACTGCAAGCAGCGCGCTTCCGGTCCAGGTCAGGGTCCGACTCATTGGGGCACCTCAACGACAAGTCAGAAATCAGAAGCCAGCAGTGCGGTCCTCAAACCTCTGACCTGGCTGAGGAGCAGAAACGATGCCAACGCGGCGGCGCCGCGCTTCGGATGGAATCGCGCCGGAATCGCGCGACAGAGCGGCGGATTGTCCTCCGGTGAGTCCACGTACGGCTCAGAAGCTCCCGTCGGACGGCTGCCGGGCGGCGACGCGCTGAATGACCTCGAGCACTCTCGGGTGCACCGCGCCGTTCGACGCGACGATCTGGCCGCGCGCCAGGGCGAGCGGCGCCCCCAAGTAGTCGGTCACGAGTCCGCCGGCCTCGCTCACGATCAGCGCGCCCGCGGCGATGTCCCACGGGTGCAGGCCTTCTTCCCAGAACGCGTCGAACCGGCCTGCGGCCACGTACGCCAGATCGAGGGCGGCCGACCCCAGCCGGCGCACCGCTCGTGCTTGTTCGAGGAACGCCGCGAAGATCTCCACCTGCTCGCGGCGCCCGTGGCGGCGGCTGTAGGGAAAGCCCGTGACGAGCAGCGAGTCGATCAGCGCGTCCGATCGCGTCACCGCCAATCGCCGGCCGTTCAGCCAGGCGCCCTGACCGCGCTCGGCGGTGAACAACTCCCCCGCCATCGGGTCGAAGACCACGCCAACCTCGGTCCGCCCGTCAACCTCGAGCGCGATCGACACGCAGAAAATCGCCAGTCCGTGCGCGAAGTTGGTCGTGCCGTCCACGGGGTCGATGATCCAGCAGACGCCCGACTCGGGCGGCGCCGAGCGGTCGGCGCCCTCCTCGCCGAGCACGACGTGCGACGGAAAGCGCTGCTTGACGAGCGCCCGAAACTCGCGCTCCACCTCGAGGTCTGCCGCCGTGACGAGGTCGATCGGTCCCTTTTTCTCGATGGTCAGGTGGCTGCGGAAATAGGCGCGCTGGATGCGGCCGGCGGCGAGCGCCGCTTCGATGGCCGTGGCGAGGTAGATCGGGTCGAGCGCCAATCAGGTGAGTCTCTTGCTCATCCGAACCGCCATGCCGCCCTCCGGCCGGCGGGCGATCGAGACGTCGTCCATGAAGCTGCGCATGAAGAAGATCCCGCGGCCGCTCGCCTTCAACACGTTTTCGGGATCGAGCGGGTTGGCCACGTCGTGTGGATCGAATCCGGCGCCCTCGTCGAGCACCTGCACCTCGAACTCCTCCGGCTTCGCGCGCGGGCGCAGCGAAAATTCGACGACGACGTGCTTGCCGAGGTCCTCCCGGTTCCCGTGTTTGATCGCGTTGATGACCGACTCGCGGACCGCGACGCTCACCCAGTGCGTGGCGTCCTCGTCGAGCCCGGCCAGCGCGGACAGCCGGTCGCTCAGGAGCTGCACGAGGTCAAGCAGTTCGAACGAACTCGGCAGGACGAGCCGGATCACGTGATCGTCGGGAGCCATGGGCGCGGAGTAAGTAACATATAAGGCAGACGTGGCGCAACGTCAGCTCGTCATCGAACCGGTCCGGCGCGTGCAGGGCACGCTCGACGTGCCCGGCGACAAGTCCATCGCGCACCGCTACGCGATGCTGGCCGCGATCTCGGCTGGGACGTCCGAGATCGCGCATCTCGCCCCGGGCGCGGACGTGGCGACGACGCTCGCGTGCATGCAAGCCCTCGGCGCGAGCATCCAGCCGCGGGGCCCGCTCGCCGTCCGGATCACCGGCTGCGGTGCGCGCGGGCTCTCCGCGCCAGCCGCGCCGCTCGACGCGGGCAATTCCGGCACGACCATGCGCCTGCTCGCCGGCATCGTCGCGTCCTACCCGTTTCGCACGGTGATGACCGGCGACGAATCGTTGAGCCGCCGGCCCATGACGCGCGTCATCGAGCCGCTGACGGCGATGGGCGCCACCATTCAGTCGACCAACGGCCGCGCGCCGCTCGACATCCACGGCGCCCGGCTGCGCGGCATCACCTGGCATCCCCCGGTGGCCAGCGCGCAAATCAAAAGCGCGGTGCTCCTGGCCGGCCTGCGGGCCCAGGGCACGACGGCGGTCGAGGAAGACCTGCCGACACGTGATCATACGGAGCGCGCGCTACCCGCGTTCGGGATCGACATTTCTGTCAGCGGGCGCCGCGCGAGCCTCGCCGGCGGTCAGGTGCCCACGGCGCCGGCCGGCGTGCTCACCGTGCCAGGCGACCCGTCGTCGGCGGCGGTCTGGGCGGCGGCCGCGGCGGCGCTGCCGGGCTCGAGCGTGCGGCTCGAGGGCGTCGGGCTCAATCCGCTGCGGCTCGGCTTCCTGAGGGCCCTGGAGCACCTGGGGGCGCGCGTCACGATTGAGCAGACCGGCGAGATGGCCGGCGAGCCGATCGGCGCGATCGAGGTCGCGCACGGCGATCGCGGCGCCGCGGTGATTGCTGCGCCGGACGTGCCGTCGCTCATCGACGAGCTGCCGGTGCTGGCGGCGTGCGCCGCCCTCGGGGGCAGGCTGGACGTCTCGGGCGCGGCCGAGCTACGGGTGAAGGAGAGCGATCGCATCACGGCCCTCGTGTCCGGACTGCGTGCGCTGGGCGTCGAGGCCGACGAGCGGCCCGACGGCTTTGTGGTGGCCGGCACGCGGCGGCCGCGCGGCGGGACGGTGGACGCGGTCGGCGACCACCGGCTCGTCATGGCGTTCGCGCTGGTCGGGCTTGGGGCGTCGGCCCCGACGGTCGTGCGCGGCGCCGAGGCCGTCGCCGTGTCGTATCCGGGCTTCGAGGCCGACCTCGCGGGGCTGGTCGCGTGACGACGGACAAGATTTATCTCGTGGGCTTCATGGCGAGCGGCAAGAGCACGATCGCGCGGGCGCTTGCGGCCCGTCTGCGCTGGCGCGCCGAGGACGTCGACGATCTGATCGAAGCGCGGGAGCACAAGCGCGTCGCCGAGATCTTCGCGCAGCAGGGCGAGCCGTACTTCCGCGCGGTCGAGCGAGAGATTCTGCGCCTCCTGCGGCCGATGCGACACCTGGTCGTCGCGACGGGCGGCGGCACGTTCGCCGACCCGGACAACCGCGCGCTCATCAACCTCGACGGCGTCTCGGTGTGGGTCGACCTGCCGCTGGCCGATCTCATCCCGCGCATTCCGCTCGACGGGCGCCGGCCGCTCGCGGCCAACCGCCAGCAGCTCGAGCAGCTGTACCTCGCGCGCGTGGACGCGTACCGCCTCGCGCACGTGCGCGTGTGCGCCGCGCGCATCCCGGTGTCGGCCGTCGTCGATCGCGTCCTCGAGGCGATCCACGAGTTGCCGCCGATCCTCCAGCAGTCGACGCCGGACGCCTGACGTCGTGCGCTATCTCATCCTCAGCGACATCCACGCGAACCTGCACGCGCTCGACGCGGTGCTGGCCGACGCCGAGCTCCAGGGCTATGACGCGACGCTGGTCCTCGGGGACCTCGTCGGGTACGGGGCGGATCCCGCCGCGGTGATCGCGCGCACGCTGGCGCTCGAGCCGGTGGCGATGGTGCGGGGCAACCACGACAAGGTGTGCGCGGGCCTCGAGCCCGCGGCGCTCTTCAACGACGTCGCGCGGCATTCGATCGAGTGGACCGCCGAGACGCTCTCGGCCGCGGAGCTGCGCCTGCTCGCCGAGCTGCCGAAGGGCCCCTGCCAGCTCACGGCGGATCTCGAGATCTGCCACGGCGCGCCGTTCGACGAGGACTACTACGTGTTCGACAGCGGCGACGCGGCGCGCGCGATCGAGGCCTCGCAGGGCCGGCTGTGCTTCTTCGGCCACACCCACCTCCCCGCGCTCTTCGCGACGCCCGAGGATCCCGTGCTGCAGGACCCGGACCTCCCGACCGAGGAGCTGGTGCTGCCGCGCACGGGCCCGGCGCTCATCAACGTGGGATCGGTCGGCCAGCCGCGGGACGGCGACGCGCGCGCGGCCTACGGGATTCTGGACGCCACGCGATCCGCGCTGCGCCTGCGCCTGCGCCGCGTCGCGTACGACGTCGCCGGCGCGCAGGCGCGGATCCGCGGAGCGGGCCTGCCCGAGTGGCTCGCGGCCCGGCTCGAGCGAGGGCAGTGACCATCGATAATCGGCAATCGGAAATCGGGGGATCGCAGAGCCATCGATTATCGATGATCGACATCGATGATCGGCCATCGACATCGGCCATCGACCATCGACGCATCGACATCGATCATCGACAGATCGATTGCCGCGGCGAAGAACGAGCGCCGACACCACCGATCGAACGTCGGTGTGGGCGATCGGCGATCGACAATCCGCAATCTGGCATCGAGGAGCGGTTGGTCATCGATGATCGAGATCGCTGATCGGCCCTCGACGTCGAGCATTGAGACGGATGATCGGCAGTCGATATCGGCGATCGACAATCGATAAGGCGGTCGACAATCGATAGTCGGTGATCGACGAGCAACGTCGATGATCGATTCTCGATATCGATGATCGATTATCGATATCGACGATCGATGTCGATGACCGATGGTCGATGTCGATCATCGATAATCGATGGCTCTGCGATCGCCCGATTTCCGATTGCCGATTATCGATGGTTACTGTCGGTTCTTGCGCTCCTCGCGACGGCGGAGCTCCACCGCGTAGGCGTCCTTGGCGGCGCGCGATCCCAGAATCCATCCGATCACGATGCCGACAAGGAGGACGCCGGGGATGAAGATGAAGTGACTCGCCGGCATGATCAGCTCCGCCGGGTGGATTTCAGGCGTCCGTTGAGATCGGTGAGCTCGCGTTCGACCTTGCCGAGGCGGCGCCAGAGCAGCACGACGTAGGCCACGAGCGCCACCCAGACGAACGCGTACGCGACGAAGACGAGCGGCGCCGCGGGAATCGCTTCCTTCGACGCGCCGGGTACGACCGGCACGAACTCGCCTTGCGCGGCCTGCGCGAACACGCGGGCGCCCGTCGCCGCCACCACCAGCCAGCACGCCGCGATCACTCTCGGTAGCCTCATCGTCATCCCCTGCGTCTGCCTTCTGCCTTCTGCC
>DATIWF010000130.1:0-14453 GCA_035519535.1 Vicinamibacterales bacterium | reverse complement strand
CCCGCCGCACCCCCCTGACGCGCTCGCTCGCGGGGCTCCGTGTTCCCCGCGCCGCTCGCGCGGCTCACTCGCCCCGCTCGTTCGCGGCCGGGTTCTTCGTGCCGCCGCGTAGGTGGCGGTTTACGACCGCCCCCGGGAAATCGTCTTCCAGATCGCGTCCGCCCTGGCCGCAGCCGCCGGCGACGTCACCAGCCGCGCCGGCCACTGGCGCGTGTACCCCTCCGCGGGCCACTTGCGCGTGGCGTCGATCCCCATCTTGCCGCCAAACGCGTCCGCGATGGCGGCCTCGTCGAGGTCGTCGACCGGCCCCTGAACGACCTGGAGGTCTCGCGCGGGATCGACGTGCGTGCCGGCGATCCACGCGACCTCCGCCTCGTCCTGCACGTTGACGTCCTTGTCCACGACGACGATGCACTTCGAGAACATGAGCTGGCCGAGCCCCCAGAACGCGCTCATGATCTTGCGCGCGTGGCCCGGGTAGCGCTTGTCGATCGACACGAGGACGATGTTGTGGAAGATGCCCGCCGCGGGAAAGTGCATGTCGACGATTTCCGGCAGCGTCTTGCGGATGAGGGGCAGAAACACGCGCTCGCTCGCCTTGCCGAGGTAGAAATCCTCCATGGGCGGAATCCCGACGACGGTCGTGACGTAGACGGGCTTGGCGCGCCGCGTGATGCACGTGAGGTGGAACACCGGAAAGTCCGCGGGCGAGGAGTAGAAGCCCGTGTGATCACCAAACGGCCCCTCACGCCGGCGCTCGCCGGGCTCGACGTAGCCCTCCAGGACGATCTGCGCGTGCGCCGGCACTTCGAGATCGACGGTGCGGCACTTGACGAGCTCGACGCGCTCCTTGCCGATCACGCCGGCGAGCATGAGTTCGTCGAGCCCCTCGGGCATCGGCGCCGTCGCGCAGTACGTGAGCACCGGATCGGCGCCGAGCGCGACGGCGACTTCGAGCCGTTTGCCCAGGCGCTCGGCCACGCGATGATGCTGCGCGCCGCCCTTGTGACGCTGCCAGTGCATGCCGGTCGTGCGCCGGTCGTACACCTGCATGCGGTACGTGCCGATGTTCCGCATGCCCGTCTCCGGATCCCTCGTGAAGACCAGCGGCAGCGTGATGAACGGCCCGCCGTCATCGGGCCACGTCTTGAGAATCGGGATCTCGTCGAGCCCGCCCGCCTCCGAGACAACCTCCTGGCAGGGCGCATCCTTCACGGTCTTCGGCATCAGGTCCGTCAGCCGGTTCACGAGCGGCATGAGCTTCAGCGCGTCCATGAAGCCCTTCGGCATCGGCGGGGTCGTCAGCTCGTCGATCTCGCGCGACAGCTCGTCGAGCGTGTTCACCCCGAGCGCCAGGCAGATGCGGGACATCGACCCGAAGAGATTGGCGGCGACCGGAACGTCGAAGCCGGCCGGTTGCTCGACGACGAGCGCGGGGCCCCCGCCGGGCGACTTCGAGACTCGGTCGACCAGCGCCGCGATCTCGAGGTCGGGACTCAGTCGCTCGCCGACGCGCGCCAGATCTCCGCGCCGGTCGAGGTCAGCGATGAACGCGTTGATGTCTCGGAACATGTGTGTCTCTGCCAGCTAGGAACCCGCCCGGGAACCTCGTCCGATCGCGTCTGCGACCTGTGTCGCCAGCGCCAACGCCTGCCGCCCGGCCTCGCCGTCCACGCGCGGCCGGCGCCTCGTCCGGATCGCCTCGACGAAATCCGCGAGCTCGAGCCTCAGCGGCTCGTCCTTGGCGATGGGCACCGGCCCGCCCTGAATCGCGGGCCGCTCGCCCTCGCGGCGCTCGAGGCGCCAGACCTCCAGCTCCTGCGCGGCCGCGTCCACCGAGACGTACATCTGGGGCTGGAAGCACCGGATCTTCCGGATCTTGTCCCGGCTGATGCGGCTGGCCGTGACGTTGGCGATGCAGCCAGAGGCAAACGTGATCCGCGCGTTGGCGATGTCCACCTTGTCGGTGAGCACCGGCACGCCGATCGCCTCGACGGCGGCCACCCCGCTCGAATCCACGGCGAGGATGACGTCGAGGTCGTGAATCATGACATCGAACACGACGTCGATGTCGAGGCTGCGCTCCGGAAACCCGCTGAGGCGGTGCACCTCGATGAAGCGCGGCGCGCGCAGGTCGGGCAGCGCGGCGGCAATGGCTGGATTGAAGCGCTCGGTGTGCCCGACCGCGAGCGTCGCGCCCGACGCCCCGGCCGCGGCCAGCAGCGCATCGGCCTCGGCAAGCGACGCGGCCATCGGCTTCTCGACGAGGACGTGGACGCCGCGCTCGAGAAACTCCCTGGCGACGCGCAGGTGATCGACCGTCGGCACGGCGATCGTCACCGCGTCCACGCGGCCGAAGAGGGCGCGGTAGTCCGTCAGGGCCTCAGCGGACGTGCCGGCGACCGCCGCCTGAGCGCGCTCGGCCAGGAGATCGACCGCCGCCACGAACTGGACGCCGGCCAGCCCTGCCAGCAGCCTGGCGTGGTGCCGGCCCAGGTGCCCGACGCCGATTGTCGCGACGCGAAGCGGCGCGCTCACGCCACCTCCCGTCCGACGACGACGATGCCGGCGGCGTTTGCCGCGGCGAGAAAGGCCTCGTGTCCGTCCACGACGAGCGTCTTCCGGGCGTCAACCGCGAGGCCGTCCGCGCCCGCGCCCGCCATCGCCTTGATCGTCGCCACGCCCACGACCGGCACGTCGAATCGCATGTCCTGCGACGGCTTGGCGACTTTGACCACGCGCGTGCCGGCGCCCGCGAGCGTCGCTGCGCGCGCGATGACGGCGTCCGTGCCTTCCATCGCCTCGACCGCCACGACCGCGGCGTCCTTGACGACCACGGTCTGGCCGATGTCCGCGCCCGCGACCGCGTCCGCCGCGCGCCAGCCCGCCTCGAAATCCCGTCGCATCTCCTCTGAGGGCCGCGCCGTCGTGACCACGCCGGGCCTGGCGAGCAGCTCCTGAAGGAGCGACGTCGAGTCCATGAGCGTAATGCCGTGGTCCTGCAGCACGGACGCCACGGCGGCGATCAGGGCGTCGGTGTTTTTCGTCTTGAGGCGCCGCAGAACCGACAGCAGGGTGAGATCCGGCAGCACGCCGCCGAACAGCTTCACGTGTTTCACCTGGCCGGCCATCACGGCGCGCGTCGCACCGGCGCTCGTGAGCGCCTGGATGCACCTGCCCAGCTGGCCGAGCGCGACCCACGTGAAGGTCGTGCCGCCGAGCTCGCCCGCCACCCGCTCGAGATCGGGAAAGGCCTCGCCCTCGATGCCGACGACGGTCACCTCGTGGCCGAGGGTGCGTGCGGCGCGCAGGACGAGAAACGGGAACGTGCCATTGCCCGCGATCAGCCCGATCGGCACGACCGCCGATCCTACTCCACGTCCACGGGTTCGTCGAGCCGGCGCAACGGCCGGCGGAGGATGACGCCGCGCTTGGCCGACGTGATGAAGCGCACGAGATACTCGACCTCGGGCGCGCGCAGGGTCGGATCGCGCTCGATGATCTCGAGCGCGCGGCTGGTGTTGTGCTGGAGGAGATGCCGGTACGCCCGCCGCAGCTTGCCGATGAGCTCGGCGCTGAAGCCGCGACGCGCGAGCCCGATGGTATTCAGCCCGTAGATGCGCGCGCGGTTGCCCACGGTCTTGGCAAACGGCAGCGCGTCACGCGTCACGACCGTGTAGCCACCGATGAACGCGTGCCGGCCGACGCGGCAGAACTGGTGCACGCCCGAGTACGCGCTGATCGCCGCGTAGTCCTCGACCGTGACGTGCCCGCCGAGCGTCGCCGCGTTGCCGAAAATCGTGTAGCTGCCGACGTGGCAGTCGTGTGCCACGTGGGCGTAGGCCATGAACAAATTGTGATCGCCAATCGTCGTCACGCCCCCGCCGCCGGCGGTGCCGCGGTGGATCGTCACGAACTCGCGGAACACGTTGCGCCGGCCGATGACGAGGCGCGTCGGCTCGCCCTTGAACTTCAGGTCCTGAGGCGCGAGGCCGATCGAGGCGAGCGGATAGATCTCGGTGTCGTCGCCAATCTCCGTCGTGCCGTCGATGACGCTCGACGCGCCGATGCGGCAGCGCTTGCCGATCGTCACGTGCGGGCCGATCGTCGCGTACGGGCCGACGACCGTGTCCTCGCCCAGACGCGCGCCGGGATCGACGATCGCCGTTTCGTGCACCACCGGCGCGCCGTCGCGCGACACGCTCCGGCGCTCGACGGCCATGACGAGATCGGCTTCCGCCACGACCTCGCCGGCCACCTTCGCGACGGCCGAGGCGCGCGCGATGCAGCCGCGGCGCCGCCCCAGCGTGACTTCGAGATCGAGCCGATCGCCCGGGACGACCTGGCGGCGGAACTTGGCGTTCTCGACCGCGCGCAGCCAGGCGCGGCCGACGGGCGGATCGCCCCCGGCCAGGAGCAGCAGCGTGGCCACCTGGGAGAGCGATTCGATCATCAGCACGCCGGGCATCAGCGGCGTCCCCGGGAAATGTCCCTGGAAGAACTCCTCGCCGACGGTGACGTTCTTGACCGCAACGATGCGCCGGCCCGGCGTGTGCTGGGTCACGGCGTCCACGAACACCGCGGGATAGCGGTAGGACAGACGCTCGAGGACCGCGGGGATGCTCACTTGCCCGGGTACTTCACGTCGAGCCGCTTGATGACTTCCGCCGAGAGATCGAGGCCGGGCTGCACGTACGCCACGCCCGCGTCCTGCACGCTCCACACGGCGTAGAGCCCCTTCTCTTTGGCGATGGCGTCGACGATCGGCAGCACCTTCTCCTGGAAATCGCTCAGCAGCTTCTGATTGAGCTCGTCGGCCTGCGCCTGGGCTTCGTTCTGGGCGTACTGCAGATCGCGCTGCAGCTTCTCGAGCTCGCTGGTCATCTGCGCCTGTGCGGCCGCCGTGACGAGCGCGCTCTGCGTCTGGATCTTCTGCTGCAGCGCCCGAATCGCGTTGTTCTTCTCGGCGAGGTCGGCCTGCTGCTTGTCGGTGAGCGTCTTCATCTGCGCCGTGCCGGCTTTCCCCAGCTTCGACTCGCTCACGATGTATTGCATGTTGATGAACGCGATCTTCGAGTCGGCCGGGAACGGCACGGGCGTCGCCGCCGGCGTCGGTGTGGCGGCGGGCTTGGGCGCAGTCGGAAGCGGCGGGGGCGTCTGCTGCCCGGCCGGCGGCCGGGTGGGTGGCTGGGACGCGGGCGGCGGCGTCTGCCGGGCCGACAGCCCCGCCGCACCGAGCGCCACGAAGGCGGTGACGAGAACGAAGCGCGTCGCGCGCATGGCCTGCTCTACTTTCCCCCGGGGTACTTGACGTCGAGCCGCTTGACGATCTCGGCCGACAGGTTCAGACCGGGATGCACGGCGGCGGCGCCGGAGTCCGTGACGCTGAAGATCGCCCACAGGCCCTTCTCGGCGCGGAGCGCCTCGAGAACGGGCAGCACCTTGTCCTGAAAGTCCTGCAGCAGCTGCTTGTTGAGCGTGTCGACCTGGGCCTGCCAGTCCTGCTGCGCGAACTGCGCCGCGCGCTGCAGCTTGTCGAGGTCGCTGTTCTTCTGCGCCAGCGCGGCGGGCGTGAGCACCGCGGCCTGCGTCTGGATCTCCTGCTGCAGGGACTGAATCTGCTTGCTCTTGGCCGTCAGATCCGCCTGCTGCTTGTCGGTCAGCACCTTCATCTGGTCCTGGCCGGCCTTGCCCAGTTTGGACGTCGAGACGACGACCTGCATGTCCACGAAGCCGATCTTCGAATCGGCCGGAAACGGAACGGGCGTGGCCGCCGGGGCCGGCGTCTGGCCCGGCAGCGTCGGCGGCAGCTGGCCGGCCGGCGGCGGCGTCTGCGCCGGCGGCGGTGTCTGGGCTGGCGGGTTCTGCGCGAGCGCGGCGCCCGCGTACAAGGTCGTCACGAGCGTGGGAACAATCAATCGCGTCATCATCATTCGGTCTGATCTCTGGGAAATACGGACGCCAGGCTGCGGCTGCTGGGCGGCGTGCGGGCCGAACCGGCCGCGAGCACGGGAACTCAGTCTATCCTATTCAAGTGCCAGGCGACACCCTGTCGCCCCGTTCAGGAGTACGCATGCGTCAGTCGTCCGGCCGGTTCGTCACCATCATCTCGCTGGTCGCCGCCTTCATGGCCCCGACGGCCTGCGGCAGCAACACGATCAGCAACGTGCCCACCACCCCCGTCAACCCGACGACCGACACGTTCGCGGGCACGCTCACGGTCAACGGCGCGGTCACCCACACGTTCGTGGTCCTCACCGCGGGCACGATCACGGCGACGCTGACCACGGTCGGCCCCGACTCCACGACGCCGATCGGCATCAGCATCGGCAACTGGAGCGGCACGACCTGCTCGGTCGGCCAGGGCCTCTTCCAGGACCACGCGGTTCAGGGCGCGATCCTCACGGCCACCGTCTCCCTGCCCGGCACGCTCTGCCTGCGCGTGTACGACCCGGGCACGCTCACCGACTCGGCGACCTACTCGGTGGACGTGGTGCATCCGTAGCTAGAACGTCGTTCCGACCGCGAACCGGAACGTGAACCTCGCCGTCGGCTGCAGGTTGTTGTTGAGCACCCCGGCGCGCGACGGATTCCACGCGCTGATCAACCGGAAGGGCACATTCAGCACGGGCATGAAGAACCGCAGCTCGAGACCGGTCGACGTTTTGAATGCGTGCACGTCGCCGATCTGCACCGTTTCGACGGTCGTCGGCGTCGTGCTCGAGAGTCCGGTGAGCGGCGCGAACGGATCGAAGAGGATCGGTTCGGTCGGGACCACGCGCGTCGTCAGCGGCTCCATCCACCTGAACGATTGCCCGACGTCCTGCACCTGGCCCGCGTCCCAGAAGGCCACGAGGCGGACCGGTCCGGCGATGTTGATGTAGTACTCGGCGTTGAAGTTGAGCGTCTTGTTGCCGCCCACGACGAGGTTCGACGCCGGGTCGCGCGGGCCGATCGTCCGGATGTCGAAGCCACGGACGCTGTACTCGCCGCCCAGGAAGTACTTCTCGAAGATCGGCAGAATGGACGTGTCGCCGTACGGCCGGATGTACTGCGCCTGCGCGCGCAGGCCGTACGACATGCGGCGCGTGACGGGGTGGTACCAGATGCCCTCGAACTGCGTGGACCAGTACTGCGTGTCGCCGCCGACGCCGGCGAGCCCGGCCGCGAGCGTGTAGCGGGTGCCCGCGCTCGGGAAGATCGGCGCGTTGACCGTGTTGAAGACCAGACTCGGCGAGATCTTGCTGACCGTCCGGTGCCCGCCCTGGTCGATGAGCAGCGAATCCCTCAAGTACGGACTCGACGCGAGCACCGCGGGGCTCAAGTATGCCGGCGAGATGTTGAAGACCTCGACGCGCGTGTAGCTGTAGGTCAGAAACGCGCGCGTGTACGCCCTGACCGGCAATCCGAAGGTGGTGCTGCCGCCCTTCTCGCTCTGCGTGTACTGGTTCGGGAAGTTGTACTGGCGCGTGTACAAGTCGAGGCCGAGCGTGATCGGCCGATCGAACATGTACGGCTCGCTGAATGACACCTGGTAGTTCTGCGCCTGCGAGCCCTTCTGCAGGGAGATCCCCACCGTCTCGCCGCGGCCCAGGAAGTTGGCCGTCTGGAACGAGAGCTGGCCGAAGAAGCCGTCGAACTGCGACACACCGGCGCCGAACGCCAGCTGGTTGCGGTTCTGCTCCTGCACTTTCAGCTTGATGTCGACGCGGGCGTCCTGGCCGGGCGCCGGGGTGACGCCGATGTCCTCGGCCTTCTCGAGCGGCTTGAAGTAGCCGAGCTGGTTGAGCCGCCGGATGCTCTCCTTGAGCGCCTCGGTGTTGAACAGGCCGCCCTCGGCGACGCGGAGCTCGCGCCGGATGACGTTGTCGTGCGTCGTGGTGTTGCCCACGAACGTGATGCGGTTGACGAAGTACTGCTTGCCTTCGTTCATGCGCATCGTGACGTCCACGACCGGCGGCCCGGGCTGCGGGCCCTCGGGCTCGCCCGTCTCGCAGTTGGTGCCCTTGAAGCAGAGCTCGGGCTCGGCGACGAACTCCATGTAGCCGAAGCTGCCGTAGGCCTCCTTGGCCTTGTCCATGCCCTTCTGCATCTGCTTCATGTTGAAGTAGTCGCCTTCGTGCACCTTGAAGAGCTCGCGGAGGCCCTCGGGCTTGAGCGCCTTCGCGTCGGCGACTTCGAACTTCCCGACCTTGTAGCGGCGGTCCTCGTCCACCGGAATGCGCAGGCGGATGTCGCGCGTCTTGCCGTCCTTGGACGTCGAGATGGTCTCCACCTGCGGGTTGCCGACGCGCGCTTTCGCGTAGCCGTTCTCCCGGTAGAAATCCACCACTTTCTGGGCGTCCTCGGCGAACTTGGCTTCCTGGTACTTGCCGGCCTCGGTCACGAACGACAGCCAGCCCTTGGGCTTGTTGTCCTTCATCTGCGACGCGAGCTTGCTGTCGCTGAACGCGTGGTTGCCGTCGAAGACGACTTCCTTGATCTGATACTTCGGCCCCTCGTCGATGACGAACGACAGACGCACGAGCTTCGGCCCGCCCTCCATCGGCACGATCTGGGGATCGACGGTCACGCCGTCGTAGCCCTTTTCGGCGTACAGGTCGTGGATGACGCCCTTGACGCGGCGAATCGTCGACTGATCGACGAACGAGTCGAGGTGGACGCTGATGCCCTTCTCCTTCATCGCGTCCTCGATCTTCGAGACCTCGACGCGGAGCTTGCCGGTGCCCTGCTTCGGCACGTAGTCGACGACCTTCACGCGCGAGCGCTCCTCGATGTGGAAGATCACGTGCTCGCCCATGACGCCGTTCTCGTACGGCTCGTCGATGACCTCAATCCAGAGGTTGTCGAGGAACCCGGCGCGCCAGAGGCTCCAGAAGTCGGCGCGGATCGCGTCCTCGTTGTAGGGCACCCATTTGTCGTCTTTGGGGACGCTGCCGCGCGTCTTGATGTAGTAGCGATAGGTGTCTTGCTCGACGATGGTCTCATTGACCGGATGCGCGACCAGCTGCGTGCACCGCACGAGCGGCGGCGATCCGGCGGGCGGGAGCTTCTCCGGCGCCGGGCACGGCTCGACCTGGGCGGCGGCCGGCGCGGCCAGGAGCAGGCCGGCAGCCACCACCGCCGCGCCTGGCCAGAAATGAACAGGAAGTCTCACGAACATCTCGACTTAGCAGTCAATGGTAATCCGACGCCGACAGCCTGGCGAGAGGGGGGCCCGCCCGACCCTTGACGGCTTAGACGATCACGGCCAGACGCCGGCCGGCGTCGGCCTGGCCGGTCGAGCGCCAGGCGAGCGTGCCGTGGTCGAGGTAGATCTCGATGACGCCCGTCCGCAGCTCCCCGCGGATGAGCTCCTCGGACAGGGGATCCTCGATGTAGCGCTGGATCGCGCGCCGGAGCGGCCGCGCGCCGTACGACCGGTCGCGGCAGGTGGCGTCGATGATCCAGTCGACGACTTCGGGCAGCACCTCGATCTTCAATTGCCGATCGACGAGGTGGTTGTTCAGGTTCATGATGAGGAGCTGCGTGATGCGGCGCAGGTCCTCGTCAGAGAGCGGATCGAACACGATGATCTCGTCGACGCGGTTGATGAACTCGGGGTTGAAGGTCTTCTTCACTTCACCGAGCACCATGTCGGTGACCGACTTCTGGATCTCTTTCGCGTCAGGCGTCTGGAACCCCATCGACGCCTTCTTCTGGATGTAGCGCGCGCCGATGTTCGACGTCATGATGACGATCGTGTTCTTGAAGTTCACGCGGTTGCCCAGGCCGTCGGTCAGATGCCCGTCCTCGAAGACCTGCAGCAGGATGTTGAACAGATCGGGATGCGCCTTCTCGATCTCGTCGAGCAGGACGACCGAATACGGATTGCGCTTGATCTTCTCGGTGAGCTGCCCGCCCTCTTCGTGCCCGACGTAGCCGGGCGGCGAGCCGATGAGCTTGGACACCGAGTGCTTCTCCATGTACTCGGACATGTCGAAGCGGATGAGCGCGTGGTCGCTGCCGAAGAGGAAGTTCGCCAGCGCGCGCGCCAGCTCGGTCTTGCCGACGCCGGTCGGCCCGAGGAAGATGAACGACCCGACCGGCCGGTTTGGATTCTTGAGGCCGGCGCGCGACCGCCGGATGGCCCGCGACAGCGCCGAAATCGCCTTCTCCTGGCTGATGACGCGGCGGTGGAGCTCCTCCTCCATCCGCAGCAGCTTGTGGCCCTCGTCTTCGTTGACCGACGTGAGCGGCACGCCCGTCCACTTCGACACGACCTCGTCGATCTCGTGCTTGCCGATCGCGACGCGCGGGGTCCCAGGCTTCACGTCGAGCCGCTCGCGCACCGTCTGCAGGTTGTCGCGCGAGACCTGCTGCGGCTGGGAGTAGAGCCATTCCTTGTCCGAGCTCCGCTCCCCCACCGGCTGATCGAGCTGCTCGACGGCGACCCGGATGCTCCGGCTGATCTCGCCCATCTCGGCGTTGAGCTCGGCCTCGCGCAGCTTCGCGCGGGCGCCGGCCTCGTCGATGAGGTCGATCGCCTTGTCCGGCAGGAACCGATCGGTGATGTAGCGGCTCGACTGGTAGACGGCCGCTTCAATCGCCTCGGTCGAATACTCGACGTGGTGGAAGGACTCGTAGCGGTCCTTCACGCCCATCAGCACCTGAATGGTTTCCTTCTCGCTCGGCGGATCGACCTTGATGGCCTGGAACCGCCGCTCGAGCGATCGGTCCTTTTCGATGTACTTCCGATACTCGCCGGGCGTGGTCGCGCCGATGCAGCGAATCTCGCCGCGCGAGAGCGCGGGCTTCAGGATGTTCGCCGCGTCGAGCGAGCCCTCGGCCGACCCCGCGCCCACGAGCGTGTGCAGCTCATCGATGAACACGATGATGTTCGGGTTCTCGGTGAGCTCCTTCATGATTGCCTTGAGGCGCTCTTCGAACTGCCCGCGATACTTCGTGCCCGCGACGATGAGCGAGATGTCCAGCGCGAGGATGCGCTTGTCCGCGAGGAAATGCGGGACGTCGCCGCAGACGATTTTCTGCGCCAGGCCCTCGACAATCGCCGTCTTCCCGACGCCCGGCTCGCCGATGAGCACGGCGTTGTTCTTCGTCCGACGGCAGAGGACCTGCTGCACGCGCTCGAGCTCGGTCTCCCGGCCGACGAGCGGATCGAGCTGATTCTTCATCGCCGCTTCGGTCAAGTCGCGGCTGAATTCCGCGAGGAGCGGCGTTTCCTTGGGCCGCGCCGGGGCGGTCTTCTCGTTCAGGAGCTGGACGATGTCCTCCCGCACGCTCGCGAGGCGCATCCCCTTCTCGTAGAGAATCGACGCGGCCACCGAACGCTCCTCGCGGAGAATCCCGAGCAGCAGGTGTTCGGTGCCGATGTAGGTATGCAGCAGCCGATCGGCTTCCTCGGCGGCGAATTGCAGGACGCGCTTGGTCTCCGCGCTGAACGGAATGTCGACCGACGTCGACACCTTCTCGCGAAACACCGTCCGGCCTTCGATTTCCTTGCGGATGCTCTCGAGCGAGAGGTGCGACCGATTGAAAATACGACTCGTCAGCCCCTTGCCTTCGCGAATCAGGCCGAGGAGCAGGTGCTCGGTCTCGATCGACGTGCTGCCGAGCTGGGTGGCTTCGTAGCGCGCGAAGAACAACACGCGCCGCGCACGTTCCGTATAGCGTTCAAACATCCAAGCGTCCGCCGAGGAGCAGGCTCGTCATGGCGATCCTGCTCTAATTATAAGGCATCGCGCGGGTTCTCTATAGCGACCGAAACGGTCGGAGACATGCTCACTTGGGCGCCAGCAGACGCCGGATCCGCTTGAGCACCTCGGCAGCAGAAAATGGCTTCTGCAGGAAATTGCTCGCTTTCGGTCGTGTGCCCTGCCGCGCGAGCACGGCGTCGGCGTATCCAGAAATGTAAAGCACCGGCAAGCCCGGGCGGACGTCCGCCAGCTCCCGCGCGAACTCCGTCCCGGTGGTCCCAGGCAGCACGACGTCGACGATGAGCAGGTCGATCCGATCGGTGAACGTCTCGGCGAGCGATCGCGCGACGGCCGGCTGGTCGGCGATGAGCACCCGGTACCCGTGGCGCTCGAGCGAATCGCGGAGGAACGACCGGACGCCATCGTCGTCCTCGAGCACGAGGATCGTCTCGTGGCCGCCCGGCGCCTCGCCGATGATCGGCTCGGGCCGCTCGGCCTCGCGCTCGTGCGTCTCCGGGAAGTAGAGACGGAACGTGCTGCCGCGGCCGGGCTCGCTCTCGACGCGGATCGCGCCGGCCATCTGCTTGACGATGCCGTAGACCGTCGCGAGGCCGAGGCCGGTGCCGCCGAACTCCTTCGTCGTGAAGAACGGCTCGAAGATTCGCGCCATCGTCGCGGCGTCCATGCCGATGCCGGTGTCGGAGACTTCGAGGAGGACATAGCGGCCTGGCGCGATCTCTCCGGCCGCGAACGCCTGATCGACCGACGCCATCGTCGTGCGGATGACGAGGCGGCCGCCTTTGGGCATCGCGTCGCGCGCGTTTACGGCGAGGTTGACGACGATCTGCTCGAGCTGGCTGCGGTCGCCGAAGACGGCCGAGAGATCGCGCGCGCTCTCCTCCACGATCGTCACGTGCTCGCCGATCACGCGCCGGAGCATGGGCAGGAGCTCCGCCACGAGGCGCGACAGACTCACCGGCGTCGGCCGCGTGAACTGGCGGCGGCTGAAGGCCAGCAGCTGCCGCGTCAGCGCGGCCGCGCGTTCGGTGGCGCGCTGGATCTGCTCGATCTCTTCCTCGCGCGCCGGGTCGCCGGCGAGCGTCGAGCCGAGCGCGTCGGCATAGCCCATGATGGCCGTCAGCTGGTTGTTGAAGTCGTGGGCAATCCCCCCGGCGAGCTGCCCGATGGCCTCCATTTTCTGGCCTTGCTGCAGGCGCGCCTCGAGGTTGCGCTGCTCGGTCACATCGCGGGTGACAGCGACGAGGCCCGGCGGTGCGGCATCTTCTTCCTCGGCCACAAGCGGGCGCAGCGTCGTCGCGCCGATGAACTTGGCGCCGTCGCGCCGCCGGCAGGTGCCCTCGCGCTCGGCATGCCCCAGGCGGTCGGCTTCGCCGATGAGGGCGGCGAACTGCTCGGGCGTCATGTCGAAGAGCGGCGCGGCGGGCTCGTCGAGCATCTCCTCGCCGGAGTAGCCGAAGACGTGCTCGGCGCCTACCTGCCAGGTGGCGACCCGGCCGGCCTGGTCGAGGACGAACATCGCATAGTCCTTGATGCTGTCGAGCATCAGGCTCATCAGCGACTCGACCTCGCGGATGCGGCGCTCGGCGACGCGCCGCTCGCGAGCGCGGGCGTCGGCGACCAGGCGCGCGTGGTCGAGCGCGGTGGCCGCGTAGCGGGCGAGCTGACCCAGCAGGCGGAGGTCGTCCTCCGGGAAGAGCGAGCCCCGGCGCTGGACCACGAGGATGACGCCCCACGTGTGACTCGTCGAGGCGATCGGAGCCACGAGCACTTCGGCGCCCAGGGGGCGGACGCGGGACGCGACGGCCGGCTCGCAGGAATCCGGGGGACCGGACTGCTCGACGCCGGTCTCGATCGCGCGGCCCACCAGCCCGGCGCCCGGCAGGACCTGGACGCCAACGAAGGCCTGACTGGTCGAGGCCTGCACGCTCAGGACGGGTGAGGCGAATTCGGCCCGCTGCGCGACGAGGATGACGGAGTGGCCGACGCTCCGCGCCGCCGCGCGATTGAGATCGGCCGCCGCCTGGCGTCCGCGCTCCTCGGGCCCGAGGTCGGCGGTCGCGCTGAGATAGCGCGCCTGCTCCTCGCGCTGCCAGCGAGCGCGCAGGAAGCGCGGGGTCGCGAAGGCGAGGTAGGTCGTCACGCCGGTGCCGGCGATGAGCAACCGGACCACCCAGTAATTCGAGTCGATCGCTTCGCTGAACTGCGCGAGGCCGGACCAGCCGTTCCGAACGGAAACGAGTAGCGCCGCCGAAGCTGCGAACGCTAGGCGCATCGCCGTCACGCCGCTCGTCCTGCGCCGCTCGACTGCGAGCACAAAGGCGACACCAAGCTCAACGACAGCGCAATAGAGAACCGCGATCGAAGTTGCAGGACTCAGCGGCTTCGGCCACAAGACCAAGGCGAGCGTGCCGACGGGGATCGCCGCAATTACCGCGCCATACAGAAGAGACGGCACATCTCTGAACTGCCTGACCAGCCTGATCAGGAGGTATGGCTGACCGAGGTAGAGGCTCATCTGGGCGGCCCAGACGACCAGGCTGCGCCCTCCCAGCAGCGGCGTGAGCACAAGCGATCCGACGACGAGCAGGACGTTGATTCGATGCAGCTCGCGGCGGCGCCAGACCGCCTGTGCCGAAACAACGGCCGTGAGGAGAAGAAGCGCGTAGCCGATGTATAGCGCGGCGTCGAGCACCAAGCTCATCGATTCGGCATCAGCGCGCCAGTACGAGGGATGTC
>DATIWF010000129.1:0-5307 GCA_035519535.1 Vicinamibacterales bacterium | reverse complement strand
AGAGCGCCGGCGCCACGTACAGCGTGAGGTCGAATCCGGCGGGCGGCGGCTCCGCGAGGATCCGCTTGCCGTAGATCCCGACGTACGCGTCGAGAATCTGCTCGCGCGTCTGGCCGGACGCGAGACGCACGCGTACGTCCTCGCGGACGTCCTCGGCCGCCTGCGAGTGGTGCACCGAGACCTGTTGCGTGAAGCAGCACGGCGCCACGAGCGCGTCGTCGATAGCGTGGGCTTCGCGCTCGAGGGCGGCGGCGTCGACTGGCATCGGTCTCTCGTTACGCTGTCAGCCCTGCGCGGCGTCCGCCAGCGACTTGCAGTGAGCCGTCCTCGAATGCAGCGAACGGCTGCACGCCACGGTTCGCTGCATTCCCGCACCGCTCACTGCAAACGGCTGGAAGCCGTTCGCGAGGCTGAACGACGCTCACCTCCTTGGAGGGCGCGCTTTGAACTTCACACGACGCCAACTGCTCGAGCTCGGTTCCGCTGCGACGATGCTGCCGATGACGAGGGCCTTCGAGGCCCGCCCGCTGTTCGCTCAAACGACGGCGGCGCCGACCGGCCCCTTCACGCTGCCGCCCCTGCCGTATCCGGCCGACGCGCTCGAGCCTCACATCGACGCCCAAACCATGACGATTCACCACGACCGTCATCACGCGGCGTACGTGACGAATTTGAATGCGGCGCTCGCAAACGATCCCGACTTGAAGAGCCGGACGATTGACGACCTCATCCGCCACCTCGATACGCTGCCGGCGGCCGTGCGCAGGGCCGTCCGCAATCAAGGCGGCGGGCACCTGAATCACACGTCGTTCTGGACCAGCTTCAAGAAGGGTGGAAGCGCGCCCCCAGGCGCCGAGTTCGGTCGAGCCATCGACCAGGCATTTGGCAGCTTCGCCAAGCTGAAAGACGCGCTGACCGCGTCCGCCGTCGGTGTGTTCGGCAGCGGTTGGGCGTGGCTGAGCCTCGATGGCGGCGGGAAGTTGATCGTCGAACCGACCGGCAACCAGGACAACCCGCTGACGACGGGCCATCATCCACTGCTCGGCATCGACGTCTGGGAGCACGCGTACTACTTGAAGTATCAGAATCTGCGTCGCGACTACGTGAACGCGATCTTCAACGTGATCGATTGGGATGCGGTGCAGGAGCGATGGCGGACAGCACGGGGATGACGGTGGCAAATCCCCTCCGCACGACGATCAGCGTTGCCGTCGTCGTCGTGCTGTTCGCGATCGACATGGGAGACAGACTGGCTGCGCAGGCGGCTGCCCAGAGTGCGATGGCCGCTTCCGCTCGAACGCCCCTCCGTCCGTACGACGCTCTGGACGAAGCCAGCCGCCGCGACATCCCGCGTGCCGTGTACGACAGCGCGCGGCAGCAGACCGCGTTCGACATTCTCGCACTCCGCTATCAGTGCCCGGGCGCTGCGGTTACGGGCGTCCTGATTCGGCCGAAGCACTCCGGTCGGCGCCGCTGGCCCGCGATCGTCTACAACCGCGGCGGTACAGGCGACGTTGGTCGGCTCGACGATCCGGCGGTCGCGGAGATGTACCTGCTGGCGAAGAGCGGATTCGTCGTGATCGCATCCGACTACCGCTTTCATGGCGCTCAGTCGAAGCGCGACGAGTGGGGCGGGGCGGACGTCGAGGACGTCATGGGCCTCTTTCCCCTCTTGCGCTCGGACGCCGTCGTCGACACCGCTCGTCTCTTCATGCTCGGAGCCGGACGCGGCGGGACGATGGCGTATCTGGCGTTGCAGCGGGGGGCGCCCGTGAAAGCGGCCGCGGTCATCGCAGGCCCGTCGGATCTCGAGGCTCTCGGCCACGCGCGTCCGTCGTTCGTGAACGGCGACGACGCGTACGATGGCTGGGCGCGTGTGTGGCCCGACTACATCCATCGTGCCGCCGAGCACTACCGCGCGAGGTCGGCGGTGTACTGGGCGGATCAGATCACCGTGCCGATGCTGCTCCTCCACGCGAAAGACGATCAAGTGGTACCAGTCGATCAAGCGCTTCGGATGGCGGCCGCTCTCGAAACCGCAGGGCGCCGGTACGACCTGCAGGTGTTCTTGAACGATGGGCACTCCCTGTCGCGTCATCGTGACGAACGAAACCGGGAAATCGTCCGATGGTTCAACGCCGCGGCCTCAGAGTGACGCGCCCGGCGGGCATCGCGATCGTCATCCTGACAAGCTCTGAACGCGGGTACATGCGGCGCGCGAACGCACGGGCCCGGCGTTTGTTCAGCCAGACGATCACTCCCGACCACGCAAACAGGCACAACACTCCCCAGAACCACAACCCGGCCGCACGATGCAGGTCGAAGTTGACACGCACCGCCGGCGCGCCAATCTTCACGACCAGGCCGGCCGCCATCGTTCCAGCGCGCTACGGGCGCTCGTGGCGCTCCGTCGGGGTAACGTCAGCGCGAAGGCCACGAAGCAGTCGACGAACCAGACGAGGGCAACGACGCCGAGTACCCGTCCGCCCCACGATCCGAGCGTCAGCGTCTCGTGCAGTTCGTACCCGAACGGCATGATCGCGGCGAGGCTCGTCGGCCACGCGCCCCATTGGACGCGACCGAGCTCGTCGCCGGTCACCGGGTCCAGGTAAACGTAATTGAAAGGGAGTGGCGGAGTGCTCGGGCGAGGCTCAACGCCCACCCAGACGGTTCCGCGATAACCGAGATAGACTGCGGTCGCGCGCGCGTCGGGTACGAGCGCCTCCGCTCGCAAGGCCAGTTCGGCGGCTTGGAGCG
Organism: Vicinamibacterales bacterium; assembly: GCA_035519535.1. Taxonomy (GTDB): domain Bacteria; phylum Acidobacteriota; class Vicinamibacteria; order Vicinamibacterales; family SCN-69-37; genus DATEGZ01. The sequence continues at coordinate 2,550 of DATIWF010000129.1, read as the reverse complement.
CTGGGCCAGGGCGGGTTCCTGGATACAAGGCGGGTGCGAGCCGCTCGTTCAGTTCCTGCCAGAAGACCAGCAGGCTCCCCGTCGCACCGACGAGGATCAGGAACACGGCCAACGAAAGCCCGATCCAGCGATGCCCGACGACGAGGACCTTGCGATTCAGTGACATGGCGATCGATGGTCCGATCACCCGCGGCGCTCAACACGCGTGGGATGTGGCGACTCAGGCGGGCGACAGCCCGAGGAAGCGCGCCGCCGCAGGAACTCGGACGAAGACGCCCCGCTCGATGGCCAAGATCGCGAGCAGCGTCGCGCCCATCATGGGAAACGCGAGCGCGAGCGCCACGGTCAGCACCTTGACGAGCGCCGGGATGCGCGGCGATCCCACCTGTGGTGACGGTGCGCCGAGCGCATTCGCTGGCTTGCGCTTCCACCACAGCACGACCGAGCTGATAGCCACGATCCACAGGCTCGCCGCGGTGAACAGCCCCATCACCTGATTGAGCCGTCCGGACAACTGCCCCTCATGCGCCGCGATGCCAATTCCCACGACGCGGTCGACCAGCGGTCGCTCGCCGAAGTCGACGCGCGATGTGATCGTGGCCGTCCGCATGTCGAGTTCGATCTCGGTGCGCGACACACGGTCGGCGGCGTCGGACCGCGCGGTCCACGTGTGCGCGGCCATCGACGGAGGCGAGACGAGGACCGGCGGCTCGAGATGGAGCGAGTCGACCACGGCGACCAGGCGGTCGAGGCCCGCGTACGACGCTGCCGAGGTCGCAGCTGTCGCTTCGTGCGCCGCATGCTCTCCACTGGGCGCGACCGGCGGCGCGTTCCTGGCGACGCGTGCCCGGATTTCGGAGTCACGCCCTGTGGTCCAGTCGAGCCGTGTAGCGGCTGCTCCGCCCAGAAGCCGGGCGTCCTGCAGCAGGTTGCCCCACGACCGGGCCCACGGCAGACCCGACAGCAGCACGAAGAGAGTGAAGAATGACACCCACAATCCGGTGACGGCGTGCAGGTCGCGCCAGAACACACGTCCGCCGCGCCAAAGGCGTGGGTAGATCACGCCGGCCAATCCGCTCTTGCGTGGCCACCAGAGAAACAGTCCCGAGACGATCATGACAATCGCCCACGAGGCCGCTGTTTCGACCACCATCGATCCGGTTATGCCCATCAACAGCTCTCCGTGCAAGTAGAAGAGCCGCCGCATCGGACGCTGGTCTTCCCTGACGATGTGCAGGACCTGCGCTGTCGCGGGATGGACGTAGACGCGAAACAGATCGGCGCCACGCCCGACGAGCACGCGGACCGAGGAATCGGCGCGCTTTGGCAGCTCGTAGCTGTTCAGCCGCCTTCCGGGCACCGCCGCGAGGGCAGCCTGCACCTGCGCCTCCGGCCTCGCGCGGGGACCGTCGACCGCGAGCGCATCGTACGGTCGGTCCAACCAGGCCTCGATTTGGGGCCGGAAGAGATAAATCGACCCGGTGGCCGCCAACCAGAGCACGAACGGAATGCAGAACAGGCCGGCATAGAAATGCCAGCGCCAGACGGATCGATAGTCGCACCAAGTTCGCCACGTCTCTGCGTTCCGGCCCAGGTCGAGCATCCCTTTCTCCATCGAGCGCCAGCGGGCAGGAGGTCCGAACCCGCCGCGACAGGCGGATCGTCTGGGGCAAGAACTGACCGTTCGCCGCCGGCCCTGCTCCCCGGAGGGAAGAAGGGGAGCAGCGGGTCCGGCGGCGAGTCAGTCTGAAGCATCCTAGTGCGCCCCTCGCGACGACGGAGAGACCTTGCAGTCAGCCGCGCGGGAATGCAGCGAACGGGGATGGTGTCGCTGAGGCGCGAGCCCTACAGGTCAATCTCAACATGCGGCAAAGTGCCAGATCAGATTTGCGCCGGCCTCGATCTGAGACGCGTCGAATGCGCATCACGTGCGCGGGACGATCGTGGCGAATCACCGCGGTTCCTGCCGACGACTTCCAGCCGCGCGCGGCAGGTCGGGCAGATCGAGTGCGACACAGCGTAACCACGCGCCTGGGCAGCGGCGGTGCGCGCCTCGCTGTCCGGACACCAGGCGCAAACCGCTACGGTGGGCTGCACAAATGCCTTCCGCGGATCCACTGGCACGAAGCCGGACACGTTCATGACACGCTCTTGCGGAGTGCAGCCCCGTCACCCGATGCGCGTGGTGACGGTTGGTCCTGGCTCACCGCCGGCCTTGTACCGGCCTTGAGGAGACTTCCTCCGGCCTGGAGAGAAGTCAGACGGCGCCAGCCGCGGCGGCGAGTCAGGTGCCGACAGGATACCGGCCGCGGGCCGGCGGGCGGCGCCGGATGCAGCCAGCGGGCGGCAAATGCAGCCGACGGCTCCTTGCCGCGCGCGCGCGACCATTGCCTGCCAAAAACAGGCCGCTGGCTGCGAACATCTGCGGCGCCCCGCGCCGGCGTCATAATCGTGACGTAATGGCACTGCCCGCCGATCCGATCCGCTCGACAGACGGCGCCGACTGGCCGGACATCCGCCCGCTGTGGGTGTTCTCGCTGGCGCTCGGCG
>DATIWF010000128.1:0-20545 GCA_035519535.1 Vicinamibacterales bacterium | reverse complement strand
ATCAGCGCAAGGCCGGCGTCGCCAATGTCGAATTTCTGAAGGGCGAGATCGAGAACATCCCGCTGCCCGACAATTCAGTCGACGTCATTATCTCGAACTGCGTCATCAACCTCTCGGGCGACAAAGACCGCGTGCTCCGAGAAGCGTTTCGCGTCCTCAAGCCCGGCGGCCGCGTCGCCGTCTCCGACGTCGTCGTCCACGGCGACGTGCCGGCCGCGATCCGGAAGAGCATGGAGCTGTGGGTTGGCTGCATCGCCGGCGCGCTGAGCGACGCCGACTATCGGGCGAAGCTGGAGGGCGCCGGCTTCGGCGACGTCACGATTGAAGACACGCGGATCTACAGCCTCGACGATGCGCGGGCCTTCCTGGCGGGCGAAGGCCTCGAGGTCGACGCGCTCGCGAAGGACATGGAGGGCCGGATCGCCAGCGCGTTCGTGCGCGCGACGAAGCCCTCCGCCGCGGGGTGCTGCGGGCCGGACTGCTGCCGCTGAGCGCGACTGATGACGCTGGCGCGCCGACTCACCGCGGAGTTCATCGGCACCGCGCTCCTCGTGTGCGCCGTGGTCGGGTCCGGCATCATGGGCGCCCGGCTGGCCGGTGGAAACGCCGCGATTGCGCTGCTGGCCAACACGGCCGCCACCGCGGCAACGCTCGCGGCCCTCATCCTGACCTTCGGCCCGATTTCCGGCGCGCATTTCAATCCCGCGGTGACGCTCGCAGATGCGTCGCAAGGCGGCCTCTCCTGGCGCGCTGCGTCGAGTTATCTCGCCGCCCAGGTCGCCGGCGGCGTCTGCGGCGCGCTCGTCGCGCATCTGATGTTCGGCGAGGCGCTGATTCAGTTCTCGCAGCAGGCGCGCACGGGCGCCGCGCAGGCGTTCAGCGAGTTCGTCGCGACGTTTGGCCTGCTGGCGGTCATCTGGGGCTGCCTCCGGACGCGGGCTGACGCCGTGCCCCTCGCGGTCGGGCTGTACATCGCCGGCGCGTACTGGTTCACCGCCTCGACCTCATTCGCCAATCCCGCGGTGACGATCGCGCGGTCGTTGACGAACACGTTCTCCGGCATCAGGCCCGCCGACGCGCCGGGCTTCATCGCCGCGCAGCTGCTGGGCGCGTTCGCGGCCACGATCCTGTTCCGGTGGCTGCTTCCCTCGGCGCGCCGGCCGGCCGCGGACGTGGCGATCCCGCACGAGCGCGCCTCCTGAGGTCTCATGACCGAACCGTACAACGTCCTGTTTCTCTGCACGGGCAACTCGGCGCGCAGCATCATGGGCGAGGCGCTCATCAACCACTGGGGCAAGGGGCGCTTCCGGGGATTCAGCGCCGGAAGTCACCCGAAGGGTGAGGTCCATCCGATGGCCATCAGCCTCCTCCGCAAGTACCGCCTGCCAACGGCCGGGCTGCGGAGCAAGAACTGGGACGAGTTCGCCGCTCCCGGCGCGCCGCCGCTGCACTTCGTGTTCACCGTCTGCGATCGCGCGGCCAAGGAAGTGTGTCCCGTCTGGCCCGGGCAGCCGATGACCGCGCACTGGGGGATCGAAGACCCGGCCGCCGTCGAGGGCACGGACGAGGTGAAGCTCCGCGCGTTCAACAGGGCGTTTCGAGAGCTGGACGCGCGCATCAAGATCTTCACGAGCCTCCGGATCGACATGCTCGATCGCATGGCCCTGCAGCGCGAGCTCGACGCGATCGGCAAGGCCCGCGCCGATCGAGGCGAGCTGGAGATGTTCCCGGGGCGCTAGAGTTTACGTCCGCGATCGTCCAGCGACACCCGGTTGTCACACGGGCGTACTACCCTCTCGTGCGGTGAGTCCGGGGCCACGGCAGTGGCCGCCGAGGCGAGAGGCCGGCCGACGGCCGCATGGTCGGCGCCCGTCCTCCGTATTGGCCTGGCGTCCACTGCGGTGCCCCTCGACTCACACCCGCCTGGTTGACGTCGCTTCCACCCAGCGAAGCGGCCTTCGAAGATTCGCTCAAGACATGCAGGAGGCCGTGGGTGGGCACGACGCGCGTCGCGATCTTCACCGACAACGACTTCGACAAGGTCACCGGCGTGACGGCGACGCTCAAGGCCGTGCTGCAGTTCAGCGATGGCGTCGAGCCGCGCGTCTACACCGCCAGCGATCTGGGCGCGCAGACGGACCGCTACTTCGCCGTGCGGTCGCTCGGCGCCGGCCTGCCGTGGGATCGGGAGATGCGGCTCTACTGGCCGCCGCTCGGGCGATTCGCGCGGACCCTCGAGCGCGACCGCGTCGAGGTCGTGCACGTGACGACGCCCGGACCGGTTGGCCTCGCGGGACGCTGGCTGGCGTCTCGGCTGGGGCTGCCGATTGTCGGCAGCTACCACACGCACCTCGGCGACTGCGCGGCGGCCCTCAGCGGATCGACGCGACTCGGGGGCCTCGTCGAGCGACACACGCGCTGGTGCTACGCGCCGTGCGATCCGCTGCTCGTGCCGTCCGACGCCGCGCGCGACCTGCTCGCCAGCCGCGGCTACGACGGAAAGCGCCTCCGGATCTGGCGACAGGGCGTGGACACGACGCGGTTTTCGCCCGCACGTGGTTCCGCGGCGTTGCGCCGCGCGTGGCATGTCGACGACCGCCGGCCGGCGATCCTCTACGCCGGCCGTCTCTCGCGCGAGAAGGGCCTTGCGCTCGTCGGTCCGATCCAGCGGCAGCTCCACCGCCACGGGCTCGCGCATCAATTCGTCTTCGCGGGCGATGGTCCCATGCGCTCCGAGCTCGAAGCGATCTGTCCAGACGGCGTGTTTCTCGGCGCGCTCTCGCAGGATCGCGTCGCCGTCGCGATGGCGTCGAGCGACGTCGTCCTCTGCCCCAGCGCGAGCGACACGCACGGCGACGTCGTGCTCCAGGCCCAGGCGGCGGGCGTGCCGGTGGTGGTGTCGGACGTCGGCGGGCCGCAGCAGCAGATGCTGCCCGGCGTGACGGGCTTCGTGTGCCGCGCGGGCGATCCGACGGCGTTCGTCACTGCGCTCGTGACGCTCATCCGCCGGCCCGATGGCCGCCGGGCGATGGGCCTGGAGGCAAGCCGCTACGCGCACACACGCGACTGGCCGCACGCGCTCGAGCCGCTCATCGCGGTCTGGCAGGCCGCCCGGATCGGGCGCGGCTGAGCTGGCGATCCACAGAACCGGGCGCTCGGGATTTCACGACGCGCACGTCCCCGGCACGAATCTGTCGCCGTGAAACACGCGTGCGGTGCGCTCATTTGTCCCCGGCAAGCGGCGCGCTTCCGATCATGCCTCCGCGGGCCGCGAGCAAAGTCTGCCCAGCCACGGACTACGAATATGTCGATCGCGGATCTTCGCGAGAATCCTGCGGTGCCGCTCGTGGTCAGCCGGGCACGTGCCTTGCGTTACCTGGACGTCGCAGGAGGCATCGTGACTGATCTGACGAAGAAGACCGCGATTACGATTCTGGCGACCGCGTGCGCCCTGGGTGTGGGCAGCCGTGCCGCGTCCGCCGGACCCATTTTCACGTTCGATGGCGCCGGGATCTCGACCGCCTCCACGCTGACGGGCGCGAATTCCGTGCAGTCGTACATCAACGCCCAATTGGCGGTGAACGGCGGCGGGACGGTCGCGGTGAGCGGCGCCGGGCTCTCCGCCGGCACGCAGATCGTCACGAACAGCTACGACGGCGAGGGCCACGTCATTGGTCCGGGCGGCGTCGCGGTGACGCTTGGCACCACCAACGGCGGCGTTCCTCACGCCGGGCCGCACGACAACTTTCTGTACACGTTCACCGGCTCGAGCATCATGATGCAGTTCACGAACGTCGCACCGGTGACGGGCGTGACGTTCGACTTCGAGATCTTTCCGGACAATCAGTGCTCGAACGTCAACACCTGCGGAAACTCGAACATTCCCGACTTCCGGTTCCTCGTCAACGGCATGTCGATGTTCTATCAGCAGGCGGTCAACCCGCCAGCCGGATCCCGCTCCGCGACGATGAATCCGGAGACGAATCCGCAGTGGGGGCCGACGACCGTCACCGTCCCGTTCAACGCGCCGATGACCAGCTTCACGCTGGAATTCCGGGACTGGCCGGCGACGATTGGCATCGATAACGTGGCGCTCGTCTCGACGCCCGAACCCGCGTCGATGATCCTGCTCGGCACGGGCGTCGCCGGACTGCTCGCGCGGAAGCGCCTCAAGGGCGCGAAGTAGTTTCGGCCAGGCATACTGGTCCGAACGCCGCCGGGAGCGAGATGGCGCATCGCCATCCCGCCTCCCGGCGTTTCTTTTTGCGCCGCATTGAGCCGGACGGCCCGCGGCGGTAGCATGCTGAGCATGACCGCCCTCATCCTCAACTGGATCGCCAATTCACTCGCCATCTATGCGGTCGCCTATCTCGTGCGCGGCGTGGACGTGGCCTCGTTCCGCGATGCGCTCATCGCCGGCGCGATCCTCACGGCGATCAACGCGATCGTCAAGCCCGTGCTCGTCATCCTGACGCTGCCGCTGACGGTGCTCACCCTCGGGATCTTCTACTTCTTCGTCACCGCCTTCTGCCTGTGGCTCGTGTCGAAGTTTTACTCCGGGTTCATGATCCACGGGTTCTTCACGACCATCCTGGCCGCCATCCTCGTCGGGATCTTCAGCGCGTTCATCCAGGGCCTGCTGAGCAAAGCCACCCGGTAGGCCCTTCAGGTATGCTTTCCCTCCGGAGGCTGGAAATGACTCGGATCTCTCGCTCGAAGTCCCTGCGCGTCGGCGCGGCGGCGCTGGCCCTGCTCGTCGCCGGCGCCACAGGGTCGTGGCGGCTGCTCGCGCAGGCGCCCGAGCCGGCGAAGGGCGTGAAGTACGCACAGATTAGCCCGGCCGACTTGAAGGAATGGCTGACCTACATCGCGTCCGACGAGCTCCAGGGACGCCAGGTGTTCACCGAGGGCTACGGGCTCGCCGCCGCGTACGTCGCGGACCATCTGAAAGAGTGGGGCATCAAGCCGCTTGGCGACGATGGGACGTACTTTGAGAACGTGAAGCTCAAGGGCTATCGGGTCACGCGCAATTCCTCGGTGACGATCGAGGCCGGCGACGCTGCGGCGAAGACGTTCAAGCATGGCGACCACGTCACGTTTCCGTTCAACTCCGGTGGGAAGCAGACGGTGGCGTTCAGCGGCGTCGAGTTCGTCGGCTACGGACAGGAAACCGACCTCGCGGGCCGCAGTCTGAAGGACAAGCTGGTCGTCGTCGTGCCCAACCTCTCGCCGCAAGGTGCGGGCGGGGCGGGCGGGCGCGGCGGGCGGGGCGGGCGCGGCGGGGGGCCGTCGGCGGCAGCGCTCAACGCCGGCGCGAAGGCGGTCGTGCAGTTCGCGCCGACGCCTGCGCCGCCAACCGCCGCAGAGCAGGCGCTGACCCAGGCCCAGGACGCGCTCGACAAAGCGACGCAGGCCATCCAGCAGGCCCAGGCGCAGATGGCCGGTCGCGGCGGCGCGGGTCGAGGCGGATTTGGCGCTGGCGGCGGGCGCGGCCGCGGAGCGCTTCCGCCCGCGGACCTGACGACCGTCCAGCGCGTGGACGGAATGGTGCCGCCCCAGTTTTCTGGCGACGAAACGTTCTTCGAGGCGCTGTTCGGCGCCGGTCCGGTCAAGTTCGCCGACGTGCTCGCCAAAGCGCAGAAGGGCGAGCCGATTCCGCCGATGGCCCTCGCGGCCCGAGTGACCGTCAACATCGACAACACGTTCGACGTTGTCTCCGAGCAGCTCACGCGCAATGTCGTCGGCATCCTCGAAGGATCGGATCCGAAGCTGAAGGACACGTACGTGATGATCGGGGCGCACCTCGACCACATCGGGTACAGCCAGACGGGCGGCGGCAATCCGCCGTCACCGAGTGGCTGCCGGCGGCGCGGCCCCGAAGCTCTCGCCGCCCTCGCGGCGGCGGGCAAGACGCCGCAGAATCCGGCGAATCTCGGACGCGGCCGCGGCGCGGCTGGTGGCGCCGGTGCGCCAGGCGCGCCCGCTGCGGGCGGCGGCGCTGGTGGTGGTGGACGCGGCGCGGCGCCGGCGGCCAATCCGGTCCCGTTCGACCAGCGCGACTTCATCAGCAACGGCGCCGATGACGACGGATCCGGGACGGTGTCGGAGCTGGGCGTCGCCAAGGCCTTCGCCACGGGACCGCGGCCAAAGCGTTCGATCGTCTTCGTCTGGCACACGGGCGAGGAGGCAGGCCTTTACGGATCGCGCTACAACGCGGACTTCCCGGTCGTGCCGCTCGACAAGGTCCAGGCGCAGCTCAACATGGACATGGTCGGCCGCGACGACTGCGACAACCTCGAGGGCGACTACACGAACAGCGTGTTCATCGTCGGCGCCGACCGCATCAGCACCGATCTGCACAACCTGATCGTCGAGACGAACGGCACGATGACCAAGCCGCTCGGCCTGGACTACGAGCTCAACGACCCGAACGACCCTGAGAGCGTGTACACCCGGAGCGACCACTACAGCTACGCGGCCAAGGGCATTCCGATCGCGTTCTTCACGACCGGGCTGCACAAGGACTACCACCGGGTGACCGACACGGTGGACAAGATCACGTTCCCGAAGATGGCCAGGATCGCCCAACTCCTCTACGAGACGGGTTTCTCGATCGCGAACACCGACCGGGTGCTCGTTCGTGACAACAAAGGGCCGCGCACCGGGTTCGGGTCGAAGGCGGAGGTGATTAAGAAGTAGGCTCCCGTCGGGTTCCTCCGGGTCCTCCGGGGGACCATGGGGGGCCTGGGGGTTCCGGAGGGGGTTCGGGCGCGTGCCTAACCGCTGTCCGCGCATGGAGTTAGATGCGCGGTCAGGCGGCGCGTCCGAATCTCTCCGGAGCCCGGGAACCTCCCTGGTACCGCTTCAGGAACCGGCGGCGAACTCAGGAACCCCCCGGAACCCCTTGATTTATCAGCATTTCCAGTTGTGTATCGTTCCAGATTCGGATACACTGTAAGGACGTTCCTGCTCGGGAATAGCCAACCTTCAGGCGTTCCAATCAGCACTCGGGGGTCACGTGGCATTCGAGATCGGTGACAAGGTCATTTACCCGAATCATGGTCTCGGTGTGGTCGAGCGCATCGAGACGAAGACGATCATGGGCACGACGTGCGGCTTCTATCAGCTGCGCATGGCCAATGAGACGACGGTCTTCGTGCCGGTCGACAACGTCGACGGCGTCGGATTGCGTCGCGCCATCAGCGACGATGAAGTCGAGCGGCTCTTCACGCTGCTCGGCGACGGGAAGATTGAGAGCCATCAGAACTGGAAGGGCCGCTTCAAGGACAATTCCGACCGCATGCGGACGGGCTCGATCTACGACGTCGTCGAGGTGCTCAAGGGCCTGACGTTCCTGAGCAAGTCCAAGAGCCTGTCGTTCCGCGAGAAGCGGATGCTGGACCGGGCGAAGTTCCTCGTGGTGTCCGAAATCACGGAAGTGCTCGGGGAGAAGTCGCCGCAGGTCGAGGTCAAGGTCGAGCAGGCGCTCGAGCGGTGCTTCCTGATCAAGGCGCGCAATGCGGCGCGCGCAAAGGCGGCCAAGGCGGCGCGGGCGAAGACGCCGGCCGCGGCGCCGGCCGCAGCGCGCGTGACGCCCCGTCGCGCGGCCCGCGCCTCCTAGGAGATCGACGGTACGACGGCAGTTGCGGCGGCGCGTACGCTCGCAACCGCCGTCGTGCTTTCTCTCTACGTCCTCATCTGTGGGCCCGTGCTGTTGCTCTGGGCCCTCATCTTCCGTCAACCGGGCGTTCTTTATTCCGCGGGTGGGCTCGGCGTCCGGGTGGGCTTCGCGCTGGCCGGCATCCGGCTGAACGTCACGGGGGCCGAGCACATCCAGCCCATCGCGGCGGTGTACGCCAGCAATCACTCGAGCAACATCGAGCCGCCGGCGGTGTTCCTGTCCCTCGCGCGGCTGTTTCCGCGATTGGGCGTGCTCTACAAGGCCGAGCTGCGCAAGCTGCCCGTGCTGGTCTGGGCGTTTGACCTGGCCGGTTTCGTGCCGCTCGAGCGCGCGAACAAAGACCAGAGCTGGCCGGCTGTCGACCGGGCCGCCGAGGCGCTTCGCGCGGGGCAGTCGTTTCTGATCTTTCCGGAAGGCACCCGCAGTCCGACGGGGGAGCTCCTGCCGTTCAAGAAGGGCGGGTTCGTGATGGCCATCAAGGCGCAGGCGCCGGTCGTGCCGCTGGTCGTGTCCGGCGGGCGCGACGCCATGCGGAAGGGCAGCCGGCTCATCTGGCCGGCAACGGTCACCGTGTCATTCTGCCCGCCGGTGCCGACGGCGGGCCTGACTTTCGAGGACCGGGACGCGCTCGTGGCGCGTGTGCGGGCGGCGATTGAAGGCAAGAGACACCGGGAGTGATTTGGCAGGATCGCGTCAAATGACTCCCGGTGTCTTTGCTAGAATCGTGCGCTTGTGACTGATAGGAACAAGCCCCGGCCGGCCGGCGAGCAGGTCTCGGAGCTCACCGCGAGCCGCCTGTCGGTCTATCTGCGGTGCCTGAATACCCTCGACGCCGCGGGGGTGAAGACGATTTCCTCGAAGGCGCTGGCCGAGCAGTTCCACCTCAACGCCGCGCAGATCCGCAAGGACCTCGCGTACTTCGGCGAGTTCGGCGTGCGCGGCGTCGGGTACTACGTGAAGGAGCTCAAACGCCACCTTCGCGCGATCCTCGGGCTCGATCGCACGGTGCGCGTGGCGATCCTCGGCGCCGGGAATCTCGGGCTCGCGCTCGCCGACTATCCCGGCTTCCGCCGCGAGGGCTTCGCGATCGTCGCGCTCTTCGACACGGAACGGAAGAAGATCGGGCGCAGGTCGCGCGGTGGCGTGCGGATTTGCGACATCGCCGAGTTCCGGAAGTCCGCCAAGCGCGACAACGTCGACATCGCGGTCGTCGCCGTGCCGGCCGAGTCGGCGCAGGGCGTCGTCAACACGGCGGTGCAGGCGGGCATCCGCGCGATTCTGAATTTCTCGCCGGGCACGTTGAAGGTGCCGCCGGGCGTCAAGCTCAAGAACGTCGATCTGACCGTGTCGCTCGAGAGCCTGTCGTTCTACCTTGCGCGAGGCGACGGAGATGACAACGGCCTCTAGGCGCGGCGGCCGGCGCCGGCTGTCGCACGTGGACCGCCGGGGCCGGGCCCGCATGGTGGACGTCTCGGCCAAGCCGGAGACGAAGCGCGAAGCGGTCGCCGGCGGCGACGTCCGGATGAACGCGGCGGCGCGCCGCGCGATCCGGCAGCGCGCGGTCAAGAAGGGCGATCCCCTCCAGGTCGCGCGCCTGGCCGGCATCATGGCCGCCAAGCGCACGGCCGAGATCATTCCGCTGTGCCATCCGCTGCCGCTGACGGACATCGGCGTGGAGATCGAGCCGACGCGGTCGGGGTACGCGATCCGCGCGCGCGTCGGCACGGTCAGCCGCACGGGCGTCGAGATGGAAGCCCTCGTCGCCGTGGCCGCCGCGGCCCTCACGCTGTACGACATGTTGAAGGCCGTCGACCGCGGCATGACGATCGGCCGCATCCGCCTGCTCGAGAAGCGCGGCGGGCGAAGCGGGGAGTACCGCCGGTAGGCGGAGGACCGTGCGCGTAGTCGTTGCCATCCACGATCCCCCGGTGTGGATCATTCCGGAGCGCGAAGTCGAGCGCCTGCGTCAGGCGCTCCCGGCCGACGAGGTGAGCCACGTCCGGGAGTCCGCCGGACGGCGCGGCGCGTTCGCCGACGCCGACGTGCTGTTCGCGACGCGCCTCAACGCCGACGAATTCGGTGAGGCACGCCGCCTCGCGTGGGTGCACAGCTCGGCCGTCGGCGTGGGGCCGCTCCTCACGCCGGCGCTCGTTGCGAGTTCCGTCGTCGTATCCAATTCGCGCGGCGTGCACAGCCCGACGATCGCCGAGCATGCCATCGCGCTCGTGCTCGCGCTCCGCCGGCAGCTCCACACGGCCGTGCGCCGGCAGGAGACACGAACGTGGGCGCAGGTGGAGCTGTATTCGCCGATCGTCCCCGCGCTCGAGGCGACCGAAGTGCTGGTCGTCGGGTTGGGCACGATTGGCGCCCGGGTCGCGGCGCTCGCGTCCGGCCTGGGCATGCGGGTCGTGGGCGTGCGCCGGCAGCTGGACGCGCCGCCCATTGCGGGCGTCAGCAGGGTCCTGCCGCCCGAGCGGCTGGGTGACGCGCTCTCGACCGCGGATGTCGTCGTCCTCGCGGTGCCGCGCACGGAAGCGACGCGGGCGCTCATCGGCCGCGCCGAGCTCGCCCTGATGAAGCCCTCATCGATGCTCGTGAACGTCGCCCGCGGGCGCCTGGTCGACGAGGAAGCGCTCGCCGACGCGCTCGAGGCCCGGACGATCGGGTCGGCCGGGCTCGATGCGTTTCAGACCGAGCCCCTGCCGTCCGGGCACCGGCTCTGGAGTCTGCCGAACGTGCTGATCACGCCGCACAGCGCGTCCTTCTCGGGGAACTACTGGTCGCCGGTCGTCGATCTGTTTCTCGAGAACGTCGCGCGCTTCCGGCGCGGAGAGCCGCTCGTCAACGTCGTGGACAAGGCGCTTGGGTACTGACGGCCCGCGGACGCTCGCCGAGCTGCCGTTCTTCACGAGCGGGCGCTACCCGCGGCCGACGCTGATCGGCCGCGCCGGCGCCAGCGGCATCACCTGGACGAGCGGGCGTGACCTCGTCGAGCGCGTGCGCGACCTCAGCCTCGGGCTCGGCGCGCTGGGCATGACCCGCGGCGACCGGATCGCGATCCTCTCGGAGAGCCGGCCCGAGTGGCTGTTCGCCGACCTCGCCGTGCTCGCCGCCGGCGCCATTACGACGCCGATCTATCCCACGCTGCTTGCCGATCAGGTCGGGGCGATCCTGCGCGACAGCGAAGCCTCGATGGCCGTCGTCTCCAATCGCGTGCAGCTCGAGAAGGTCCTCGCGGCGGATGCCCCGGCCCTGCGCACCGTGGTGGTCATCGAACCGGCCGCGTTGTCGGGGGCAGCGGGCCGGCGGGCCGTGGTGAGTCTGGCGGAAGCGGCCGACCGAGGGCATCGCCGGATCCTCGACGGCTGGGGCGTCGGCCGCGCGTTTCACGACGAGGCCAGGCGCGTGCGCCCTGACGACGCCGCGACGCTCATCTACACGTCTGGCACGACCGGTCCGCCCAAGGGCGTCCTGCTCACGCACGGCAATCTCATCGCGAATCTCGCCGGCATCTGTGCCGTGCTCGACTTGAACGACGAGGACGTCGCGCTGTCCTTCCTGCCGCTCTGCCACGCGTTCGAGCGCATCGTCGCCTATGTGTACCTGGTGACGGGCGTGTCGATGGTCTTCGCGGAGTCGATCGAGACGATTGCGCGCGACCTGAAGCTGGTGCGGCCGACGGTCATGACCGCCGTGCCGCGCGTCTTCGAGAAGACGCAGACCAGGATTCTGGCGGCCGGCCGAGAGCTGCGCGGCGCGTCTCGCTTGGCGTTCGACTGGGCGATGCGCGTGGCGCGGCGGCGTGGCGAAGTCCTGCCGGAGGGCGGCTCGCTGTCGCCCTGGCTCCGGATGGAGTCGGCCCTCGCCGAGCGCTACGTCTTCCGCCGCGTGCGCGACGAGCTCGGTGGCCGGCTGCGATTCGTCGTGTCCGGTGGCGCGGCGCTGCCGCCCGACGTGGGGCGGTTGTTCTTCGGCCTCGGCCTGCCGATCCTCGAAGGCTACGGCCTCACGGAGACCGCGCCAGTGTTGTGCGTCATGCCGCTCGGCAAGGTCCGTTTTGGGACCGTCGGACGGGCTCTGCCGAACGTCGAGCTCCGCGCGGACGCCGATGGCGAGATTCTCGCTCGTGGGCCCAACGTCATGACCGGCTACTACAAGCGGCCTGAAGACACCGCCGAGGTCATTCGCGACGGCTGGTTCCACACGGGCGACATCGGGACGATCGACGCCGACGGCTATCTACGGATTACCGATCGGAAGCGAGAGTTCCTGGTCACCTCAGGCGCCAAGAAGATCGCGCCACAGCCGATCGAAGCGGCGCTCAAAGAGCACGCCCTTGTCGCGGAGGCCGTCGTCATCGGCGACGGACGCCGCTTCCCGGCCGCGCTCGTCGTGCCGGATTTTGCCGAGCTCGGCCGCGCGCTGGGTGTGCCGACGCCTTCCGGCGACGCGGCCGCTCGCACGCTCATCGCGCGCCCGGACGTTTTGCAGCGCTACCAGCAGGTGGTCGATGCCGTGAACGCGCGGCTCGCGCAGTTCGAGCGCATCAAGCGCTTCGCGCTCCTGCCGCGCGAGCTCAGCGGCGAGCGCGGCGAGCTGACGCCGACGCTCAAGGTCAAGCGTCGCGTCGTGCTCGAGCACTTCGGCGACGTCGTCGAGGAGATCTACAAAGAGGAGGCGTGAGTTACTTGTCCGCTGCCTTCGGCAGCAGATCGTCCTCGAAGAACCGCGCGTGATTGACGGGCCACCAGCGAACCTCGACCTTGCCGATGATGTACTTCTCGGGCACCCAGTCCCACGTTCGGCTGTCCGAGCTGTTGTTGCGGTGGTCGCCCATGACGAAGTACATGCCCTGCGGCACCGTGCGCGGCCCCCACGTGTCGTTGAGCGACTTGTACTCTTCGGGGATGAAGTCGTCGCGCAGCGGCACGTCGTTGCGATACACGCGGCCGTTGATGCTCTTGATCGTGTCGCCCGGCTCGGCGACGACCCGCTTGACGAAGGACTTGTCTGGGTCGAGCGGGTAGTAGAGCATCACGATGTCGCCGATCTGCGGCTTGTGAATCCGGTAGATCAGCTTGTTGACGATGAGCCGGTCCTGATCTTCGAGCGTCGGCGCCATGCTCTGGCCCTCGACGCGCGCGACCTGGAAACCGAACGTCACGATCAACGTCGCATAGACCGCGGCGGAGACGAGCGTCTTGAACCACGCGAGCAACTCTTCGCCCACGCGCGCCGCCGCGGAGCTCAGGTTGGTCGGGGCCGGCTGGGGAACCGGTGGCGCCGGTTCGCCGGCCGCCGGGCCCTCGCTCTGGGGCGCGGCCCCAGGCGGCGCCGCGGGCGTGAACCGAGCCGGCGTGAAGACCGCCGGCTTGAACGAGTACCCCGCGTCGGCGGACCACGCCTGTCGCGACCAGTCAGGATCGCCAGTCGCCGGCGACGACGCTACAACTGGAGATACTCCCGAAGGCGCTTGGTCTGCGCGCGGCTGACCGGAATCTCGGTCGCCTTCGGGTCTCTCATCTTGAGGAGGTAGTTCCGGCTGAACCAGGGCACAATCTCCTTGATCTTCGTAATGTTAACAAGGTGCGACCGGTGGACGCGCCAAAAAACTGCCGGGTCCAGCCGCGCCTGTAACTCGTCCAGTGTTCGATAGTTAGACGTTCCCGACACGGAATTGGTGACGACGACGATCGCGTCGTCCGCGAGCGACGCGTGGACGACTTCCTCGGCCTGGACGAGAACGAAACGCTCGCCGACGCGGATGGCCAGCTGGTCCCGCCGCCCCTGCCGCGCCTGGACGGCCTCGATCACCTTTTCGAGATCGCCGGGGGAGAGGGGCAGGCGCGCGGCCTGCGTGGAGGCGACCCGGCGGCGCACGCGTTCGAGCGTCTCCTCGAGGCGGCCGACGTCCACCGGCTTGAGCACGTAGTCCACCGCGTTCACCGAGAAGGCCTCGATCGCGTACTGGTCGAAGGCGGTGACGAACACCAGGTGCGCGTGCAGGTCGGCGGCGAGCAGACGCCGCGCCACCTCGAACCCGGTCAACCCCGGCATCTGCACGTCCAGGAAGATGAGGTCGGGCGTCAGCTCGCCCGCGAGGCGGAGCGCGCCCACGCCGTCGGACGCCTGGCCGACGATGTCGATGCCGCCGACCTGGCCGAGCAGGAAGCACAGCTCCTCGCGCGCCAGCTGTTCGTCGTCCACCACGAGCGCGCGGAGGAGGGCAGGGGGCGTCATGCCGTGGCGCGCTCGGTGACGATGAGCTCGGGGATCTCGATGCGGGCCGACGTGCCTTCGTCGGGCGCGCTCACGAGCTTCAGCGCGTAGTTGGCGCCGTAGATCACGCTCAGGCGCTCGTTGACGTTGCGCAGGCCGATGCCGTGCTGGGACGTGGACTCGAGCCGGTCGCTCGGGATGCCGACGCCGTTGTCGATCACCTCGATCACGGCGTGGCCCGCGCGCCGCGCGGATCGAATCGTGATGCGGCCTTCGCCGACCTTGCGCGCGAGGCCGTGCTTGATCGAGTTCTCGACGAGCGGCTGCAGGATCATGCTCGGCACGATCACGTCGAGGCTGCTGTCGTCGATCTCCTTGATCACGACGAGGCTGGGCCCGAACCGGACGCGCTCGATGTCGAGATACTCGTCGACGGCGTCAAGCTCCTCGCGCAGCGTGACGAAATGCTCCTGGCTGCGGAGCAGCCGGCGCAGCAGGCCCGAGAGCTTGACGATGAGCATCCGCGCCGTTTCCGGCTTCGACCGGATGAGCGACGAGATCGACGTCAGCGTGTTGAACAGGAAGTGCGGGTTGATCTGGCTGGCGAGCGCCTCGACCCGCGCGGCCATCAGGAGCTTCTCCTGCTCGGCCAGCCGGTGCTCGATGCGCGCGCTGTTCCAGATCTTGATCGGGATCGCGACGCCGAGGACGGTCGCGAGCAGGATCAGGAGCTCGAGCCAGCCGTTGGTCGGCGTGAACGTGAACAGCCGGTGCGGGAAGCGGCCGCCGATCGCCTGCCGCAGCAGCTCGAGCGCGATCGGCGCGCTGACGAGGATGACCTGCCAGTCGAGCGTGAACGCCCGCACGAGGCGCCACGCCGATTCGTGCAGCTTGGTGACGAAGAACGGCGTGAAACGCCAGATCTCCTCCTTCGGACAGATCTCGCGCAGCCCGCCGCCGGCGAAGCCGCAGCCGATCGCGAACGGCAGGGCGCCGAACTCGCCGGCGAAGAGCGGCGGAATCCCGAGCGCCGTGCCGACCAGCGCGCCGGCGTATGGTCCGGCGATCAGTCCCGCCAGAAACGATCCCTCGAGCGACAGGTCGGCCGCGTCGTAGTGCAGGAGCAGCCGGCAGGCCACGCCGACGAGCAGCGGAAAGCCCAGGCCGCTCGCGAACACGAGCCGCTCGGGCCAATCACGCTTCTCGGTCAGGAGGATTCGTCGGAACCAGCGGAAACGGACGAGCATGATCGCCAGCGCGGCGCCAACGGCCAGCTTGACGATCAGCGTCGTGAGCAGAAACTGCTCAGCGGAAAGCGAGCGGGCCTCGGGCGACATGAGGCGGTCATTTGATGATAACACCCGGAGCTTGCTGGGTGCTGGGTGCTGGGTGCTGGGCGCGTCTGCCAGGTGCTGGTGCGGCGACGCACCGCTTCGCCCAAGGCTAGCCCGATCGGCGCCGTCCTGCCGTTCTCCGCGTCGCCGGGGGCGGCGCCTTCGTGCGCAGCAGGTGAGCGAGGAGCCCAGACACAGAGTCCAGCGCGGCGCCAACGTCCCAGAGGTTGCCGACTGGCAGAAGCTGCCAGTAGCACGCACGTAGCACCCAGCACCCAGCACTTAGCACCCAGCAGGGCTTTGATATGATCCCCCCATGCCCGTGATCCGGCCGTTCGTCATCGGCTTCTACACGACCTTCAAGCACATGTTCAAGAAGGCGAACACTGTGAACTACCCGGCGGAGAAAGTGCCGGTGTTCCCGAAGTATCGCGGCAAGCAGGTGCTGATGCGCGACGAGAACGGCCTCGAGAAGTGCGTCGCGTGCGGGTTGTGCGCGGTGGCGTGCCCGGCCGACGCGATCTACCTGGAGCCGGCCGAGAACGACGGCACCGTGCAGGCCGGCCCGCGCTACGCGTCGATCTATCAGATTCACAAGGTGCGCTGCATCTTCTGCGGCTACTGCGAGGAGGCGTGCCCGGTGTCCGCGATCTTCATGGGCAAGGACTACGAGCTGGCCGTCTACAGCAACCAGGACTTCATCTGGGACAAGGAAGACCTGCTCGTCCCGGCGCAGACAACGAGCCAATAGGTCGACCTGCAATTAGAGATTTCGGGATCGCCTCATTGAGAGATTGATTGAAGATTCGCTCAATCAATCCGCATTGAGGCGATGCCGAAATCTGCCTTGCGAGGATAAGATTCCCCTGTGCCCGCCTCCTTCCTGTCCGCATTGGATGACCGCGTCCTCGTCTGTGACGGCGCGATGGGCACGATGCTGTACGCGCGCGGCATCTTCCTCAACCGGTGCTTCGACGAGCTGAACCTGACGCAGCCCGACCTCGTCGCCGAGGTGCACGGCGAATACGTGCGCGCCGGCGCCGACGTGATCGAGACGAACACGTTTGGCGCCAACCGGTTCAAGCTCGGAAATTTCGGCCTGGCGGACAAGGTCCGCGCGATCAACATCCAGGGCGCGCGCATCGCGAAGCACGCCGCGCGCGAGGCCGCGTGGGTGGCCGGGTCGATCGGTCCGCTCGGCGTCCGCATCGAGCCGTGGGGCCGGACCGGCACCGACGAGGCCGAGGCCGCCTTCCGCGAGCAGGCGGAGGCGCTCGCCGAAGGCGGCGTCGATCTCTTCATCCTCGAGACGTTCCGCGATCTGAACGAGCTCAAGGCGGCGATCCGCGCCGTGCGCGCGGTGTCCAGGCTGCCGGTGGTCGCCCAGCTCACGACGGAGGACGACGGCAACAGTCTGGACGGGACGCCGCCGGAGACCTTCACGCCCGAGCTCGAGCGGACGGGCGCCGACGTGATCGGCGTCAACTGCAGCGTCGGTCCCGCGGCGATGCTCGAGACGATCGAGGCGATGGCGCGGCTGACGAGCGCCCGGCTCTCGGCGCAGCCGAACGCGGGCCGGCCGCGGGACGTGGACGGCCGCAACCTGTATCTGAGCTCGCCCGACTACCTCGCGAGCTACGCGCGGCGGTTCATCGCGGCGGGCGTGCGACTCGTGGGCGGCTGCTGTGGCACCACGCCCGAGCACGTGCGACAGATTGCGGTGGCCGTGCGGACGATGGCGCCCGCGGGCGCGCGCCCGACGCCGCGCGCGGCTCCGGGCGAGCAGACCGCGCCGGCGCCGGCCGTGAGCCGCCGCGAGAAGTCCGCGCTCGCGCGCGCCTTCGCCGACGGCCGCTTTGCCGTAGTCGCCGAAGTCGCCGCGCCCCGCGGCCTGGACCTGGCGGCCACCGTCCAGCGTGCGCGCCGGTTCCGCGACCTTGGCGCCGTCGCGGTGAACGTACCGGACTATCCGAAGTCCGGCGCCCGCGCGAGCGCGCTGACGCTCGCGGCGCTCATCGAGCACGAAGGTCAGGTCGAGACGGTGCTGCACTACTCGTGCCGCGACCGTCACCTGATCGGCATGCAGTCCGACCTCGTCGGCGCGCATGCGATGGGCGTGCGCAACGTCCTGCTCACGACCGGCAATCCGGCGCCGCAGGGCACGTATGCAGACGCGACGTCGGTGTTCGACGTGGACGCGATCGGCCTGCTCAACATGGCCTCGCGCCTCAACCACGGGCTCGACATCGGCGGCCAGTCGATCGGCGCGCCCACGAGCTTTCACCTCGGCGTCGGCGTCAACCCGTTCGCACCGAACCCGGACGCCGAGTGGCGGCGCCTGGCCCACAAGGTCGATGCCGGCGCCGAGTTCATCGTGACGCCGCCGGTGCTCGACCTCGCGGCGTTCAATGCCGTGCTGCCGAAGCTGCGGGCGACGGGCCTGCCGATCGTCGCCGGCCTGGCGGCGCTCGAGGGCGTGAGGCACGTCGAGTTTCTCGCTAGTGAAGTCGTCGGCGTGCGCGTGAACGACGCGCTGCTCGACCGCCTCCGCGGCGCAGCCGATCCCACCGCCGAGGCCCTCGCCATCACGCTGGAGCTCGCGCGCTGGCTGCGCGATCACGTGCAGGGCATCCAGGTGACTTCGGTGCACGGTTCGCCTGAGACGGCCGAGCGGCTGCTGACGGAACTTCGCGTCGCCGCGGTTCGTCCCGACCGGGGACCGGCCGCGTCGCATGCCTGACGCCCCCTCTCGGTCCCGCTGGCGCGACCACGCCCTCATCCTGGGGCACTTCGTCCGTCGTCCGGGGTCGATTGGGACCGTGGCGCCAAGCAGCGCGCGCCTGGCCCGGCAGATGGTGCACGCCCTGCAGCCGAGCCGGACGCAGACCGTCGTGGAGCTCGGCCCGGGCACCGGCGCGTTCACGGCGGCGATCCTGCCGCGCCTCGGGCCGGCCGGACGCCTGCTGGCGGTGGAAATCGAGCCGCTGTTCGTTGAACAGCTGCGCGCGAAGTATCCGTCGGTCGACGTCGCGTGCGCGTCAGCCGAGCGGCTGCGCGAGCTGATGCGGGAGCGAGGGCTCGGTCAGGTCGATCACATCGTGTCGGGCCTGCCGTTCGCGAGCCTGCCGCCGGCCGTCAGCCGGCGCGTGCTCGACGCCGTTCAGCACGTCCTCAGACCTGGCGGGACGTTCACGACATTTCAGTACGTGCACGCGTACGCCGTGCCGCGCGCGGTGCACTTCCGGCGGGACGTGACGAACCGGATGAGCAGGGGACCCACCCGATCGCTCGTCGTGTGGAACATCCCGCCCGCGTTCGTGCTGTGCTGGCGGCGGTGAGTACGAGCGGGCTCCAGGCACTGGGCGCCAGGGCACGAGCGTGCGCCTACTGCCCGATGCCCAGTGCCTGAACGAGCATCTCCGCCGCCACCTCCGCGCCATTGGTCGCCATCGTCATCGCCGGTGGCGGCGCGGCCTTCAGGGCCTCGAGCGCGGCGCGCCAGCGCCCGCTAAACAAGTCCTCCTGACTGATGAACCGGCTCCGCACGTACGCAGGGAACTGGCTCACCAGCAGGTGGTACTCGCGGAACTCGCCGCGCGACGTGTAGAGCATGGCCGTGCCCGCCGCGATGCATTCCGCGATGATCCCGTAGCCGGGCTTCGTGACGACGACGTCCACGGCCGCGACGAGGTCCTCGTAGCGAAAACCCGTGGCGCGAAAGGTGTCTTCCCGAATTCTGACGACCCCGGGCTGGTCGCCTGTTCCGGGTGCCGATCGATCGGTCGTCGCGACGCTCCAGGCGTCGAGGCAGTCGAGGCGGCCGAGATCCAGCTGGCCGAGCCCGTAGCCCCCGAACGAGAGCAGCAACGCCGGGCGATCCTGCGGGAGGCCGAAGTGCGCCCGCGTGGCGCGCCGGTCGCGTGTTGGTTGGCGCGCGACGAGCGGAAGGCGCCGGACGTCTCTGAACACGTCGAAGCCGCCGGCAAAAGGCAGCTCGAGAGCCAGCGTCGCCTTCGCGTACGCCTCGCGCAATCGCGGCAGGAGAGCGGCAGCCGCGCCGTGAAAGGCGGGATTGGTCTCGTAGATCCACGTCCACGTGAAGTTGCCGATGGCGACGCCGGGGACGCCGAGTCGCGCCGCCACCTCGAACGCCAGCGGCGGGATGTCGCCGACGACCAGCGCCACCCGGTCGCGCTCGAGCGCCGCGGATTCGGCCGCGATTCGATCCTCGAACGTCGCGTAGAACGCCAGCGCCTCCCGCGCGCTCGCCTCATCGTCATGCGCCACACTCGACGACTGGACGATGCCGGTGTCGCAGGGACCTGGGCGCAGCTCGTACGGCCCTCGCATCGTCCGTGCCAGCAGGTCGGCGGAGACGTCGGATCGAATGACGAGGCGGACAGGCTCGCGCGCCAGACGCTGGAGCGCGTTGATGATCTCGACCTCGCGCGCCGCGTGGCCGAACCCGTGACCGGAAATGAAGAAGACGAAGGTCATCAACCCTGCTACCATCACACGTTATGCCGCTGAACGAACGGGACTGTTTCACTGAGAAAACCGAGATGAAGCCCATGTCGCTCGCCTGCCCCCAATGCCGGCATCGCGACGACTACCAGATCAAGTGGCTTCGCCGCACCAAGAAGGAACAGATGCCGCGCGGCGGGGACGAGCGGGACCGGGCGCTCTTCGCGAAGCTCCGCGACCATTTGTACCGCGTGGACGACTTCGTGAACTGCACGAAGTGTCGGCGCCGCTTTGAAATCCCGTCGCACCAGTCGATGATTCTGTTGTGAGAAGGACGCGTCAAGTCAGAAGTGCGAAGGCAGGAGTGATCGAGTATCTGCCTCAGTACACGAACGGCACGATCTTCCACCGCACCTGTCTCTGGTACTCCTGATACGCCTGCCCGAACGTCCGCACGAGGTCGCGCTCCTCGAATGGCACGGCGACGAAGAGATACGCGCAGCTCACCACCGCGAAGATGAAGCGCGTGCCGTTCATGTCGGGCGCCAGGGCGACGACGAGCAGCCAGGTCGTGTAGATCGGGTGGCGGGTCAGGCGGTAGAGGCCGCCCGTTTCGAGGCCGTGCGCGGGGGCGCCGGGCCGGTTCAGGACCTGACGAATGCCGGCCAGCTCGAGCACGTCGAGGCGTCGTGCTGAGGCGACGGCGGCAATGCCGGCGGCGACTTGCGCGAGGGCGAGCGCCGTGCGGCCCGCGCCCGCAAGACGCCACAGCGTGCCGGGCACCGGCTGCCAGAGCGCACACGTGGCGATGAACAGCACGCTGGCGATCCAGACGTAGATCGATCGC
>DATIWF010000127.1:0-10647 GCA_035519535.1 Vicinamibacterales bacterium | reverse complement strand
AGATTCATGGCCGCGATCGGCGTGCGAGAGAGCGACTAATCTCGACTTTGCCCGCTCACCGTGTCACGATTCCGCCAGCTTCACTCCCATGCCACTGGCCGCCGGAACTCGGCTCGGCCCGTCCGAGATCCTCGCCACGTTGGGCGAAGGCGGCATGGGCGAGGTGTACCGCGCGCGCGATGCCACGCTCGGCCGCGACGTCCCCATCAAGCTTCTGCCCGCCCGGGTCGGCGCCGAGACGGCACGGACTTCATCGTCATGAAGCTGGTCGCCGGCGTTTGCGACGTTCCAGCTTCGAATCGACAAGCAGGGCTTCATGCCGATCGACGATGTCGTTGGGACCGGCGAAGCGCTCACCGTGAATAAGGAGCGCCACACGCCAGCGCTGCGGCGGCTGGCCGGATTTGTCACGTCCGTCACGCCGCCGGCGGACGCCCGGACGCGCGCGGCTTCGGCCGTGCTCGACACCATCGGCGTCACCCTCGCCGGCGTCACTGAACCCGCCGCTCGCATCGTCCGCACCACGCTCGCGCCCGTCGGTGAATACGGCTGCGTTGTCTGGGGCACTGATCAGCGCTCGACCGCGCCCGACGCGGCGCTCGCCAACGGCACCGCCGCGCACGCGCTCGACTACGACGACATGTGCTTCGTGTCGCTCGCGCACCCGAGCGCGCCGCTCGTGCCGGCCGTCATCGCGACCGCCGAAATCGCGCGCGCATCCGGACGCGCCGCACTCGACGCCTACGTTGTCGGCTTCGAAGTCGAAGCGCGACTCGGACGCGTGATGAACCCGCGACACTACCAGCGCGGCTGGCACAACACGTCCACGCTCGGGACGATTGGCGCCGCCGCGGCCGCGAGCCGGCTGCTCGGGCTCAGCGCCGAGGCTGCCGGTCACGCGATCGCGATCGCTGCGTCCGAAGCGTCAGGCCTGAAAGAGAACTTCGGCTCGATGGTAAAGCCCCTCCACGCCGGCCTTGCCGCGCGCAACGGCGTGCTCGCGGCTATGCTGGCGAAGGCGGGCATGACCGCGTCCGCTCGAGCCGTCGACGGCCCGCAGGGATTTCTCCACGCGATGGACAGCGAGCGCGACGACCTCGCGCGCGAGATTGCCGATCTCGGCGAGCGCTGGGAGATTGTCGAGACAGGCATCACCGTCAAGCTCTACCCGTCCTGTGCGGGCACGCATCCGACATTGGACGCGCTGCTCGACCTGCACAGGCGCGAGAAGTTCACGACAGACGACGTCGAGCGCGTCGAGATCGATGTCGATCCAATCGTCCCGACCATCCTTATATATGACCGCCCAACGAGCCCGCTCGAGGCGAAGTTCAGCATGCCATTCTGCGCCGCGGCCGCGATCGTGTTCGGTCAGGTCGGGATCGACACGTTTGACGACGACCGGATTCGCGACGCGCGCGTCTTGGCGCTCATGCAGAGAGTCACGATGCGCGTGGACCCGGACGTCGGGAAGGGCGCGCCCGCGCTGACGGAAGCGCGCGTGCGGGTGCACCTCAAGAGGGGCGGCACCCTTGCGCAAGACGCTCATGGCGCGCGCGGCTATCCCGAGCGGCCGGCCACCGATGCCGAACTCGACGCCAAGTTCATGGCGTGTGCGGGACGTGTGCTGCCGAAAGATCGCGCGGCGCAAGCGCTCGGGCGGCTTCGCGATCTTGAAGACCTCCACGACCCCCTTGGCTTGGTGGATCTGCTGCGCGCGTGAAGGTCGAGAGGCCTGACGATGGAACTTCAGCAACCATTTGTGCGTCCCAATTGCACCGGCAGTCGCGTTCAAATCGAGGAGGCCCGCATGTCCCGCAAGACGCTAGCGATCGTCTCGTCTCTGCTGCTGTTCGCGGTCTCGTCCGTATTCGCGCAGTCACGACAGGGTAACGCCGACCCAATTTCGGGGACGTGGACCGGCGAGCTGAAACCAGCCGATGGCGGCCAGCCAATGGCCGTGACCATGAGTCTGACGCTCAAAGGCAGCACGGTGACGGGCACGTTCACCGGCCCACCCACGCCTGGTGACGTCAAGAAGGGCACATTCGATGCGAAGACCGGCGCCCTCAAGCTCGACCTTGGCAAACAGGGCGAACCGGCAGTGCTTCTGACGCTTGACGGGAAGGTCGCGAAAGGCGTCGCCACTGGCAGCGTCACAGGCACCGGGGCTGGCGAGTTCAAACTGACCAAGAAATGATGCAGGACTCGCTGAGGTCTGCGAGGACCTCAGCTCAGGCGCCGGCCTTGTGACGCGCGGTTGGCACGTGCCCGCGCTTCCAGACGAGAAACGTTCGCAGGAATTCGATCACGACGACGCCGTCCTGATTCAGCCCCGTACTTTTGACGCGCACGATCCCCTGCTGCGGCCGCGATTTCGATTCGCGCGTCTCGAGCACCTCGCTCTTCGCGTAGATCGTGTCGCCCTCGAAGACGGGATGCGGCAGCGTGATCGCATCCCACGCGAGATTCGCGACACCGTTCACGGTGAGATCGATCACCGACTGTCCGGTCACGAGCGCGAGTGTGAAGCATGAGTTGACGAGCGGACGCTTGAACTCCGTCTGACTCGCGTACTCGGCATCGAAGTGGATCGGATTCGTGTTCATCGTGAGGCACGTGAACCAGACGTTGTCGGCCTGCGTGATCGTCCGGCCGAGCGGATGCTCGTAGACATCGCCGACCGTGAAGTCCTCGAAGACGCGGCCCGTCCAGCCTGCCTTGACTGCCATCAGATGGTCCCTTCCGCGCGCCAGGCCGCGATGGCCTCGACGCTGAAGCCAAGTTCCTTGAGGATTGTAGCGGTGTGCTCGCCCAGTGCGGGCACGGCGCCCATGCGCGGCTCGCCGTCGTCGAAGCGGACCGGCGGCGCGAGCGCGCGAATCGGGCCGTTGGGCGTGGGCACGTCACGCCACCGGCCGCGCGCCGCCAGCTGCGGATGCGCGAGGAAGTTGTGCATCGAGTTCATCCGCGCCCAGGCGATCTCGGCGGCGTCGAGCCGCGCGATGAGCTCGGCCGCGGTGAGGCCGTCGGCGACCTCGGCGATCGCCGCCGCGAGCTCGTCGCGGTGCTTGACGCGCAGGGGATTCGTCGCGAACCGCTCGTCGGTCGCGAGCTCGGACCAGCGGAGCACGTCCGTGCAGAGCCGCGTCCATTCGCGCGGGTTCTGAATCGCGATGTAGACCGCCTCATCGTCCTTCGTGGCGACGGGACCGTAGGGCGCGATCGACGCGTGGTGGGCGCCGGAACGTGGTGGCGCCGATCCGCCGTACTCGGTGTACGCCGCCGGGGCGCTCATCCACTCGGCGAGGGCGTCGAAGAGCGACACGTCCACGATCGCGCCCTGACCCGACGACGCGCGGGCGTAGAGGGCCGCGAGGATCCCCGAGAACGCGTACATCCCGGCTGCGATGTCGGCGACCGAGATGCCGACCTTCGCCGGCGCGTCCTCCGTGCCGGTCAGCGACAGCAGTCCGACCTCGCTTTGCACGAGCAGGTCGTAGGCCTTGCGGTCCGCGTAGGGTCCCGACGAGCCGTAGCCGGAGATGGAGCAGACGACCAGCTTCGGATAGCGCGCGCGCAGGTCCGCGGGTACCGTGCCGAGCCGGTCGGTCGCGCCGGGCGCGACGTTCTGGACGAAGACGTCCGCGCGCGCGAGCAGCTTGTCGAGCACCTCGGCCGCGCCCGCCTTCTTGAGATCGAGCGTCAGCGATTCCTTCGATCGATTGAGCCAGACGAAGTAGCTCGACTGGCCCTTGACCGTCGCGTCGTACCCACGCGCGAAGTCGCCCGCGCCCGGGCGCTCGATCTTGATCACGCGCGCGCCCAGATCGGCGAGCTGGCGCGTCGCGAAGGGCGCGGCGACGGCCTGCTCGAGCCCAACGACCGTGATGCCGCTCAGGAGACCCATGGGATCAAATAAAAAGTGTGAAGTTAGAAGTCAGACGTCAGAAGTCAGAAGTTCACGTCAATAGGAGCGCGGCAGGCCGAGCACGTGCTCGCCCACGTAAGCCAGAATCAGATTCGTCGAGATCGGCGCGACCTGGTAGAGCTTCGTCTCGCGGAACTTCCGCTCGATGTCGTAGTCCTCGGCGAATCCGAATCCGCCGTAGGTCTGCACCGCGACGTTCGCGGCCTCCCACGAGGCGTCGGCCGCGAGCAGCTTCGCCATGTTCGCCTCGGCGCCGCACGGCTGGCCCGCGTCGAAGCGCGCCGACGCCTTGATCCGCATGAGGTCCGCCGCCTCGACGTTGACGTGCGCGCGGGCGATCGGAAACTGCACGCCCTGGTTCTGACCAATGGGCCGGCCGAACACGACGCGCTCGTTCGCGTACCTCGTGGCGCGCTCGATGAACCAGCGCCCGTCGCCGACACACTCGGCCGCGATGAGGATGCGCTCGGCGTTGAGTCCATCGAGCAGGTACCGGAAGCCCTTGCCCTCTTCGCCGACGAGCGCGGAGGCGGGCACCTCCAGATCGTCGAAGAACAGCTCCGTGGTCGCGTGATTCATCATCGTGCGGATCGGGCGAATCGTCAGGCCGTGGCCCGCGGCCGCGCGCATGTCGACGAGGAAGATCGACAGGCCCTCGCCCCGTGTCTTCACCTGATCGGCGGGCGTCGTGCGCGCGACGAGCAGCAGGAGATCCGAATGCTCCGCGCGAGAGATCCAGACTTTCTGGCCGCGAACGACGTACACGTCGCCGCGGCGCACGGCCATCGTCTTCATCTGCGTCGTGTCGGAGCCGGTCGTCGGCTCGCTGACGCCGAAGGCCTGCAGGCGCAGCTCGCCGCTCGCGATCTTCGGCAGGTACTCGCGCTTCTGCGCTTCCGACCCGTGCCGCAGCAATGTGCCCATCGTGTACATCTGCGCGTGACAGGCGCCCGCGTTGGCGCCGCTGCGGTTGATTTCTTCGAGAATCACGGACGCGTCGGCGATGCCGAGTCCGGACCCGCCGAATTCCTCGGGGATGAGCGCCGCGAGATAGCCGGCGTCCGTCAGGGCCTTGACGAATGCGTCGGGATAGGCCCGGCGGGCGTCGAGGTCACGCCAGTACGCGTCGGGGAACGATCGGCAAAGCTCGCGGACCGCGGCGCGCAGGTCCTGGTGCGTCGGATCGCCGGTCGCGTGGGCCACGAGCGGAATGATATCGGAGTACCATGGCCGACTTGTGAGCGGACTGGCCGATCGCATCGTCGGACGCTTGAAGGGCGCAGGCACGCGGGCGCTTTTCGGCGTGCCCGGCGGTGGGGGCAATCTCCGGCTGATCGAGGCGGCCGGGCGGGCCGATCTGCCCTTCGTGCTGACCGCGACCGAAACGGGCGGCGCCATTGCGGCGATCGCGCAGTCGGAGGTGACGGGCGCCCCCGGCGCCTGCCTCACGACCCTCGGACCCGGCGCGTCGTCGGTGGCCAACGGCGTGGCGTGCGCGTATCTGGAGCGCGCGCCGATCTTCGTCTTTACCGACGACTATCCCTCGAGCGAGATCGGGACGTTCACCCATCAGGCGCTGGATCATCAGGGATTGTTCCGGCACGTCACCGTGCAGTCGCTGAATCTTGCGCCAGACCGGGCGTTCGGAGCGATCGAGCAGGCCTTTGCGTCGATCGCCGAGCCGCCGCCCGGGCCGGTCCACGTCAACTGTCCCGCGGATTTCGAGTCGGGGACGCGACCCAAGGCGTATCTCGTCAGTCGGTTCGAGCCGCCCGGGATACCCGCGATGGAACGCGCGAGGATGGAGGGTCTGGTCGAGCGCGCGCGCAAACCCCTCGTGATCGTCGGGCTGGGCGCCCGCGGCGAGGATGACGCCCGGGCGATTCGTCAGTGGTGCGAGCGCAACGAAGCGCCGGCAATGGTGACGTACAAGGCGAAAGGGGTGATCCCCGACGCGCATCGGTGCTTCGCGGGCGTCTTCACCAACGGCGCCATCGAGCGCGAGATCATCGCCCAGAGTGATTTGCTCATCGCGATCGGTCTGGATCCGGTCGAGCTGCTGCCGCGGCCGTGGACGATCGGCCAGCCGATCGTGGGCATCGGCCGCTGGACCATGGCAACGACCCACGTGCCGTTCAGCGTCCAGTGGGCGAGCGACATCGCGTCGGCGCTGGCGGCGATCGAGTCCTGGCTGCCGTCGTCGGGATGGGACCTGGCGGAGATCGCCCGCACGGTACAGGATCAGCGGCAGCGCCTCGAGATCAAGGCCGACGGCCTGACGCCCGCCGACGTCGTCGACATCGCCGGGCGCGCGCTGGCCGCGACGCATCGCGTGACGGTGGACGCCGGCGCGCACATGTTTCCCGCGACGATGCGATGGCCGGTCGCCGAGCCGAATGGGATGCTGATCTCGAACGGGTTGTCGACGATGGGGTTTGCGTTGCCGGCGGCGATTGGCGCGGCGCTCGTCGATCGGCGCCGACCGGTCGTGGCGCTCACGGGAGACGGCGGCCTGCTGATGTGCGCCGGCGAGCTCCTCACGGCGGCGCGCGAGAAGCTGCGTCTCATCGTCGTGGTGTTCAACGACGCGGCGCTCAGTCTGATCGAGATCAAGCAGCAGGCGCGGCAGCTGCCGGCGGCCGGCGTCGCGCTCGGCGCCGTGAAGTGGGCGGCGCTCGCCGAGAGCGTCGGCGTGGCGGGATTCGAGGCGGCCACTGACGCCGAGTTGACGCGCGCGATCGACCGCGCGTCGGCGTGCGACGGCCCGAGTCTCATCGACGTCCACGTCGATCGATCGACGTATGGCGAGATGGTGAAGGTGATTCGAGGTTGAGGACTCATGACTGAGCAGCTGATCATCAACGGCGCACGCGTGCCGGCGTCCGATGGCGGAACGTTCGACTCAATCGACCCGTCGTCGGGCGAGGTGCTGGCGACCGTGTCGAAAGCGACGAAGGCGGACGTCGATCGGGCGGTGCAGTCGGCGCAGGCGGCGTTCGAGGGCAAGGCGTGGGGCGGGATCGCCCCGGCCGAGCGCGGGCGCATCATGCAGCGAATCGCGCAGGCGCTCCGCGATCGCGCGGAGGAGCTGGCGACGCTCGAGAGCCGCGACAACGGCAAGCCGTTGAAGCAGGCCCGCACGGACGTGCAGGTCGCGGCGCGGTACTTCGAGTTCTTCGCCGGCATCGCCGACAAGATCATGGGCCACACGATTCCCCTGGGCCCGGGGTTCCTCGACTACACGATTCGGGAGCCCATCGGCGTCTCGGCGCAGATCGTGCCGTGGAACTACCCGATCCAGATCGGCGCGCGCGGCGTCGCGCCGGCGCTCGCGGCGGGCTGCACGGTCGTGTTGAAGCCGTCCAGCGAGGCGCCGATGACCGCCCTGCGCCTCGGCGAGATCGCCCTCGCGTGCGGCCTCCCGCCGGGCGTGCTCAATGTCGTGCCGGGCAGCGGGGCCGAGGCCGGCGTCGCGCTCGCCAGCCACCCGGACATCAATCAGCTGACGTTCACCGGATCGGTGGACGTCGGCGTGGCCGTGGCGAAAATGGCGGCGGACCACGTGGTGCCCGTCGTCATGGAGCTCGGGGGCAAGTCGCCGAACATCGTCTTCGCGGACGCGGACCTCGACCTGGCCGCGCAGGGCGTCGCAAACGCGATCTTCCAGAACGCCGGCCAGACGTGCTCGGCCGGGTCGCGGCTGCTCGTCGAGCGGAGCGCCCACGCGACGCTCGTCGATCGCCTGGCGACGCGCGCGAAGACGATGCGCGTCGGCCCGGGCGTGAGCGACCCGGACATGGGACCGATCATCTCGAGGCGTCAACTGGAGACGATCGAGCGCTACGTGAGTGTCGGGACGTCGGAAGGCGCCAGGGTCGCCGCCGGCGGCGCGAGACCTGCCGACCCGGCGCTCGGCCGCGGGTTCTATTTTCAGCCGACGCTCCTCGAGGCGGTTTCACCCGACATGCGCGTGGCCCGCGAGGAGATCTTCGGGCCCGTGCTCGCGATCATCGACTTCGACGAGGTCGAGGACGCCGCCGCGCTGGCCAACCGCAGCGACTACGGGCTGGTCGCCGGCATCTGGACGCGCGACATCAACAAGGCGATGAGCCTCGCGGCGCGGATCAAGTCCGGTCAGGTCTACATCAACACCTACGGCGCGGGCGGCGGCGTCGAGCTGCCGTTCGGCGGCTACAAGAAGAGCGGCTACGGCCGCGAGAAGGGGCTCGAGTCACTCGCGAGCTACACGCAGGTGAAGAACGTGTGCATCAGATTCGGATCCGGTGAGAAGTGAGAAGCCAGAAGTCAGAAGATTCGGAGAGCCACACATGACGATTGGCTTCATCGGCCTGGGCAACATGGGGCGGCCCATGGCGTCGAACCTCGTGCGCAAAGGATTTCGCCCGCGCGTGTACGACGTGGTCCGCGATCGCGTGCAGGCGCTGGAGCAGCTTGGCGCCGAGGCCGCTGCGGACGTGCGCGGCGTCGCCGGCGTGGCCGACGTCGTGTTCACGATGCTGCCGGATTCCGCGAGCGTGATGGAGGTGATCGGCGGCCGCGGCGGACTCATCGAGCACGGCCGGCCAGGCGCGACAATCGTCGACATGAGCACGATCGATCCGCTGGTGACCGACCGGCTGGCCGCCGAAGCCGCCGCGTCGGGCTTCGCGTTCGCGGACGCCCCGGTCGGCCGGCTCGCCAGCCACGCGGAGCGCGGCGAGTCGCTCTTCATGGTGGGCGCCGAGCCCGGCGTCTTCGCGCGCATCAAGCCGCTGCTCGGGGCGATGGGCACGACGATCCATCACTGCGGCGGGGCCGGCACGGGCATGCGCACGAAGCTCGTGAACAACTACCTCGCCATCATCTCGTGCCAATTGAACGCCGAGGCGATCGCGCTCTCGCAGCGCTTCGGCTTGTCCCTCGACAAGACGCTCGAAGTGATCCATGGCACGACGGCGACCAACGGACAGCTGAAGATCGCCTGGCCGCTGAAGGTGTTGAAAGGCGACACGGCGCCTGGATTCACGATCGACCTGGCCCACAAGGACCTGACGCTGATCGTCGACGCCGCGAACGCGGTGAAGGTGCCCGTGCCGATTGCGTCGGTCGCGCGCGAGGCCTTCAGCGCCGCGCGCAGTCGCGGGTGCGGAGGCCAGGATTTTTCGGCCATGGTCGACGTGTGGTGCGACGCGGCCGGGATCGAGCGCCCGAGGTTAAAGTAGAACGCGATGGTTGCGACCTTTCCGAATCTCATCGCCGGCCGCCGGGTCGACTCGGCGGAGCGCCTCCCGGATGTCAATCCCTCCAACACGTCCGACGTCATCGGCGAGTTCGCGCGGGCGACGCCGGCCGAGCTGGGCGACGCCATTGCGGCGGCACGGCAGGCCTTCGCGAAGTGGTCGCGCACGACGCCGCAGGAGCGCTTCGACGTCCTCGACAGAGCGGGCACGGAAATTCTGGCGCGCAAGGACGAGCTGGGCCGGATGCTCGCGCGCGAGCAGGGCAAGCCGCTGGCCGACGGCATCGGCGAGGCCGCGCGCGCGGGCCTGATCTTCAAGTTCTTTGCCGGCGAGGCCGTGCGGCTGGCGGGCGAGCGACTGGACTCCACGCGGCCGGGCATCGACGTCGAGGTCACGCGTGAGCCGCTGGGCGTCATCGCCGCGATCACGCCCTGGAACTTTCCGCTGGCGATCCCCGCGTGGAAGATCGCGCCGGCGCTGGCGTTCGGCAACACCGTCGTCTTCAAACCGGCGGAGCTCGTGCCCGCCTCGCCGTGGGCGATCGCCGACATCGTCCAGCGCGCCGGGTTGCCGCCGGGCGTTCTCAACCTCGTGATGGGGCCGGGCAGCAAGCTCGGTCCGGCGCTCGCGTCGTCGCCCGACGTGGACGCCGTGAGCTTCACGGGATCGCAGGACGTCGGACCGTCGGTTGCCGCAGCGGCCGTGGCCGCGGGGTCGCGCGTGCAGCTCGAGATGGGCGGCAAGAACCCGCTCGTCGTACTCGACGACGCCGATCTGGGCACCGCGGTTTCGATCGCGGTGAACGGGGCGTACTTCCAGGCGGGCCAGCGGTGCACCGCTTCCAGCCGGCTGATTGTGACCGAGGGCATTCACGACCGGTTCGTCGACGCGATGGTCGAGCGCATGAGGGCGCTGGTCATCGACGACGCGCTGAAGCCGGGCGTGGAGATCGGACCGGTCGTCGACGCGCGCCAGCTCGAGAAGGACCTCGAGTACGTCTCGATCGGCCGGCGCGAGGGCGCCAGGCTCGTGCAGGGCGGCGAACGCCTGAGGCGCGACACGGACGGCTTCTACATGGCGCCCGCGCTGTTCACGGAGACGACGGCGCAGATGCGCATCAACCGTGAGGAAGTGTTCGGACCGGTCGCGGCCGTCATTCGCGTGAAGGACTATGAAGCGGCGCTCGCCGCGGCAAACGAGACGCCGTTCGGCCTGTCCGCCGGCATCGTGACGACGTCGTTGAAGCACGCGAGCCACTTCAAGCGGAACTCGACGAGCGGTCTCGTGATGGTGAATCTGCCGACGGCGGGCCTCGACTACCACGTGCCGTTCGGCGGCCGCAAGAAATCGAGCTACGGCCCGCGCGAGCAGGGCACCTACGCGAAGGAGTTCTACACGATCGTCAAGACGGCGTATACGTCGGCGTAGGGGGACGGGGCTTTTTTCCACAGATTCGGCCGGTTAGGGGACGGAGGT
>DATIWF010000126.1:0-21523 GCA_035519535.1 Vicinamibacterales bacterium | reverse complement strand
GCCGGTCGAGATCATCGGTGTCGTCAATGACATCCGTCAGGTCGCGATGGCCGAGCCGGCGAGGCCGACGATCTATCTGCACAACCTCCAGAACTCCCGCGTCAAGACGACGATCGTCGCGCGGACGTCGGGCGAGCCTCTGGCGATGGCCGCCGCGATTCGCGGCGCCGTCTGGTCGATCGACCAGGATCAGGCCATCACGGCGGTGTTCACGTTCGATGACGCGGTGAGCCGCGCGCTGGCGCGGCCGCGCCTCTTGACGGTGCTCCTGGGCGCGTTCGGCGGCGTGGGTCTGGCCCTCGGCGCGGTGGGCCTCTACGGGATTCTCGCGGCACTCGTGGGCGAGCGCCGGCGCGAGATTGGCGTCCGGCTGGCGCTCGGCGCGAAGCCCGGGCAGGTGCGGGCCATGATCATCCGGCGCGGCCTGGTGCTGACGGCCTCGGGCGTCGCGATCGGTCTCCTGGGCGCGTTCGCGCTCAGCCGGTTCCTGGCGGCCGTCCTCTACGGCGTCACGCCCGTCGATCCCGCGACCTTCGCCGGAATGGCCGCGGTGCTGTTCGCGTCGGCCCTCCTCGCGAGCTGGCTGCCAGCGCGGCGGGCCGCCGCGCTCGATCCCGTTGAGACGCTGCGGGCCGAGTAACGCCTAGAGGTTCTTGGTCATCACGATCATGTGGCACGGCCGGAACGCGCGCGGATCGTCGAACGGCTCCGTGCCGCGTTCAACATAGCCGAGCCGGCGGTAGAACGGCGGCAATTCCTCGCGCAGGTTCACGACGCGTATGTCCATGGCGTCGCACCCGGCGGCGCGGCAGTGAGCTTCTGCGGCGTCGATCATCCGTCTGCCCCAGCCGCCGCGTTGCCGTTCGGGATCGACGGCGAGCAGGCCGAAGTATCCGCGGCGCCCGCGGAGTTCCACGTACACGCACGCGCACGCCGCGCCTGCATCGTCCTCGCCAAGAAAGAACGTGCCTTTCCTCATCAGCGTGCGTACCGTTTCCGGCGAGATGCGGTCGCCGTCGACGAACGACCGCTCCACGAGGTACGCCGCGTTGATGATCCGGACGAGCATGTCGAGATCGCGCAGAGAGGCGGCGCGCAAGGTCATCTTGATGAGGATACCGCCGTGTTTGGTGGTGCGATGACGAGTCTGTATGTTCGCCCGGCGCCCTGTCGCTCGTGTCGCATCGAATCGGGCCGTTGTTGGGGGCCTGCCGGGCCGCCGGCGCCTTCCCGCGGGTACGGATGTTGCCTAAGAAACGCGCAGCATTTGCGGCCTCGCGCCGCCCTGGAGCTTCTTCTATGGACGATCTCGTTCGCCTCCCCGGACTGGCCTCAACCTCATCGGATCGGCGTCGCGCGCTTCGACTCGAAGTCCTCAATCGCCTGCACGCCCGCGCCATCACGCACGATCGGCCGGTGATCGTCCGCGAGATCAGCCTGGGCGGGTTCTCGATCGAATCGCCGCTCTCGTTTTCGCCGGGCTCCGAACACCAGTTCGAGTTCGGCATCGACGGCGGGGTGCCGGTGACGCTGAAGGCGCGCGCCGCGCACTGCCGGCGGCTGCCCGGCGCGGCTGACGTCGCCACCTACATCGCGGGATTCGCGTTCGTGGATCAGTCCGACGTCGCGGCGGCGGCGGTCGAAGAGCTCTTCGATCAGGTCGCCGCGGTCATCTCGTTCGAGTAGCGCCTGCCTCAGTCCGGCGTCCAGCTCCAGGAATCCACGGGCAGATCGCTGCCGCGGAGGTCGCGGTTCGGCGCGGGCCGCACCGGCTCGACCCGCGCGCAGCGCGAGAAGAACACCTGCAGGATGGCCCGGCGTCCGGAATCGCCTGAGAGGCGCACCTCGCCGCCGCAGCGGCGTGCGATCACCTCGACCGCGGACGCCTGCTGCACCGGCTGCACGCCGTAGCCCGACGCCGTCACCGACAGCACGACGCCCGGACCGATCGGGTTGGCGGATTCGTGTCCCGGCTGCGCGAAGTCGATCCGCGAGGTCTCGACGGTGAGCGATCCGCCCACCGGCAGCAGATCGCGGCCCGAGACCACCAGGGTCGTGAGCAGCTGCTCGAGGTCGTCCTCGCTGGCGGCCACGCCTTCGGCTTTGCCGAGGCGAATGTCAAACTCCACGTGCGCACCCACCAGGCGCGTGAGGACCGGTTCGGCCCGGCGCACGGCCTCGTTCAAGTCCACGGGCGCGGGCGTCTGGACCTGACGACGGCTGAACGCGAGCAGCTGGCGGATGAGCTCGGCGGCGCGTGTCGCGTGTTCGCGCATGGACTCCGCGTGGGCCCGTTCGGGGCCGCGGGGGTCGAGCCCGGCCGCGAGCGTCGCGCCCGACGCGCCGATCGATGCGAGGAGCGCCTCGATGTCCGGCGCCATGGCTGCGGCGAGCGTGCCGACCTCCTCGAGCCGGCGGGCCTGACGCAGCCGATCTTCGAGCGCGGACGGTCCGTTCATGTCGACGATGATGCGCTCGACGAGCTCGGCAGGGGCGCCGGCCTCGACCAGGCGCGCCGGCGCCGGGACGATGGCGGCCGATTCGATGACGGTGATCGGCGTGCCGTCGAGGCGCTCGAGACACGTCTCGCACCGCGGGACCGCGCGCTCGGCGGCCAGGCGCGCATCGAACCGATCGCGCCCGGCGAGCGGTGGAAACGGCCGGCCGGCGGTGCGGCCCAGGGCCTCGCGGTGGTCGCGATAGCCGAAGATCGCGGCAAAGGTGTCGTTGCAGCGGACGAGCCGGCCGTCGAGCGTCATCCACGCGTGACCGAAGAGCCGGCTCTGGACGAGCCGGTCGCGGCTGGCCGCGAGATCCGCGAGGTGATCTTCGAGCTGCTCACGGATCGCCTGCGATTCGGCGGCGAGCCGTACGGCGCGCGTCTCGGCGTCGTCAACGCTCGCCTCGAGCGCGCGGCGGCTCAGCGTGTAGTCGGACTCCAGCGCCGCGATCCGGCGGTCCGCCTCGGCACGGGCGGCCTGCAGCGCATCCTCGAGCTTCATGCGGCGCGCGCGCTCCTCGTCGACGGTCTGGCGCAGCGTCTCGAGCTCCGCGCGCTCGCGCTCGCGGGTGGCGCGATCGACGGACTGCGCTTCGACGTAGCTGGCGTGCCGGGCCTCGAGCCCGCGCAGGGCCTCTTCGAGCCGGGCCCGTTCCTGCTCGGCGCCGGCGGTCGCGGCGATGCGATCGCTCAGCGACGTGTGGGTCGCGGTCCAGGCGTCGCGGTCGACCGCGTGGGCCCGCCGGGCCTCCTCCAGCTGCTGGTCGAACGTGCGCCGCGCGGCGTCCCATTCATTGCGCTCGCGCGCCAGCGCGTCGCTCAGGCGGCGCGCTTCGATTCGTTGGGCGTCGAGCTCGGCTTCGAGCTCGCTCCGCGCGCCCGCCGCGGCCTGTGTCTCGTGCAGGCGCGCCTCAAGCTGGCGGCGCGTCGCTTCCCAGCCCGCCCGCTCGGCGGCAAATGTGTCGGCGGCCTGCCGCAGGTCGGCGCGGGCGGCTTCGAGCCGCGCCTCCACCTCCACGCGGGCGATCGCCGAGCTCTGGGCATCCTCGAGGCGCGATTCGAGCTGATGGCGCGCGGCCTCCCACGCGTCGCGCTCGTTGAGCTGTTCCTGGGCCAGTCGCGCGAGCTCGGCGCGCGCGCTCTCCAGCGCGACCCGGGTCTGCGCGTGAGCGGCCTGCTCGCGTTCTTGATCCGCGCGCGACTGCTCGAGCCCGCGGCCGGTCATCGAGAGCTCGCCACGCGCGGCGTCGGCTTCGGCACGGAACCGTTCGGCGTCGGCGCGCCACTGATCGACCTCGGTGCGCATCCGCTCGGCCTCGGCGCGCCAGCGGTCAGCGTCCGCGCGGGCAGCCTCGGCGTCGGCGCGCTGCCGGTCGGCGTCGGCGCGGGCAGCCTCCGCGTCGGCGCGCATGACGCCGGCTTCAGCGCGCGATGCCTCGACCTCGCGCCGCGCGGCCTCGATTTCGGTTCGCGCCGTTTCAAGCTGGGCCTCGAGCTGCACGCGCAGGTCGCCGAACGCGTGCGAGTCCTGGGCGCGCGACTCGAGCGTGCTGCGCAGCACGTCCCACGCCGCGCGCTCCGCGAGGTGCGTTTCCACGGCCTGCCGCAGTTCATCGCGCGCGGCTTCGAGGCGATCGGCGAGCTGGTTGCGTGTCTCGATCGATTCGTGCAGAGCGGCTGTCGCCGCCGCGAGCTCCGCGCCCGTCGCGCTCCCCGCGTCCAGGGCCTGCCGGAGATCGCGGATCGTCTCTTCGAGGCCGCGGCGGTTCTCCTCCCATGACGCACGCTCGGCCTGGTGCGATTCGGCCGTGAGGGTCCCTTCCGCGCGCGCGGAGGCGAGATCCGACTGCAGCTGCTGCCGCGCCGCCTCGATCTCGCGCAACTCCGCTTCGGTCGTCGCGAGGCGCATTTCGAGCGCCTGGCGGATCTCCGTGTCGGCGAGCAGCTCCTGCAGGCGGTCTTCGAGCTTCGCCCGCGCGACATCCCAGGCGGCGCGTTCCGCGCCGTGGGACTCGGCCAGCTTCCTGACTTGCGCCGTGAGGTCGCCGATGCGCGCCTCCGCCTCGGCCCGCAGGTCCTGCAGCTGGGCCGCGGACACCTTCGCGTCCACCGGCGCGGCGGCCTCCGGGTCCCGGAGCACGATCACGACACCACGCCCCCCGCGCGCGTCGCGCTCGAGCACCACGCCCTCCAGCTCCAGCGTCCGTCGCGTGCGATCAGGCCCCTCGAAGGCCGCGGTCAGGCGGCCGCGCTCGCCGGCCGTGACGCGCGCCAGAAAGGCCTTCACCTCGTCGCGCGCCTCGGCCGACACGAGTGCGTAGAAGTCCCGTCCGACGACGTCGGCGGGCTTCGCGGCGCCCACGAGCGGCAGCCCCGCGGCGTTCATCGCCAGCAGCGTGCCGTCGGCGCTCACGACCGCCAGCGCCTGCGGCAGGTTCTCGACGATCTGCCGCAGTCTCGCTTCGCGCGCCTTGACCGACGCGTGCTGCACCACGAGATCGTGGCGCTGGTGGATCCGATTGAGCGAGGCGATCAGCCGGCGCCGGTAGATGCCGCTCTTCGCAATGCAATCATCGACGCCCAGGTCCAGCACGCCCGCCGCGGCCTCGCCGGCGTTCGGCGCCGTGAGCACGACGATCGGCAGGTCCGGGGCCTGCGAGCGAACGAATTTGATCACTTGAAGCGCCGCCGCGTCGCCGGGCTGATCGTCCACGACGATCGTGTCCGCCCGCAGCGGATCGGGACCGGTCGCCGGACCGCGTCCGGGCAGTGTGCCGTCGCTGGCGCAGGTGACGCGCTCGGCCTTCACGAACGGGACCTGCTCGAGCAGGTTCCAGACGAGCGTGTCCTTGCCGACGTAGAGGGTCCGCAGGCGGCGCTCCTCGGCCGGAACGAGATGGGGACTCTGTTTGATGCGGCTCAGCGTCTCGGCCGCGTGCACCGCCGTGCCACCGCGCACGAGCAGCACGTCGTCGGCGCCCGCGGCGACGGCGGCCGTGAAGAACTCCTGGCGCCACTCGGTGACGATCGGGACGATCGCGACCGGCACCCGGTCCTGGCGGAATCTGGCGATGAGCGCCAGCGTGTCCGCCTCGGACATCGACGGCGGCGTGAGGAGGCCGAGCCAGCCGCCGCGCCGGATCTCGGTCACGGCGTCCTCGGCGCTGCCGATCGTCGAGATCTGCAGCTGCGGGGCGATCTGCGCCAGCTGCTGCGGCGTGACGGCGGCGCCGGCCGCGGCGCCGTTCAGAAACAGCACCTTCATGGCCGGCCCTCGCGGGACAGCGCGATCGCGTGCACCTCACCACTCATTGCCGTTGAAGATCTCCCGGAGCTCGGTGCTCGACTGCGTGACGGTCGCCGTCACGGTCGTCACGGTGTCGGGCCACGACGACGCGTCGGCGGGCGGAGCGGATTCTTCAGACGTCGCGGGCTGGTCAGGAGCGCCGGACGCCGCGGACCGGTCGGCTTCCTCAGCGAGCGTCGTCAGGTTCTCGTTGAAGGCGGCGGCGACTTCGTACACGAGGCCCGACTGGTCGATCTTCGCGATGCGCGACCGCACGACGCGTCCGCGCACGACGAGCGTGCCATCGGGCGTCACGAGCCGCAGGGCCACGGTCGATCCCGGGAGGAGCCGGCGCTCGCACTCGAAGCGCGCGCCGCCGCGCGAGAGGTCCACGAGACGCACATCCGGCCCCGGGGCGAACCCGGCGGTCACCGGCAGCTGTTCGGCCGGCACGCGGGGGAAGACGCGGCGGTCCCGGCCGCTCGTGGCGGCCTCTTCGGATTCCGGCGTCTTGGTGGGCTCTTGGGACACCTGCTGCTCCCGCGGCGAACGGCACTCGAATTAAGGCAAGGGCGGTGCCATGGCGGAGCGGATCCGCTTGATCAGAGACCCGCGCGGCACGGCCCGTTTTCGTCGATTGGCTCACATCCGCGGACCATCGACGCGAACCGCGCGGTCCGTGGATGACAGTTCTGTGTGCGACTTACAGGAAGCGGGAACGCTCGGCCGTGCCGAACTGTGCAATTCGTTTCACCCGGCGGCGGGCGTGCGCCGGCGGAACGGAAGCGCCTGGCGCGTGCGCTCGGCGGGCGCGTGCGCGATGACGAGCCGAATCAGCTCGTTGATGTGCTCGGCCTCGGCCAGGCGCCGGGGGACGACCGCGCTCCACCGGCGGTAGACGCCGCGCGCGGTGATCGGCACCGCGCGCAGCCCGCGTGCGGCCTCGACGTGCGGCTGCACGGCCCACCGGGCCAGGACGGCGACGCCCAGTCCTGCCCGCACGAGCTCGATCAGCGCCTCGGTGATCTGCACCGGCTGCACCGCCGCCGGAGACACACCCGCCTGACGCAGCGTCTCATTGATGAACGTGCTCTCCTCACGCGGCGAGTAGGTGAACATCGTCAGGTCGCGGAACTCTGACAGGCGCACGGAGGGCTGGCTCGCGAGCGGGTGGGTCGCCGCGACGAGCAGCATCAGCTCGTCCTCGAACAGCTCATGCGAGACCAAATGGCGATTCCGCACGGGCGTGCTCATGATGGCCAGGTCGAGGCCGCCCGACAGCAGCGACGTCAGCGGGTTCTTCGTCGCCTCGACGTCGATGCGCAGCTCGACGTTCGGGTAGCGCTCGCGCAGGTTCTTCAGCACCGGCGGCAGCCAGTGGTACACGGTGTAGCACTCGGTCGTGATGCGAAGCGGGACGGAGGGCGGCTGCAGGCCCGCCCGGATGGCGTCCTCGGTGGCGCACAGCTCGGCGAGCACCGACCGGGCCGAGGCGAGCAGCCGGTCGCCGGCCGGCGTCGGAATCATTCGGCGGCCCAGCCGGTGAAAGAGCCGGGCGCCCAGCCGGTCTTCGATGTCCAACAGCTGATGGCTGAGGGCGGACTGCGTCAGGTGCAGGACGGCCCCGGCCCGTGTGAGGCTGCCGCACTCAGCCACGGCGGACACGAGGCGCAGGTGCCGAAGTTCCAAATCCATTCATGACCTCTTCCCGCCATGGTATGACGTGCATATCACGACATCAAGACATGCAGTCTATTCATTCTTCGCATGTGGGGCCTGAATGGCGGGGGACGAGCTGACGAGTCCGGCCGGGGCGGGCTCGGGCGCCCGGCCCAGCTCGCGGTGCACCGCACGCTCGGCGCGCACCGCGGCCTCCGACTCCAGGTGCTTGCCGCTCGAGTCGATGCCGATACAGACGTAGAGGCGCTGCAGGTCGCGCTCGCTCGCCACCATGGTGCTCGCTTGCGCGATCTCCACGGCATGCGTCAGCTCGTGGGCCAGCACCGCGACCCGATCAACGCCGATCTGGCGCGTGCAGACGCGAATCAGGAGATACGTCACGTTCGAGGCGCGGCTCACGAAGGTAATCGATCCCCGCGGGTCCGGGGCGGACGTTGTCGAGACATAGACGACGAGGCCGCCGGCGTGGTCCAGCGAGTCGATGAGCGCGGCGAACGTCGGCGAGACGCGCGATCCGGCGCCGAGCAGGTCGCCGGCGAGCGGATCGAGCGGCCGAACGTGGGGCAGTGGCGCGATCGGCGCCGTCGTCGCGGCGGATGTCCCGCCAAACATCACCATGGCGATCGTCAGAGGTGCGGCAAGCATGAAGTCGATCGTGGCCGGGCGGCGTGCGCGGCGCCACCGCAGCGTGGTGATGGCGCGCATGAGGCCGCGTCATAGTCGGCGCGAACCGCCGGAAATCGTCGTGCTATGAAGCCGATCGGATGGCCGAATGATGAAGTTGACGACCGTGGGACGAGCGGCGTGTAAGATCGCGGTGATGAGGGCGATGAGGTCGTGGGGCCGAATGATGTCGGTCGCCGGCGCGCTCACTCTGGCCATCGCGTGCGGCAGCAGCGGCGGCACGGGCGCGACCGTCCTGCCGGCGGTCCCGTCGGGGACCGTCGTATCAATTCAGGTGAATTCGCAGGGGCCGACCGTCTTTCTCGGCGCCGCTGAAACGTTTACGGCGATCGCTACCTATTCGAGCGGCGGCACGCAAACCATCACGAACGGCACGTGGAGCACCGACATGCTGACCGTGGCTGTCGCTGAAGCGAGCACCGGAAAGGTCACGGGCGTCGGTAACGGCGACGTGACGGTGTCGGTCGATTTTCAGGGCGTGCGCGGCTCCAAGACGATTCGCGTGCTGCCGAACTACACAGGCACGTGGCTCGGGAGCTACACGGTTGCCAGCTGCACCCCGACGGACGGGTTCGCGGACCAGACGTTCTGCGCGCAGCTGACGTCGGCGCAGCCAGGGCCGGGCTTCTTCTTCCAGTTCGCGCAGACCGCGGACACGCTGACCGGCTACACGGGCCTCGGCCAAGTCCCGATCGGCTCGACGCCGTTCACGTCGTCCATCGCCGCGGATGGAAGCGTGTCGTTCACGACGCAGCTGTTCGTCGCGACCCTTGAAATCGACATGACCTGGAGCTTGACGAGCGTTGTTCCGGGCATCATCAACGGCCACGTGACCGAGACCTGGCAGGATTCGACGATTACCGGGCAGATGGTCGTGGAGGGCACGATCATCCCGCCGTCCAGGGTGGCAGCGGCGAGTGCGGCGCGCGCGGGCGCGCCGGCGCGATTCCATTCGATCGCCGACGTGATCGCCGCCGCGGTTCGCCGATAGTCCGGGCGCCTACTTCTCGATCTTCAGATTCGTCAGCCGGACGGGCTCGGTGTCCCAGTTCTCGAGCACGACGGAGTTCTTTT
Source organism: Vicinamibacterales bacterium (assembly GCA_035519535.1). Classification (GTDB taxonomy): domain Bacteria; phylum Acidobacteriota; class Vicinamibacteria; order Vicinamibacterales; family SCN-69-37; genus DATEGZ01. The sequence goes on along the minus strand of DATIWF010000126.1, from coordinate 12,299 downwards.
CCTTGTCGAGCTCGATCTTCGTGGCCAGCGACAGCTTGCCCGATCCCGTGCCGTCCTTCTTGAGGTGGATCTCGACGAGGGTGAACGGGTAGTCCATCGTGCGCGCCTGCGTCCGGGCCTCCTCCGCACTGATCGGCCGATCGGTGAGGATCACGATCCGCGTGCCGCCGTCGTCGAGCGCCGTTTGCCGGGCGAAGCGCAGGTCGTAGCTGAGGCGCGTCGGCAGCTTGAAATACCCCACAGGTTTCGTGTCCTGGAGGGCGTCGAGCAGCTTGGCCGGGCCCTTTTCGATGAAGACCGTGATGAGCTTCTGTCGCTCGGCCTCGGTCGACCAGCGGTCGATCTGGATTTCGACGCGCGCGTTCGCGCCCGTCGCGATGTTGGCCATATTGATGGCGAACGACGACAGCTTGAGCGGCGCCTGGAGCGTCTGGGCACGGCCCTGGATGCCGAGGCTGAGGCTGATGCCGAGCAGCGCGAGGATGAGCGGGCGAACCGATCGCATGGGTGAAACCCCTCCCGGAGTATTTTCATCTTACACCCCGGGGATCGTCGCCAGGGGTTTGTTCGAGACGGACCGACGGGGTGTCTCAGCGTTGCAGCCGGCCTTGCAGAACGGCTGCGAAACTTTGTTCGCGGGGCTGGCGGGCGCTGGTAGAATGGCTGCCCCATGCACGCGCCGGTCGTGTTCGTCGTCGACGACGATCCCGGGGTCCGCGGGTATCTCGAACGGCTGGTCCGGTCGGTCGGGCTGGCCTGCGAGGCCTTCGGCACGGCCGACGAGTTCGTGGCGCACGTCGGCGACCAGCATTTCGGGTGCGCGATCCTGGACGTCCGGATGCCGGGGACGAGCGGGCTCGACGCGCAACAGGTGCTGGTCGATCGGGGCGTGCCCTTGCCCGTGATCTTCGTCACGGGGTATGCCGACGTTGCCGTTGCCGTGCGCGCGATGAAGGCCGGCGCCGTGGATGTGTTCGTCAAGCCCGTGAACGGCCAGGATCTGCTGGACAGCGTGCACCGCGCGATCGAGCTCGATCGTCGACGCCTGGAGGCGCTGCAGGAGCGCCGCCGTCTCGAGCTGCTTCAGGAGACGCTCACGCCGCGCGAGCGCGAGGTCATGGCGCTGGTCGTGACGGGTCTGGCCAACAAGCACGTCGCCACGACGCTCGGCACCACCCTCAAGACGATCAAAACCCATCGCGCGCGGGTCATGCGCAAGATGCAGGCCGATTCCCTCGCCGACCTCGTCCGCATCGCCGATCGCCTCGGGCGCGTCGTCACGCACTGAGCGCGGGCCCCTCAGAACGACCAGCCGAGCGACATCGACAACGTCAGGTCGTTCTTCTTGTTGTTGTTCGGCGGCGCCGCATTGAAGCTTTCCAACAGGTTCATGCTCAAGTACAGGTCTTTGACGATCTCCTGCTTGAATGTTGTGTTGATCTCGACGCGGACCTTCGAGAAATCATTTGTATCGAAGTACGTCTGCTCGCTCAGCATCAGATCGGTCTTGTAGTCGCCAAAGGTGAACCAGTCGAGCCGGGCGCCCAACAGCACCTCGGAGAGATTGTTGGTCGGCTCGTCCGTGTACCGCTCCTGCGTGTACGTGAGGCCGAGGAAAGGCGAGAACAGCACACGATTGCTCTGGATGACGGTCCGTCCGAACCCGCCGCCTCCGAGGAAGCGCGCGTCCAGGCCGAGTTGCTCGTTCTGGTCGGCCTGGCCGATGGCGGCGACGAACCAGCGATTCGCGAGCTGCCGCTGCAGGGCGACGCTGACCGTGTTCCGGCTCTGCCGCGTGCCCGTGTCCTCGAACGTCAGCACGGAGTTCGCGGCGATCCGGCTGACCCACTTGCGGGTCGTTCGCTCCACGGTCGCATTGAACGACCATTGCGAGCGCTGATCCGCCTGAGTGAACGAGTAACCCAGGTCAACCGATCCGTCCAACTGCCGCCAGAAGCTCCGGTCGATCGGGGTGATCCTGACGACCTGCCACAGGTTGAACTCCAACGCCGAGCCGTTCACGCTGAGGCGCCCCGGCGCCGGCGCGCCGAGCGTGCCGAAGAGCACCGCCCCGGACGTCAACTCGACTTCGAAGCCTGCCGGGCTGGTGATGCCGACAACCTTGTTCCATTCGACGGAGACCGTGCCCATCCCATCGGTCTTGGCCGTCAGGATGCCCCGAAGCAGGCTGATGACTTCGCAGATCACCACGTCGCCGTTCGACTTGGTGACCTTGTCCACCTTACCGTGGCCCGCTTCAGCGGATCCGGCGGTCAGCCAGAGGACGCACAGCGCGGCGACGACGTGACGGCCCACGGCGAACATTATGGGCCAGGGTCGTCCATTGCGTCCTTGACTCCTGCCATGGGGCACGTCAGGCTTGGATCCCAGCCTCCCCGGAAAGGGCGCATTGAATGACCTGTCCGATCGACTGGATCGATTCCTCCGCCGTTCGCCGATTCGCTTCACACGTTCTCGTCGCTCTCACACTCGTCCTCGCAGCGATCACCTCTGCTGGCGCTCAGTCGTTCGACGTTCCCGCGTCACCGCCGCAGACGCCCTCCGGGACGCAGATCGCGCAGCCGTCGGGCAGCCTCAAGGACTTCGCCAATCAATCGAATCTGTTCGGCGACTGGGGCGGCGCGCGAACCAAGATGGAGCAGAACGGCACGACGCTCGGCGTCAGCTTCATCCAGTTCTTCGACTGGGCGCCCACCACGAGCAGCCTCACCAACGACGTCGTGACGAAGTACTACTACGGCGGCAAGTTCGACGTGCGCGATACGAGCGATCTCAGCCGCGTGGCGTGGAAGGGGCTGTCGGTGCACGCCCATCTGGAGGTGCGTTTCGGCGACGTGCCCCTGCTCGCCGGCGGCACGCTGATTCCGACCAACGCGGCCTTGATCTTCCCGGCCGCGGAGGACACGAAGGTCCGGCTGACCGGCCTGTCGTTCACGCAGGTCCTGAATCCGCATGTCGTCGTGTCGATGGGCCGCTTCAACACGCTCGAGCTCTACAACGGCCGTCAATACGCGGGCGGTGAAGGTCTCGACAAGTTCATGAACCTCGCGTTCGTCGCCCCGCCGCTTTCGCTCAAGACGGTGCCGCCCGTCGCGGAGGGCGTCATCTTCACCGTCATGCGAGGGTCGGAGGTTGCCGCCAATGCCGGGCTGATCGAGTCGACCGACCAAGGCTTCTTCAAGAACGGCGCCACCGTGCTGTGGAACGTCACCCTGCCCATCAAGCCGTTCTCGCTGCCGGGCCATTACTCGTTCGGCGGCGAATTCAGCTCCACGGTCGGCACCAACCTCGATCAGAACCCCTGGATCCTGCTCCCGCCGTTCAACAACCCCGCCCTGACCAAACAGGGCGCCTGGACGCTCAACTTCACGTTCGATCAGACGCTCGTGGCCGATCCGCAGGATGCGGCGCAAAATCTCGGCGCGTTCGGGACCATCGGCGTCTCGGACGGCAACCCCAGCCTGATCCAGCCGTACTTCATCTTCGGATTTGGGGGGCACACGCTCCTGAAGGGCCGGCCGAACGACACATTCGGCATCGGGTACTTCTTCACCGGCGTCAGCAACGACTTCCGCACGTCGGTCGAGCCCGTGCGCCTGCGCGACGAGCAGGGCGGCGAGTTCTACTACAACTTCGCCGCGGCCCGCTGGAGTCTGATCACCGCGGACCTGCAGTTCGTCGATCCGTTCGCGGTCGGGTCGAGGACACGGACCTTTTTTGCAGTACGCTGGAAGCTCGTTTTCTAGCCGCGAGTTGTCGGCTCACCCTGGAGGCAGAATGAAGTTGTCGAAGGCAACCTTATTGATCCTGACCGCCGTCGTCGGGCTGGCCGTCGCGTGCGGCGCGACGACGAAGCTGACCGCGGTCTGGAAGGACCCGGCTGCCGGGACGACGCGATTCAAGAAGATCATCGTCGCGGTCCAGACGAAGAACATGGCCATGCGGCGCAGCGCGGAGTCGCACCTGGTCACGCGGATTCCGAACTCGACGGCGTCCTACGAGGTGCTCACCGAGGACGAGACGCGCGACGTCAACCGGGCGAAGGCCAAGGTCATGGGCGCGGGCTTCGACGGCGCGGTGGTCGTGCGGTACCTGGGCAAGGACACGCAGACGACCTACGTGCCCGGCACGACCTGGTGGGGGCCGGCGCCGTACGGGTCCGCCTGGGGATACTGGGGGTACGGCTGGGGCGCGGTCTACGACCCCGGCTACATCGCCACGGACACGATCATCACGCTCGAGACCCACGTCTACTCGCTCACCGACGACAAGCTGCTCTGGGCGAGCCAGAGTGAGACGACGAATCCGAGCTCGATGGAGAACCTGATCAATTCGCTCATCGACAAGACCGTCGCGGAGATGAAGAAGCAGAAAGTGCTGTAGACGCCGGCGCCGGGAGTAGAATCGGGCCATGGCCCGGTTCGTGCTCCGGATCAACGGGCGCACGCACGAGGTGGACGGGGAGGCGGGCGACAGCCTGCTCTCCGTCCTTCGCTATGAGCTCGGGCTCACGGGCAGCAAGTTCGGGTGCGGCGAGGGGTTCTGCGGCGCCTGCACCGTGCTCATCGACGACCAGGCCACGCGGTCCTGCGTGGCCCGGCTCGGCGCGCTGTCGGGCAAGTCCATCACCACGATTGAGGCCATCGGCGCGCCGGATCGGCTGCATCCGGTCCAGCAGGCCTTTCTCGACGCCGAGGCGTTCCAGTGCGGGTACTGCACGCCCGGCATGGTCATGGCGGCCATCAGCCTGCTGCGCACCAATCCCAACCCGACCGAGGCGGAGATCGCCCGGCTGATGGATCGCAATGTCTGCCGGTGCGGGACATTTCCCAGGATCGTGCAGGCGGTGAAAGCCGCGGCGGCGCAGATGTCGCACGCGTCGCGGGGCCCGGGCCATGAGTGAGTCGCGCGACGATCGCGTCGGGCTCGAGCCCGAGCGCTACGAGCTCCGCGAGGGGCGCTCGTATCGCTTCGAGTTCGAGCGGCGCGATTTCCTGCGCGCGCTCACCGCGATGGGCGGCGGCTTGCTCGTCGTCGCGACGCTGCCCGAGGCGGCGGCACAGGAGTCCGGCCAGAGTCGTGCCGGCGGCTCCGCGCCCGGGGACCTCGCGTCCTGGATCCATATCGACGGGACGGGCCACGTCACCGTCTACACGGGCAAGGTCGAAATCGGTCAGAACATCCGCACGTCGCTCGCGCAAACCGTGGGCGACGAGCTGCGCGTGCGCCTGTCGTCGATTTCGCTCGTGATGGCCGACACCGCACTCACGCCCTTCGACCAGGGCACGTTCGGGTCGCGTACGACGCCGACGATGGCGCCGCAGCTGGCGAAAGTGGCGGCGACGGCCCGCGAGATCCTGATCGATCTCGCGGCGGCAGCGTGGAACGTCGATCGGACCACGCTGAAGAGCGCGGACGGCAAGGTGACGGCCGCCAATGGTCGCTCGGCGACGTACGGGGAGCTCACCGCAGGGAAGGCGCTTGCCGGTGCAGTGGCCGCGAGCCCGGTCGAGATGCCGCGGGACGCGTGGACGCTGCGCGGCACGCCGGCGCGCAAGGTGGACGGGCGCGCGTTCGTCACCGGCCAGCACGCGTACTCGCCGGACATCGTGCGGCCGAACATGCAGGTCGGCAAGATGGTCCGGCCGATCGCCGTGGGCGCCACGCCCAGAAGCGTGGACGACAGCAAGGCGCGCGCGCTCGACGGTGTCACGGTTGTCCGCGACGGCGCGTTCATCGGCGTGGTCGCGCCGCACGAGCGCGCGGCCAGAGCGGCCGCGGCCGCGGTCGTCGTCGAGTGGGATCGTCTGGCCGGACAGCCCACGTCCGCGACGATCTACGACCATCTGAAGCAGACGAGTGCGTCCAGCGGCGGGCGCGGAGGCGGCGGGCGCGTCGTCGGCGACGTGGCCGCTGCGCGGAGCTCGGCCGCGCACGTGCTCGAGGCCAGCTATCACATTCCGTACATCGCCCACGTGCCCCTCGAACCCCGATCGGCGGTCGCCGAGTGGGCGGACGGCAACGTCACGGTGTGGTGCGGCACGCAGCGGCCGTTCGGCGTGCGCACCGAAGTCGCTGACGCGTTTCATCTCGCCGAGGACCACGTGCGCGTGATCGTGCCGGACATGGGGTCGGCCTACGGCGGGAAGCACACGGGCGAGCACGCGATCGAGGCGGCGCGGCTGGCGAAGGCGGCCGGGCGGCCGGTGAAGATCGTCTACACGCGCGCCGAGGAGTTCATGTTCGGCTACCTGCGGCCCGCGGGCGTGATCGACGTGCGCGCGGCCGTCGACGCGAGCGGCAGGCTCACGTCGTGGGAGTTCGACAACTACAACTCCGGCAACGCCGCGATCCAGACCCCATACGTCGTGCCGAATCAGCGCGTCGCATTTCATGCGTCGGACTCGCCGTTCCGGCAGGGCTCGTACCGGGGCCTTGCCGCGACCGCGAACAATTACGTGCGGGAAATGCACATGGACGCGGTCGCCCGGGCCATCGGCGCCGACGCCGTGGAGTTCCGCCTGAAGCACATCGACGACCCTCGCTTGCGCGCCGTGCTCACGGCCGCGGCGGAGAAGTCGGGCTGGCCGAAACCGTCGGCCCCCGGACGCGCGCTCGGCATCGCCTGCGGCGTCGAGAAGGGCGGATACATCGCGACGACCGCCGAGCTCTCGAAGACCGCCGATGGCTTCAAGATCGAACGGCTCGTCGTCGTGTTCGAGTGCGGCGCCATCGTCAATCCCGACGGGCTCCGCAATCAGACCGAGGGCGCGGTCGTCCAGGGACTCGGCGGGGCGCTGTTCGAAGCCATCGAGTTCGCCGACGGCCAGATGCTCAACGGGACGATGGCCCAGTACCGCGTGCCGCGCTTCAAGGATGTGCCGCCGATCGACGTGATCCTCCTCGATCGCCGCGATCTGCCGTCGGCCGGCGCCGGCGAAACACCGATCATCTGCGTGGCGCCCGCGATCGGCGCGGCCGCGCGGGCCTTCGGCACGGTCGAAACGCGACTCCCGGTCACACTCAGAACGTAGGCGGGCCTCCCAGGAACGCCGATCAGTTCTGCAGCTTGAAGGTGACCGTCACCATCATAATGATCGCGACCGGCTGGCCGTTGAGGCGCGTCGGCGCGTAGCGCCATCTCGACACGGCGTCGATCGCCGCGCGGTCGAGCAGCGGGATGGACTTGCGAACGACGATGTTCTGGACGACGCCCCATTCGTCGATCGTCGCCTCGAGCACGACCTGGCCCTCCACATGTGCTATCCGCGCGATGTCCGGGTACGCGGGTGGGACATATGTGATGCGCGCGGGCGGACGGATGTCGCCGCCGACGCGCTGTGGTGGCAGGGGCGCGGGTGTCGTGGCCGGTTCGGGCGACGCTCGCTCGGGTGGGCCCGTAAGGGCAGGGTGGCCCGGCGGGAATAGGCCCGGCACACCCGCGGCCGTCGGGACCGAGAGCGTCGGCGGCTCGGGCTCGATGGCGAGGGGCGCCTGGAGCGGTGCGGCGCTCTGGTTGACGGCGACCTGCGGCGCAGTCGGCGCCGGCCGCGGTTCGAGCGGGGGCGCTTTCGGCAGCGGCGGATCGACGACGAACGCGCGCAGTCGTGAGACGACCTGCGGTCCGTTGCCGATGGATGTGAATTGCAGTCCGATCACGCCTGCCAGCGCGGTGAGGTGGAGCAGGATCGACAGCGACACGGTGCCGAGCGGCCTGCGGTTCGGCCGCGCCGGCGCAGACGAGTGATCGAAGAGCGGCATGTGGCCCTCCCGGCGGCGAGCGCACGCGCGCGCCGCCCCTGGACGTTGCGAGACGTCAGGAAGGGCCCTTCGTGGTGATCAGTTAGACACCGGTCCGGGAATGCTGGGTGCTAGGTGCTCGGTGCGAGTGCAAGGTGCGAGTGCAAGGTGCCAGTGCGGTGACGACCTGCTCCGCCGCGGCCCGCGCCCGCTACCCCTTCGGCCGCGCGAACCGCGCGTCGTCGATTTGCGCGTTGGGTTTGACGTCGACGATCTTGTAGATGTCGATCGTGCTCCAGGTCGAGCGCTTGACCTCGAAAGGTGTCTTCACGCCGGCGACGTCGCGGTAGTCCGCGTAGTCGATCTGTTCGGGCAGCCGGCCGAGCGGAGTCACCGTCGAAATCGTGCGCCGCACGAGCAGACCGGTGGCCGCGTCGAAGTAGAACGTCTCGGTCACGCCGTTGGCCGTGCCGCGCAGCAGGCTGACGTCCTTGCCGTCGAGGCGCGCCGGCCGGCCCGACTGGAGCTGCGGGTACTTGTCCTTGAGGTGCAGCGCGAGCACGAGGTCGCTTTCGCGCAGCGCCTGCTGGAGCGGGAAGCCCGTGACGTCCTGCGCGTGATCGCCGGCCTGCACCCAGCCGCTCGTGCCGTCGAAGCCGCGCGTCATCGGCGCCGGCTGCGTCTGCGCCGTCTCGCGGTACTTGTCGCCTTTCTGCTCGATCGTGAACGCCACGGACTGCCCGGTGCGCTGGGTGAGCGTGCCCGACATCACGCGCGACTGCAGCTTCTCGAGCGCCGCCCGTCCGCCGAGCGCATCGATGTACTTGTTCAGCACGTCGTCTACGGCCGGCGGGGGCGGGCCCTGCTGACCGCGCCCGCCGCCACCTGGGGCGCCGGCCGGGGCGCCACCTGCCGGTGGCCCCTGCCGACCGGCCTGCTGTTGCGCCATCGCGGCGAGCTGCTCGGGCGTCAGCGGCTGGGCGATCTGCAAACCCGCCGGCTGATTGCGCCCCTGATGGCAGGTCCCGCAGTTCGCCGTGATCCCGAAGTTGCCGGCGTTGATGGCGTCGACCATCTTCATCATCTCGCGCGCCGTCTGCTTGCCGCGCTTGTCGTCCTTTTCATACGCCCACTCGCCGGTGGCCTGATCCTGCACGTGACAGGAGATGCACTGCAGGCCCGTGGCCGCCGACACGTATCGCATCGCGAGGTCGAGCTGGTCAGCCGGCACCTTCGTCAGGACCTGGATGTTCTTGTATTTCTCGGGCGCGAACGGCCCCTGCGTCGCGGGCGCCTGTGCGCCCCGCTGCCCGCCGCCCTGGGGCTGCTGCGCGCCGACGAGGGCGACCGCGAGCGTCACTGCAGAGGCAACGACCACCGGAATTCGAGCGACAGGCAATCGGGACATCGCAGGTCCTCCAGGACCGGTGTCGTGACGTGAACAGGGTAGGGGATCCGGGTCCTTCGCGACAAGTTCCTGGCCCGGGTGACCTATCTGAAAGGAATTGCCGCTCCAGCCGGCCACTCGATATCATCCGGGCACAATCATGCGGACGACTGCACGCACGCCGGGCCGTCGAGGCCTGACACTGACCCAGCAGATCTTTCTTGGCCTGGCCATCGGGGTGGCGGTCGGTCTGTACCTGCACGGGTCGCATCCCGCTGCGGTGAGTTACTTCAAGCCGTTCAGCCAGATCTTCCTGAACCTGATCAAGATGATCATCGCGCCGCTGATCTTCGCGACGCTGGTGGCGGGGATCGCCGGCGCCGGGCACTTCAAGGCCGTCGGCCGCATGGGCCTGCGCGCGATCATCTACTTCGAAATCGTCACGACGGTCGCGCTCCTGATCGGGCTCCTGGCCGTGAACCTTCTCAAGCCGGGCGTGGGCGTCGCGCTCTCGGCGGCCAAATCGGACGTCTCGGCCAGCGCGCAGACCTGGGACCAGGTCCTCGTCCACGTCTTTCCGACCTCGATCATCGACGCGATGGCGAAAGGCGACGTCCTGCAGATCGTCGTCTTCAGCATGATCTTCGCCGTGGCGCTCGGGGCGATTGGCGAAAAGGGCCGTCCCGTCGTCCAGTGGTGCGAGAGCGTAGCGGAGACGATGTTCAAGGTGACGAGCATCATCATGCACTACGCGCCGGTGGGCGTCGCCGCCGCGATTGTCGTCACGGTCGGGACGGGCGGCCTCAGCACGCTCTTCGGTCTCGGCCGGCTGATCGGCACGCTCTACATCGCGCTCGCGGTGTTCTACCTGGCCGTGCTCATCCCGGTGATGTTGCTGTTCAAGATTCCGGTGCGCAAGTTCGTCCTGGCCGTGCGCGAGCCCGCCGTGATCGCCTTCTCGACGACTTCGAGTGAAGCGGCGCTGCCGCGCGCGATGGAAGCCATGGAGCGGCTGGGTTGCCCGCGGCGCATCGTCTCGTTCGTGCTGCCGCTGGGCTACACGTTCAACCTCGACGGCACGACGCTGTACCTATCGCTGGCGTCGGTCTTCGTCGCGCAGGCTGCCGGTGTGCAGCTCTCCATCAGTCAGCAGGTGACGATGATGCTGACGCTGATGCTGACGAGCAAGGGCGTCGCCGGCGTGCCGCGGGCGTCGCTCGTCATCCTGGCGGGGACGCTCGCGAGCTACGGCCTGCCGCTCGAGGGCGTGACGACGATCCTTGGCGTGGACGCCATCATGGACATGGCGCGGACGATGACGAACGTGATCGGCAATTGTCTGGCGACGGTCGTCGTGTCGAAGTGGGAAGGCGAGTTCAAGGAAGCGTCGGACCAGGACCTTGCCCTGGCGGCGGCCGAGGGAGAGTTGTAGCCGTCACCGGCTGGCACTCGGGGCCTTCCATGACGCCCGTCCCCTGATGATGACGTAGAATCCCCGCATGCGTGCGGCGTACATCGTTCTGCCGGCCCTGGCGATTCTGATCCTGGCGTATCGGTACTACAGCGCCTTCCTGGCCGCCAAGGTGATGGCGCTCGACAACCGGCACGTCACGCCGGCGCACACGCAGGCCGACGGCCACAACTACCACGTCACGTCGCGGTGGGTGCTCTTCGGCCACCATTTCGCGGCGATTGCGGGCCCGGGGCCGCTCATCGGGCCGGTGCTGGCGGCCCAGTTCGGCTTCGCGCCGGGTCTGCTCTGGCTCGTCGCGGGCGTGTGCCTCGCCGGCGCGGTGCACGACATGATCTCACTCTGGGGATCGGTGCGCCGGAAAGGGGCGTCGCTCGCCACGATCGCGCGGATGGAGATCAGCCCGCTCGCCGGCTTGATTGCGGCGATCGCGATCCTCTTCATCATCGTCATTGCGCTCGCCGGCGTCGGCGTGCCCTTCGTCAATGCGCTCAACAGCAGCCCCTGGGGCTTGTTCACCATCGCCGCCACGATCCCGCTGGCGCTGCTGATGAGCCTCTACATGTACAAGATCCGGCCGGGCAAGGTCGGCGAGGCGACAGTGATCGGCATCATCGGTCTCACGATCGCCGTGGTCGTCGGCCGGCCGATCGCGGCTTCGTCGTGGGCGCCCATGCTGACGCTCACGAAGCACCAGCTGGTCATCGCGCTCGGGATCTACGGATTCCTCGCGTCGGTGCTGCCGGTGTGGCTGCTCCTCACGCCGCGCGACTACCTCAGCGCGTTCATGAAGATCGGGATGATTCTCTTCCTGGTCGTCGGCGTCATCATCGTCAACCCCGTGCTGCACATGCCGGCGGTGACGCAGTACGTCGGCGGCGGCGGGCCGATCGTGCCCGGGCCGCTGTTTCCGTTCGCCTTCATCACGATCGCGTGCGGCGCGATCTCCGGGTTCCACTCCCTCATCGCCACGGGCACGACGCCCAAGATGATCGACAAGGACTGCGACATCCGGCCGATTGGCTACGGCGCGATGCTGATGGAGGGCCTCGTCGGCATCATGGCGCTCGTCGCGGTCTGCACGCTCAACCAAGGCGACTACTTCGCGATCAACACGCCCCCGGCCGTCTACGCGACGCTCGACCAGCACATGGTGGATCTGCCGAATCTCGAGGCGCAGGTCCGCGAGCACGTGGCCGGCCGCGCCGATGGCGCCGTCTCGCTCGCGATCGGCATGGCGCAGGTCCTGAGCCGGCTGCCGGGCATGAGCGGGCTGATGGACTACTGGTACCACTTCGCCATCATGTTCGAGGCGCTCTTCATCTTGACGGTGATCGATGCCGGCACGCGGGTCGGCAGGTTCCTCGTCGGCGAGTTCCTGGGCCGGGCGTTTCCGCCGCTGGCCCGGCCGAACTGGATCCCCGGCGCGGCCGTCACGACCACCCTCATCGTCCTGGCGTGGGGGTACTTCATCTGGACGGGCAGCATCAGCACGATCTGGCCGATGTTCGGCGTCGCCAATCAGCTGCTGGCCTCGGTGGCGCTCGCCGTCGGCACGACGATTCTCGTCAACAAGGGCAAGACCAAGTACATCTGGGCGACACTCGGGCCGCTGATGTTCCTCGCGACGACCACGCTCACCGCCGGCTGGATGAGCGTGAAGAATCAGTTCTGGGTGAT